>JANLTG010000143.1:0-255393 GCA_031362805.1 bacterium
GGTCTGCCATGACGGCGCCACGGCCGGCGGATTTCCCGTCGGGCTGGATGTTCCCAAGCCCGTGCCGACGGGCCGGGTGTTGTGGGTCGATCAGGTGAACGGCAACAACACGACCGCCGTGCGCGGTGATCTGCGGTTTCCGTTCCTCACGTTGACCGCAGCAAAGACGGCGTCGGTCTTTGGCGACACGATCATCGTGCTGCCGGGCACCTACGATGAACGCAACTTGTTCAAGACCGGGATCAACTGGCACTTCCTCGCCGGGGCCAAGGTGGTGAACACGGCCGCCGCCAATGGCGCCATCTTCGACGACAGCGCCACGGGCGCGAACGGCAACATCATCTGCCGGATCACTGGCGACGGCGAGTTCATCAACAACAGCACGGACGTCCTGTCCTGGGCGGTGTTGATCAGCAAGAGCGGTTCGGTGGTCAGCATCGATGCGCAGTTCATCGGCGCGGGGACGCGGGGCTGCGTGCGCTGCACGAACGGCAACACGCGCATTCACGCCAAGCTGATCACCTCGGGTGGTCCGCGGGCGGTCGAGCTCTATGGCGGCACGAACTTCGTGCGCGCGGATGAGATCACGTCCTCGGGTGGCGATGGGTTGACCCTGGGTGGTGGGACCAACGTTGTTGAATCGAATCTGATCGCCAGCACGGCTGGCGTGGGCCTGGCCTGCTCGGCCGGGACGAACAACGTGACGGCCCGCGAGATCCGGTCGAGTGCCAGCTACGGCGTGCATCATGCCTTCGTCGAGGACCCGTTTACGCTCACCGTGAACCACGCCCGGATCGTGAGCACGTTCGCCGCGGCGGGCGGCAAAGCCGTCCAGGTGGATGGCAGTGATGATCTCACGCTGAAAGATTGCGTGCTGGTGTCGAGTGTTCCGGCGGCCACGTCGATCGACGCCAGCGTTCCCGCCAATGTCCGGCTCTACGGCTCAACGATGGCGAACAAGGCCGAGGGCGGCAACGTGACGTTCCTCACCGGCGGCGGCCGGTTTGAGGTGGATGCGAATGTGAGGTGACCCATGCAACCCTTGATTGATCTCACCACCAAGGCCGCTGCGCAGAACGATCGCTGGCTCTTCATCGCGAGCCTGATCGTGCTCGGCTGTTTCGCCGTCGCGACGATGCGCTACTTCGTCCGCCAGCATGAACGCTTGATGAGCGATCACCGGCAGGCCCGGGAGGATTACCAGTCGAGCCTGCGGCGGATGGTGACGGATCAGAACGCCGCCAACGCCAAGCTCATGGTCTGCCTGGATAACAACTCGCGCGTGCTCGAAGAGTGCCGCGATGAACTTCGGACCTGTCGGGAAGAAAGGAGAGACGCTCGATGAGATCGGACATCATTCACGCGGCGATGGCGACCTGGGCCACGAAGGAACTGCCGGCGCGGCTGCATGCGGATCAGGTGGCCAAGTTGCTGAATTGCACCTGCGAGGACGTGGCGATTCTCTCCGCAGCCGGCACGCTCAAGCCGCTGGGCAAGCCGCGGCCAAACGCGGTGAAGCTGTTCAGCACGATCGAACTGTTCACGCAGATCGCCGACCGGGACTGGCTGGATGAGGCGACGAAAACCATCAGTCAGCACTGGCGCCGGAAGAATGCGCGGCGCAACGGTGGCGCGAGTGACTGGGGCAGCAGCGAAGCCCCGGAAGCGGCGCCCGCGCGGAACGGGAGATCTTCGAAGTCAGAGTTGGTTGGATGATCAAGGAACCTTAAACCCTGTTGCGGCAAAGGCCATGGTGTTCGTCCGCACCAGTTTCTTGCAGCTGAGTAGTTTCAACGAGACGAGGTCCTTTTGGAGCGTTCCTTCTTCGTTTGCGTAATAGATGTTCGCTATCAGTAATCCGGAAAGAGAACTCAGCACATTCCCCAACGACGCTCTTTCAAACTCAGTGTGGCGTTGATGCTTGACCTTGTTGTTCGCAGTCCACCAATCCGGTGCCTGATTTATCCAATTCTCGTAAGGCTTGAAAGTTAGGCCAAATCGGGGAGCAGAAATCTCAATAGAGCGGATTTTTGCATAGTCACCTTTCGCGAAGAAATTACGGTAACCGGGTTCCTTGGTGGATTTGTCGCCATGTTTGGCACATATCTGCTTGAAGAGAACATCTACTTCTTGTGTGGACGCCATCAAGAGACGAGCCAACTCTATTGAGTAAGTGCCTAGGTTGGCAGCAGAGAAATGAATGAATCTCGAGAGGCTTTCGACATCTTCTTCGAGCGCCGCAAAATACGACCAGTGATGGCTGCTATTCATTTCGGGACTGTGAATTGACTCGCGAGGCCTTGCAATCGAATCGAAGTCCCGCTGTATGGTCAAACCCGCATCCCGTCAAAGATGCGCATCGAATTGGTAGGTTTCGTTCATGCAACCGATGAAGATGGTGCCAAGCGGTGTGATTGCGTGAATTGGATCCATTCTCGGATCTATCAAATCGGCAACAGTTCCGTCGCCTGTAAATCGCACCAAGCCTGTGCTCGTCAAAACTGAATTCGTTCGGTCCTTAGCATCGAATGCCGCAATCGCGAAATTCTTAAGGTCGTCTGCAAAGCCGATATCGATAGCCGCTGCCAGTCGTCTGAACGTATCCAAACGGATTTTCCCTCGAACGAGTGCGGCATACATCTTAGCGAGCATCGGCGGCTTCTCGAAATCATCGAATGTGTCGAGAATGAGCACCAGGGCCTCGCCGAGTTTCTTTGCCTTCTTCGGATCATCGAGATGTTTGCGAGCAAAAGCGTCTCGTTCGGTCTGAGGCAAGTTGGCCAAAGGTAACAGAAACGAATAGACCTTCTTCACGAGTAGCCGGTCACGGACATTTTGGACACCTTTTACGGCGGCGGCAATTGCGCCGAAAATGGGCACTTCACGTAAGATGCCTCCGTCCATGACTTGATCGATAGCAATTTCGGCCAAGTCGAATCCGAGGTCTCTTATTGCTTCGGTCTCGACGGTTGCCCGCGCGACGGTTTGTCCGAGGCTTTCAGAGCCGCTGGTGTCAACGGAGTCCTTCATGGTCGTGCGAAGCCTACGTGTCCCCACAATCTTTGCGCAAGCATCTTGGGCGTTCGCGCGCCGGCAAATCCCGCGCAGCACGGCTAAAAAACCTTCAACGAAACCTTCAACGATTTCTTCAACAACCGAGTAGAAAGCGGGTAGAGCACGGAGAGCTGACGATAGTGGGCGGATAGTTGAAAAAGCTGCTTGAACCCAATAAACACGGGCCTAAAATAAGCGCCGAAAAGTAGGATATTGGGACTGGTTGTCGGCGGAGCATCGTTCGATTCCGACCCTCGCCTCCATCTCTACGTGATTGTTGTTTGGTAACTTGAGAGAGCAGAGGGTCAGAGTTTCACCGGATTCTTCACCTGTTTGGCCGTTCGTTAAATCACACCCCACCAGCCGCGCCTTCCCCCTTGCAGTTTGCGGTGGGACTTCCGAACCTCGCGGCCGTTCGATGTCCAAAATGCTGAAATCCTCCGGCGCGATGGGTGCCGCCACCATGCTCAGCCGCGTGCTCGGGTTGCTGCGGGAGATGGTTTACTTTCGTTTCCTCGGCGCGGGCTGGGTCATGGATGCCTTTCTCTTCGCGTTCATGGTGCCCAACCTGTTTCGCCGACTGCTGGGTGAAGGCGCGCTGACGGCCGCGTTCGTGCCCATCTTCAAGGAGAAGGAGATCAAGCAGGGCGAACGCGAAATGTGGCTCGCCGCCAACGCCGTGCTCTCGGGTCTCGTCCTGGCCGCGAGCATCATCATCGGGCTGGCGATGATCGGCATCTCCATCTATCTCGCCGTCGGCAGCCCCACCGCCTCGAACCGCCTCACGCTCGAGCTGATGCGGTTCATGTTCCCCTACATGCTGCTCGTGTGCATCGCGGCGGTGTTCATGGGCATGCTGAATTCCCGCGGCCATTTCTTCATCCCGGCCATGGGCGCCACGATGCTCAACGTCGTTATGATCGCCTTCACGCTGTGGATCGCACCGGGCATGGGGAGCGAATTGCCAACCCAAGTGTTCGGGCTGGCCCTGGGTGTCTTGGTGGCGGGCGTGGCGCAAATGCTTTTCCAATGGCCCACCCTGCACCGCGAGGGCTTCCGCTGGCGGTGGGCCAGCCCGTTTGACAATGACACCGTGCGCATCGTCGTCGAGCGCATGATCCCCGGCACGCTGGGCGTGGCGGCGTTCCAGGTGAACGTCTTCCTGACGCAAGGCATCGCCAAGCTGCACGGCGAGGGGATTCTGTCGTCATTCAGTTGCGGCGTGCGGCTGATGGAGCTGCCGCAGGGTGTCTTCGGCATTGCGCTCGCAACTTTTCTGCTGCCCACGCTGACGCGGTTCGCCACGGAAAAGAAATTTCCTGAGTTTCGCGCCACCCTGCGCGAAGGAATCGGCAATCTAATCTTCATTAACGGTCTCGCGGCAATTCTGCTGGGCGTGCTGGCCGAGCCGATCGTGAGGCTGCTCTTTGAGGGCGGGAAGTTCACGCCGCTGAGCACGCTCAGTTCAGCCGGGGCGGTTCTCGGCCTCGCGCCCGGTTTGATCGCCTTCTCGCTCGTCAATATCCTCGCGCGCGCCTTTTACGCCACGGGCGACACCAAGACACCGATGCGCATCAGCATCGTGTGCCTCGTGTTGAACGTGCTGATTTCCGTCGCCCTCATCTTTCCGTTCAAAGGCCTGGGGCTCGGTCTGGCGAACTCGATCACCGCCACGCTGAATGCGGGCCTGCTGGTCTTCGCGCTGCGCAAGAAGATCGGGAAACTCGACTGGGGTGAACTTCGCGGACAACTGAGCTCGATCACCGGCGCGTTGCTCGCCGCCGGAGTTGTCGCATGGTTGCTGGTGAACTGGTGGACTTCACGCATGGGGCATACTAACAAGTGGCTTTGTCTAGGCGAAGTGTTTGTGCCCGCCACGGTCGCCGGCCTGGTCTATTTCGGCCTCGGGCTCTGGCTCAAGATTCCCGCCGCGCGCGATCTGCTGCGCCTCGTGCGGCGCAAGTAAACAGGCCTCCAAGCCGGTCGCGCAAGGTCACGGCCGCGCGCGCAACGCGGCCTCACTGGCCTCAGGGCAGTGCGGATCAGCGCTGCGTCAGCAACAGAATCACCACGCCCAGCGCGATCCGGTACCAACCAAAGCCGATGAACGTGTGGGTCTGCACGAACTTCAGCAGCCACTTCACCACGACGAAGGCCGTGATCGCCGACGCGATCGTGCCCAGGATCACCATGCTCCACGACGTTTCCATCGGGCCGCCATGCTTCAGGACTTTGAGCGCCTCGTAAGCACCGGCACTTATCAGCGTCGGGATGCCGAGCAGGAAGGAAAACTCCGTCGCTGCCGGCCGGGCAAGACCCAACGCCATGATCATCAGAATAGTGGCACCTGACCGGGAGGTGCCGGGACACGCGCCCGCCACGAGCTGGGCGATGCCGGCCGCGATGGCAATCGTCCACGAGATACGCTCGGACAGGGGCCGGCCGCGCAGCCATTTCTCAATCGCAATGATCGCCACGCCGCCGATCACCGTGGCCAGCAGCACGGGCATCAGCGTTTCCGGGAGTTCCCAATTCAACGCCTTGAGGGTGAGCCCACCGACCGCCGTGACGCCGAAGGCGACGCCCAGCTTGAGCAGGTAGTCCATGATCTCGGGCCGTCGCCATTCGCGCGCGAACTGATTGAGACGCTTGGTGAACACGAGCATGACCGCCAGCACCGCGCCGGATTGGATGCCGACGTTGAAGAGATCCGATTGATGCGGCAGCCAGCCGTTGTTCTGCACCAGGAGGAGATGGCCCGTCGAAGACACGGGGAGAAACTCCGTAACGCCTTCGATGATCCCGAGGATGATAACTGCAAGCCAGTCCGGCATGCGTGGGTTAGACGCGAAATCACCGGTTCAGACAAGCGGCAAATGGTGGAGACTCACACAGTGACCAGGCGAATACGGGTGCGGGCACTCTTCGACGGAGAAACGATCCGCCTATCGGCGATAGTCGTCCTTGGAGACCCCAGTGGACGGCCGGGGGCCGCTTGTTGGAGCCTGCCAATCGCGACCGGCGGATCGAACGCCACCTTCCATTGCCTGGTCGCGCCACCGCTTCATGAATTGAGCTCCGGCACTTCCGGTTTCTGCCCAATCATCTTGGCCGGGATGACCCATTGATCGAACTGTTCGCTGGTCACCAGGCCGAGTTCGATCGCCGCTGCGCGAAGCGTCTTGTTCTCCTTGTGCGCCTTCTTCGCGATCTTCGCCGCGTTCTCGTAGCCGATGTGCGTGTTCAACGACGTCACCAGCATCAACGAATTCTCGAGATGCTTTTGGATGAACGGCCGGTTCGGTTCGAGGCCGACGATGCAGTGGTCGTTGAACGACTCGCAGGCGTCACCAAGGTTCCGCGCGGCCATCAGGAAATTGAAGATGATCACCGGCTTGAACACGTTCAGCTCGAAGTGGCCGTTCATGCCGCCGATCGTGATCGCCGCGTCGTTGCCAACGACCTGCGCGCAGACCATCGTGAGCGCCTCGCACTGCGTCGGGTTCACTTTGCCGGGCATGATCGAGGAACCGGGCTCGTTCTCCGGGATCAGGATTTCGCCGATGCCGCTGCGCGGACCCGAGGCGAGCAGGCGCACGTCGTTAGCGATCTTCATCAAACTCACGGCGAGGGTCTTGAGCGCGCCCGAAGCCTCGACCAGCGCGTCGTGCGAAGCCAGCGCCTCGAACTTATTTGGTGCCGTGACGAACGGATGACCGGTGAGTCCCGCGATCTGCTTCGCGACGTTCTCGGCAAAACCTTTCGGCGTGTTCAAGCCCGTGCCGACGGCGGTGCCGCCGAGCGCGAGCTCTGCAACGTGTGCCAGCGTGTTCTGAATCGCGCGGATACCGTGATCGAGCTGCGAGACGTAGCCGGACAACTCCTGGCCAAGCGTCAATGGCGTGGCGTCCATCAAGTGCGTGCGGCCGATCTTCACGACGTCCATATATTCGCGGGCCTTGGCGGCGAGCGTCTGGCGGAGCTTCTTCACCTTCGGCAACGTCCCGTTCACCAAGGCGGCATAAGCGGCGATGTGCATTGCGGTCGGGAACGTGTCATTCGACGACTGCGATTTGTTCACGTCGTCGTTCGGGTGGATGAGCTTCTTTTCGTCGGCGAGCTTGCCACCGACCAGCACATGGGCGCGATTGGCGATGACCTCGTTGAGGTTCATGTTCGACTGCGTGCCCGAACCGGTCTGCCAGACGACGAGCGGGAATTGATCATCGAGTTTGCCGGCGAGAATCTCGTCGCACACTTTGGCAATCAGGTCGGACTTCTCCGGTGGCAGCACCCCGCAAGCGAGATTCGTCAGCGCGGCGGCCTTCTTGAGAATGGCGAACGCTTGGATGACCTCGCGCGGCATCAACTGGCCGCCGATCTTGAAGTTGTTGCGGCTGCGCTCGGTCTGGGCGCCCCAATATTTGTCGGCGGGCACCCGCACCTCGCCCATCGTGTCGTGTTCGATCCGGAAATTGGTATTCGTCGCGTCGCTCATGAGTGGGCGAGTGTAGCGGCGGGCGTGGGCGGTTCAAGTTTAAGGAAGGCAGCGGGGCGCCGGTTTCCAATTCGATACGGGCTAGGCAAGCCGTGGGGCCGATCCGGAGATCAGCGTTCCGTCTCTGCTACTTTTTCGCCGCTGCAGTCGGCGCTTTGGGTGCCGCCTTCAGCGAACGCAGATCGAAATCTTCCCACGGCATAAGCGTGAGCGCGCCGTCGAGTTTGCCTTTCATGGGTGCTCCAAATCGCGGCTCCGCCTGTTCCAGCTCGATGGTGCCGCCACCGCCCATCCACGCGAGCAGTCGGAGGTCGTCACCCAAAAGATCGCCTGCGAAAAGCCCCAACTGCGTCTCCTTGCCCGTGAACTCCAGCGCCTCGCCGGGGTGAAACGAATTCGTGCTGACGATCGCCCAGACCGTGACGGGGACCTCGACGCCGGGGAAGCGGGTGGTCGCATAGATGGTGACCTCAGATCGATTGTCCGCGTTGGGACCGGCTTTGACGTCGATCACATCGCCCGCATAGCGGCGGCCGTAGAAGTCGAGTTCGATCCGCCCCTGACCGTCTGGCAAACGGGGTAACATGACATTCGTCACCCAGGTTCCGGAGAACGTTGCCGACACCGTGCCCAACTTCGTGAAAAAGACCTCGGTCCGCATCGGATAGGTCCAGGGCTCCGCTGGTCTGGCCAGCTCTGCCTCAACGGCCGCCCGCCGGCTTTGAATGAACTCGCGCACCTGGCCGAGCCCCATGGCGAGCAAGGGTGCAGGGATGGTCACGCGATTCTGCATCAGCTTTTCCATGCGGGCTACTTCGGTAAGGAGCTTCTCCTCGTTCCACACCGTCGCCAGCAATGCACGCATTTGCTGCCGATATTTCTCCCGGGCGACCGGATGGTTGTAGAGCCGGCGGGGAAGCAGGCTGACCGCCAGCACCGAGGTGGGTGGTTGAAAGGGAACGAAGATGTTCCGCTGGCTGAACGTGGCATCCGCGCCCCAGGCGATGAAGCGCAGCCTGTCCGTGGCGGGATCATGGTAGAGGAACGTGTTGTTCTGATCGCCGGCGAAGCCGTCCCAGTGATTGATCAAACTCTCCACCGCCCAGAAGCGGATAAACGCGTCCACATCGATCACCTTGCCCAACCGTTCCAGCAAAGTGTCATCGGCGCTTTGCAGCGCCTCGGTCACCGCCTCAAGGTCGGCGATGCCCGGCTTTTTCTGGTTGTTCTTCCGCTCGAAGGTCGCAATCCAGCCCGGCCGGAAATCGCTGATGGACGCTTCGTAAAGGTTGCCGCTCTGGTTGCCAAATTGCCGCTTCAGAAAAGCGTCGTTGATCGCTTCCACCTGCGAGTAGATGCCGAGGTCCTGACCATTGACCGTGACGTGAGCGAGCCGGCAGCGGGGCGCCGGCACACCCGCGGCCGTGAACACCTGGTACGCGAGGGCCTGCCGCAACTGGGCGAGATCCTGCCGGTTGTTGTGCAGCCGCATTTCATTCAGGCCGCCCCAGGCCTGACCTTTCGTGAAATGCGCGAGATCCAGGTTCAGCGCCGGCCGATCCACATGCCGGGAACCGTAGAACCCGCGCTTGCGCACCCCAATCTTGGGGACCGGCGCGCCGTCGATCACGGCGTCCGCCTGGAACCAGGTGTATGGCTTGGGCACCGGATGATCGAGCCGCTCCTTGCTGAACTCCGCTTTGCCGTCGCGTTGTTGAAACCGCAATGTGTCCCAGTCCTCCTTCGGGATCGTGAGCTGCACCTCGAGCACGCGCAGCGGATCAAATGGATCAACGGCTACCGCCGGTGCCTGCGCAGCCGACAGCTGAGTGCAGAAGCTGAAAAGAACACCGAGCGCTGCAAGCGTAACCATCCGTCTTGTGGAGTAGTGCCTGAGCCATTGCTTTAACGCGCCACGACGGAAGCAGTTACTCAAGGGCAGCGGCAATTGAGGCGGGCCGTGCCGAGTGGGCCGGTCGAGAAGTGGGCTGGACAGGGCATATCTGTAGGTGTTGAGCGAGCCGGCCATGATGGGGCGAGCGTAGCGTCGCAGCTGGCCCTAAACAACTTCAAACCGGGGCGGGCCTGCAAACTGAAAGGCGATATCTTCTGCATTTTCTTCCCGGCAGCGGCACCCCGGTGAACGACATTGCCGTACAATCGAACTCCATCGCTGGCCGATCGAATCGGTGGCGCCGGCCGCGCAAGAATTCAAGTTGCCTTAAATGGACCGCTCTCGGAACACTGGCGCCAACGGCTGGGACTTGGGTTGGTCCGGGCCGCACTCCATTCACGCGATGACCATTCAGGAACTTCATCAGAACGAAGCGCTGCGCCGCACCGAGTTTCCAGTGACGCAGCACAAGACCTTCCTCGCGCATGCGGCGGTCTGCCCGTTGCCCCGGCGGGTGGCCGACGCGATTCGCCAATACGCCGAGGCCGCGACGCTCGATGACCAGGAGACCGCTTTCAGCCACGCGCAGATCAAGGAGACGCGCGGGCTGCTGGCCAAACTGATCGGCGCGGATATGAGCGAGGTGGCGCTCGTCGGCCCGACCTCCCTCGCCTTGAGTTTCATCGCGGGCGGTTTGAAATTCCGCCGCCAGGCCAACGTGCTGGTTTATTACGACGATTATCCGTCCAACGTTTATCCCTGGCTGGCGCTGGCGGAGAAAGGCGTCGAGGTCCGGCTGATCAACATCAAGCAACTCGGCCGCATTCGTGACATCGACGTGATCGGACAGGTGGACGAGAACACGGCACTGGTCGCGCTGGCATCCTGTCATTTCATCAGCGGCTGGCGGATCGATTACGAGGCCATTGGCCGGGCGCTCCGGGCGCAGAACATTCTCTTTTGCGTGGACGCCATCCAGACGTTAGGGGCGTTCCCGATGAACGCAGCGCACGTGGACTTCCTCGCCGCAGATGCGCACAAGTGGCTGCTGGGTCCGTGCGCGGCCGGCATTCTTTACGTGCGCAAGGAAGTGCAGGACCTCCTCGAACCCATCGCGCTCGGCTGGCACAACGTCCGATGCCCGAACTTCGTGGCGCAAGATAAGATTGTGCATCCGCCGGATGCGCGGCGTTACGAGGCAGGCAGTTTAAATCTGCCGGGCTACGTCGGGTTGAAGGCCGCCGCGGAATTGTTGCTCGAAGTCGGGATTGAAAACATCGCGGTGGAGCTGCTCCGGCAGGCGAACCGCATCATTCCCCAGCTGCAACAGCGTGGCTGGGAGGTCAGCGGCGCCAGCTCACCTGAACAACACCGCAGCGGCATCGTTTCCTTCCGCCGCGACGGGGTGGATTTGGCCGCTGTTCATGCCAAGCTGGCCGCCGAGAATATCGTCGCATCACTGCGAACGGATCGCGCGGGCCGGCGCTATCTCCGGTTCACGCCCCACTTCTACAACACGGACACCGAGCTCGACCAGGCGCTGGTGGCCCTCGATCGTCACACGGGAAAATGAAAAAGGCGGGCTGCGTAGCCCGCCTTCGTCATGAAACTGCGAATTGGTGTCAGGTCGCGCTCGCGCCCTCGGTTGGGCTGGGGTTGACCACGGTGGACGTTGCCAGAGTGGGCACGATCGAATTGATGCGATAGCGCTTCTCGTGTCCGCCCATGTCGAACGTAACCTCGGCGCCCACCGGTTTGTTCATGAGCGCCTGCGCCAGCGGCGTCAGGTAGCTGACAATATGATTATCGGGCTCCGAATCCCAGGCGCCCATCACGCTGTAAACTTCGTTTTGACCGGAATTGAGCTCGGTGAGATCCACCTTCGTACCGAGGCTGACGAGGTCGGTGCGGACGGTGGCAAAGTCGGTGCCCCGCGAACGATCCAGCTCGGCGGCGATGCTGGCTTTGAGGCCGGTGAGGCGCTTCTGCTCCTCCTTGGCAGCTTTGAACTCGTGGTTCTCGCGCAAGTCGCCGTAGCTTCGCGCCACTTCGATGTCTTTCGAGTTGGCCGGAATGCGGCGGGTGACAAGATCGTCGAAGTCGGCCTTCTTCTTTTCCAAGCTCGCCCAGGAGACGATCAACGGCGCTTCCTGCTGGCGGGTGGTTTCGCCGGAGATCAGCGACTGCACCTCGGGGTGGACCTTGACGATCCGCGCCAACAGGGACCGCTTGTCCATGTCGTCAAACACCGGCGAGAACTGCAGCGCCCGGGTGAGATCCTTGACGATCTCGATGTCGGCGTTCTCGGTGAGCCGCTTAAGCAGGCCGGTCTCTTTCAGGATAAAATCGCCGAGCCGGTTGGATTTCTTCTCGTTGAACTGGTCGCGCTCCATGGCGGTGAGCATCGCGCGGAAAAGCTCGGGTCCAATGGCGCTGGCGAACTGATCACCCTTGGCCTTGGCCAGCCAGAGCAGGAACTCGGTGGATCCCGTGTGATGATTCACCAGACGGCCCAAGGCATTTTGAAGATCGGCGAGCCGTCCTTCATTGATCAACAGCGTGGCGCACTCACCCACCTGTTTGGCTGGCACCTCGTTGATGGTGCGCATCATGGCGTCCACCCAAGAGTGCGGCTTGGCGGCTTTGAGGCTGTCGAGCACTTGTTTGTGTTTTGAAGCCGGAATGCCCTCGAGCACATCCACCACGGAATTTTCCTGGCTCCACAATTGGGCCGCGGTGATGTCTTCGGGCACCGGACCTATGCCGGCCGCCGCCTTCAACTCATCGCGAATGAACACCGCTTCCAGCGCGGTGGGCATCTGCGTGCGTTGATGGGAGGCGATCTCTTCGTTCAACTTGGCGACGATCGTGTTGACGGCCGCCTGCTTGTCACTGAGATCGGCGAAGCTTTTCAAGGCTTCCGTGGCGATGGCGATATGCGCCTTGAGTCCCTTGGCATCCTTGAACTCCGCCAGGGTGCGGTCCTGCAGGGAAATCTGCTCCTGCTGGTAGATCACGGGTTCGGACTTCTTGGTCGGCAGACGGAAGTGGCCGTCCTTCTTCATCTCGGCGCGGGCGGCTTCCCACCACTTGCGCCAGTCGTCGGCGATGATGTCCGGCACCAGCACCTGCTGGATCTGATCAACCGTTGCCTGGCCACTAAAACTACCGAGCACCACCTTGATCAACTCCAAGTGATGCAGGGCGGCCATTTTGCGCAGGCCTTCCAAATCAGCGGCCTTGCGGGCCAGAATGTGCGTGGCCGGAATGGGCTTCAGCGAGTCCGCCGCAAAGCCCAGATCCATCTGGTGTCCGGGTTTGTCTGTGAAATCGATCGTGAACCGGGCAAACACCGTGTCCACGGTGGTGATCTTGCCGAATCCCCAGCTGCGATGGTAGCAGTAGCCGCTACCCGTCAACTGCATGAGGGGTTCAAGGTGCTTGTTGCCCAGCTTTCCGGACGAAACCATTTTCTCTAGCTCTTCTCTCATAATTTGCCAAAAAACCTCGCGAAAATCGGGTCAGCGGCAAATATCGGGCGTGCAACTTGAAAAACCAAGACAATTTGCCTCACGCATCCTGCTAAGACATCTGCAAGGCGGCGAGTTTATTGAGGACATCTTTGAAGAAGTGATCGCCGCAGCGGGCCTCAAGCCGGTCGATCGTTCGTTGGTCCAGGAAATCACCTACGGCTGCGTCCGCTGGCAGGCGACCCTGGATCATTTCATGGACAAACTGACGAACGGCCGGACGCAGGTCCCGCCGATGCGGGTGTTGCTCCGGATGGGCATCTACCAATCCCTGATGCTGGACCGGGTGCCCGGCCACGCGTTGGTGAATGAGGCCGTTGACCTGGCGCGCATCATCGGCCTGGAACCTCACACCGGGTTCGTCAACGCCGTGTTACGCACCTGTGAGCGTGATCGCGAGGCCTTGCTAAAGGAATGGCAGGCGCTCAAGGAGACGCAACCCGCGATCGGGTGGTCCCATCCCAAGTGGCTGGTTCAACGCTGGGAGCAGCGCATGCCGGCGGCGGAAGTCCGTGCGCTCCTCGAATGGAACAACCAACCACCGCCCGTCTACGCGCGGCTCAATCCGTTGCGGATGCTGCCTGAGCAAACAATTGAGGCGTGGCGGATGAACGACATCACCTACGCCTTCCGAAAGTACGACTGGGCGCCCGAGAACCTGATGTTCGAGCTGAGCTCGCTCCCACCCTTGGCGAAGCTGGCGAGCTTTCAAAAGGGTGCTTTCTACATCCAGGACCCGAGCACGCTGCTGGCGGTGCAGGTCCTCGACCCGCAACCCGGCGAGCGGATTCTCGATCTCTGCGCCACGCCCGGCGGGAAGACCACCTACATCGCCCAGCTCATGGATGACGATGGCGAGGTCTTCGCGAGCGACCGCGATCCTGAGCGGTTGAAACTGGTGACCGAGAATTGCAAGCGGATGCACATCACCTCCGTGAGCACCTCGACCTCCGATGAACTCGACAACTACCGTCGCAATGGCGGCGAGGCTTTCGACCGGGTGCTGGTCGATGCGCCCTGCTCGAACACCGGCGTGATCCGCCGCCGGGTCGATCTCCGTTGGCGACTCAAGCCCGAGGAGTTCGCCCGCCTGCGCAAGGTGCAGTTGGACCTACTGCATCGCGCCACCAGCCTGCTCAAGCCGGGCGGCGTGCTCGTTTACAGCACGTGCAGTCTCGAACCCGAAGAGAACGAGCAGCTCATCACCGCGTTCCTGGAGGATTACCCGCTGTTCGACCGCGAGACCGAACGCGCCCTGTCCCCGCTTCGCGACAAGGTGGATGGCGCCTATGTCATTCGTCTGCGCCGCAAGCGTTGAACGTCGAGCGCCGCCGGCAAAAAGTTCAATTCCGCGCCCATGGACAAGAATCAAGTCGCCGACATCCTGAACGAGATCGGACTGCTGCTCGAGCTGAAGGGCGAGAACCCGTTCAAGACCCGTGCCTACGTCAACGGCGCCCGCGTGCTCGAAGGACTTAACGAGCCGCTGGATAAAATTGTCGCGGAGCAGCGGCTGGGCGAGCTGAAAGGTTTTGGCGACGCGCTCCAGCAGAAGGTCACCGAACTCGTGACCACGGGTCGCCTCAAATACTACGAGGAACTCAAGGCATCGGTGCCCGCTGGGTTGATGGCGATGACGGAACTTCCCGGCGTCGGCCCAAAAAAGGTCAAGGCCCTGCACGACCAGCTCGGTATTGATTCCGTCGAGAAACTGGAGGCGGCCTGCCAGGCCGGCAAGGTGGCCGAGCTGCCCGGGTTCGGCGAGAAGACGCAGGCGAAGATTCTCGAGGGCATCGCCTTCAAGCGCCAGTTCGCCTCGAAGTTCCACCTGCACGACGCGCTCAACGCCGCCGAGCCGATTCTCGAAACGCTGCGTCAGCATCCCGACGTGATTCGCTGCTCGTCCGCCGGCAGCGTGCGGCGCAGCAAGGAGATCATCGGCGATCTCGATTTTCTGGCGTCGTCGAGGAAGCCCGCCAATGTGATTGCTGATTTCGTGAAACTGCCGGAGGTGATCAAGGTCATCGCCCACGGCGACACGAAGGCCAGCGTGAACCTCGCGGGCGGCATTCAGGCGGACCTGCGCGTGGTGAGCGATGCCGAGTTTCCGTACGCCCTCCACTACTTTACCGGCAGCAAAGAGCACAACATCGCCGTTCGCCAACGGGCAATTGATCGAGGCTTGCGGCTCAACGAGTATGGCTTGTTCAAGTCCGACGTAGAAACCCGGGATCCCCAGTTCCTCGTAAAATGTGCGACCGAGGAAGAGCTCTTCGTCGCGCTCGGCCTCGATCCGATCCCACCGGAATTGCGCGAAGACCGCGGTGAATTCGCCGCCGCGGAACGGGGCACACTGCCCCGCTTGATCGAATGGACCGATCTCCAGGGCTCACTGCACAATCACTCCAACTGGAGTGACGGTCACCAGACGATCAAGGAGATCGCCGAGATGGCGATCGAGCTGGGTCTCGCCTACTGGGCAATCACCGATCACTCGAAATCGTCCTTTCAAGCGAACGGACTCACCCCCGAGCGCCTGCGCCAACAATTGAACGAGGTGGCCGACGTCAACACCTGGCTCGCCGACGAAGGCCATGACCTCCGCCTGTTGACCGGCAGCGAAGTGGACATTCTCACCGCCGGCAAGCTCGACTTCGAGGACGACTTGCTCGCCGAACTCGACGTCGTGGTCGCCAGCGTGCATCACGGCTTCACGGCGAACGAAGCCGAGATGACGAAGCGGATCATCAAGGCCATCGAGAATCCGCAGGTCCACATGCTCGGGCACATGACCGGCCGGCTGCTGCTCGAGCGCGAAGCTTACGCGGTAAACCAACAGGCGGTCATCGATGCCTGCGCCGCGACCGGCACTTGGATCGAGCTGAATGCGAATCCGTGGCGCTTGGACATGGACTGGCGACTCTGGCCCTACGCGAAGTCGCGCGGCGTGAAGTGCGTGATCAACTGTGACGCGCATCGCGCCAGCCATGCCGGGTTTCTACGGCTCGGCGCCAGCATCGCGCGCAAAGGCTGGCTGGAGAAGGGCGACGTGATCAACACGCTGCCGCTCGCGAAGCTGAAGACGGCGCTCGTGCGGTAAGTTTACGGTCACGACTGCGCCTGGCGAATCAGCACAAATTTCTCGCCCAATCAGCGACCGCCGCTTCGGCAAGGCTGATCTCCTCCCGAGTCTGTAGGTTTTTCACCCGGTAGTTGAGCGAGCCGTTGTCCGCTCTCGCCACCCGCAGGGTAAACGTCGCCTTCAACTCGAGCGCGCGCTTGAACTGCTTGTCACCCTTGAGCAGACCGGGACTGAACTCGACCGCGCGGCCGGCTTCCCGCAGTTGCTGAATCACTTTCAACGATTCGCCACGGAGCGTTTCTTCCTCGATCAGCACGTAAACGTCGATGCCGGCGGTGAAGCTCGGCAGCTTGCCACGCTCTTGGAGCAGGTTGGTCAGCACGACGTCGCCCATGCCGAAACCGATCGCCGGGAGGTCCACCTTCCCGCCGCTAATCAGCTTCACGAGGTTGTCGTACCGGCCGCCGCCGGCAATCGCCCGAAACTCGCCCTTGCGATCAAACGCCTCGAACACCACACCGGTGTAGTAAGCGAGACCGCGGATGATGTGGTAATCCACTTTCACAAAATCGCCGAGCCCGCGCGCGCTCAACTGATCGATCACGGCCTGCAGCTCTTCGGTCGGCTGGCCGGATCGGATGAAATTGTTCACCGCGTCGAGCGCGATGCCGACCTCGGCAAACTTCTTCGCGCTCACTTCCGGTTGTTCGCGTTCGAGTTTGTCGACGGCTTGATAGAACGGGTAGGCCTGCTCGGCCTTGCCGCCGTGTTGCTCGAAGAACTGCTGCCATGCGTTGCGGCTGCTCAAGCGGATGACGAAGTCTTCGGCGGTCAGGCCGGTCGCGCGCAGTGAATCGATCAGCAGCGCGATCAACTCGGCGTCGATGCCGGGATTCGCCTCGCCGATGATGTCGGCATTAAACTGAAAATGTTCCCGCAGCCGGCCCTTCTGCTGTTTTTCGTAGCGAAAGAGCTGGGGGATCGCGAACCATTTGAAGGGCTTCTTGTAGTGCCGTTGCGCATCGACGACGAGCCGCGCCAGCGTGGGCGTCATCTCGGGCCGCAGCGCCACCGCGCGCTCGCCCTTGTCCACAAAGTTGTAGAGTTGGCCGACGATTTCTTCGCCGCTCTTGAGGGTGAAAAGCTCGAGCGGCTCCAGCGGCGGGCCGTCGTATTCGCGGAAGCCGTAGCGCCGGGCCGTCTCGCGCCAATGATTGAACAGCCATGTCCGCGCGTCCGCGCTCCAGACATCGTCCGTCGGCAGCGGTTCAGGGTAAAAATCGCGGAAACCAGGAAGTCGTTGCATGTTTAAGGGGCAGCGCGGGCAGAAACGCCAGCCACGAAAGAGCACAAAGGATACAAAGTCGGAAAGAAGAATCGGCGCGGGGCGACCAGGACAAAGCACATCAAGCCATGCCTTGAGAAATTACTTTCGCCGCCAGCATCCTCCGGGGCCACGTCGGACTAAAACCAAATACCAACGGGCGCCCGCTCAGTGAGGGAGCGCCCGGGAAAATGCTTCGTAGAGCCGATCAGGCAGGGGTGGGAACCGAATGTCCATCCTCGGGCGTGAGGCGCAAGACGAGCTCGCGCATTTCCTTGCCGGCCTTGAATTTCACCACGGCGCGGCGGGGGATGGGCACATCGGTCTCGGGGGCGTTTGGGTTGCGGCCGATGCGGGCCTTGCGAACCTTGACTTCGAACACGCCGAAGTTGCGCAGCTCCACTTTCTTGCCGCGCGCCAGCGCTTCGGCAATGTAGTCGAGGGTTTTCTGCACGATCTCGAGGACTTTCTGCTGTTGCATCCCGGATTCTTCGCTAATGCGAACCACGATGTCTCGCTTTGTCATAGGCCTGGGTTGGGTTGGGGGTTGGCCAAAGTCGACGGGCTGGACGGTGTTGATACCGTTGCCAATCTCCCCGGTCAAGCCGCGAATCGCGGCAACCCATTAGGCCACTGAGGCTTGGAAAAAGACGATCACCTCAACCGGCGATGACCCCGATTTCGACCGGCTCGACATTGACGCCCTTCTTCTCCAGCCACTTGATCGCGGACTTGATGTCCTCGCGTTTGCCCGATAGCTCCAGGCACACAATGCCGATCTCGTCGTTGACACTGGCCTGTCGCACGTTGGTCACCAGGGCGAACTTCCCACTCAACTCCCAAATGATCGGTGTCTGAATCAAACGGGGCGGGTACATCAGCCACAGCTTGCGATGCTCGACGATGGCACCGGCGCTGGCGGATGATTTCTTTTTGGCGGCCATGATTAACCTCCGGCAATTGCTGGGATGATGCTGACTTCGTCGCCGTCGTTCAACGGCGTGTCCTGATTCTTTAGGAAACGGATATCCTCTTCGTTCACGTAAACATTCACGAAACGGCGAACCGCACCGGCTTCGTCAACCAGTCGTTCCTGGATGCCGGGGTAGCGCAATTGCAGCTCCTTGATGGCGCTGCCAACCGTGCCGGGCTGCACCTCGACCAGCTCGTCGTTGTTCGTGAGCTTGCGGAGCGGCGTGGGGATTCGCACATTTACGGGCATAGATTTCAAGCGTTGGCGGTGGCTTTGCTGGCGCCGAGCAGCGCCTCGAACTCGCGCAGGCTAGGGCGAATCTCACGCGGCGCACCGACGTGTTTCTCAATGGCATCAATCGTTTTCAAGCCATTGCCAGTGATGCAAAGAACGGCGGAATCATCGGCCGGGATCTTGCCCTGGGCAATGAGTTTCTTGGCCACGCCCACGGTGACGCCACCGGCCGTCTCCGAGAAGATGCCTTCGCACTCGGCCAGCAGTTTGATGCCCTCGCGCACCTCGTCGTCGGTGACATCCTCGGCGTGGCCGCCCGTTTCCTTCATCACGCGCAACGCGTAAAAGCCATCGGCAGGCGTGCCGATCGCCAGCGATTTGGCGATCGTGTCCGGCTTGACTGGCTTGAAGAAATCGAGCCCGGCCTTTTGCGCGACGGAGATGGGGGAGCAGCCCGTCGCCTGCGCGCCGTGAATCTTCCACGGCGTTTCCGCGATCAGCCCCAGCTTGGCGAACTCCTGATACGATTTGTGAATCTTGGTCAGCAACGAACCTGACGCCATCGGTATGACCGTGTGCTGCGGCGCCCGCCAGCCCAACTGCTCGGCGATCTCGAAGCCCATCGACTTCGAGCCCTCGGCGTAATACGGGCGCATGTTCACATTTACGAACGCCCAGCCGTACTTGCCGGCGATCTCCGCGCACAAGCGGTTCACCTCGTCGTAGTGCCCCTTAATGCACACGACATTCGCCCCGTAGACCAAGGAGTTGACGATCTTGCTGTGTTCGAGGTCGGACGGAATGAAGACATAGGCCTCAAGCCCAGCGGCGGCGGCGTTGGCGGCGACGGAGTTGGCGAGGTTGCCCGTCGAAGCGCAGGCCACCGTCTTGAAACCCATCTCTCGCGAGCGGCTTAAGGCGACGCTCACGACGCGGTCCTTGAACGACAGGGTCGGGTAATTGACCGTGTCGTTCTTGATCCACAGCTCGCGGATGCCGAGGCGTTTCGCCAAGCGGTCGGCCTTCACCAAGGGCGTGTAGCCAACTTGAAAACCCACCGTCGGCTCGCCGGCAACGGGCAGCAGCTCGCGATAGCGCCACATTGTCTGCGGGCGCGACTCGACTTGCTTTCGCGTCAGGCTCTTCTTGATCCGGGCGTAGTCGTAAACGACTTCGAGCGGGCCGAAGTCGAACTCGCACACGTGCGTGGCCTCGAGCGGATACTCGCGGCCGCACTCGCGGCACTTGAGCGCCTTCATGAATCCGTGGTCTTTGCTCATAACGTCAGATTGTGTTGCTCGTAATCGCCCTCATCCTCGTCGGCGTCCTCGACATCCCCCTGCGAGGACGCGACCGAGAACCACGACGAGAACGATATGGATGAGGGCAAAACAAAACCCTCGACTCAGGGTGAGAAGAGGGTTCGACAAAACCGCGCGCTCTTCTCATCTTTTCCCGATCCCCCAGGCGGACCGAGCTGGAATTGGCACCTAGACGTTGCGGATCGCTCTGCAACCGGTTGCCGTGGTGTCTTCGGGCCAGAACCCTCGACCACTCTCGATGAGTCATTCGTTCATATCAACGAATGCGGATAAGATGATAATAGCTTTGGGAGCTGTCAACGGGTTTTTTGAAACTCACTTCCAACCCGGACTGATCACCCGATAGTAGCGCATTGCACCAACCGTTTCGCCGGTAAGCTCGATTTGAAACGGCGTCGCCCCGGCTGGAATCAGATACCGAGTCTGCCACAAGCCGCCCAGTTGTGTCGTGGTCTGCAAGTGATACGTCCGGCCCGGCTCGGTGCGGAACCGGAGACGCTCGAGCTGTCCGCCCGCAATGACTGGTTCAAGGCGCAACGGCAAGCTGGCTACGAGCGGATGCGTGCCCAGCCGCCATTCGTCGAGGTTCGCCAGGCTGTCGCCGTCGGAATTGCCCAACGCGCCATGCACGCCACTGGCCGAGCCGGGGTTCAACCCATACAGCATTTCCCACGCGGTCGGCAGGCCATCATTGTCGCTGTCCTGCGATTCGCCGCCGGCCTGGAGCGCTCCGGGCGTTGGTGTGGCCGCGATCCAATTCAACGGTTCGTCGCCGTAACTCGCCCCGACCAGCCGTTGCAGTGAGAGCCCGGAACCGTTGGCGTTGGTTGTCCAATAGATGCCGTCACCATAGCGGACCGAATCCACCTCGACCATCGGCACCAGACCCGCGTCCGGCGACGGTGCCTGCTGTGGTGGATCGGGCTTGAACAACGTCACCCGCTCGCTCGCGTTGTCGAGCCGGCCACTCCACGGACCGCGGATGGTTTCACTTCCATTCAATCCATACACCGCGCGAAAGGCCGCGAGCGATGTGGGGTCGGCAATGGGATCGAATCCGACCACCAGCAGGAAACCATTGGCGGGAAGTGAAACGTTTTCAGGAAAGGTAAACTGGACGCCGTCGCCCAACTGCCAGGTGTTCGTCGCGTGCGCCGGATCGTACAACGGCACGTTCGCGGCCGTGAGATTGCGCAGCTCGATGAATTCGTCCCGCGAATTGCTGACCCCGTTCAACAAAGGCGGCTGGGCCATGAGTTCACTGATGACCACGGAGCTCACCAGCGGCAGCGGATTGCCCGAACCCAGACTGCGCGCGGACTGTGCGGTGAGTCGCTCTCGTCCCTGGCTGTTCACGCTGCGGCCGAACGAGACTCCGTTCGCGCTCGCGCCGAAGTTGAAGCCCTGCAAATAGCCGGTGAACTCCCCGGCAGCATCGGCCGAGATCAACCACACCGCCTCGCCGAGTGAACTGAAAGAAAAGCTCGTCGGCGCCAATGGATCGACGTTGAAGTCGCCCTCATCCAGCACGAGGTAATCGTTGGCGAGAATCACCGTGCCCGGCGAAAGCTGAAACTTGCGCGGTATGGCCAGATCATCCGTCAGCCACCAGTGAGCGATATCGGCAGGCACGTCCGACCGGTTGCACAACTCGACGGCATCCAGCAGCGGCACGTCGGTGTGGGTGAGCACTTCGTTGATCACGACCGCTTCGGACATGAGTGAACCCGTATCGGCGCCCCCCGGACTTCCTTGCCGGCTGGCGCTGATCCGCCAGGCGGCCGGATCGTTCAAGTCGTTGGCCGTGATGTTCTCGTAACGCAGTTGCAGGCTGAAACCCAGCCCGTCGGCCAGCCGGTGCCAGCCGTTGCCGTAGGTGAAATCCAGAATCGTCGCGCCATTCGACGCGACCAAGCGCAAGCGCTCGCCATTGTTGTTCAACGCACCACCGTACGGGCCAACGACCGTGCCCGGCGAGCCGTAGCGCAGCGCAAACGCCGCCCGATTGCGCGCCAGCAGCAAGCGCTCGCCGCCGGTCAGCGCAGTGACGCCGCCCGCCGTGAACGTGTAATCCACGCCCTCCACGAAAGCCGCGCCCACGAGGTCGATGGTTTGACTGGAAATGTTCTTCAGTTCGAGGAACTCGAAGTCTTCGCTGGTGAGGGCGGGATTCACTGACAGTTCACCTGCCGTCGGCAGCGCGGGATGAAAGTTAATTTCAGAGATCATCAAGTTCCCCAGCGCGGCGGGCGGCAGAATCGTGAGCCGCGCGGCCACCAGGCCCGACCATTGGCTGGCGAGCGGCGGGTTATCCGGCCCCGTCAGGCTCGTATGCGCGGGGTTGTAAATGCGGGTGCGGACCTCGGCGGTGGCGTTGAGTGTCAGCGGTCCCGTGTAGGCGAGAGCCCCCGGGGCCACACCACCGCCCGGCGCGCGCGGATCGGAGCCGTTGAGCATGTAGTAGATCGTGCCTGCGCCCGGCTGGGTGATCTGGAGTTGAAACCCGGCCAGGATCTGGCCGCTTTCGCGGTTCAACACGGGTGGCGTGACAAACTGGCTTTCCATGAATGCAATCCGATCGGCAAGCCATTGCTTCAGATACGCGATCTCGCCCGCGTAACTGCCGCCGCGCGGTTGCACGCCCCAGCGCGCCTGCTCTCGCGGCTGCGCCTCGGCCAGCTCGGCGGCGTAAGCGTCGATCACACTGTAGATGTTCGTCGTGCTGAAGGTCGTCCGTCGCAGCTCCTGCCAGCGGTCGATGTAGCTTTGGAAAAACTCCAAGTCACTGAAGAAGCGATCCCACCACGTGTAGTTGAAGAAATCTGTGCCGCGGTCGCTGATCTCGGAGCGCCACACGAAGGGATTGCTGTCGCGCCCGTCGGTTGAACCCAGCGCGCGGTCGAAATCCCAGATGGGGCCGAAGGTGATCTTGCCGTTGCGCGGCTTGAAGAGGTAGCCACTCAGCCGCAAGGCATCGACATTGAACGACAGCACGTTCAACAAGTGATGATCGAGCGCTGCCGGCACATCCACGTAGGCGCGGAAACCGTTCACCGGATCGGCGAAGTTCAATCCATACACCGCCGTGCCGAAGCTCGCGAAGTAACCGCGGATGTATTGCTCCTGCGGGTCGCGCTGCACAGTCAGAATCTCCGGCTCGCTCGGATAAACGTACTTGATGCCCTGGTTCGCCGCGTAAAAGCCGTTGTCGCCGGGATCGGCGCGATCGATCTTCAACACATAGCCGCCGCTGATCTCGGGCAGCAGCGTCTGCTCGGGCAACAAACGGTCCACATCCACGCGATCACCCTCGCGGTCGATCTTCTCCATAAACACATAAACGCCCGCGTAATCTGACTGGCTGACCGAGTCCCCGCCGGTGTTGAGGAACACTTCGACGAAGCGCGTGCGCGTCGCGTAACGCCCCGCCTGGTTGCTCAACCCGAACATCAGCGGGTTATGCATCAGCGACGGATCGAAGCCCAACGGCGCATACAACACCCAGTCCGCTTCAGCGGCGAAGCCGAGCGGTTCAATGTCGCGGTCGCGGTCCATCTCATCCCAGGCTTCGACCGCGAGATTGGGTTTGGGCTGGCCACCGGTGCTCGAACCGCGCCGCTTCATGCCCGCGCGTGACATGAGCTGCGGTGCGTTGGTCAACGAGGCGCGCCCGGCCAGCGGCTCGTAGATCGACAGCACGGTGGGGATCAACGGATCGGACGGAAAACCGCCCTGCCCGAAGTTGTCGATGATGAACACCGGCAGGTTGGAGCTGAAGTTCACCACATCGGCCGCGAGACGATGATACGCCGCACCGTTGATCGGACCGGGTTCCCTGCCCGCCTCGAACACCCGCGCTCGCAAGTAGCTGTTCGCCGTGATCGTGATCGTCCCGGTGTAAAGCGTGGAGGTCTCGTCCGGCACGCTGCCGTTCAGTGTGTAGCGAATCTGCGCGCCCGGCGCTGGGGTCACTTCGTTCAGCGTCACCGTGACGGACGTGGTGAAGGTGCGACCCGGCGCGGCGATGTTCACCGCGCCCGCGATGGCGGGCGATGAGTCGCCGTTCACCCCGCGCGGCGTGGGTGAAGTGAAGTAACCGGGCACCGGCGGGCCGATCGGCGTCGTGCTCGCGGCCAGCACGGGTGTCAGCAAAATGTCCGAGCTGGTCAGGCCGTTGTTCAGCATTTGAAACGCGAGCACGTTCTGCCCGGCGTTGAGCAAACCGAGCTGCGGCGTGAGATCGAAGTCGCGGAACTGGATCGCAAACGCATCGTCGCGGTTCGCGGTCGCGCCGGAGTTCCACTGCGGCGAAGCGGGGGCGTTGTCGGCGATGATCAGCGTGCCGTTCAACCAGACGATCACGCCATCTTCGTAGCGCAACCGCAGCGTGAGGAACTGGTAGGCCGCCGGGTTCGCCACCGCGAACGGCACGCGCGCATAAACCGTCTGGTTGGTGTTGTACATCGCGCCCACATCCAGACCGACATAGCCGGGATAGTCATAGCCGATGCCGGTCGTGCCGCTCAGCCAGCCCGCATCGTTGAACACCGTTTGCGCCCAGGTGAGACCCAGCGACCCATCGACCGGGATCAAGGCCCTGGCCGGCGCGCCTTCCGCGAGCAGGGTTTCGTAGGTGATGTTTAGGCCGAGGCCGTACGAGATGTCCGTCGTCTGCGGAAGAAACGGATTGAAAGAGTTCGCCACGGTCATGCCGTTGGGTTGCACGAGCGCGAGAAACTCGCCTTCGTTGCTCAGGCGAAAGTTGGTGTGCAACGGCCGACCCACGACCCGCCGGTCCTTACCCGAGGCGAACACCAGCAGGTAGCCATTCGCCGGCACCGTGACGTTCGGGAAAGCCCATTGCGTGAGGTTGGTGGACAGGTTGGAGAGGTGCCAGCCGCTCAGGTTCACGGGCGTCGGATCAGGATTCTGAATCTCGATCCAGTCCGAGCGCTCGCCGTCTTCATCGACCAGCGTGCGCGCGTTGTCCGCCATGAACTCGTTGATGCGCGGCCCGGAGCCGAGCGTCCGCGCGGGCAGGGACAGGATCAAAGTCAGGCCGGCCAGAAAGAGGACACGGTTCATGCCGGAGAGAATAGCACGCATAGTCGAGTGGTTCAAAGCTCGCCGGGTGCCAGCAGAATATTCTGCCGCCGACCCAGAGCGCTCGGGTTTTTCCGATCGGTTTGGCTTTCGTGGTCATGACGGCGTTTCCTTCTCAGTCTTGTCACCCCATTTCCTCCGTCTCAGGGGGAACTTCAAACACCTCACCATTCCGCACTCGCCTTTCCGTTTGCCAATTCCCACACCCACCTGCAGCTTTCGCCGCATGCACAATTTTTCCAATAAGAGCGCCGAGCATTGCTCGGCATTGGGGGGCCGCGACATCCGTCTGGCCGGACAATGCCCGGCGCTCCTCTTCCTGCAACGCTTCGACTTCCTTGCCTTCGTCCTTGCCCTTATGGTCTCCACGTCGGCGCTGATCGCTGCCGATGCCGAAACCAAGAAAGACGACGCCAAACCCGAGGCCGGCGCTGAGGCCAAGAAGGACGACAAGAAAGATGAGTCCAAGGACATGGCCGTCTCAAAGGAGGAGCGGAAGAAGGAAACCAAGCACTCGCTCACCATCGGCGGGCAGAAGATCGATTACACGGCCACGGCCGGCACCGTGTTCCTCCGCGACAACAAGAATGAACCGACGGCGTCGATCTTCTACATCGCCTACACCCGTGACGGGGTGGAAGACCGCGCGAAGCGGCCGGTCACGTTTTCGTTCAACGGCGGACCCGGCTCGTCGTCGGTCTGGTTGCACATGGGTTTGCTCGGGCCGAAACGCGTCGTGCTTGAGGAAGACGGCAGCCCCGTGCCGCCGCCGTATCGGATGGTGGACAACGAATACTCGCTGCTCGACGAGACGGACTTGGTGTTCATCGATCCCGTGAGCACCGGTTACAGCCGCGCCGCCAAGCCCGAGGACGCGAAGAATTTCCACAGCGTCGATGCCGACATCCGGTCAGTGGCGGATTTCATCCGGCTTTACACCACGCGCCACCAGCGCTGGACCTCGCCGAAGTTCATCATCGGGGAAAGCTACGGCACGACCCGCGCCGCCGGGTTGAGCGGCGAACTCAGCGGCCGGCATCGCATGAACGTTAACGGCATCATGCTGGTGAGCACCGTGCTGAACTTCCTGACGCTGCGCTTCGCCGAGGGCAACGATCTGCCGTACGTGCTCTTCCTGCCGAGCTACACCGCGACGGCGTGGTATCACAAGCAATTGCCGGCCGAGCTCCAAAGTCAGCCGTTGACGAACGTGCTGCAACAGGCGGAGGAATTCGCGACGGGCCCCTACAATCAGGCGTTGCTGCTGGGCGATGGCTTGAGTGCGGAACGCCGGCAGCAGATCGCGGCGGACTGCGCGAAGTTCACCGGCCTGGGTGCGGACTTCATCGAACGCTCGGACCTCCGGGTGTCGATCGGCGAGTTCACGCGCGAGCTGTTGCGCGTGGAGAACAAGATGGTTGGCCGGTTTGACAGCCGTTACGTCGGTTACGTGCGCGACCGGCGCGGGCTGGGGATGGAGTACGACCCGAGCGGCGAGGCGATCTTCAGCGCCTACACGAGCACCTTCAATCACTACGTCCGCGGCGAGCTGGGCTTCGAGAGCGACTTGTCATACGAAATCCTCACCGGCGACGTGCAGCCGTGGAACTGGGGTGAGGGCAATACCTTTGTCAACGTCGCCACCACGCTCGCCGACAGCCTGACGAAGAATCCCTTTCTCAAGATCCACGTCTCGAACGGCTATTACGATCTGGCCACGCCGTACTTCGCGACGCGCTGGACGTTCAACCATCTGGGCATCGACCCCGCGCTGTTGAAGAACGTGACGCAAGACGACTACACCGCCGGCCACATGATGTATCTGAACCTGCCCGACCTGAAGAAGCAGAAGGAAGATCTGGC
Source organism: bacterium (assembly GCA_031362805.1). Taxonomy (GTDB): domain Bacteria; phylum Verrucomicrobiota; class Verrucomicrobiia; order Limisphaerales; family RI-55; genus RI-55. The sequence goes on from JANLTG010000143.1 coordinate 26,878, forward strand.
GAAGTTTGTGAAGGCGGCGAAGTAGGACAACGTTGAACCAGCACTGGTAGCAGCCGACGTAAGGAGGCTCTGGAAATAGTGAGCCTCGTTACCTCGGCTGCCACGAATAGCAGGGACATCGGCGGACTGCCGACTTACGCCACAATTCATGTGACGACCAGACGGACCTGCGCTAGTCTGCGCCCGCTTTTGAACCCAATATGAGCACCGCCACCGCGAAGACCGTTGATCAACCGTTGGAACATCTGCACGACTGGGACGAGTTCGTGGAAGGCCAGCTTTATCCCAAGCCGGACGAGAAGCAGAAGGAAGATTACCGGAACTACGACAGCCCGGCACGCGACACGGTGCGCGAGTTCTACCGGTTAAATCACCTCAATCAGACCTACGATTTCGTCCGGCAAAAGCGGGCCGAGTTCCTGCCGCTGCGCAAGCGTGAGATGACGATCTACGAGGCCATCGAGTTCCTGAACACGCTCGTGGACGATTCCGATCCCGACACCGATCTCGATCAACTTCAGCACCTGCTCCAGACCAGCGAGGCCATCCGCCGCGACGGCCACGAGGACTGGTTCGTGTTGACCGGTTTCATGCACGACCTCGGCAAGGTGCTCTGCCTGTTCGGCGAGCCGCAATGGGCGGTCGTTGGCGACACGTTTCCGGTCGGGTGCAAGCACAGCGACAAGGTGGTGTATCCCGAGTTCTTCGCCTTGAATCCGGACTCGAAGAACCCGCGCCTCAACTCCCGGCTCGGTGTTTACGAGGAAGGTTGCGGCCTCAAGAACGTGAACCTGTCCTGGGGTCACGACGAGTATCTCTATCACGTCACGAAGGACTTTCTCCCTGAGCCCGCGCTCTACATGATCCGCTACCACAGCTTTTACGCGTGGCACCGGGAGAACGAATACGATCATCTCTGCGACGCGCGCGATCGCGAGATGTTGAGCTGGGTGCGGAAGTTCAATCCCTACGATCTCTACTCGAAGTGCCCGGTGAAACCGAACTGGGCCGAGCTGAAGCCGTACTACGACCAGTTGTTTGCGAAGTATTTGCCGGCGAAGATCGCGTTCTAGGGCAGCACAGGCTTTCTCGGCCGGCCTCCTTCGACCGTGGGAACCCGTCCGGAGCCCTATGCGAATTCCGCGAATGGGCGCGAATTCAAGACCAGCAAGAATTCTCTCCTCGTAGCAGCCGACATAAGGAGGCTCTGACTTCAGCCACTGAACAAAGAATGAGCCTCCTTACGTCGGCGGCTACATTGGGGGTTGCGAGCCACAAGCCTGAGCCGCCGCTCGCCGGTTTCATTTCGCGTCGTTCTCGATCTGGCCCTCAATGCCCGTGCTGGTGTTCCTGGATGTATTCCTGTTTGAGGCCCAGCTTCTCGGGTGCGTGCAGCACGAGCATCTTCATCCGGATATCCGCCGGCACGGTAGCCTGCGTGAGTTTGCTGACGATCACCATCAACCCGATTGCGAGCGGCACCGCCCAGATCGCGGGTTGCTCGCAGAGGATGCGCAACAGCGGATGCCCGGCCCAGAAGTCGTTCAACGGCTTGAACACCGCGAATACCTTGCCCATCGGTCCCGGATCGAGCGAGAGCGTGCTCAAGTTCGTCAGCGTCACGGCCACCAGCGCTGCCACGCCGCCCGCCAACATGCCGACGGCCGCGCCCTTCATCGTCAGCTTGCGCCACCAGACGGCCATGAACAGCAGCGGAAAATAACTAGCCGCCGCAATGGCAAACGCCTGGCCGACCATGAAGTTGATCTCCAACGCCTCAACGAATGACCCAAGCACAATCGCCACGCCACCGAGCAGGACGGCGCCAAACTTGAACATCCGGGTGCGCTCCTCGGCCGTCGCATTCGGCTTCAGCATCCGCCCGTAAACGTCATGCGCCAGCGCGCCGGTCATTGAGACGAGCAAGCCGGAGAACGTGGACATGAACGCCGCGAACGCCCCCGCGCATGTGATGCCGCTGAGGATCGAGCCCCAGGGAATGCCTTTGGACCCGGCGGTTGCAGGCGCTTCAGCAGAGGAGCCGGGGGGCAAAGGAGCAGAGGAGATTTCTCCGCCGCGCCCATCGGCTCCTTTTCCCCCTTTCTCCTTTTCCCCTCCGCTCCCCTGCTCGTTCAGGATACGCGGCAGTTCCAGCACCACTTTGTCCGTGCCCTTCGCGCCGATGCCGTTGTAAAGCTCCGGCATGAGATTGCGGCCGAGCACGCCGAACACGGGCGGGAAAACGTAGAACACGCCGATGAGGATCATCACCCACATGGTCGTGCGCTTGGCGGCGACGCCGTCGGGGTTGGTGTAGAAACGCACGAGGATGTGCGGCAAGCCGGCCGTGCCGCAGACGAGCGCGATGATGAGCGAGTAGGTGTAGAGCAGCGCGAGCGGCTTCTCATGGTTGGCGAGCCAGGCTTTGCCGGGTGAACTGACAACCGCCTCGATCTTGAACCCCTTCTCGCCCACCGCCACCAGCGCCAATCCGTTCGTTCGCAAGTTGCCTTCAATCGCGGTTTTCACTTCGGCGACCGTGAACGGGCCGTCGTTGTGAAAGCGCACGCCGTTGTCGGGCCCGGCCGCAGTTGAGATCAGCTTCAACTTGGTCAACGAACCGCCAAGCATTTCATCCACGCGTTCGGCAATCGAGTTGGTGCGCGGGGCAAGCTGGCGACCGGTCAATTCGCCATAAACGCCGAGCGCCTGGGCGGGCGTAGGCGAATCGAGATGAACGGTCAGTCGCTGCTCGGGCGTGAGGCCGGAACGGAGCGGAAGCGTGGTGGGCGCTTCTTTGTCCATCGCGGCGGCGGTGGCTTTGGCGGCTTTGGTCGTGAGCGGGCCGAAGGGGGAAAGCCACGTGGAATCGCCTGGTGCCCTTTCTGGAATCGCCTTCCGAGTTAGAGCTGCCGGGTTTGTGTCGTGCACGAGGTTGATGCCGTCCGTAAACATCACTGGCGAAGCTTTTCGCTCGTCCCAGGCCGAATCACCGTTCATTCCAATCTGATTTCCATAATGCCCATACACCGACATGAGCACGAAGATGGGTACCGAGATGGCGAACATCTTCATCCAGTATTGAAACGCCTGCACCAGCGTGATGCCTTTCATGCCGCCCAGCGCGACGTTGAGCGTGATGACCGCACCCACCAGCACTACGCCCACCCAATACGGCAGCCCGGGGAAGATGTAGGCCAGCGTCGTCCCCGCACCTTTCATCTGCGGCATCGTTTAGAAGATCCCGATGAACAGCACTAACACGACGGCGATCTTGCGGAACACCGGCGAATCAAATCGGCCCTCGGCGAAATCCGGAATCGTGTAAGCCCCGAAGCGGCGCAGCGGTCCGGCGATGAACAGCAACAGGAACAAATAGCCGCAGGCGTAACAGACCGGATACCACAGCGCGTCGTAGCCACTCGACATCACCATGCCCGCCACGCCCATGAAGCTGGCCGCGCTCAGGTATTCGCCCGAGATAGCGCTGGCGTTCCAGCCCACGCTCACCGAGCGCCCGGCCACAAAGAAGTCGCTGGCGGTCTTGGACTTCTTTGCCGCGCGGAAACCCATCCAGATGGTGGCGATGACCGTGACAGCGCTGAAGCTGAAGATCCAGGGGTCGATGGCGGCGAGGGTTGGCTGCATTTTGAAAAGGGGAAGAGGAGAAAAGGGGGCTTTAGTTTGGGCGGTTTGCGCGAAGAAGCAGCCAGGGTGCAGGGTTGTTCTGCATCTTCACGAGCTTGCCGAGGATGCGATCGTAGATGCGATGGAGTTCGCGACCGTCCTTGGCTGTGAGGTAGCCACAGCGAACCGAATACTCGATCCACGTCTGGGTTTCGGCGGCTTCGCCTTCCGAGCCGTTCAGCTTGTCACAGAACGCTGCTTCATACCTTCGTCGTCGCCAGCCTTCAGCGATATGACCCGAAACCGAGCGGGAGGAACGGCGCATCTGATCGGTGAGGGAATACATCTCGTCGCGCGGAAATTTCTTCGACAGCTCAAACAGCTGCATCGCGGCCTCGACGGAAAGCTTGTAAACCTCCAACTGCCAATGATGCGTAATCTTCGCCCCGGTGCCCATGTGTTTGTTACCCCTTTTCTCCTTTTCTCCTCTGCCCCCCTGCAACCTCCGCCACCTCACTCTCCTCCAGCGCGATCGAGCGACGGATGAAGTAGAACGCGATCACCCACACGAACGGAAAGAAGAGCACGCCGAGCAACAGCCAGGTGAAGGTGAAGCCGCCGATGCGCGTGGCCATCGCCTCGGGGAAGAAATAGTTGAGCAACGGCAGCCCGAGCAGGGTGATGAGGAAGGTGCCCCCACAAAGGATCGAGAGCTTAAGCTGTCGGCGCATTAACGAATGGAGAAACTCCTCGGAATGCATGTCGGGGCGCGAGTCTTGCGGGGAATTCATGGGGTCGGAGTGTAGAGAGGCGGCCGGACCGGGGCAATGGTTTTGGCTGCTCAAAGCAGCGAGCTAAAGCCGAATGCAAAAAGCAAAACAGGCAGGACTTGGAGGTCCTGCCTGCTTGCGAAACAGTAAGTTGAATTACTTCGAGAGGCGGCGGCGCAGCGCACCGATGCCAATCATGCCAGCACCAAGCAAAGCAATCGTCAACCCGCCATCCGGAACCCTGTTGCCACCGCTTTCGGCATCATGAGAGAACGGAGCCTTGGCGATGCTCTCCCCACCATTGGTGGGTTGATAGAGGTCAAAATGCACTTCATACCCAGCATTAAGGCCCGTCGCATTTACTGCAAAATCCGAGAAATAGAGAAACTGCCCGGCATTTGCCGCGCCGCCGATGTCGTCGGGGTTGGTGTTGTACTCGCCAACCCTATGGGCCGCGTCCCGAACGAAGTTGAATGCAATCTCCGCGTACCAAGTGTCGAAGATCCCGTGGCCGGCTAAGTCCTTATCGGTCGCGTCAACGGGCGGATTGCCAAATTGCATGAAGCTGCTTGCGGAATAGGTGACGCCATTGACGGTAAAAGATCCAAAATTAGCGTCGGGAGTCAGTGCGCCACCGACCTTCGGGGTAATGGCGACGGAAAGATAGAAACTGCTACCAAGGTTAACTCCGTTTCCCCCATCGGTATCGACAAGAGCACGAATTCCAAACGGGTCCGTTGTCGCTACGAGCGTCTGCGTCGCCGCGTCATATGTGCTGCCCGTGGTAATGTCCAGTTGAAGAACCGGCACCGCAAAAGCAGGAGTTGCCAGCAGAGCTCCCACCGCTATTCCACCGAGTATCTTGTTCATACGTCTCTTAATTTGTTGTTACTGTTTCGTTTCGCTCGATCGGCATCTGCCTTCCAAGCACTGTCAGCGTCATCGCAGCCCTGGTGCCAGCACAATTATTCATGGCCTGTTGTGTTGCAAACTCCTCTAGCTGTGTTTGTTGAAATCGATTGTTTCCCGGCGGCAACAGCCTCCTACAGCTTGGGGTTTTTAGTAAGTGTAAGCCGATCCGACGTTGCATCAGGGCCGTTGAGCTTTACGCCAGGCCGCGATGCTCGCCCTTTATGGAGCTTTTAGGTTTCTTTAGAACTGTAAACCCTTCCAACATGTCCGAGTGGCCCTGATGGCAAATGGGGCTTGGGCGGATTTCACGAGCAATTACCGGACAAGAGTCGCCGCAACGAGAGTCAGGTGCGGGACCCGATTGACGCCTTCCCCAATTCCCACCAACACTATCGCCATGCAGAACATCCCGTTGCTCGTGGCCAGGGATTTGACGCGGGCCTACGCGATCGCCGGTGCCAACCGCTCGGTCCCGGTGCTTGATGGTGCTCAGCTCAGTCTAAACGCGGGCGAGTCGGTGGCCATCGTCGGCCCGTCGGGCTCGGGCAAGAGCACGTTGCTCAACATCATCGGCACGCTCGATCATGCGGATGCCGGGCACGTGACGCTCGACGGCGAGAAGTTGACCGAACTCGACGAGCGGCAACTCGCGACTGTCCGCAGTCGCAAGCTGGGCTTCATCTTTCAATCTCACTACCTGCTCCCGCAATGCACGCTCTGGGAAAATGTCCTGGTGCCGACCCTGGCGCAGGCCGCGGGCAAACCGTCCGGCGTCGAGGAACGCGCGAAGCGGTTGCTCGACCGGGTCGGGCTCGGCGATCGGTTGGGCCATCGGCCGGGCCAGCTCTCAGGGGGCGAACGCCAACGCGTCGCGGTGGTGCGGGCATTGATCAATCAACCCAAGCTCCTGCTGGCGGACGAACCGACCGGTGCGCTCGACCGCCACAATGCGGAGGAGTTGATCAAGCTGTTGCTCGAACTGAATCGCGAGGAAGGCGTGGCGATGATCGTCGTCACGCACGCGCGCGATCTGGCGTTCAAGCTCGGCCGCGTGTTGGAACTGCGCGATGGGAAGTTGCATGAGCTAAAGGAAGCGGAGGACGGGCGATGAGCTCGTCGTCTGTCGACAGCGACCGGCGCAAAACGGAAGGGCGACATTCTTGTCGCCTCGCCGAAAGCTTTCCAAGGGCGACAGGAATGTCGCCTGTCCGTCACCGCGCATGACCCTCTTCACCCTCATCCGCCGCAGCTTGACGTTTCATGCGCGCTCGCATCTCGGCGTGTTGATCGGTGCGGCGATCGGCAGCGCGGCGCTCATTGGCGCGCTGGTGGTCGGCGATTCCGTGCGCATCAGTTTGCGTGAGATGGCGCTGGCCCGCTTGGGCAAGACCCAACTTGCGCTGAGTTCCGGCGATCGCTTCTTCCGGAGCGCGCTCGCCGCGGAGTTGCAGGCGCAGCCGTCCATTCACCCTGACTTGGGAATCCAGTTCGCCGGCGCGATGCAGCTCCAAGGATCCGCCAACGCGGTGAGCGGCGCCGCCCGCGCGAATCAGGTCCAGGTGCTCGGCGTGGATTCGAATTTCTGGCAGTTCGCCGATCAGCCGCCCGGCTTGAACGTCGTTCCGGCCGATGAAGTCGTCTTGAACCAACCGCTGGCCCGCCAGCTCGAGGCGAAGGTCGGCGACACCATTCTGCTGCGCGTGCTCAAGCCGTCGTCGCTGTCGCGCGATGCCGCGATCACGCCGCAGGACGATCTCTCCGTGGCGATGCGGCTCAAGATCCACGCAGTCGTGAGCGATGCCGAGCTGGGGCGCTTCAGTCTGCGGGCGAATCAGATCGCGCCGTTCACGGCCTTCCTGCAGCTCTCGAACTTGCAGGCGCGCGTGAAACTGCCGGGCAAGGCGAACCTGCTGCTCGTGGCGGGCGAGATCGACGCCGTGTCCGCAGCGATCATTCTCGAGGACACGTGGCAGCTCGCGGATGCCGAGCTCGAGTTGAAGAACGTTCCTGCGGCGAATGAAGTTGAGCTGCGTTCCGCCCGCGTGTTTCTCGATCCCGCAAAGATCGCCGCCGCCGACAAAGTGTTGCCGGCTGCCAGCCGGCAATCCGCACGCCCGATCCTGACTTACTTCGCCAACGAGATTCGGCACGGCACCAACTCGACACCGTACTCGATGATCGCCGCGATGAGCGGTGGGTTGGTGCCCGCTGATCTGGCGGATGATCAGATCATTCTCAACGGCTGGCTGGCCGACGATTTGAAGGCGAAGGCAGGTACCGAAGTTTCTTTCCGCTATTTTCAGCTCGATGCCGGCCGCGCGCTGCGCGAAGTGACGAACACCTTTCGCGTTCACAGCGTCGTGCCGCTGGCCGGCGCGGCGGCGGATCGCGACTTGATGCCGGACTTCCCCGGTGTGTCCGATGCGGAGACGACGCGTGATTGGGAGGCGGGCTTCGAGCTGGAGACGGATCGCATCCGTCCGAAGGACGAGGCGTATTGGAAGGAACATCGCGGCACGCCAAAGGCCTTCATCACCATCGCGACCGGGCGAAAACTTTGGGCCAATCGTTTCGGCGACACAACGGCGCTACGCTGGGCTGTGAACGCAACCGAGACGAATCAGTTCGCCGGCGCGATTTTGAAGCACTTGAAACCCGCCGAGGTTGGACTGCGCTTTGAACCCGTGCGCGAACAGGCGCTGGCGGCGAGCTCGCAAGGGATGGATTTCGGCGGGCTCTTCATCGGCTTCAGCTTCTTCCTGATTGCCGCGGCGCTGCTGCTGATGGCGCTGCTCTATCAATTCGGCCTGGAGCAACGATCGACCGAGATCGGCACTTTCCTCGCGCTCGGCTTTCGCCCGAAGGAAGTGCGCCGGCTGCTCCTGAAGGAAGGCGTCGCCCTCGGATTGATCGGCGGCGTGCTGGGCGCGTTGGGCGGACTCGCCTATGCGCAAGCGATGGTCAGCGGACTCACATCCATCTGGAGCGCGGCGGTCGGGTCAGCGGCCTTGTCCTTTCACGCGACGTTTCAGACGGTGATCGTCGGCATCTTCGGCGCGGCCATCGTGAGTGCCTTGACGATCTGGTGGACGCTCCGCAAGCAGGCCGGCCAAGCCGCGCGGGAATTGCTGAACGAAGGCGGCGATGCGGCGGCGCAACGCTTCGACGCGAGTGCCGGCAAATGGGTGCTCATGGTCGGCACGGCGATGTTGGTCGGTTCGTTGGGCCTCGTGGTAGGTGCCTTCAAGAAAGGGTTGGCCTCGGCGACGGGCGAATTCTTCGGCGTCGGCGCGCTGGTGCTGATCGCCGGACTGCTGTTTATCCGCGCGTGGTTTGCGCGATCGAACCAGCGTGCTGCCGTGCATTCGGAAGGGCGACGTTCCAGTCGGCCTGTCGCGAGCCGGGGCGACAAGAATGTCGCCCTTCCCGTGCCGGCGCCGGGCGCCGCCACCCTGACCTTCGGACAACTTGCCCTGCGCAACGCCACGCGCCGCAGCAAGCGCAGCCTGGCGACGGTCGCCTTGCTCGCGTCCGGCACGTTCCTCGTGGTGGCCATTGCCGCGTTCCGACTCGATGCCACGCAGGACGCGGAGAAGCGCACGTCGGGCACAGGCGGCTTCGCCTTGTTCGGTCAATCGGCATTGCCCGTTTCGCACGACTTGAACACGGCGAAAGGCCGGGATTTTTTCGGGCTTAACCCGCGCGCGCTGGACGGCGTGTCGTTTGTGCCCTTCCGCGTCCGCGATGGCGATGAAGCGAGCTGCCTCAACCTCAACAAGGCGCAAAACCCGCGCGTGGTTGGCGTGAATCCGCAGCTGCTCGGCGAACGCGGAGCGTTCACGTTTGCAGCCGTGGCGGATGGCAGCGATCCGGGAAATCCGTGGAGCGCACTTAGGCGCGGCGCGTTCACCCCAAAAACTGCAACGCCGCTCGCCACCGACGAAATCCCCTGCATCGGCGACTTCAATTCTCTCATGTGGGCGTTGCAGAAGAAGGTCGGCGACACGATCCCGATGACTGACGAACTCGGCCGGCCTTTCAAGTTGCGCATCGTCGGCGCGGTGAAGAACTCGATCCTCCAGGGCAACCTCGTGATCGATGAGGCCGAGTTCATCAAGCGCTTCCCCGGCGAGAGCGGTTACCGGATGTTTCTCATCGACGCGCCCGCCGGCAAAGCGGCTGACGTTTCGGCGGCGCTGTCGCGCGGGTTGTCGGACATCGGGCTGGAGTTGACGCCGGCTGTGGAGCGCATGAACGCCTTCAACGCCGTGCAGAACACCTACCTCAGCACGTTTCAAGTGCTCGGCGGGTTGGGGCTGCTGCTGGGCAGCGCGGGGCTGGGCGTGGTGGTGTTGCGCAACGTGCTCGAGCGACGCGGCGAGCTGGGGCTGCTGATCGCGATCGGCTTCCGACGGCGCGAACTGCAACGGATGGTGCTCGCCGAGCATGCTTTGCTGCTCGCGCTGGGGCTCGGGCTCGGTTTGATCACGGCGCTCATCGCGATACTGCCGGCGCTGCTGTCGCCCGGCGGCGAGATTCCCTGGCGGTCACTGCCGTTGACGCTCGCGGGAGTGTTGGTGAATGGCATCGTCTGGACCTGGCTGGCAACCCGCGCGGCGTTGCGCGGCGAGCTGCTCGCGGCACTGCGCAACGAGTGACGCATTCACGGGTGGTGGCGGCACCTGCCCCACCAGATTTCGACCTGCTCTCGGCAATCAGCGTTCGAGTTGAGGACCCAGCGGCAACCAGCCGTGCCCCGAGGGCGTGCGTCAAACACGTGTCATTTGTGTGGCACGGAGGAAAAATACGATTGCAATTCCGGCTTCGGCCGGCACTCTGACTCTACTCCGTTGGCAAAAGCTGTTTCATGAACGCACACGAAGCAATTGTGTTCTTCAACCCGGCTGAATTGTTTTCCATTCTTGGGAACATGCCGACCCCTCAACCAACCAACCCCACGGCCTAGCACGGTCGTACCCACCCACCAACAACCTATGAGCAGAAAGCAAAAGCTAAAGATTGGGGCCGCCCTTCGGCGCGCCGTACTCGCAGGCATGGGCCTTATGGCTGCCTTGCCCACCATGGCCCAGGACGCCAGCGCGCCCATTGAAGAGAAGGAGGTCGTAGTAACGGGATCATTGATTCCAACCGCAGCGGTCGAAGGTGCAGCTCCGGTGGAAGTAGTAACCGCCACGGATATTCAAAAACTGGGTAGCAGCGACCTCCTGCAAACCCTTAAGAAACTAACCCCCAGTCTGGGCGGCAATCTGAACGTCGGGCAGGAAGTTAACAACGGCGGGTTTGGCGAATCCAACCTGGCGCTACGCAACCAGCCCACCCTGGTGCTGCTTAATGGTCGTCGCCTCGGCAATTCGGCGTTCAGCAATGGACAATCCGTCGACCTGAACACCATCCCTTTGGCGGCCATCGAGCGCATCGAATTGCTCAAGGACGGGGCCTCCGTCATCTACGGTTCCGAAGCGGTCGGCGGTGTCGTTAACATCATCACCAAAGGAGATTTTGCCGGCACTGAAATCGGCGGTCGCTTTGGAAGCACCACGAGCGGCGGCCAGTACCTCGAGTACGGCGCTTCGATCGCGGGGGGCATCGTGTCGGAGAAGGCGCGGTTTACGGCGGGCGCTCAGTTTTATCATCAAGACCCGTTGAAGACGACGGATCGCAGCATTGCGGGAAAGGACCCGGCTGAACTCATCGCCCTGGGCTTGGAACCGAGCGGCAAGAGTTACTTGAGCCCCTCATTCGATGGTGAAGCTCAGACTGGCGGTCAGCGCTACCTCCTGCGCGGTCATCCGTTCCTTCAAGGAACCGCCAACTATGATGCAACGCTGGTAACGCCCCCCGTTTTTGCAGGCCAGACATTCACGACGGTGCCTGCCTACAACGCGTACGCTCAGGCCAATGGCTACCCCAACGGAGTCTATGTGCCCTATAGCGGCTCCATCAATACCACTGACTTCGGCACCCACACCATCCAGTCTCACGAGCGATCCAATTTCTTCGGCGATGGGGAGTACGACCTTTACGGCAAGCGCGCCCAAGTCTACGGCACCTTCCTGTATTCGAACATCGAGAGTGAGGGTGTGCTGGCGCCGTCACCGGTGGTTGGCCTGGCCCCCAAACAATCCAACATCAGCATTCCGGCGAACAATCCCTACAATCCCTTCGGCATTGCGCTCGGACCCAATGGAGCCCTGCCACCCGGCGGGCCCCGGATCCGCTCGCGGTTCATCGATGGCGGGAATCGTCTCTTCCAATCGCAGACGGATTACTATCACTTCGCAGGTGGGTTGAAGGGCCAATTTGAATCTGGTTATACGTGGGACGCCGGCTACACTTACAACCGCTACGATCAGATTCAATATACCCGAAACGCGATCAACGGCGCCGGCCTCGACCTAGCGCTCCAGCCCAACGCCAATCCTGCCCTGGCCGCCCAAGGCTTGAGCCGGTTTCAGGCCTCGAACGGCTCGTATGTTCCGATCTACAATCTATTCGGAATTCGCGGCCAGAATGATGCGGATACCATTGGTGCCCTCCGCACAACTCTTTACCAGTCGGGTGTCTCCGAGGATTCCTTGGTCAACTTCAACGTGACCGGAAAAGGGTTCAGTCTGCCCGCAGGTGATCTTAAATTTGCCGCTGGCGGCGGGTTTGGATCATCGTCCCTACAGGTGGATTATGACGGCCTAACCCAGATCGGGAAAGTTCCCGGTTTGAATGCTGCCGACCCGACTGCGGGACGCCGCGATTCCTGGGCGACCTTTGTCGAATTGCTCATTCCGATCACCTCGCCGGATCAGGGCATCCCGGGACTGCACCAACTGGACATCACCGCCGCCGGACGCTACGAGGAGTTTGACCCAGGTGGGAATGCGCCCGTGCCGAAAGTGGCGATCAAGTGGCATCCCTTCGGTGACAGCTTCATGGTTCGCGGCGGCTATTCGCAGAGCTTCGTCGCCCCGACAACGTACGAACTGTTTGGCGGATCGGCAGTCAACAATCCGTTCCTAGCTACACCAGACAATTTCGCGCAACAATCAACCTCGCAACTCTCCAATTCTACGCTGGAGGCAATGGACGCGGAAAACTACGGCGCCGGCTTTGTGTTCTCGCCGGAGGGCGTGCAAGGTTTATCGTTGAGCGTGGACTACTACCACCTGAGCACGGAAAATGAAATCTTCCGGGTTTCAGAACAGAGCATGGTAAACGACTTGAATGCCAATGGCTCGGCCTCTCCCTGGCAGCCCTACTACTTCCGTGCCGATGGCAGCCAATTGACAACGACCGCTATCGACCAGGTCCTTGATGGTAGTTGGGGAGTGCTGAATGTTCCGCTCTTGAACGGCGCGCAGTCGGAAACGGACGGATTCGACTTCACGGTCCGCTATTTCCTACCGACCGAATCCGCCGGAAGTTTCGACTTCTGGGTCAGTGCCAACTACGTGCTCAGCTATGAGTATCAGGACCCGGTCAGCGGGGGGCCTTATTCCTATGATGGCCAGTTCACCGAGTCGGCCAATGGGATCGCCGGAGCCCAGGGAACCCTTCCCGAATACGTGATCAATGCCGGCGTCTCGTGGGAGATACAAGTAAGTGAAAACAGCTTCGGCATTTCACTTAACGGACAGTATATCCCCAGCGTGGATGACTTGGGCTCGCTGCATCCCAGCAACCTCGAATACGAAACCAGTCTTGATGACGGCCTTAACGACTTCACCACCAGTGGCGGCGCCTGGAAGGTCGACTCTTACTTCCGTCTGGATGGTCAGGTCTTCTACGAAATCGGTCGCTATCGCGACAGCAAGGCGTGGTATGACGGAACCCGCTTCGCTCTTGGCGTGAACAATCTCACGGGTGCCGAACCGCCCATTGTCGCCTCGTCGTTTGAGGACAACACTGACAAATCAACCTACGACATCCTTGGGCCATTCATTTACATGACGGTCTCGAAGAAGTTTTAACGGCTGATTCGTTCCATCACATCCCGCGGCGTAACTCGCCGCGGGATTTTTCTTTTCACCCCTGTCCACCGTCTCGGGGGAACTTCAAGGAGCCCGTCACAAAATTCGTAGCCGCCGACGTAAGGAGGCTCATTCTTCAACTGGGTGGGTCGACGTTGCCATGAGGCTTGAGCCTCGTTACCTCGGCTGCTACCTGGGTCTTGATCAGTCAGACCGGCCCCAAGCCGGAACCATGCAGTTGGATTGGGGGGCGCACGCGTCTCGCGTGCCGCGGAGCCGTCTCAGCGACGTCTCCCAGCGGCCGGAGGTTGGCAAACCAAACAGTGCAGAAAAATTCAGAGCTCAATCGGTGTTCGGCGCGACGCCGAACACGGCACGCGAGACGCGTGCGCTCCCCTCAATGGAATCGATCCGGCTTGGCGCAGACAAAAACCATCTTGCGAATTTGCGGCCGGATCGTTTTGCTCAGGCCCGCGTGAGGACTTCTGCCGGCACCCACAGTTTGCCATCGGCGCATACGTTGCGCTTGGGTCGGGCCGTCGTTGAACGAGACTAAACTCCAGCGATGCGGGCACTCTACAACATTCTCCTGACCCTCGGCCTGGTGCTCGGCGCGCCTTTCTATCTGCTCAAGCTGTGGCGTCGCGGCAATTGGAAACAAGGGTTTCGTCAGCGGTTCGGCCGCTACAGCTCCAAGGTCAAGCAAGCCATCACCAACCGCCACGTGATGTGGATTCACGCGGTGAGCGTGGGGGAAGTGAACCTGGTCATCCGCCTGATCGAGGAGATCGAACGCCGGTTGCCGAATCTCAAGATCGTCGTCTCCACCACCACCACGACCGGCATGGGCGAACTGCGCCGCCGCGTCCCGGCGCACGTGGAAAAGATCTATTATCCGATCGACCGCTGGAAATGGGTGCAGCGCGCGCTCGGCACCATTCATCCCGAGGCGATCGTCCTCGTCGAAGCCGAGGTCTGGCCGAACTTTCTCTGGCGCGCGCAGGCGATGGGTGTCCCCACGTTCCTCGTCAACGCGCGCATCTCGGACAAATCCTACCGCGGCTACCAACGGTGGGGCTCGGTCTTCCGCGGCTTGTTCGGCGGTTTAAGCCGGGTTTGCTGTCCCACCGAAACGGACGCCGCACGCCTCCGCAAAATTGGCTGCCGGCCCGACGCCGTGCATACCGTCGGCAATATGAAGTTCGACGCGGCGCTGGGCGGCGGCGGCAAAAAAGTCGATGCGCGAGCGATGCTGAAGGAACTCGGCGTGCCCACGGATGCCCCCGTCCTGCTGGGTGGCAGCACGCACGACGGCGAAGAGCTGGTGCTCGCGGAAACGTGGCTGACCTTGCGGGAACGCTTTCCAAACCTGTTTCTCGTGCTGGTACCGCGGCATCACGAGCGCGCCCGCGAAGCCGGACGCGCCGTGCGGGCAAAGGGCTTGCGCGTTGCCTATCGCACCGAGCTGGGCGAGCGGCGAAGCGCCGACGGGCCGGTCGATTGCCTGGTCGTCAACACCACGGGTGAGCTCAAGGCCTTCTACGAAGTGGCGACCGTGGTCTTCGTCGGCAAGACGCTGACGGCTCAAGGCGGCCAGAATCCGATCGAGCCTGCGGCTTTGGGCAAGGCCGTGGTCTTCGGTCCCAACATGCAGAACTTTCGCGGCATCGTGCCCGAGTTTCTCGATGCAAAGGCCGTTTGTCAGGTGAAGTCCGCCGGCGAACTGGCAGGCGCCATCGCGGAATTGCTCGCTGATCCGGCGAAACGAAACGCCCTGGGGGAAAACGCCCGGCGGGTCGTGGAACGCAATCAGGGCTCCATCGCCCGCACGGTCCAGATCATTGCCGAGCGATTGAAGGACGAGGAAATCTACGTGGCCGAGAAGGGGTAGCCCGTCGGCGAGCGCCGGGCACATTTTGCTAGTGAAGGGCGGGCGTCGCCGGCACGCTTTCCGAAGCGCAAGCACCTGATTCATCATTATGGCGACCGAAGAAAGAGTCCTTTGTTTTGAGCGAACCCTGTTCGAGAAGTTGGGCGTGTTCCACGGCCTCTGTCTGGACATCGAGAAGTATCTGCCGGTCGTAACCGCTTCCGCCCATCTGCTGTACCTGAACCGCAGCGAGGCCGAACAGGATCGCCGCTACAAGCAGCTCATCCCGTACGTCCTCATCGTCTGCAACGGCAAGATCCTGCGCTACCGGCGGGGCAAAGGCGGCCAGGAAACCCGGTTGCACGGGCTGTTCTCCGTGGGCATCGGCGGGCACATCTCCGAGGAGGATCACGGGCTGTTTTCCACTGATCGTGGCTATCAAGACGGCATGCGTCGCGAGTTGCTGGAAGAGGTCGCCATCGAGGTGACCAACGACGCGGCCGTCGCGCTCATCAACGATGACAGCACCGAAGTGGGCTACGTGCATTTTGGCGTCGTTCACGTGGTGCAGGTGCCCGACGAATCGGTCGCTGGCGGCCGCAGCGGGATCGTCGCGCCCGAGTTTGTCGCGGTGGCTGAAGCGGTGAAGGACTTGTCCACCTACGAATCGTGGTCCCGCTTTTGCCTGGAGAATATCGGCGTACTGCTCTCGAAGGCGGCCGCTGTGGGCAGCACCGATTCCAAGAGTGCCTGAGCTTAACCGGAACCATGCAGTTGGATTGGGGAGGGCACGCGTCTCGCGTGCCGCGGAGCCGTCCCGGCGACGCCTGCGGGTGGCCGCGTGTGAGCAAGCCAAACGGGGCGGGGCGGGAGACAAACCGTGTTCGGCGCGACGCCGAACACGGCACGCGAGACGCGCGCGCTCCCCGGAAAGGAATCGTTCCGGCTTAACGCCTCGGTTTCACACATCCTCAACGGGCGCGCAGCACCAAGAGATCGTCAACGGATCGGGTAAAGTGTTGCGAGCCGCTCACCAGCACGTCGATCGATCCACGGGCCGGGATATTCTTTGCGCAGGCGTTCGAAGGCGGTGATCGCTTTCCCGGGCTCACCGCGCGTCACAAGTTCGGTGGCCTGCTTGAACTCCTCGTTGCCGACGGTGAGTGCGCGGGCCAAGATGCGGCCGGCCTCCTGGCGCGTGAGATCGATGGGCACCTTCGCGAGGATGGGCGCGTAGGTATCGGTCAGGATGTCAAACGCCTCGGGATAGCGCTCGCGGAACAGGCGGGCACGCCTGTCTCGCTGCCAGTTCAGCTCCGGTAAGCTTCGCGCCGGAGTTCCGATTGGAAATCGGACTCGCCCGGGGACGTGATGCCGCTAAGCTTCAGCCACCGAAAGTCTTTCACTCATTCAACCCACTAACGCTATGCCCCTCGATCCCCAAAACATCCAGAACCTCGTCGACAAGCTGTTGAACATGGCCGTCGAATTCGGCCCGAAGGCGATCACCGCCATACTCATCCTCGTCGTTGGCTTTTTCGTCGGCGGCTGGATCGGCAAGACCCTGCACCGCTGGCTCGGCAAGCTGGAGCTGGAACCGCCGCTGCGCATGTTGATCATCCGGCTCGTTCGCCTGCTGGTCATGGGCATCTTTCTCCTGATGGCGTTGCAGAATCTTGGGATTCAACTGCTGCCACTGGTCGCGGGTCTGGGCGTCGCAGGTGTGGGCGTGGGCCTCGCCATGCAAGGCGTGCTGGGCAATCTGGTGGCCGGCTTCACGATCATCTTCACCCGCCCGTTCCGCGTGGGCGAGTACGTGTCGATGGTCGGCGAGGAGGGCCGCGTGGAAACCATCGAGCTCTTCGTTACGACGCTCAGCCATGCCGACCTCTCGCGCATCGTGATCCCCAACCGCAAGATCGTCGGTGAAGTCCTCCACAACTACGGCCGCCTCCGGCAGCTCAATCTCGTGGTGGGGGTGGCCTATGCCACCGATCTCAACGTCGCGCTGGCCGCCATCAAGTCGGTGCTGCAGGCCAATCCCCGCTGCCTCAAGGAACCGGTGCCCGTCATCTGCGTGCTGGCGACCGCCGATTCCGCCATCCACATCGCCGTGAAACCCTGGGTCAACGTGCCGGACTACGGGCCCACTGTCAGCGAGGTCAACCAAGCCATCGTCGAAGAGTTCCGCCGGCGCAACATCTCGATCCCATTCCCGCAACGGGAAATTCGCATGCTCGGCGCTGCCTAAGCCGCGCCTGGCGACTTCAGAAACGCAGCCGCACACCACCTGTCACAAACTGGCCGTTCTCAAGATCCGTTTCGAGCAATGTCGTGTCGCCTGCCTTGAGTTCCAGTTCCTGGCCGAACTGAAAGCCGCCCGCGAGGAAGCCCCACAGCTTGGCCGGGCCGACTTCAGCGAATTGATACTCGGCGCTGATTGCGGTCCGCCAGCTCTGGTAGTTCAAGCGCTGGTTCTCTCCGGTGGCTTCGTCGGTGATGCTCCAACCGGCGCCGCCGGGTGCGGCGAAAATGCTGAACAACCAGTCGCCGGTCGGCGCGTAGGCCACGCTCGCGCGCGGAAAAGTGAGCCCCACGTTCCAGTGCGGATCGGGTTTCCAAATGACGCCCAGGGCCGGCAGCACGCGGTCTTCGCCAAGGTCACGGGAATAATAGATACCAAACGCGGCACTGAACTCCGGCGTGAACTGGTAGCTCCCCAGCGCCAGCACGGTGACGGCAAACGCGTCGCCCTCAACGCTCTCAAAATCAGTGAACAAGCCCGGCTCAATGCGGCCCCAGGCCTTCCAGCGATCATTGAACGAATGCCAGAAATCGATCGGCAGTTGCAGGCGATAGAGGTCGAGCGCTTCGGTGAAGGTTGAGCCACCGTTGAAATCCAGCCCGTTCCAGCGCAGGTGAACGCCCGCCGTGACCCGGGACTGCTCGTTGCTGAAGACAGGCACCGGCACTTTGATTCCCGCCTCCTGCACCTGCAAGCTGGCGCCCGCAGTCGATTCAAAATCCGTCCGCGTGCTCCACAAATAGTAGGCGTCGCCCGCGGCGTAGTTGGGGATGAAACGCTCCTCCGTTTTCTCATCAGCCGCCGTCAACGCGAGGGGCACTCCGACGACTGCACTCAATAAAATGAGCCCGATAAACCGAAGGGGCATCGTAAGATCTTTCATGCGGGCGCGACCTTAGCGGAGCTTGCCATTTTTGCAAACGCCGGCACCTCGCGATCCAGAATTGATCCTTCCGCGCGGTCGCGGTGTCGGTTACTTCTCCGGGGTGCATGCATCTCGCGACATCCGCAATCTCGCCCTCATCGGTTTCATGGGCACCGGCAAATCGTCGGTCGGGCGCGCACTGGCGGCGCACTTCAATTTTGAGTTCATTGACACCGACGAGCTCATTGTTCAGCGGGGTGGCAAGCCGATCACCGACATCTTCACGCAGGACGGCGAGCCGGCCTTTCGCGAGCTGGAAAGGCAGATCGTTGGCGAGCTGGCGGCGCGCAGCCAGTGCGTGCTCTCGACCGGGGGCGGTCTCGGTGCGAATGCTGATCACCTGGCCGCGCTCAAGACGCATGCGTTGACCGTCTGCTTGTGGGCATCGCCGGAGACGATCTTCGAGCGGGTGCGCCACTCTTCCCACCGGCCGTTGCTCAATCACCCCGATCCATTGGCGCGCATCCGTGAACTGCTCGCCCAGCGTGAGAGTGTTTACAAGCAAGCCGACCTCCTCATCGGCACGGAGCTGAGGAACATCAAGGAAGTGATGCACCAGATCATCATTCACTTTGAACAAGTGCGCGGTGGGCCGGGGAAGTGACAACAAGACAATGGCCACGAGAAGGCGCAAAGAGCGCAAAGAAGTAGCGAGTGGAATCATGAGCTGCCGGAGTGAGAAGTCACGGCGGAGCAGCCGCTCCGACCTACCAATGAAGGTAGGGCTGTGCTGCCGCGCAGCCCCATCCTCTCTTTTGTGTGACGACGCTAGCCGGTCAGGGCCTGGGCGATGAAGGCGTTGATTCAACAACACTCACTGAAACTCGGCTTCGACGACTGCCGGGTCACTTCGGCGTTGGCGCCGGAGCACGCGGCGAAGTTCGAGCGCTGGCTCGCGGCCGGCCGGCAGGGCGAGATGGCTTACCTGCAACGCAACGCGCACAAACGGATCGATCCGCAGCAGGTGCTCGCAAACGCGAAGTCGATCATCACGCTCGCCGTGAGCTATGCGCGGAAGGGCGGGACTCCTGCCGCCCAGTCCGATGCCTCGGCCCGCTGCACGGGGCGACAGGAATGTCGCCCTTCCGGAATCGTCGCGCGCTACGCCCGGCACACGGATTATCATGATGTGCTCAAAGGTCCGCTCGCATCGCTCGCGAACCTCATCGATTCCCTCGGCCCAACGGGCACGCGCTCGCTGTGGTATGTCGATACCGGGCCGTTGCTGGAGCGTGATCTGGCGCAACGCGCGGGTCTGGGTTTCGTGGGCAAACACACCAACCTCATCAGCCGATCGCTGGGCAACTGGTTCTTCCTCGCCGAGATCATCACCACGCTCGAACTGGACCCCGACGCGCCCGGGAAGAATCGTTGCGGGAGTTGCACGCGCTGCCTCACGGCCTGCCCCACGCAGGCCATCACGGCGCCGTTCGAGCTCGATGCCCGCAAGTGCATTTCCTACCTGACGATCGAGTTGAAGGGATCCATTCCGGAAGAATTTCGGAAAGCCATCGGCAATCGCATCTACGGCTGCGACGATTGTCTGGCAGTGTGTCCTTGGAACAAGTTCGCGCAGGAAGGGCGCTTGATGAAAGACCAGGCGAAGGCCGAGCTCGATCAGCCCGACCTGCTGGAGTTGCTGGCGCTGGACGACGCGGGCTTCAAGCAACGTTTTGCCGGCACCCCGCTGCTCCGCACCAAGCGCCGCGGCATCCTCCGCAACGTCTGCGTGGCGCTGGGAAATGTCGCCGACCATTCCGCACTGCCGGCTCTCACGCGGGTGCTCAACGACGCGGAGCCGCTGATTCGCGAGCACGCCGCCTGGGCCATCCAACAGATCGAGCAACGCCAAAAAGTCGCCACCGCCGGCGCCATGCACTGATCAATTCGCAGTCACCTTCGCGGTCGGGACCTGCCACCTGAACGCGGTCACCCCTTTCAAGTCTCGCACGAAGATCTCATCACCACCCACGGCCAGGTAAGCCCAGGACTCCTCGTCAGCCACTTTCGCGGAGGCGACGAGCTCGAACTTCTCCGCGTTCGCCTTGATCAGGTGCAGCTTCCGGTCTTCATCCAGCGCGAGGATTTGCCGGCCGTTGCCAACGAGGCTCCAGTATTGGCCGAACTTCTTTTCAGATTCCCAGCGCTGTTGGCCGGTCTGCCAGTCGAGGCAGACAAATCTTTGGTTACGCAGATGAAGGTAGATGTGGCCATCGATCAGCAGCGGTGACGACATATAGGCCTCCGCCTTGACAGACCAGCTTTCCTTGCAGGCGAAGGCGTCGCCCTGGCGGCTGATCTCAAACTGCTGGGCCTGGCCGCCGTAGGCCGTCGTGAAAACGCGATCGCCGTGTACGAGCGGCGTCAAAATGTTCATGCCGCGGAACGCCTTGATCGGCTGCTCCCAAAGCACGGCCCCGGTCTCGGGATGAATGCCGGCCAGCTTCTCGCGCGATTGCATCACGAGCTGATCCTGGCCCGCCAGGCGCACGAACACCGGCGAACTGAAGGCGCTGCCCCACATGCCACCTTTGTCCTGCAA
This sequence comes from bacterium, assembly GCA_031362805.1. GTDB lineage: Bacteria > Verrucomicrobiota > Verrucomicrobiia > Limisphaerales > RI-55 > RI-55. The sequence continues at coordinate 47,811 of JANLTG010000143.1, forward strand.
CGAGCGCCACTTCACTTCACCCGTCAGCTTGTCGAGCTTCACGAACGAGGCGGCGGCCTGGACGTAAACCGCGTCACCCACCACCAACGGTGAACTGACGAACCCAAAGTCAGGCACGGGCGTCTTGAGCTCTTTCACGAAATCCTTTTCCCAAATCACCTGGCCGGTGGCGACGTCGAGGCAAACGAGATGATCGCGCATGCCCGCCACGTAAAGCCGACCATCGTCGAAAGCCGGGGTGGCCCGGATCCAGTCGCCGTTTTTCTTCGCGAAGAAAGGCACTTTGACGTAGCCCTCCCATTGCGCGTGCCAAAGCTGCTTCCCGGTCTGCCGGTCGAGCGCGTAGACGTGTTCCTCAGTGTCGTTCTTCGACTCAGTGATGAAGACCTTGTCCCCCGCGACGATCGGCCCGGAGTAACTCGGCCCGAACTCGCTCCGCCAGGATTTCTTCAGGGCGGTCTCATCCAGCACGGCGGGCCATGCGGCAGCGGTCACGAGGCCGTCTCGATTGGGCCCGCGCCACTGAGTCCAGTCATCGGCCGGGGCGGCGATTGCGGCCACCGCCGGCAAACAGAAGGCCATCAGGTAGCGGTGCAAAACGGTGTTCATCAGCGGGCAGGATTGCCGAAGTCCAGACGGTGTCAAGTTCCCGGCCGAATGCCGGCCAGCGCGGCCTCATTCATCGTCGTCGTCCTCGTCCTTCACCGCCGTGATGGCCCATTCCGGATACGGCGCCGCCGAGCCCTTCATCGCGTGCCAGAGAATGCGGTTCATCAGGTCCTCGGGACATTGATCGATCTTCTCCAGCGGCAACCTCGCCGAGGCCTGGGCGTTCCGGCGGAGCAACGGATCGGCGATCTGCTTCGGATCAGGATTCAACTCGTCGAGCGGCACGTTGTTCGGCAACGCGACGAACGGCGTGAAGTCCGGCGTCTCCGTGAAGCAATCGAACATCGGCGTGGCGCTCGCATCCATCTGGTTCATCGGCGGCAGGCCGAGGATCAACCCCATCGTGCGCAGCAAACTGGTCTGGTTGTATTGCGTGTTTACGACCGCCTTCCGCTTAGTGTAGGGGCTGACCACATACGCCGTCGTGCGATAGCCACTCACGTGATCCCAGCCCGCCTGCGGATCATCCTCGATCGCGAGGATGCAGGTCTCCTTCCAGAACCGGCTGTGACTGAGCGCCTCGACGATCCGCCCAAACGCCAGGTCGTTGTCGGCAACTTGCGCTGCCGGCGTGGGCGCTCCGGGATCGGTGCCCGACGTATGATCGTTCGGCAAACAGATGATCGTCAGGTGCGGCAGAGCGCCGGTTTGTTCGAACTGCTTCAGTTCTTTGATGAACTCCGCCGCGCGAAACTGGTCGGAAATGTTCATGTCCCAGCCCACCGTGTTCGTGTTGATATGGCCGCGCAACGACTCGACCGCCGGGCGACTCCAGATCTGGAGGTCGCGATTGCCCGCCAGGAAATCTTTCCAATGCGCCGTGAAGTCGAACTTGTCCTTCCGGTTCGCGTCACGCCAGCGCTTCTCGGTGATCGCGAACTCGCCGTAGCTGCGGACGGTCTTCTTACGGGCGAGGGCGTGGTCCCAGATGAATCCGCTCGGTGCATACGCCAGCGCGTCCACATCATCGTCTTCCATGCCGTCCGGATAACTGCGCGGGAAGCCGGCGAAGCTCTTCTCCATGTAGTCCGTCGCGAACGCCGTGTTCGCCCATTGATGACCGTCCGCGCTGAGGATGCCGGAACAATAGGTATTATCCAGCAGGACGAAATCGCGCACGAGCCGATGCTGGTTCGGCGTGATCTGCTCGGGGAAGATGCACAGCTCGGGATCGCCGTTGCCCTCCGGAATGTCGCCCAAGACCTGATCATAGGTGCGGTTCTCCTTGATGATGTAAACCACGTGCTTGAACACGCTCGGTTCGCCGACCCGTTCAGGTACTGGCCGCGCGGGTTGATCCGGTCGCGCCGGCAAGCGCGCCGCCTGCAAGGCCGGCTCGCGATAGTTGCGGATAACAACTTGCGTGAGCGACGCCAACGAACGGCGGCTGGGTTTCTTCAAGAGCGACAGCGAGCCGTAGTATTGGTGCGAGTTGGCTTCCAGCTTGCCGTTGCCCTTGCGCGGGCGACCGGGCCCGATGCCTTTGATGTTCGCGACGTACAGCGAGCCCCGCCGCGTATCGTGAACGATTGCGCCGGGAAACCAGCCCACGGGAATCAGGCCCTCCAATTCGGATTTGCCGGGACGAAAGCGCACCGCCGCGACGGCGTTCTGCGTGCCGTTGCAGACATACAACCGCCGCCCGGATTCATCAAAAGCCAGTGTGTTCGGGCTGGCCCCGAAGAGTTCGCCGGGCGTCAGCTTGCTCCAGATGGTCTCGACGATCTCGTCGGTGCGCGTGTCGATCACGCTGAGCGTATCGCTGCCAGCGTTGGCCACAACGACGTGCCGCTCGCCCGGCGCGACTGCCAGCGCCGACGCGTGTAATCCCGTCAGCACTTCCTTCAGCACGCGGTTCTGTTTCAAGTCGATCACCGAAACCGAACCTTCGCTGGCGATATGGCGCACCGGATCAACCCGCACCAACGTCCCGCGTCCGCCGGGTCCAGTCACGCTGGTCGCGTCGGGACGGCGGCCACCCCAGTTGCTGACGTAGGCCTTGTCGCCCGCGAGCACCACATCGTACGGCGCGAAGCCGACGTCCCACGCGCGCAACAACTCGCCGGTGAGCGCATCCAATTCCGCCAAGCGGTTCGAGAGATTGAACACCACGTAGAGCCGTCGCCCGTCCCCTGACAGTGCAAGGCCTGACGGAATTTCTGCTTCACGTTTCGGCGCGTTGGCCTTGGGCAGGCTGATCGAGAAACGCCCGGCCACCGCGCCGTTCGCGCTGACGTCGAACACCTTGATGCTGCCGTTCACGTTCGAGAGATAGATGCGCTTGCCGTCCGGTGAGAAGATCAAACCGGTGAAGCTCAACTGACCGTCCTTGTCCGGGTCGAGAATGTGCGATGAAACAACATCGGCGGTGGGATCGGTCGCCTGGTCGGAAGGCAAAGGAACCTTCTGCAAAATCTCTCCCGAAACCGGATCGACGAGCACCAGCTCAGAAGTCTTGCCGGCGGTCACGAGCAGCCGGCCATCAGGACTCAAAGCCAGCGCCTGCGGTCGCATCTCGGGCAGATCGACCTGCAAGCCGGCGGGCGTCAGGATCTGATTCACCGGGGTGACGATATGGTTCGTCTGCCAGCGACCGACAAGTTCCCTGGTGGAAATGACCCGGGCATCCGGCGCGGCGGAGTCAGAGGTTGCCGTCCGACAGCCGGGCGCGAGGCTAATAGTTGTCGCCGCAAAAACTGCGCATAAAGAAATCGATCGGGTATTCAAGCGGGCGAACGATACTCAGGAGGCGAGGACGGGCTCAATGAACAATTCTGCGTCGAGGCGTTAAGCCGAAACCATTCAGTTCAACCACGAAGGGACACGAATCCCCACGAATAAAGGCGGGCGATCCTTGGCCACCCGACGGCCGCGCCAGGGTTCACCAAACAGGGGCCAAGAATTTCGAGGCCCAACGTTGCTTCGATCGGCGCTGATTCGTGTCGCTTGGTGTTCATTCGTGGTTTCCCTCTGCATCGGTCCGGTTAATTGCTGGTGACGGTCGAGAATCGCACGTCGAGACCGTCTGCCCCGTGACCAAACCAGTTCGTCCCAAGAATCTGCCTGTGCCGTGAAACGCACATCGCAATTTCGGCTGCCGTTTGATCTTCTTCGCGGCAGCCAATTGCCGCCTATGAACCAATACGTCGAACGCGTCGTTGATCTGCTTGATCCAACCCTGAACCGCATCCACAACCTCACCGTCGAGGAGGCTCGCGCCCGCGTGCTGTCCGCCGATCCCCAGGCTGTGCTCGGCATCGATGGCTCGTTCTGCCTTGTCGCCAAGTCGGGCAAAACCGTCCGCATGGCGCGGTCGCTCGACCGGCCGATGCGTTACTTCCTCGCCAAACGTCACGAGGGCCCGGCGCTCGTCGTGGCCGATCGCATGGACGCCATCTATGCGTGGCTCAAGTCCGAGGGCTTTGAAGATCAGTTTCACCCGAGCTACACGCGCATGGTGCCGGCGCATCACCTCGTCGAGATACAGTTGATTGGCTGCCCGGACCCGGACCCGGCCTACACGCGTTTCTTTGATCCCCAGCACAACACCCAGCCGCACGACATCGCCACGATCGGACGGAATTACATCGGCGCACTCGCGGACGAGATTGGCAAATGGCTGGGCAGCGTTCCGACCAGGGAACCGATTGGCGTTTGCTTCTCCGGCGGCATCGACAGCGGCGCGGTGTTTCTCACCACGTATCACGCGATGCTAAAGCTGGGCGTGAACCCGAGCCGGCTCAAAGCCTTCACGCTGTCGCTCGGCGGTGGCGATGACTTGAAGCAAGCGCGCGATTTCCTGAAAGCCGTTGACCTCGAGCTGTTCCTCGAAGCGATCGAAGCCCGGCCCGAGTCGCTGAACCTCGACGAAACCTTGCGCATCCTCGAGGACTACAAGCCGCTTGATGTCGAATGCGCGGCGATGGGCATCGCGTTGTTGCGCGGCATCCGCGAGCGGTATCCGCACTGGAAGTTCATGCTCGATGGCGATGGCGGCGACGAGAACTTGAAGGACTATCCGATCGAGGAGAACCCCGAGCTGACCATCCGCAGCGTGTTGCACAATCAGATGCTCTACCAGGAAGGTTGGGGCGTCGGTAAGATCAAGCACTCGCTCACCTACAGCGGCGGATTGAGCCGCGGCTACCTGCGCACCTACGCGCCGGCACGGCAATTTGGCTTCGATGCGTTCAGCCCCTTCGTTCGCCCGAGCGTGATGGCCGTGGCGGAAGGAATTCCGTTCATCGAGATGACGGGCTACGATCACACCAAACTCTATGAGTTGAAGGGAGCGGTCGTCGCTAGCGGCATCAAGCAGATCACCGGGTTCGACATGCCGGTCTATCCAAAGCGTCGTTTCCAGCACGGTGCGGTGCAACCTGAGCAATTGAGGAATATCCTGCGCGCGTCGGAACCGGCGATGCGGCGACGGTTGCCGGAGTTGTTCGCCTGAGTCGCGCCTGGCTCAGCTTGGGAAAATTGCTGACGTCAGCCGCAGCGAAGGTAGCCTTTCGGCCATGACTCACCCGGTTCGCGCAGCAATCGCACTTCCCTGTCTCGTGGCCACTCTGGTCTTGGGCGCGGCCATTCCCGCCGGTTATCAGGGGCAGCCGTTCGCCGACCCGGTTCACAAAGCAGGCCCACCGAACATCCCGGGCATTGTTCAAGCCGCGCTCTACGATCTCGGCGGCGAAGGCGTGGCCTATCACGACACCGACGCCGTCAACAACGGCAGCGGGAAATTGAATCTGGAAGCCGGTCACCAGCGGGCGCACGCCGGCGAATACATCTGGCATTTTCGCCAGGGCGAGGGCGTTGATCTTTCCTTCGTGAAGGATTGGGCCGATTTGAATCACACCAACCAGGTGAGCCCGCACATCAACCAGCTCTACATCGGCTGGACCGAGAATGGCGAGTGGTGCAACTACACGGTCAATGTGAACCAGCCGGGCACCTACCGCATCAAGGCGTTGTACGCCTTCCAGACCAACTCGGTGACATTCGAGCTCAACGGCCAGCCGGTCACCACCTGTCGCCTGCCCGTGCCAACGGCGAGTTATCATCACTGGAACCTCGCCGAGATCGGGACCATCACGTTTCCTGAGGCGGGCCGGCAACGGCTGACCTTTCATTACGGCAAAGGCAACAACTTCGCCTACTTCGAGTTCGAGCCAGTTTCAACGCGCCCTGCCGGCGAATGATCGCTGGTTCGACGCCGCAGTCTCATCCCCCCAGCGCTGCCTGCAACGAGCGCAATTCCTCCTGCACCTGCGCCGGTTCATTCACGGTCTGGGCGATCTCCTCCCGGAGCAGTTCGCGATAGCGCTTGCGCAGACGGTGGACCGCGACGCGGACGGCACCTTCGTCCATGTCCAGCTTCGCCGCCGCCTCGGCGTAGGGGATTACGGCTTCGCCCACCATGAGGTAGCCCTTTGCCTGCGCGAAAAGTTTGGCCCGACCTTCGGCGGCGCACTCGGCCTGCAATCGCTGGATCACCTGCTCGAGCAACGCGAACGCCCACTCGCGATCGAAGAGACGATCCGGCGTGGCGTGATCGGGCGGCTCGAAATGAAACCGCTCATCCGCCTGCTGCCAGTCGAGCGAAAGGTGTTGCACGCCCCCGCCGCGCTTCTGCCGGCCGGCCTTGTCCCATTCGTTGGCGAGGAAGTGCTTTAACGCGGCGAGCAGGAACGCGCGGAACTTCCCGCGCTCGGCGCTGAGGCCTTCGAGGTAATTCTTTTCCAGAAACTTAGCGAAGAACGCCTGGGTCAGATCCTCGGCATCCTCACGCGACGCGCAGCGGCGGCGTACATAAGCGTAGAGCGGATACCAGTATTGCTGGCAGAGATCGGCCAGCGCGCGGTCGGAATGGGGCGACGACTTGCGACCGGCCTGCAGCACGACCGTCCAGCGCGTGGTGACGAAGATGTCCGCGCGTGGTGTCTCCTCGGAGGACGATGGCTCGCCTTCATTCATGGCCGTCAGTGCCGGGGGCAAGCGCCAGCTTGTAGCGCACCCTTGCGCCTGCACCGGCGTCACTGACGGGCGCGAGTTGAAGAATGCCAACGGCTTTCTCGCGGGTCCGGAATGCGAAGTTCACCGGAAACTCCCCTTCCCGCAGTTCCAAGTGGCGCTCACGGTATGGGCTAAGGTGAAGCAGTCGATTCATAATCAGTTCCGGACTCAGAGCATCCCAGTCTGAATCCTGCAATTTCACGAGTTCCAAGTTGAGGACGCCCAGCATTCCCGCCTCCGCAACCACATCGAATCCGTTTTCCTGGGCCCAGAGAACACTCTCACCAATGCCGGCCAAAGGATTCTCACCCGGCTTGCCAGGCGGGAACGCCGCAGTCCGGCCGGTGTCCAGATCGAGCAGTTCATCGAAGGTGATCTCCCGCACCGGGCCGAAGGTCAGGTTCGTGTGTTGCGGGCCGGTTGCGGGCAATGCGCTCGCCGGTTGCAACGCCACATTCCGAAACTCCACCCAACGCAACGGTTGGACCTGGATACGCACCTCGCTGGTCGCGGCTCGCGACAGTCCCACAAACTGGAATTGCCAAAGCATCGATTGCCAAGGTTCAGATTCCGGAACGGGACGCGACTCGACCCAACTGTGCTCGTGTTCGGTTCCCGCGCGATCCACTACCACGAGCCGGAGTCGCCAGTTCCAGGCGTGTCTTCCCGGCGAGATCGTCAGGGAGCGATCCGTTCCGTCGAGGAATGCCAGACTCTCCGGTCCCAGACTTGCCGTTACCTGGAGACCACCATTCGTGGCGCCGACGTCGAAGATACTTGCCATCCAATCCGGGTCGGTCGTTGAGGATCGCGGGTCGGAAGTCTGTATCGTTGGATTGTAGGCCAGGACCGTTCGCCAGGGGCCCAGCCCGTAGCCCATTCGCAACGTCGCCGAACGCGTGTCCGGTGCCCAGATGTCACGCATCGCCCAGCCGCCGGCTATCGCCCGACCATTCTCCCGCACGATGCCACCAAACGAGGGGTTGATCGCCGGGTCGCAATCAAAAACCGGGGCGTCAATCCCCGGTGGATTGCCGACGATGCGGAATGCGAAATCTCTTCGGACCACGTTGGTAGGGGTGGCACCATCGAGCAGACCTGACACCTGGAAAGCTTCGTTTGTGAGGCGCCCGCCGTCGGGACGCCACCAAGTCCCGGGCACGGCGGCCGAGTCGGAGATGGCCAGCAGTTCCAGCGCGCCATTTCCGGGCAGTCTTGCCGACATCACGCCGGTTGCGGCATTGAACGTAGCACGTTGCGTGGCCTGCTTCGCCTCCGGCAAGGGGTGGTCGCCACTCAACGCCACATTCCGAAACTCCACCCAATGCACCGGCTGCACCTGCACGTTGAACTGCCGGATGCGATCCACAGTCAGATTCGGAAACGTGCAGGTCCAGGTCGCGGAGTCCTCCATCGGCGTTCCACTCCCCCGGCTATAGGGATGCTCCTTGCCCTCGGAGTCCACGGCGACGATGCGCATGCGCCAGTCCTTCATGTCGTTGTTCAACACGGCGGTGACGAGCGTGTTGCTGCCGTCATCACTGTAGTGGTTCAAGTTGGCGATCCACTTCGGATCGCCGGCCATCGTCAAGGTTTCGGTGAGCGAGGGCTTGTCAGGAGTAAAGACGGCGATGTTTCGCCAGGTATCGAAGCACAATCCAAAGCGGAGCGTTGCCTGGTTCGTCACGTAGGCCCATGCCGCGACGATCGGCCAGCCACCAGCGACCTTCCCGCCATTCTCCCACACCTCGCCGCCCGCGGAGATGCCTACCGAAGGTTCAAACTCGTAGGTGGCAGTCTCCATCGCCCGCATTGAGCCGTTGACTTTGAACGCGAACTTGGTGTGCGGCCGGTCATTGTCCTGCATTTCCGCCGGTCCCTGGATATCGAGAATGGTGTTGGGCATGGGCGTGCCGTCGGGCCGCCACCATTGGTTTGGGGCGGCATTGCCATTTGCGAGCCCCAGTAGTTCAATGGTGGTGCCGTTGGGGAGCGCGGCCGCGAGCGTGCCGCTGGCGGAAACAATTTTGGCCACCTGCGCGGGAACCTTGCCGCGTGCGTCCCTTCGCGCATCCATCCAGTTCGCCATGCCATAGTGACTGCCGACGATGAATGCCACCATGCCTGCCAACCACAGTGCATCCCGCGCGACTTGTCGGCCGGCGACGCCCTTGTCGTCCTCACGGGGCTGGTTCATCGCCTGGCGAATGCCGAACACAATGGTGACGAGGCCCGCCAACACCACCCAGGCGGAGAGCGCATGTTCTCGCCCCGCGGCCCAGCGCACGAACATGTGGGCCGCGGCCGCGCACATCATGACGACAAAGGTCGCGGCCATCGCCCCTTGAAAGTTCACTTCGCGCACTCCATTGCGCTCCACCGCCACGGGAATGCCCAGCCAGCGGACGTATTGCTCGGCCGTCACCGAACTGCCGGCCGGCGCGCCGGCTTCCGCCCCGGGCGAATCGACCACGGTTGCCACGCTCTGCTTGACCTCACTGGCCTGCTGATACCGGCGTTCGGGATCATTCTCCAGGGCGCGCAGCACGATGTCGTCGAGCCGCACATCCAACTTCACCTTGCGCGACGGCGGCGCGAACTTTCCGAGTGGCAGATCGCCCGTCAGCATTTCATAGAACACCACGCCGAGCGCATAAATGTCCGCGCGATGATCGACCGCGAGCGGTCGTTCGACCTGCTCAGGCGCCATGTAATGCGGGGTGCCCATTACCTGGCCCTCGACGGTGAGTCGCGTCGCTTCGGGATCGGGATCGGCAATCTTCGCCAGCCCGAAGTCAGCGATCTTCACGCGGCCCCTGCGATCGACGAGCACGTTCTCAGGCTTGATGTCGCGATGCACCACGCCTTCATCGTGCGCGTATTGGAGCGCATCACAGATCTGCGGGATGATCTGGAGCGCCTCGCGCGGCGAAAGGCGGGCCGTCTTTTCGAGCTGCCGGAGGTTCGCACCGTCCACAAATTCCATGATGAAAAAGTGCAGCCCCTCGACTTGCCCGAACTCATGCACCCCGACGATGTTCGGATGGCTGAGCCTGGCCAGCGCCCGGGCTTCACGATTAAAGCGCTCGGTCGAGCCGACTCCACCGCCGGCCGGCAACACCTTCAGCGCGACCAGTCGATCGAGCGCCGGTTGCCGAGCCTTGTAGACGGCACCCATGCCGCCGGCACCGAGCAGTTCGAGCACTTGAAGTTGCGGAAACAGGCGCGAAATCTCGGCCAGCTTCGGTGGTTCGAACCGAACCCGCGCCTTGGTCTGTGCCTGTTCGGTATCAGCGCCCTGGGCAAACAGGCAGGCCGGGCAAAGGCCGGCTAGAAGGCCAACCGGTATCGGCTGGCCGCAACTGGGGCATTGGTTCGTTTCGTTCAAATTGGTACTCATGGCTTCTATTCGTTCACTGCAACCAACAGAAGCATTTTCAGGAGGTTGTTACTGGAAATCTTGGTTTGCGTAAACTGGCCGGAAGCGGCATGCCCAAATTCCCACTTTCTCCCCTTCCCGACCTCGGCTAGCTTCGCCGGACATGAGTGCTGTTGCTACTGATTCGTTGCCGGACGCGCGGGGTCACTTCGGGCCGTACGGCGGACGTTATGTACCCGAGACGTTGATGCACCCGCTCCAAGAGTTGGAGGCGGAATACTTTCGCGCGCAAAAAGACCCTGAGTTCCAGCGCGAGCTGAACTATTACCTCCGCGAGTTCTGTGGCCGCCCGACGCCGCTCTATCACGCCGAGCGCCTCACCCGCGAACTGGGTGGCGCCAAGATTTATCTCAAGCGCGAGGACTTGCTCCACACCGGCGCGCACAAGATCAACAATGCGATGGGCCAGATCCTTCTGGCGAAGCGCATGGGCAAAAAGCGGATCATCGCCGAGACCGGCGCCGGCCAGCACGGCGTCGCCACCGCCACGGTGAGCGCGATGTTCGGCATGGAGTGCGTGATCTACATGGGCGCAGTCGATTGCGAACGGCAGCGGCTCAACGTCTATCGCATGAACATGCTCGGCGCGAAAGTTGTGGCCGTGCAAGCGGGTCAGAAGACGTTGAAGGAAGCGGTCAACGAGGCGATGCGCGACTGGGTCACGAACGTCCGCAGCACGCATTACATCCTCGGCACGGCGTACGGCGCGCATCCGTATCCGGTGATGGTCCGCAACTTCCAGCGCGTGATCGGCGACGAAGCGCGCAGGCAGATTTTGGAGAAGGAAGAACGATTGCCCGACTTGCTGCTCGCCTGCGTCGGCGGCGGCTCGAATGCGATCGGCCTGTTCTATCCATTCCTCAACGACGCCAGCGTGAAGATGATCGGGGTCGAGGCGGGCGGCTTGGGGATCACGCCCGAGCAACACGCGGCGCGGTTTCACGGCGGATCGCTCGGCGTGTTGCAGGGCACGCGTAGCTTTATTTTGCAGGACGAGAATGGCCAGATTCAATCCACGCACAGTGTCAGCGCGGGGCTCGATTACGCGGCCGTCGGACCCGAGCACGCGTGGTTGCACGACGAGGGCCGCGTGCAATACAGCTACGCGAAAGACGACGAGGCGCTGGCGGCGTTCATGAAACTCGCGCGACTCGAAGGCATCATCCCGGCACTGGAGTCCTCGCACGCCGTGGCGGAGGTGATCAAACGCGCGCCGCAGATGTCGAAGGACGACTTGATCATCGTCAACCTCTCCGGCCGCGGCGACAAGGACGTGGCGCAGGTGGCGCCGAAAGTCGGATTGCAGATGCCGGATTGATTGACTAACCTCTCACCATGATTGGGTCGACCAAACATCGCTTCACGGTGACGGAGTATTACCGGATGGCGGAGACAGGTGTGCTGCGCCCGGACGCGCGGGTCGAGTTGCTCAACGGGGAAATCATCGATATGTCACCCATCGGACCATTTCATGGAGGAGTTACCAAATACCTGATTGATGTGTTTTCGGCCGCAGCCAACGGACGCTGGAACCTGGGGGTGCAAGATCCAGTCAGGCTGAACGATCATTCGGAGCCGCAACCGGACGTGGCACTGCTCCGGCCAGCGGCGGACTTCTATCGTCGGAGACACCCCGGACCAGACGACGTGCTCCTGCTGATTGAAGTTTCCGATTCGACCTTGGATCAGGACCGCGAGACTAAGCTGCCCGCCTACGGCCGGGCCGGCATTTCCGAGCTGTGGATCGTGAATCTCAATGAACTGACCATGGAGGTGTATCGCGAACCGCACTTCGAGGGGTACGCTTCAAAGACGGTGCTCCGTGCCGGCGAGCAGGCAAGTCCCGCGGGATTTCCCGACGTAAGCGTGGATGTGAGGGACCTCTTGAGGCGGTAGAAACCGCGAGCAAGGAGTGAGGCCATGGGTGCCAGCATCAATGCATTTCTTCAGATCGATGATAACACTTCGGTGGACGAGGAGCCGTTCACGAATGATCCATCGACTTGGGATTTGACGTGGGATATTGGCTTCAGTGAAGGAAGACATTACGCCTTTTTTGCCGCGATAATTGGGGTGCGCAATCAGTCAGATCGAAAGCCGTTGTTCCCGTGTCGCGGGCTTCCCCATACCGGGTGTGAGATCCCTAAAGCGCTGAAGGATATCGCGGGGGACTACAACGTAAGCTGGCTGACGCTTTCGGAGATTCAAGCAGCTCTCACTCACATGGGGGTTGCTCCTGATAGTCTTCACCGCTCAGTTCGCCTCGTGCTGCGCACAATGTCCTGTGCTGAAGAACTCTTTGGTAAAGATCGGACGCGCCTGGTCTTTCAGGTGAACGACTGAAACTGAGATGAACTTCCCCGGCTACCTCACCGCCGTCCGCCTGAAGCGGGACGCGGTGCCGGCTTTTGACCGATATCCCTTCGCGATCCCGGCGGTGCGCCATCTGGACCGACTCGAATTGCACCCCAAGGTTACGTTCCTCATCGGCGAGAATGGTTCGGGCAAATCGACGTTACTGGAGGCCATCGCCGTGAAGTGGGGCTTCAACGCGGAGGGCGGCACGAAAACTTTTAACTTCGCCACCCGCGCTTCCCATTCCGAGCTGAACGACTATCTGGTGCTGGAGCGCTCGAAGTTCCGCGCGCACGACGGCTTTTTTCTCCGTGCCGAGAGCTTCTACAATGTCGCCACCGAGGTGGATCGCTTGGACAAGGAACCCGGCGGGCGAAGGCCGTTCATCGACAACTATGGCGGCGTTTCACTCCATCAGTGTTCGCACGGTGAAGCCTTCTTGGCGCTCATGAACCACCGGTTCCAGGGCGACAGCCTGTACCTGCTCGATGAGCCGGAGTCGGCGCTGTCGCCGCATCGCCAGATGACGGCGCTGGTGTTGCTGCACCGGTTGATCGCCGACAACTGCCAGTTCCTCATCGCCACGCATTCGCCGATTCTCCTGAGTTATCCCGAAGCGTGGATTTACGAGTGCGACGAAACGGGCATGCGACGCGTGGCCTACGAGGAGACCGCGCATTACCGGGTGACGCGCGATTTCCTGAACCGCCCCAAGGTCATGCTCCATCACCTGCTCAAAGACGAGCAGGGCGAATTGGGGATGTGAACTCGCCGCGACCGCTGGCGAGAGGTTTCAATCGTCTTCGCGGGCGCACCAGCATTGAGCCCCCTTACGTCGGCTGCTACTGGCTGCGTTTCTCAAGCCGCATAAAAATGCACTTCAAGTATTTGGCCTCGGGGAAGCGCGCGGGATGATCGGGTGCGTCACCGGTGGTGCGAACCTCCTCGAAGCGACCCGGCACGCGGCGGACGGATTCCCGCACGATCTGAAAAAACTCCCCGACTCCGACATGCGCGGAACACGACGCGGCCACCAAGACGCCACCGGGCCGAAGCAGCCTCGCCCCCGCGATTGCGAGGCGTTCATAGGCACCGAGTGCCTCCGCTTTGTCCGCTTCCCGTTTGGCCAACGACGGCGGATCGATGATCACGAGGTCGTAAGCCAAGCGGGTATTCGCGGCGAACCACTCAAAGGCATCCGCTTGAATGATGTGATGGTTACACCCGGCGACGGCGGGCTGGCCGGCGTTCAATTGAAAGTTGCGCTTCGCCGCCGCCAGGGCATGCGCGCTGATGTCGAGGTCGGTTGCGGACTTCGCGCCGGCGGCAGCGGCATGAACCGAAAATCCTCCGGCGTGGCTGAAGACGTTCAGAACATCACGACCCTTCGCGAGCTCACCGACCAGTCGGCGGTTCTCGCGTTGATCGAGGAAGAATCCGGTCTTCTGCCCGCGAATCAGGTCTGCTTCAAAGAGCAGGCCGTGTTCGCGAAAAGTGACCGGCGCAGTCACCGATTCACCGCGCAAGAGCTGTCCATCCGCAAGGCCGACCGTTTCCGCCGTCACCCGGATGTTGCGGCTCAGACGTAGAATCAAGCTCGCGGGCTGGCATTGGTCCAGGATCAAACCGGCGATGCGTTCAAGGTGCGGAAACCACGCCGCGGTGTAGAGCTTGAGCACGTAGCAGCCGGCGTAACGGTCCAGCACGAGGCCCGGCCAGCCGTCGCTCTCGCCATTCACGCAGCGGTAGCCGGTGGTCGTTTCGTCAAACAGCGCCGCCCTTTCGCGCAACGGAATCGCCAGCCGTTCGCGCCACCAGGCGTCATCGAGCTGAACCGGTTTGCCCGTATGCAACACCCGCAGTGCAATGGTCGAGTCGGGATCGTACAAACCGATGGCCATGAAGCGATCCTGGCGATCATACGCGATGGCCAGCTCGCCGGCGGCACCGGGGCGGTTGATCTCGCGGATGCGATCGGCATACACCCACGGATGCCCGCCATGCACCGCGCGTTCGGCGGCCGGGGTCAGACGCAGCTTCAGTTTACCGGCGGCGGAGGTGGGTTGGCTCATGGCGTTTCAGCGGCGGCGAGCTTTCACCCGCCGCGCCGCAGAGTCGAGCGCAGGCCTACGTGAATTTCCAACCACGCAGGTGCCGCTCGCACGCCACCCGAATCGGCGGGTTTGGGCAGTATCTCCAACTCAGGCCGATCGGGAGATCGGCGCTCCGGCGGCCGGGCGTGAATGCGCCCAATGAAAGGGGATTGGGCTGGCTTAGCCTTACTTTGTTTTCGGTGCTTTGCGGGCAGTGAAGAGTTCGCCGGTGAGGTGTCCCTTGATCACGCCACCCGGGGTCGTCTCCAGTTGAAGCAGCTTCAAATGCCCGGCCAAAGTTGCGAGACCCTCGGGAACCTGCCCGGCGGCCACCGGTTCAAGCAGTCGTGCTGACGCCGGGCTGGCGAACACGTCTACTCGCAATGGCTCCGAATCCGCCCCCGCTTTTTGACCGGCCATAGAAAAGCTGATCTCGATCGCTGCTGGTTGTTTGGGATCAGTTTCCGGGCGCCCAATGATGATGGTCCATCGGGCTTCTCCCCACGGTGTATTGGTGCGGCTGAGTTTGAGCTGGGGATCGGCGAAGGTGATCGTCTGTTTGTTAAAGGTCAGTTTAACTTGTGCGCTGCCGCTTACCGACGCGAGATCGCCCGGACTGCCCGCGGGCTGTGTCACCGAGAACTCGACATCCAACTCGCCGGTCTGGTCGATGTCATCAATGGGTTCCCGTCGCGGGAGGGTCCACTCCGGCGGCGCTTTGGCGAGTTCCGCTTCAATCCCGGCGCGACGCTTGGCGATAAAACCATCGAGCGAACCGCCCATCCCGGATGGGCTGGGCGGCGGTTTGGGCACATCCGCCGTCAGGGCCTTCAAGGCCTTGATGCTTTGCAGGAGTTTATCCTCATGCCACGCCTCCTTGAGCAAGGCGCGCATCGTCGCCAGGTAGCGTGCCCGCCCGGCTGGCAAATTGTAGAGCCGGAGCGTCAGCTCGGACGCGGCCTTCACCGATTTCGGCGGCACGAATGTAGGGTCGCCCCAAAGCGGATTCACATCGGACGCCAACTGATCCAGGCCCCACGGCAGAAAGATGAGGCGGTCTGTCTGCGCGTTGTAATAGACAAAGAAGTTGTTCCGGTTGCTGGCGTAACCATCCCAGTGACCGATCAAGACTTCCGTCGCCCAGAAGCGCAGGAAGGCGTCGACGTCGAGCACCTTCTCGAGCGCGGGGATCACTTCCGCATCGGGCAGCTTTAGTGCAACGACAACCGCCTCGAGCTTGGCCGTGGCACCCTGGGGGCCGAACTTGCGATCGAACCGTTTCACCTCATTCTCCGTGAAATCACAGATCGTGCCTTCCCAAAGCGTTCCTTTGTCGTTGGAAAAACGGTGTTGGAAGAAGGCTTTGTCCACCGATTCAACGTTGGAATAGAGGCCCAGCGACTGGCCGTTGACCGTGACGACGGCGAGATTGCAGCGCGCCGCCGGCAGGCCGGCTTCATGGAACACCTGGTAACCGATCACCTGATGCAGCGTGGACGGATCCTGCTGGTTGTTGTTCAACGTCAGGGTGGATAGCCCCGCAAACCGCGCCTCTTTGTCGTACTTATCCAGTTGAATCTTCAAAGACGGCCGCTCGCGGGACATCGAGCCGACGAACCCTTTCTTCCGAATCGCCACCGGCCCAACCTTCACGCCGTCGATGGTGAGATCCGCACGGAAGTAGTCGAAGAAGTCCTCCTTCACGGATGGTTCGACATCCGTGCGCAACGTCTTGATCAGCGAACGGTGCTGTTTGCTCAGCGTCTCCCAGTCGGCGGGCGCCACCTGGAGTTCGATGCGCACCAGCCGGGCGAGATCGAAGAGGTGATCCGAGTCGTAGGGGGCGAGGTCTTTGGCGGAGAGATTCAGGGCCAGCCCGAGACTCAGCAGCGAAAGCCCGGCGAACAACGAGCGAATGCAAACGGGTGATGTGTTCATGGTGAATGGGGATCGGCCGGATCATCATGGACAAGCGAAGCAAGGGTCAACGGAACTTTGAACGGAGAGCAGGGAAGCGAATGAACCACGCCGATTTCCGCTGAGAAAAGTTTTGGCCGCGAGAGAACGCCCAGACCGCAAAAGCTCCGGGCGGCTGACTTGAGGGCCAACGGCCCACCCCATATCAGCCTGGGGCAACGCCCAGGGAACCGGCCCCCACCAACGACCAACGCGTGGAGGGCCGGGACACAGAACACCCCCGGCAAACAGCCAGGAGTTTTACACGAATGCTCACGAATTACCGCGAATCCGAAACTGTGTAGCGGCGGTCTGTGACCGTCGGTGAAGTCTTTGGACAGGCGGGCTGAGGAAAGATGGCGGCGCTCATCGAGCCGCCGCTACAAATCATCCGGGGGAGGGACCGCGTGTTGCGGTCCCAAACATAGGGACGACGACACGCCGTCCCTCCCGATTGCGATCATGGCGAGACGCCAACAATTCTCCGCCAGGGCGTGGACTGCGGTCACGGAGCGGGAGCGCAGTTACCGCTTTGGCGGCGCGCTCGAATTGGACCGCGGGCGAAACATTGACCTCGGCTTCATCACGCTCGGGAGAAAAAGCGGTGGAGGGCTACCGCACTCCAAGACGCTGGCGCGACTACCGGGAGCGGCCCGTGTAGCGGTCGGTCTATGACCGCCGGTGAAATCCTCGGGCATTCCGGCTGAACGAAGATGGCGGCGCTCATCGAGCCGCCGCTACAGATCACCGGTAGGGCAAGGCTCCGGCTGGGCCCATTGGTTATGGTCTGCACCCGACGGTGGGTCGGCCCTTCAGGACTTTGATCAGGGCTCGGCAGAAGCCACGCCCTACCGCGTCTTGGTGGGAGGGACCGCATGCCGCGGTCCCAAAATATGGGGACGGCGATTCTGGATTGAGGGCTGAAAGCCTAATCAGTTTCGTTCATGGATTTTCGTAAACATGCGCGAAAGCACTGTAACCATTGATGATTCTTCACTTTGCCAATTTCGGCCTCACGCAAGCAGATGTCCTCTTCACGAAAAAGTTTTGTCAGGATTTGTCAGGCATTCAAGGCGTGGTGTCATTTTGCGGGTTGCTTTCACTCACATTATTGCGGATTCCGATCAGCGGCCTATTTATGCACAGGTTTTTTGGTAAACGACTTCGTCTGGTTCAGTAAATGGCGATACCGGTAATGACCAGTTTGGGATTCTGCTTCCGTCCACGAAGTGCATCCAACATCTCTGCGGTCTTTTCTTTATACGAATCAGCGCCGACAATCTTACTTCCCTTCACTGCCAAAGTAATGGGAAGACGGGCTTCCTCCAATTCCGAACGCATTCGGATCTCAACGTAGTCCTCGTTGTTCTTCCATTCAAATCTAGTGCTGCCGCCCAAGCCGCCTACTAACCTGACGGTGCTTTCATCAAACCACGATGCTATACCCGGAATGGTGGCCAACTTATCCAGCTTGTCTCCCGGTTTCACTTGCCGAAGAAAGAAGGCTCGAAAGGAGTATAGGCGCAGCAAATCGCTACGTTCGGTGTTGTTGATGACCGTCGCCCAATACTCCGGCTTCTCGACCACGGGCAACGAAAGTATCGTAAAGAAGAGTTCGTAAAAAACGTGTCGGCTCGTATTTTCAGACATCAGATCGTGGTCCGCAGACTCCAACCCTAAGTAGGACATTGCGGCGCGATTAGGCCCCGCCGGCAGATCAAAAAACGCCGGCGTCACGAGCTTTAGAAACTCTGGATCGAACCCCTGATCCAGCGCGTTCTGGTAGGAAGCCTTTTTGCTCGGAGAATGACATCCGGCAGTTAGTAGCAGAACAAGACTGAAATGCAGAATGGAAAGAAAAGGTCGTCTCATTTGGATTCTTCGTCCTTGGACTTGAATACTCGAGTTCCCTTGGTTTGCCTGTGAATCTTATCTTCAGAATCTTTTTCTGGCACACAGCAGTCCCATTCCGTTTTAAGTTGATGGACCACGGAATTCTTACTGTTCCTTCCGATCGACGATGCGCCCTTGACTGCGCGCAGTGCTCCCGCCATCGGCACCTCCTTCCTGGACCAGTTTTGAGGTTCGTCTGATTTGGTAAAGTAAGCACTACCGTCCCAATTCATCCACCCAAAGCTGGCTCCTTGTGTCGGCGAGCTGTACGTGTCCTTTCTCCCATCAATGGGATTGCCAAAGACTCCGCTACCTCCTGTAAAACCGGTTACTTCCCAGGCCTCGGTGTATGACACAGTTCCGCGTGGCCCCTCTAGACCCGGGAAGCCTACGATTCCCCCGTCCTCAAATGAATCTCGCCCCTTGCGTTTCGTGATATCCCACGAAAACGTAAGATGCTGCACAACAAATCCTCGCGGCTTTACTCTTGGGTCGCCACCAGTTCTAGTTACAGCCCATTCGATCGCCCACTTGTATTCACCACAGGGGCCAGGAGTAATGAGACCGGGCAATTCTCGAGCACCAAGAATGATGGTTTCCACTTCAGGATCGGACTCCTGTGGATCATCTCCACGACCATCGATTAATGATGCAGGATTGTTATACGCGAAGCCGGAAAGATTGGCCCCGCCATCTTCTCCGATCGGATCCCGATTGATCCAGCGTCCTGTACTGGGGTTGTAGAATGCATGCGCCGCATTAACGAACGGCACGGCCAACAGGATGAGAATCAGCTTCGTCAGTGTTTTCATGGTTCGTTTCCTTTCGGTTGGCGGTGGTATTTTCGTCGATTCATTATCGGCAACGTCAGCTTTTTGAGTTCCCAGCCATCAGTTGGTAGCTTCGGCACTTCGGATTGAGTTTTGCCGCCGCTGCAAAGCATTCCCGGGCTTCATCCGCACGCCCGGCTTCCAGCAAACACATCGCGCGGATCGACAGGAAGACGGCCGCCTCGCCCTCGGGCGTCAGCGACGTAAGATAGTCTTCCTCTTGAATCTCCTCAGCAGTCAATGGGAACGGCCACTGTTTGTAATGCTCATCATCGAGCCGGTTTAGGCCGTTGCCGGTGGCTTCTATGTTAAATCTTTCGCCCGCCCCGTCCCATCGCACGAACAAGTGTCCCTTCGTCGTCACCAGCTTGAGCGGGTAGCCGAGCTCACGGCCAATCGCCACGTACAGCACCGGTAGAGAACTGCAAGTGCCCGAAGGCTGATCGCGCAACAGCCCAGTCACGAACACTTCGCGAGCGTCGGCGAAGAAACCGTCGCCCATCTGGGCGCGGGCTGGATCAATGCGCCGCTCCGGGTTGTAGCTCACCCCAAAATCTTCCACGAGGACGACCGCCATCATCAACATCCGAAAGAACCCTTCCGAGTGCTCAAATTCTGCGGGACCGTTCTGGAACTTATAGAAATGCCGTTCCGTTTCCGTCCTAACCTTTGCCACCATGGCAGCCAGCCGCGAGCTGCAATCTGGATCGTCAAGGTGCCGGGCCCCTTGCAGGCCGTCTGCGCAAAGCATGTTCAGATTCAAAATGTCCAGCCGGGCAATCTGATCCGGGTGTTTGATCAAGTCTTCGACCGAAACAATCTGCGCAACATCCATATACCTCGCACCGCTGATGCGGTTGGCAATCGGCCAGGCGCCCAAGGCTGTGACCACAAGTCCCAGCCCGATCAACAACCGCAGACGGTGAAGTTCACCTCGCGTGATGGCCGTGGGTCGAGCCCGGTTCTTTCGTTGCAGTGATTGCTTTCTGGTCATTGTCTCAAATCTTGTTGAACACTGTGCGGCAGGCGCGGGTGGCCGACTTACTTCACGCCGGGATAGCGAAGCGCGTCGATTTCCTGACGGCTGGGCTTGTCAAAATCCTCCTGCCGAGTGCCAACCGGCCGAGCCCGCTCTTGCCGGACATATTCATCGAAGCCTTTGACGGGCGCGTTGGTAAGAATCGGCACTTTCACGACCGACCAATCACCCTTGTTTTCGAGCAACCATTTCCACTCACTCTGACCAAGCGACCACCGTCCCTTAATTGTGGCTCCTTCAATCCCTGACTTTGCGGTGTTAACCTTGGTTATTTCGTCAATCTGAACCATTGCCGAATTCATCGCGCCACCAAGTTTACACTCCGCGTAATCAATCGAGATGGGGACTTGAAGCAACAATCGGTATCGTCCCGCAAAATATGTGACGCTGTGCCAGACGGGTGTCTGCGTTTTGCTCCCGAATTTTGAAATGAAATGATCCACATTGGTCGCTCTAAACAGTGAGTTGACTTCTCCGGAGAGGATTAACGAGTCGACACCATGGCGCACGACTTTCTCATAGCATTCAATTTCTTTTACTGGCGCACCGGTGTGGATGTTGCCGGTATCCTTCTTTCCCCCGTTTGCATCCGTGACCCCGGCCTGTTGCTTGCGAAGCGCTTCAAGGGTTTCCCGAATAGGGTTATCAAAGCCCTCCTTCCGGTTGAGAATCGGCGCTCTCGATTGTCTTACGTACTCATCAAAACCCTTGATCGCTGGCAAGTTTGTAAAAATGGGTATCCTTACTACCGACCAGTCGCCCCCATGTACGGCCAGTTCTTTCCACTGTTTCTCATCCAGTTCACCGATTCCTCCTTTTAACCACGCTTGTGCATCTCCGGAAGTAGAAATTTCGACCTTAATCACCTCGTTGACGGATATGACTGCCGAACCCGTTGCCCCACTAAGCCCGCATTTCTCATAATCAATCGAGATGGGGACTTGCAGTGCAAGAGTGTATCTCCCGTAAAAATAGGTGACGCTGTTCCAGATCGGGGGATGCACTTTGCTTCCAAAGTTTGAAATGAAATGGTCCACATTTGTGGCACCGAACATCGAATTGATCTCCCCAGCAAGGCTCAACGTGTTGATGCCGTTCCGGACAACCTTATCATGACATTCAAGCTCTTTTAAGATGTCAGCAGAGTACAGTTTCATTGAACCGAGAGTCATGACCAACAAGAAAGGGATTTTCATTTTCACAATTGGATTCCGGTTCATTCATGTACCATCGTTGGCTCCCACAAGGATTGTGCATCCCACAAACTGCTGAGCGGCCCCTGAGGGCGGTCCACGATAGGTTTGCCACCATCCTGCCACAACCGTCGCGATGGATAACGGCTGCCGCGGAAGCCCATTGCCGTGAATATCGGTTTGCTTCCATTGCAACTGATTCTGACTTTCCCCTCATGCCAAATGTTTACAGATGTCCGCAAAGCAACCCATTGCATGCCGGGTTCAACCAGGAGATTTGGCCGCCCCCAAGTCTTCCACGTCACCGTAGCGGACCTCGGGCTGAAGCCCAAGCCATCTCGCCGGGCATTGACCTCCATGTTGATGGTGCCAGCTATGTCAAATTTCGGGAGCTCGGTTCCGCCTTCCATATCAGTCTTGTACGAGTAAGACGTTAGAAAGCCGGCGCAGCAGTTTGCGGTGATCTCCACCTTACCATAGAGCCTATATTGACCGTCTTTCACATCAGTAAGTGGGTTTTGATTGAATGCGGCCAATCCACCGACAAGTGATGCGAGCGCCGCTAATCGTTGGTCAGCATGCTGGGGCGCGGGAGAGAGCTCCGGTACGCCAAGAAGGATTAGCGGCATGGGTGCCAGACCCCAACGGTTGCCCAGCGAGCCGAGTGGTCCTATGCCGTTAATGAAGCTCTTTCCCACGTAGCGGGCTGTGCGTTCCACCAAACCAAGCATATCGATAGATCCGGTCGGCGTATTCTTAACGAAACCGAATAGATTTTCACCGCCACTTTCCTCAATCAAGTCGCGGCTCATCCACTTACCCGTGCTGGTGTTGAGAAACCGGTAGCCGTAATAGAGCAGGTCGCTTTCAGCATCCTGATACTTCGTCGAGAACCGATACGGGTTGTTCTTCGCGAAGGTTCCGCTGGCCCGGATCGATTCCCCAAACGGCCCATATTCGTAATTGGCGCTCACCGCGCCGTCGGCGGAATTTACGAGGCCCGCAACATTCCCGTTTCCGTCATACGCCACGAAATGCACCTGGTTCGTCTCCCGCACCGCGATGAGTCCTCCGACTCCGCCCGCGCCTTGCAGGCTCCCGCTCAGGTCGCTGCCCCACAGGTAATGTCGGAAGTTGCTCGCCGACACAAAATCCCCCAGCACGTTCCAGCCGTAGTAATGGAACCCATTCGTCTGTGCCGTCACCCACGCGCTTCCGTTCCACGTGCTCATCACCTTGCGGAACCGCCGGCCCTGATGGTCGTAGTTGAAGTCCAGCTTCCGCCGTGCCGCGCTGGCCACGCTCGTCACGTTGCTCATCTGGATCAACCGGTTCTCCCCGTCCCAGAGATAGGCCCAGACCAGGTCGTTGGTCAGGTTGCCATCGAGGTCGTGGCCAAACGTCTGCGTCGCCGGGGGCACGAGCATATTTCCCCCATTGGTTGCACCGCCCGAAACGGTCACCGTGTTTGTCTGCCACACTGGCCCGGACCCATTGCTGGCCGTGATTTCCTTCCAGAAGTATTCGCCCTTCCGATACGGACTCTGGCTGTTCACCGTCACCGCGCTGGTCGCCGTGGCCGCACCCACGATGTCATAAGCGCCCGGCACGGCCCGATTGGTGTATTGATTCAACCCGCCGGCTCCGTAGTTGGCGCTCCGCAATCCGTTGCCGCTCTCGGTGGCATGGAGCAACTGGGTGACTTCTGCTGGCATGATGGGAACCTAGAAATTTTAGGAACATCCGCCAGCGAAATGTGGACTGGTACCTGGTAGCAGCCGACGTAAGGAGGCTCTGATCAAATGCGGACTGCGAGATCGCGGGCTGCGGGATCGGGAAATTGGAGCCTCGTTACCTCGGCTGCTACCGTTCGCGGAGGGCCCGTCTTCGCGGACGCGGACGAGAACGAGGACGAGGGTGCGACTCAACCCACCAGCTTCCGATATAGGGCCAGATGATTGCGCGCGGTGACCTCAAGCGAGAATCGTTCTTCCACGCGGCGATGAATGCGTTGCCGGTCTTCGTCGGTGAGCAACGGCGCGTGGAGCTGGCCTTCCATCGCGGCCGCTAGTTCTTCGACTTTCTCCGGCGCAACCAATCGACCCAGTCCGCCGACGGCGAACGCCTCGGGAATGCCGTCGAGCGCGGACGCGATGACCGGCCGGCCGCAGGCGTGCGCTTCGCAGACCACCAGCCCCAGCGCCTCGGTGCCGAGAGCGGGATGCACCAGGCAGTCGAGGGCGTTCATCACCGCCGGCATGTCCGTGGCGTAAGGCGTCAGCAGCGCGCGGCCTTCGAGCCCCAGCCGGCGCGCATCGTCCATCAACACGGCGCCCATGTTGCCGCGGCCGATGATCAGGAAGCGCGCCCGCGGATGGCGATCCTTGATGCGCGCCGCCGCTTGCAGGAACGCGCGCTGCCCCTTGCCGCGCGGGAGGTCGTAGCCGCCCACGACGCCGAAAGCGAAATCGCCCTCGGCGAGTCCCCACGACTGGCGGAGCGCGCGGGTCGTGTGCGGCTTAAAGCGGGTGGTATCGATGCCGCCGTAAATGACGTGGAGCTTGGAAAAGTCTCCTTTGATCGGCCGGCGATGATGGCGCTCAATGTCGGGCGAGGCCGGATCGGAATGTCCTTCCCGCAGGACGTGGCCAACAAACTCAGAGACGGCCACCAACGCATCCGTGCAGCCGAGCAATAGCCCGCGGCTGACGAAAGATTTCGGGCTGCTGGCCAGGTGCCGCGACAGGACAATCTTCGGTTTCACCCGCGAAAGTCCGGCCGCGAGAATGGTGGGCCAGTAATCGCGTCCGTGATGACCGTGAACGATCTGGATCTTCTGCTCCCGGATGAACCGCGCGCAATCGAAGATGAACTTCAGCTTGAGCCAGCCTTCCGGAGGCGTGAGGTGATGCGGGATCTTCAACTCGGCCAGCCGGGGGGTGAGCGCCCGCTCACCGGGGCCGGCGAGCCAGACTTTTTGTCGCAGTTGAATCAATCCGAGCGCCAGCTTGAGGCATTGATCGTCCGTGCCGCCGCCGTTCAGCAGCGTGTTCAACTGGAGGATGCGCAAGGCATCCGGCGCGGCTGCCGGTGGGGAAGATGCGGTGCGCGGCCGTTTCTGTCGCGAGCGGCTCACCGTGTTCGAGGGCGAAGGTGTGGCACCGTGGGTCTGGTTGGCACGAGGAGGCGCTCAAACAATCGGGGGATGATCGTCGGTCTCGCCCGGTTCGGAATCGAGGTCTGGCTCGTCGTTCGCCGCGCCGGCGGGTGCTTCGCTAAAAGAAGTCTCCGTGAGTTCGTCAATCGGTGCATCCTCGCCGGCCGAAAGCGCCGCCGGCGGGGCCGCTTCACTCGCCAGCGCGACGAGCACCGGTCGCACGAGCTGGCCTTGGAAGGAGAAACCCGTGGCCAGTGTGCCGGCGATCAGCGCGCCCTCCGGCACGACCTGATGCTCGTCGGGCAACCGGTGGGCCGACGGATTGAACGCCTCGCCGGGTTGGGCCTCGATCGCGACCAGACCCACGCGACGCACGACATCGCGGCAGGCCGCTTGAAAGCCGCCGAGTTGTTGAATGACATTCGCCTGCCCCGACCGCACGCCGGCCATATAAAGCGCATGCACATGATCGAGCAAGCCCACCAGAATCTTCAGCCAATCGGCTTCGGCACGTTTGCGTTTCTCGACTTCGAGCCGGAGCGTGGCTTTCTCGGAGTCGTTGGCTTGCTTGAGCGATTCGGCGAAATTCAGAGCGTCGCTGGTGAGCTGGCTGGCCATCTTCTGCATCGCGGCGGCGGCCTGGCCGGCGTTCTCCTGATACGTCTGCCACTGCGCGGTGGCGCCTTGAATCTGCGCCGCGACGACTTTGAGCTGGCCGATTTGGGCGACGGTGTCCGCGAGGTTGTCCGACTCGGCGAGGCGCACGTCCATGTCGTGATCCCGGATGAAAGGCGTCACGCAGGCCCACGCGCCGAGGGCGACGCAGGCGATGACCGCGAGGATCTGCGCGCCGCCGATGGGCGTCTGGCTATGGTAAATAATGCCAAGCGCCGCGGCAATGAACACGAGGTCGGTGGCGAGAAACGGCAACTTGTTGATGCGCGGCGCGGGCTGCTTTCGGTTCATGGCGGCTGATTAGAAATCAACTGTGCCAAGGTGGCGACGGAAAACTTTGGGCAAGCCGGCCGAGAGGCGAGCGGGCTGGTTGGCCGGGTGGCAGCTTGCGATCCCATTGCCATTCCTGTTTCTCCGGCGAGCAACACTCGCTTTTCAAGTGGCGGTAGTTTCGGCATCCTCCGCCCATGCATTATCTGGTCACGGGCGGGGCGGGGTTTATTGGGTCACATGTGTGCGCGCGGTTGTTGCGCTTGGGTCACGCTGTGACCGTGCTCGACGACCTGAACCCCTTCTACGATCCCGCCATCAAACGGCGGACGCTGGACGATCTCCGCGCGCTCGGTGGCCAGTTCCAGTTTGTGGAGGCGGACCTGACTGACGCCGCGACGGTTTCCAAACTGTTCGCCGGTTCAAAGTTCGATCAAGTCATCCACCTGGCGGCGCGGGCGGGCGTGCGGCCCAGCCTGGCCGAACCGGCGCTTTACCAGCGGGTCAACGTCGAGGGCACGGTCAACATCCTCGAAGCCGCCCGGCTGAACGGCGTGCGCAAGCTCGTCATCGCGTCGTCGTCGTCCGTGTATGGCGTGAACGCCAAGGTGCCGTTCTCTGAGACGGATCCCATCTTCCAGGCGATCTCGCCCTACGCCGCCAGCAAGCTGGCGTGCGAGGCGCTCGGGCACTCGTATCACCATGTCTACGGGCTGGAGATCGTGATGCTCCGGTTCTTCACGGTCTATGGGCCGCGCCAGCGACCGGACCTGGCGATCCACAAGTTCGCGCAGTTGATCGCCAGCGGCCGGCCGATCCCGGTGTTTGGCGATGGCTCGACGGCGCGGGATTACACTTATGTGGACGACATTGTGGCGGGCGTATTGGCGGCCAGTGAGCGGACGTTCGGCTATGAAGTGTTCAACCTCGGCGAATCACAGACCGTCACGCTGGCGCGGTTGATCGAACTGCTGGAGTCGGCGCTCGGCCAGCCGGCGATCATCGACCGCCAGGCGTTGCAGCCCGGCGATGTGCCGATCACTTACGCCGACATCTCCAAAGCGCGGCGGTTGCTCGACTACCATCCGCAAACGAAGATCGACGTGGGCATCCCCAAGTTTGTGGCGTGGTTTAGCGACCAGCGGAAGTGATTCGGCGATCGGCCCATCACTGCCCAATGCCAGTTCGGGCTTGGCCAACGCCCGAAATCCGCGTAACTCCTCAGCCCATGAAACCACTCCGCGCCTTGTCCGTGTTCGCCTTGTCGCTGGCAATCTTGATTTCCGCCGGATGCCAGTCCGCCTCCTCCACCAGCGGCGAGGCCGCCGCCGGCGCCAAGGTGCTGCGGGTGGGTGTCACCTCGTCGTTGGCCCCGATGGCTTTCAAGCAAGGCGGTGAATTGGTCGGCCTGGAGGTGGAAGCCGCGCGCGAACTGGGCAAGCAACTTGGCCGGCCGGTGGAGTTTATCGAGGTCAAGTGGGAGGACCAGATCCCCACGCTGCTGGCTGCGCGGACCGACATCATCATGTCGTCGATGACGATCACGCCCGAGCGCCGGATGCGCGTGGCATTTTCAAACCCGTATCTCCGGGTGGGTCAGATGATGTTGATCAAGCGCTCCGATGGATCCCAATATTCGCTCGGTGTTCCGTCCGTTTTGCCGGGCACGGTGGGCGTGCTGAAGGGGACGGTGGGTGAGTTTTATGTGCAGCGCGAGTTCTCGAGTTCGGAACGCCGGGCGTTTGGCACCGCGACCGAAGCCGTGTCCGCGCTTTTGGCGGGGCGGATTAGTTCGTTCATCAGCGATGCCTCCATCATCTGGTACCAGGCCGCGCTGCACGAAAGCGATGGCCTGGGCGTGGTGCCGCGGCAATTGACCAACGAAACGCTCGGCTGGGCGGTGCGACCGAACGACCCCGGGCTGCTCAAGCAGGCGAATGACTTCATCGCGGTCCGGCAGTCCGATGGCTCGCTCAACGCCATGATCAAGCGCTGGCTGCCGCTCGCGAACTGACCCCGTCCCGAGCGCCGAGTTGTGTCCGCTGCATTCCACCCTATGTTCCCCGCGATGAAACAATTTTTACCCTTAGTGCTGGCTGGTTCGCTGTGGATGAGCGACGCGGCCTCCGCAGCGGCACCCGTGGACAGCCCGTTGCTCGAGCAAGCCAAGCGTGCGTTCCAGGCCGGCGACCGCGAAGAAGCGATCCGCATCGCCACGAAGATGATCGCGGCGGACCCGAAGGAGCCGAACAATTACTTTCTGCGGGCGCGGTTTCAGGAGCTGATGGGCAAGCGCGAAGCCGCGCTGGCGGACTACACGAAGCTGCTCGAGGTGGCGCCGCAGGCGAAGGAGGTCTTCTACCATCGCGCGATCATTCTTTTTCTCCTGGGCCGCATCCCCGAATCAGCAGCGGACTTTGACGCGTTCATCGTGGCGCAACCCGACCGCGTGCCGGCGCTCTGGCAACGCGGCATCGTGCTCTACTACGCCGGCCGCTACGAAGACGGCCGCAAACAATTCGAGACGCACCGCACGGTGAACCCGGCGGATGTCGAAAACTCCACCTGGCATTTTCTGTGTGTGGCCCGCGAGAAAAGCGTCGCGGAAGCGCGCAAGCAGCTGATCCCCGTCACGGGCGATTCGCGGGTGCCGATGGCGGAGATACTCGAGCTCTACGCCGGCACGGGCACGCCGGAAAAGGTGATGGAGAAAGTGGAGAGCGCGAAGATCGATCCGGCGGCCAAACCCGCCCAGTTGCTTTATTCCCACCTTTATCTGGCGCTGTACTTTGAAGCCACGGGCAATCCGGCCTTGCGGCGTTCGCATTTGGAGAAAGCGGTCGAGACCAACCTCAAGAATGAGTACATGTGGGAAGTGGCGCGGGTTCACCTGGAATTGCTCAAGTCAGGAAAGCTCAAGTGAGCGGCCACGCGCGGGACTTCTCGCCGGTTCCGGCTCAATGCCTCGAAGCACCGCTGGATTGCGCCAACACCGACGTGGCCGACAACGATTGCCGAGGCTTCACAATGTCCTTCCCAACCTGTCGTCAGCCCGTTAACACCCTCGCGCCATGCTCGCGGCATTGCTGACCACCGTTTTCTTTTCGCTCTCGGCCGTGACCGCCAACCGGTCTGTGCGTTACATGGGCGGCAACGAGGCGAACTTCTGGCGCCTGCTTTTTGCCGCGACGTTGCTGGGTATCTTTTCGCATGTCTGGGGCGTGGGCCTGGCGGGCGCCTTTCTGCCGTGGTTTCTCCTCAGCGGCTTCATCGGTTTCGGATTGGGCGACCTTGCGCTCTTCCAGGCTTTTCCCCGGATCGGCTCGCGCCTCACGGTTCTGCTGGTTCATTGCCTGGCCGCGCCGCTGGCCATGACTGCGGAATGGCTGTGGCTGGGCAATGCCGTGAACGCCGTCGAAATCGCCTGTGGCTTCACCATCCTGGCCGGCCTCGTCATCGCGTTGATCCCCGGCCGGACGGCCGAACCCACCGAGCGGCGGTGGCTCTCCGGCGTGCTCTTCGCCTCGGTGGCCGCGATGGGCCAGGGAGGCGGGGCCGTGCTCAGCCGCAAGGCCTACGCGGTGGCCGAGGCGACGGACTTTCAACTGGCGGGTGTCGCGGGTGGGCTCAACGCCACGTATCAGCGAATTCTTGCCGGACTGGCGATCTCTGCCGTCAGCGTTCTGCTCGCGCGGCGCGCGGCGGTGCTGGCTCATTTGGGGCGCCTGACAAACCGGCCGGCGGAGATTGTTGCCAAGACGCAATGGGCAAAAGCCTGGCCCTGGATCATGCTCACCGGCTTGGCCGGACCGACTTTGGGGGTCGCGTGCTTTCAATGGGCGCTGCAAAGCAACAAGTCCGGAGTCGTGCTGCCGATCGTTGCGCTGACGCCGCTCGTGGTGATGCCATTCGCGCGTTATCTTGAAGGCGAGAAACCCACCGGACGGTCGATCATCGGGGGAATCGTGGCGGTCACCGGGGTCGCCATGCTGACGCAGGCCGACCGCCTTGCCGACTGGTTGAACCTCAACCACTGATCCGGGTCAAACTGCTGACACTCACCGCGCCAATGAATCCGTTGAACGAATCACCCAAACCCGGCCGCGATCCAGCGCTGCCCCCGCCCAGTGGGGATTCTCCTCCGCTTACCGGCCTGCAGGCATTCGCTTTTGGCCGCCGACCCCGGGCGACGCTCATCCGCATTCTCGTGCTGGTGGTCATCACTTTCATTTTGTACCAATGGGTGCTCATACCGGTGCGCGTTACCGGCATCAGCATGGAACCAACATTTCACAATGGCAGCTTCAAGCTCGTCAACCGCCTCGCCTACCGAAAGGCTGCGCCGCAGCGGGGCGACATCGTAAGCATCGGCGAAGAAGGCCGGCCCGACATGTTGATGAAACGGATCATTGCGCTGCCCGGTGAAACGTACTCGATGCGGAACGGTCAATTGCTTATCAACGGCGAACCGCACGCGGAACCCTACGTGGTCAACCGCGCCCCGTGGCAGCTTGAGCCCTTCACGCTGGGGCCGGACGAATACCTAGTCATCGGCGACAATCGCGGGATGAATCAGCGGGATCATTATTTCGGACGCACGGAACGCCGGTTGATCGTGGGAAAGGTAATCTTTTGAAGAACAGTCTACGCATCGCCCTGTTGGTCGCTTTCGTGGTCGGCAGCGTCTGGCTCTGGCGAACGCTGTTTCCGGGTGATGAGGCGTTGATCCAGCGACAACTGCACGAACTCGTCGAGGTCGCTTCCTTTCCGGCGAACGAGGCGCCGCTGGCGAAGCTCACCAATGCAGCCAAGCTCGCCAACTTTTTCACGGTGGATGGGGAAGTCGACATGGCGCCCTGGAATTACCAGCGAGTGATCATCAACGGCCGCGACGAACTTCGCCAGGCAGCCGTCGGCGCCCGCAACGCGGTGATGTCATTGAGCGTAACGGTCGAGGGTGTAGCGATCGTGCTGGGACCGGCGGATGGTCAGGCCACCGTTCGGCTCAGCCTGTCCGGCCGCACGAGTCAGGATCCTGAAAAGCGCTCGCAGCCCGTGCAGTTGGACCTCCGCAAGGTGGATGGCGACTGGTTGATTCGGCGCATCACGACCGAGGAATATCTGAAACAATGAACGCCGATGGCCGGCCGCTTTCGGAATTTTCCTTTCCGGTCAACGAGCGAGTCCGTAGCTTTCGACCTCGGACCGGCGCCACCGCTGGTTTGAACCGCAACGATGGGAAGCCTGGCCGTTGATTTTCTTGAACCTGGAATGGTGCTCGCGCGCGACGTGCGCGGAAGCAACGGCCTCGTTTTGCTCGGTGCTGGCGTGGAGATCAGCGAGCGGCACATTCAGATTTTTCGGTCCTGGGGCGTGGGCGAAGTGGAGATCAAAGGCCCCGACCAGGCGGCCCTCAACACGCAGATCCTGCTCAAGCTCGATGCCGAAAAGCGCCTGATCATCGAACGGGAGCTGGACCGGTTGTTCCAACACAACGACTCACTGGATCCCGTCATCGAAGAGTTGCGTCGCATTTGCCTGACGCAGGAAACCATCCGGGCCGTGGGGCAGAGCTAAGCCATGTTTTCCAACGCCGCCGCCCTCGTTCGCAGTGCCGACAAGATCGCGTCACCGCCCAGGGTGTTTCAAAAGGTCAACGAAATCGTCAACGACCCGGACTCCACCACGGAGGAGATCGCCCGCGTTATCGCCGAGGACGCCGGCATCACATTGCGCCTGCTACGCGTCGTGAACAGCGCCTTCTTCGGCTACAATCAAAAGGTCGAGTCGCTCGACCAGGCGGTCATGGCGCTGGGGACGAGTCAGGTGCGCGATCTGGTGCTCGCGACCACCGTGGCCGACAAATTTGAAGGCCTGCCGGATGACTTGATCAACATGGAATCGTTCTGGCAGCACAGTCTCGCCTGCGGTGTCATGGCTCGTTCGCTCGCCCAGACCCGCCGAGAGATCAACCTCGAGCCCTTCTTCCTCGGCGGCATGTTGCACGATGTCGGCCGTTTGGTGATGTTCTCGAAGATGCCGGAGCAGTGCCGCGATGTCGTCGCCCGTTGCCTCAAATCCAATGAAGTGATGCAGGCTGTGGAGCGGGAGGTCTTCGGCTTTGATCACGCCGAGGTCGGTGGCTGCCTGCTCAGCAGCTGGGGCCTGCCACCCCACCTCGAGGAAGCCGTGGCTTCACATCATCTGCCCCAGCGCGCGGTGCGGAATCCCATGCTCGCGTCGGTGGTTCATATCGCCGATGTGGTCGTGAACGCCTTGAAGCTGGGGAACAGCGGAGTCCGCGTCGTGCCGAAGCTCTCCACCAGCGCGTGGTCCCGTTACGGCATGGCTGCGACTGTCCTGACGCCGGCCGTCGAACAGATGGAAATCCAGTATCGCAGTTTCCTTCGCGCCCTGGACCTGAAGCACCCGAATTGAAGCAGCGGTCAGTTGCCGACGGCTTAGTTCGCCGCGGCGATTTCGAACACGCGCCCCATCCGCGTCAGTTCAAAGATCTTGCGGGCTTGCGGCGCGGGATTGAGCACTTTCAGTCCACCGTGCCGTTGCGCCAGCCGATTCTGCAGGCCGATCAACACGCCCAGGCCCTGGCTGTCGATGAACCGGATCTCGGAAAGATCGAGCTCGACCGTCTGATGACGCAGGCGCAGCTCCGTTTGCACCCGATCCCGAAAGCCGAACGAATTGGCGGCGGACAATTCGCGAACCCCGGCAACGTGCAGCACGGTCCCTTCTTCGGAGAAAACCCATTCGGGGTTGATCGGCTTCGCGGTTCGCAAATTGTCGGCAGGTATCATAGCAATACTGACATAGCAGGCGCACTGCCATCGGTGTCTTGAGAATGGACACGCATTCAGCTTAGCACTCGAATGATGCCATCGGCTTCCAGTCCGGCGACGAACGGGCACTGATCGAGCGCCAAGCACCACGCCACGTCCGCTGCTAGGTCCGGCATGGCGAGCAATCGGCGGGCGTTACTTGCCTCACAAAACACGTCTTCAAGCCTGGGTTTCGCCTGTTGATAGCTCAGATTTGCCAGCATTGCGGAGTCCGCCAGCACGAGGCTCGCGGTCGATCCACGGAGCCGATCGATCAACGCCCCCACCGCTAGCGCGTCCTCGAGACTCGGGTCTTCGCCGGTGCCACTGCCCACGAGCAGCACCCGGCTCGGGCTGGCGCGCGTCAGCCAAGTCGCCGTCGCCGCGAGATTCGCAAAGCTGCCAATCAAGACGTGCTCGGCCTTCGCGCACGCCCGGATGGCGCGCGTACCGTTGGTGGTGGTTGCGATGAGCAATCGTCCCGCTACTCGTTCCTTGATCATTTCGCGCGGCGAGTTGCCGAAGTCAAACTCCACCCCGTCCGAATCACTCGCGGTGATGCGACGTCCCCCGCGTTCACCCGCCAGCAAGGCACCCGGTCGCGTCGTCTGCGCGGCGACAGCTTCGGCAATCTCGGTCACGGGAAGCACCCCCGTTGCGCAGGCATTCAACGCGGCCAGCATCGTCGACGTCGCCCGCAAGACATCGAAGACCACGCAGGTGCTCTTCGAGAGATCCTGCGCTGGCAGGCCGGCAATCTCGGCCGGGCAAAGGACGACGGAAAGTTCCAGGGACATGCTCGACTTCATTTGCTGACGCGGCCCGCTCGGGCTCGCGCCCAATGAAACAGGTATTGCTGCGCGTAACCAGCGTGTGGGCCAAAATGAGTCTCCGTGAATGCGATCACTTCTCGGAGCGGAACCTCCCGGCCGTTAAAGTAGAGCTCGCGCAAGATCTTGAGCACCCACACATCGACGGGGAATGCCGCCGGTTGGCCAGCGGCAAACAGCAGCACGCAATCAGCGATCTTTCGCCCCACGCCCGGCAGGCGCATGAGCTCCGTGCGGGCCTCGCCGAGGCTCAGTGCGCTCAACCGATTCAATGCGAGCTCACCGCGCGCAATCATCCGCGCGGTTTCGGCCAGGTAAGGCGCCCGGAAACCCATGCCGCACTTTCGCAATTCGCTTTCCGGGATTTCTGCGAGCCGTTCCGCCCGCGGAAAGCTGAACTGCGGCGACACGCCCGCCGGCACCGCCGAAGGCTCGCCGTATCGTTCGCACAACCGCTCGACCACCTGTTGGATTTGCACGATCTGCTTTGTGGACGACAGGATGAAACTCGCGAGGCATTCCCAGAAATCCTGACGCAACAGTCGTAGCCCGCGACATTCTTTCACCGCCTGCCCAAGCGCTTCGTCCACCGGGAAACTGCTGATCACTTCGTCGAGCGGACATTCGAGCTGGAGGTAATGCGCGAGCCAAGTCCAACCCGCGACCGGCTCCGCGACTTTGGCGCGAATGCACGGGCCAGCGCCCTCGAGGGACACCCATCGGGAGTCAACGACCCCTTGCCACGTGCTGCCCGCCTTGCGCCACCGAAACGCCTGGCCTGAACTCAGCGTCGCTGCGAGGTCGTAATTAATAACGGGAAACTCCTGCTGCGAGGAGAGTCCAACGGTGGAGGCAGCAGGCATGGGGATCTCGACGGACGCTCCCGCCGATCGTCAGTAGGTGATCAACGCTTTGATCGCCCCGGCTGGCAGCTTGGCGCGGCCATTCAAGAACGCCAATTCGATGA
The DNA here is from genome assembly GCA_031362805.1 of bacterium. GTDB lineage: Bacteria > Verrucomicrobiota > Verrucomicrobiia > Limisphaerales > RI-55 > RI-55. The sequence goes on from JANLTG010000143.1 coordinate 82,028, forward strand.
CGAACGAGATGCCCACGATGTCGGCTCCAAGCTTCTGCAGCAATTGCACTGCGGCCGCGGCCGTTCCGCCCGTCGCCAACAGATCGTCCACGAGCAGCACCCGCGACCCCTGGTGGACGGCGTCGATGTGGATGGCCACGGTGTTCGAGCCGTATTCGAGATCGTAGCTTTCCTCGTGCGTGTGATACGGCAGCTTGCCCTTCTTGCGCACCGGCACAAAGCCCGCCTTCAACCGGAGCGCCGCCGCCGCCGCGAAGATGAACCCGCGCGCATCGATCCCGACCACAAAGTCCACGTCACCGGGCTTCACCTGGTCGATCAGCAGATCGATGCAGCCGGCGAACAAACGCGGATCGGCGAGCACCGGGGTGATGTCCTTGAACTGGATGCCGGGCTTCGGAAAGTCCGGCACGTTGCGGACGGCGTGCTTGATATCCTGCAACAGGGAGTCGTGAGCGCTCATAGTTTCTCGGGTCGGCTAAATCTTCTGCGCCTCGATCTTCTCGATCCGCTTGCGCAGCTTGCGCAGCGCGATGTTCTGAATCTGGCGGATGCGCTCGCGGGTGACGCCAAACTTCTCGCCCACTTCCTCCAGGGTCCGTTCCTGCCCGCCATCCAGGCCAAAGCGGTATCTGAGAATCGTCAACTCACGCGGATCGAGCGTCTCGACCAGATCGTGCAACATGTCCGTGACGGTCTTATCCTCGAGTTGCTCGTACGGGGTCTCGGCCGCTTCGTCTTCGACAATCTCTCCGTACGTGTTCGAGTCCTCGTCGCCAATCGGCGCATCCAACGACGTCGGCCGGATCGATGCCGCTCGCATCTGGGCAATCCGCTGCGGCGTGGTGTTCATCTCGAAGGCGACCTCCTCATTCGTCGCCTCCCGGCCAAGTTCCTCGTGCAGCTTCACCTCGGCGCGGCGCATCTTGGCGATTTTGTCCACGAGATGCACCGGCAGGCGAATGGTCTTCGACTGGTTGGCCAGCGCGCGCTTGATCGACTGCTTGATCCACCACGCGGCATAAGTCGAGAGCTTGCCGCCCTTCGCCGGATCGAATCGCTCGACCGCTTTCATCAGGCCGATGTTGCCCTCACTGACGAGATCGAGCAGTGGCAGCCCAAAGCCTTCGTAGTCCCGCGCGATCTTCACGACGAGCCGGAGGTTGGCCTTGATCATCAACTCGCGCGCTTCCTTGTCGCCCTTCTTGATTAACGACGCCAGGTCGATCTCCTGCTGAATGGTCAACAAGCCCACCTGCCCGATCTCGCGTAGGTAAAGTTTGTACGCCGAGTCGCCATCGTAACGGGCGCGGTCCAAGGGAACCTCGAGGGGATTGCCCTTCGCCTCGATCGTCTTGGCGATGCTGGCGGCCGTCGCATTCGGATCCGCCACTGGCAACGGAACCATCACGCCCGATTCATCTGGCGATCCATCCGGCATGAGCGGCCTGGGTCGCCGCATAAATTGATTGAACCGTCGCGGCGGCGGCGGGACAACGGCCGGTCTTTCCTCGGCCACCACAAAGACCGGTTTCGGCGGTTTCGGCACTTTCGCGCGAATTGCCGGGCGCACTTTCTTGAGTGGGGATTTTTTTTTCCGGACGGGCATGGCGACCGGCGAAAAATGGAAGCTCCTTCCCACCCGCGCAAGCAAATAGACAATCCCTCATAGTAGGGCGAGGCTCCGGCCGAGCCCCAGCCTTGCGCAGGAACTTCACTTACGGAATGGTGACCAGGGATCCGCGGGAGCGTCGCCCTATCCGCCCTTACTCGATAAACGTGATCTTCTTCCCGCCCACCGACCGTTCCCCCTGCCCAATCCGTTCCATCAAGCTCGGCACCTGTTGCGCGGCAGTCGGCGTGGCCGTGGACTTGTTCTCCTCGCATGATTCCGGCGACAGCGTGGACCGCAACGCGCCCTGCACCAGCTCGGCGCAGTGAATCTTCATTGGCGGCAGCGGCCCCAGTTCGCCGGACAACTGCTCCGGCTTGAGCGCCAGCGCCTCGGCCGCCGTCTTGCCCTTGATCAACTCCATCGCGAGGCTGGCCACGGCGATCGCCGTCTCGCACCCGAACGACTGGAACGTCGCCTTGTCGATGACCTTGCGGCCGTTCTCCTCGCGGTACTTCACCCACATGCGGAGCATCTCGCCGCAATCCGAGTTGCCGACCGTCCCGACGGCGTCCGCGTCCGGCATCTCGCCGAGGTTCTGCGGATCGGCCATCGCCGCTTTGATCTTCGTTTCAAGGTCTGAGTTCATTGCCGGGAAAGGTTAACCACGAATGGACACGAAGGAACACCAATTCAGCTCAACGGTAGGGCGAGGCTCCGGCGGAGCCCCATTTTCATTCTTCAAACTTCAATCCAGTCACCTCGTAGTAATGCTGCGCCCTCTTGCGCTCAACTCCCGCGGCGACGAGAAGCTCTATCTGGTTGTTTGCAAACGCATGCCAATCGGTTGCCTCTACATAATCATGAGTGCCGTCAACTAGCCCAATCTCTCGCCCATAGGGAGCTAAGATGCGTCGGACGAAATGACAGTGGTCTCCTCCGGGTGTCGCCAACTGATCGAACATGATCGCGATTGCTGGATTGTTTGTCTCGGTCAGCCCCTGCACGTAGATTCGACCGAGTTTGGATTCGTCCACATCACGACCCGCGGCTTGCGCCGCGATCAGTTCCGACGAATCAAACATAGGGCCTGTGAAGGGATACGCTCCTGACGTTCCGATCAATGGCAACAGGGCGTCGCCAAAGCCGTTCGTGTGCGAGGGAAAGCGGCCCTCGTGGTCATTGGCGTACATCCGCAATGCTAGCCCAGCCTGGCTGATGCAGTGCATGTGCTCAACGAACGACTCGTTGAAGATCATCGGATTCAGCTTCACGAATGCCCACAATCCAACAGTAACCAAAGCTACAGCGAGGGCTGCGAACTTGAGCTTCCTCCACTTCTTCGGTATTGCACTGGTATCCATTTGATCAGGGCTCGGCGGGAGCCTCGCCCTACCTTTTCACTATTCGTGTGCCTTCGTGTCCATTCGTGGTTCCCTTATCCCAGCTTGTAACGCCTGACGCTGGGATCGACCTCCTGCGACCAAGCATCCAGGCCGCCGCGGAGGGCGCGGACGTTCTTCAGGCCGTGCCCGATGAAATACGCTGCCGCGTCGAGACACGTCTTGCCCTGGTGATCGATGATGACCAGCGGCCGGTCGTTCGAGCCGTCCGCCATGATCGCCTGCACCACCGGCTGCGACATGAGCTGCGAACCCGCGAGGTTCACCGCCTCGAACTCCTCGCGCGACCGCACGTCCACCAACCGCAGGTTCGGATCGGCCTCGCGCAGGGCCTTCAGCTCGTTCGGGGGGATCAAAATCTTCGCATCCTCCTCGTGGCTCGCGCGAATCTGGGCGAGCACCTCGTCCGCGTTCAGCCCGCCGTTCCGCGCGCACAGTGCGGCCAGCGTTTCGTCGGGCGAGAACCCGCAACTGCTGCACCCGCCGATGTGATACTTCCGGAACAACGCCCGTTGCGCGCCCGGAAACGCCGTCAGCACCTCCCCCATGGGAGCGGTCGATGTAATGTCCTGTGTCGTTGCCATGAAAGCACTTTAACCACAGATGGACTCAGATGAACACAGATTCAAATCCATACCTGCGTAGCAGCCGAGGTAACGAGGCTCTGTCTTTTGAAGTGAGCCTCCTCACGTCTGCTCCTACCGGGGCCACCGATAAACGACCCGCAGGTCCCGTGTCTTGTCATTCTGATCTGTGTTCATCTGCGTCCATCGGTGGTTAAGCAAAAAACTTCTGGATCCCCAGCAGCACCTCGATGAGCCGGTCCACCTCGTCCTTCGTGTTGTAGAAGTAGAAGCTCGCCCGCGCGGTCGAGGTGACGCCGAGCTTCTTCATCAACGGCTGCGTGCAGTGATGTCCGCCGCGCAGCGCGATGCCCTTCTGATCCGCCAACGTCACGAGATCGTGCGCGTGAACATCGCCAAGCGCGAAGGCCACCAACCCGCCGCGATTCGTGCGCGGTCCGAACAAGCGGATGCCCGGCAGTTCGACCAGCCGCACATAAGTGTATTCGGCAAGCTCCTGATCGTGGGCGAAGATCGCGTCGCGGCCGATGGTGTCGAGGTAGTCCATCGCGGCCGCCAGGCCGATTGCCCCCGCCATGTTCGGCGTGCCGGCCTCGAACTTGTGGGGCGGATGCTTGAACGAAACCTGCTCGAAGCTCACGTCGTTGATCATCTCGCCACCACCCTGATACGGCGGCATCTTCTCCAGCAGCGCGCCCCGGCCCCACAACACGCCGACGCCGGTCGGGCCGCAAATCTTGTGACCCGAGAACGCGTAGAAATCACAGCCAATGTCCTGCACATCCACCGGCAGGTGTCCGGCACTTTGCGCGCCATCAACGAGCGTGACGATGCCCAGCTTGCGGGCCCGGGCGCACAGGTCCTTCACCGGATTGATCGTGCCGAGGCTGTTCGAGATGTGGACCATGCTGAACAATTTCACCTGCGGCGTAAGCAACGCGTCGAGCCGGTCGAGATCGAGCAAACCTTCGTCGCCGGTGACGGGCAGGTAGACGACTTCCGCGCCGGTCTTCTCGGCAATCATCCGCCACGGCACCATGTTGCTGTGGTGCTCCATTTCGGTGAGCAGAATGCGGTCGCCGGGTTTGAGGTTCGCCGCGCCCCAAGTCGCGGCCACCAAATTGATCGACTCGGTGGCACCACGCGTGAAGACGATTTCGTCGGCGGATGGCGCGTTGAGGAACTTCGCGGTGCGAGTGCGTGCGCCTTCGTAGGCGGCAGTAGCGCGGTTGCTCAGCTCGTGAATGCCGCGATGGACGTTGGCGTGGTCATGTTCGTAGTAGCGCACGATGGCGTCCACAACTTGCCGCGGCTTCTGCGACGACGCAGCGCTGTCGAAGTAGATCAACGGATTGCCGTGGACCTGCTGGTCGAGGATCGGAAAATCCGCGCGCAACTTCCCCCAGTCGATGGATTCAAGTGTTGGCATCTATCAAAAGAGATTTTACGCGAATTGCGCTAATTCACACAAATTCACGGAACAGCGTTCGCTTCGCCTTCTTTTCTAATTGGCGGCAATTCGTGTAATTCGCGTAAAACTCCGCGAGTTCTCACAGCAGTCCCAATTGCAGCTTGGCCGCTTCGGTCATCATGCCTTGGTTCCATGGCGGGTCCCAGACGAGCTCGACCTCGGCTTCGTCGATCTCCTCGATGCAGAGCAGCTTGTTCTGCACGTCCTGTTGGAGGACCGGGCCCATGCCGCAGCCGGGCGCGGTGAGCGTCATCTTCACCTTCGCGCGGAAATCGCCGTCCGGGATCGGCTCGACCACGCAATCGTAGATCAGGCCGAGATCGACGATGTTGACCGGGATCTCGGGATCGTAACACGTCTTGAGCTGCTCCCAGATGTGCTTCTCGACCGCCTCGGGCGTGGCGGGCTGGTCGGTGCCGGCGCGGATGGCCGTCGTCGTGACTTCCTTGCCCAACGCGTCGGCGTCCTTGCCATCGAGACGGAACATGTTGCCGTTCACGATGACGGTGTAAGCGCCGCCGAGTTCCTGGGTGATGCGAGCTTCCTCGCCCTGCCGCAAAGTGACGCGTGTGCCCACCGGCACGATCGACGCCTCAACATCGCGGCTCAATTGAACTGTGTCTGTGGTGGTCATAATCAAATTTCACTCCGTCGAAACCGTCTCGTCCTTTCCCTCGACCGCCGCGATGGCGGCGTGCCAGGGGAGGATCGCGCACTTCACGCGGGCCGGGAACTTATGCACGCCGGTGAAGACGGCCAGTTTGCCGAAGTCGCCCTCGGGCGTTTTGCCAGTCGTCACCATCTCACGCACCTGGCCAAACAGTTCCTTGACCTCAGCCTTCGTCTTGCCCTTCAACGTCTCGGTCAGGATCGACGACGACGCCTTCGAGATCGCGCAGCCGGAACCTTGAAAGCTCGCGTCCGCCACGCGGTCGCCGTCCATCCGCAGGTAGAGCGTGATGTTGTCGCCGCAGACCGGGTTGTGGCCCTGCGCGTGGCGATTGGCGTCCGGCAACACACGGAAGTTCCTTGGACTCTTGCTGTGGTCCAGAATCACCTGCTGGTAAAGATCTGTCAGGTCGTCGAACATCTTTCGGTGTAGCGGCGCTCTGTGAGCGTCGCACGAATTTACCGGCGGTCACAGACCGCCGCTACAACTCACGTTGTCGCCAGCTTCTCTTCCAGCCGGTCCCAGATGATCGCGTCGAGCTCCTCGCGGATGGCGGCATGCTGGACGCGCTCGATGATCTCGCCAGCAAAGGCGTGCATGAGCATCCGGCGCGCTTTTTCGAGCGGCAGACCACGGGCGCGCAGGTAAAAGATCGCCTGCTCATCCATCTGGCCGACGGTCGCGCCGTGCGTGCATTTCACGTCGTCGGCGTAGATCTCAAGCTGCGGCTTGGTGTTCACCTGCGCGTCGTCGGACAGCAGCAGGTTCTTGTTCGTCTGCTTGGCGTCAGTCTTCTGCGCGATCTGATGCACGAAGATGCGCCCGTGAAACACGGCCCGCGACTGGTCGTCGAGGATGCCGTTGAAATACTCGTGGCTCTCGCAGTTCGGCTGCGCGTGCTCGACGAACATGTGGTGATCGGCGAGCTGCTTGTCGTGCGTGAGGTAGAGCCCGTTCAGGATCGCCTGCACCCCGGCGCCGTTCAGCTTCGCACGAATGTTGTTCCGCGAAAGCCGCGCCCCCAAGGCGAACGAATGCGACCAGACTCGCGCGTCGCGGCCGCTTTCCGAATAAAGCCCGGCAACGTGAAACGCGGTCGTGCTCTCCTCCTGAAACTTCACGTGCTCGACGTGCGAGTTGTCGCTCGCGAAGAACTCGCTGACGGCATTGGTCAGCGTGGCGGCGTTGCCCAGGCTGACGTAGTTTTCCAGGTAGGTGACGCGGCTGGAAGTCTCGGCAACCACCAGATTGCGGGTGTGTGCGGCGGCTCCGGGCTCCCGGCCCGTCGAGACGAACAACGCATGCACCGCATGCTCCACCGCCGTGTTGGCCGCCACGTGAATGAAGACCCCGTCCTCGAAATAGGCGGTGTTCAAACCCGTAAACGCATTCGCGTCGATGGTCGAGAGCTTGCCGAGCTTCGACTCGATCAACTCAGGAACCTTCGTGAGCGCGTCCTTGAAGTTGGTTATCAGCACGCCCTTTTGCGGGACGGGGAGCGTCGAGAGCGAGGGCGCGAAGTGCCCGTCCAGAAACACCAGGAGCGTCTTGCTGGTGTTTAGAAAGTGGAACCGCTCCAAATCCTTCGCGCTGGGCAGAGCCGCCGACAAAGCGGTCGTAGGCTTAAATGGCAGCTCGGCGATTGGTTGCACGTTGGTGAAGCGCCAGTCCTCGTGGACCAGCGTGGGAAAGCCGTTCTCCGAGAAACGCGCGAGGCCGGACTTGCGGATGTTCAACAGCCACTTCGGCTGCGCGGCGTCCTGCTCGAAACGGCGGAACGTCGTGAGCCGCGGATCGGTGTCGGCGATGACGTCAGGCATGGTAATGGTCATGGCTTCCAATTCGCTCAGGCGGCGACGGCTTCACCCTTGGTGATCCAGTCGTAGCCCTTTTCCTCGAGCTCGAGCGCGAGGCTCTTGTCGCCGGACTTGATGATCCGGCCCTGTGACAGGACGTGAACGAAGTCCGGCACGATGTAATCCAGCAGGCGCTGGTAATGCGTGATCACGAGCTGGGCATTGTGCGGACCCTTGAGCTTGTTCACGCCCCCCGCGACCACCCGCAGCGCGTCAATGTCGAGGCCGGAGTCGGTCTCGTCGAGCACGGCGAGTGTCGGTTCGAGCACGGCCATCTGGAAGATCTCGTTGCGCTTCTTCTCGCCGCCCGAGAAGCCGGCGTTGACCGGTCGCTTGAGGAAGTCTTCCGGCAAGTCGACAATCTTCATCTTCTCCTTCACGAGCGTGAGGAACTCCATGGCGTCGAGTTCGGGCTGGCCATTGGCTTTGCGCTTCTCATTGAGCGCCGCCTTCAGAAAGTAGGTGCTGTTCACACCGGGAATCTCGATCGGGTATTGAAACGCGAGGAAGAGCCCTTTGTGCGCGCGCTCCTCGGGTGCAAGTTCGAGCAGGTCTTCGCCCTGGTAGAAGATCTGGCCCTCCGTGATTTCGTAATCTTTTCGGCCGGCGAGGATCGCGGCAAGCGTGCTCTTGCCGCTGCCGTTCGGGCCCATGATGGCGTGGACTTCACCGGCATTCATCTCAAGCGAAAGGCTTTTGAGAATCTTCCGGCCTTCGACACCGGCATGCAGGTTCTTGATCTGGAGGAGTGGTTGGCTCATTTCAGTTTTCGATTTCAGATAAATGTTTTACGCGAATCAACCGACACTGCCCTCGAGACTCACGCCCAGAAGCTTCTGCGCCTCGACAGCGAACTCCATCGGCAGCTCCTTGAACACTTCCTTGCAGAAGCCGTTCACGATCATGTTCACGGCGTCCTGCGTGGCGATCCCACGTGCGTTGCAGTAAAAAATCTGGTCCTCGCCGATCTTCGACGTGGTGGCCTCGTGCTCGACGCTGGCGGTGGTGTTCCGCACGTCGATGTAAGGGAACGTGTGCGCGCCGCAACGATTGCCTATCAGCAGCGAATCGCACTGCGTGTAATTGCGGGCGTTCGTCGCACTCTTGCGCACTTCGACGAGACCGCGGTAGCTGTTCTGGCCGCGCCCGGCGGAGATGCCCTTTGACACGATGGTGCTGCTCGTGTTCTTCCCAATGTGAACCATCTTGGTGCCGGTGTCGGCCTGTTGTTTCAGGTTCGTCAGCGCGACTGAGTAAAATTCACCGACCGAAGCCTCACCCAGCAAGATGCAGCTCGGATATTTCCAGGTGATCGCCGAGCCGGTCTCGACCTGGGTCCAGGAGATCTTCGACTTCCGGCCCTTGCACAGGCCGCGCTTGGTCACGAAGTTGTAGATACCACCAACGCCGTTCTCGTCGCCGGGATACCAGTTCTGGACGGTTGAATACTTGATCTCAGCGTTATCCATCGTGACCAACTCGACCACGGCGGCGTGGAGCTGGTTCTCGTCACGCATCGGCGCGGTGCAGCCTTCGAGATAGCTCACATGGCTGCCTTCGTCAGCGATGATCAGGGTGCGCTCGAACTGGCCGGACTTCGCGGCGTTAATTCGGAAGTAAGTGGACAGCTCCATCGGACACCGCACGCCCTTTGGGATGTAGCAAAACGAGCCATCGGTGAAGACCGCCGAGTTCAGCGCGGCGAAGAAGTTGTCCGTGTAGGGCACGACCGAGCCGAGGTATTTCTTCACCAACTCGGGATGCTCGCGCACGGCCTCGGAGATCGAGCAGAAGATGACGCCCTTCTCCGCCAGCGTTTCCTTGAACGTGGTGCCGACGGATACGCTGTCAAAGATCGCGTCCACCGCCACCCCGGCGAGGCGACTGCGCTCGCGCAACGGAATGCCGAGCTTCTCGTAGGTCTCGAGCAGCTTCGGATCGACCTCATCCAGACTCTTCGGCGCGTCTTTCGGGTTCTTCGGGGCCGAGTAATAGACGATGTCCTGATAGTTGATCGGCGGATACTGCACGTGCGGCCAGTGCGGCTCCTTCATCGTCTGCCAATAGCGAAAAGCCTTGAGGCGCCATTCCAGCAACCACGCGGGTTCCATCTTCTTGGCGGAGATAAACCGGATGGTTTCTTCGCTCAAGCCCGGGGCGGCGCTGTCGGCTTCGATGTCGGTGACGAAGCCGTACTGGTAGTCCTTTTTGACGAATCCTTCGATGGTCTCGGTGGCGGTGCTCATGGTCGGGGAAAGTTAGTTCTTGTGGTGCGTCGAGCAGCCGCGATCCGGGCAGTGGCCGCGCATGGAAATCTCGATCTGATCCGGCTTGAAACCCCGGGGCAGCCGCGCCTCTGGAACCGTCGGCTTGGCATCGAGATCGATGTCAAAAATCTTGCCGCAGTCGGAGCAGTGAAAGTGGCAATGCTCGGTCATGTTCGGGCAGAAACGCGCGGCGGCGCGATCAAGGTTTACCTGCCGGACAACGCCACTCTTCACGAGGGCGTCGAGGCAGTTGTAAACCGTGGCCATCGAGATCTCGGGCATCGCCTGTTTCACGCGGATGAACACCTGATCGGCCGTGGGGTGATCACGCGTCCCGATGAGGACGTTGTAAACCTGCTGGCGCTGGGGCGTGAACCGAAAGCCGCTCGTGTGCAATCGATCGTTCAGCGCCTGATCCGGCTGGGTTGCTTTTGCGGAGTCGCTCATGGCGAAACCACCGTAACAATGGTTCGCGATGTGTCAATAATTAGAACTATTCTAAAGAGCCGACGCGGTCCACTGGGCCGGCGGCCTCCGAAAACCAGTCCCCAAAAGCAGTCAGGCCCCTCCTTGCGGGAGGGGCTTGCTGCGCTCAATTACCTTTCGGTTTAAACCGAAATCAAGGCTGCACTTCGATCACGCGGTAGAAACCGCGCTCGGTGTCGCGAGTGGAAACGAAGTGCTGCAACATGCCACCATTGCCGGCCACCGGGGCGCCGACGTTGGTCCACGTACCAGTTCCGAGATCCGTGATCTTCTGGAGCTGATAGGTCTTGCCCTGTTCGGTGAAGTACAACATCTCCGCCGCGGTATATATGGTGCTCACGCCCACGGTGGGGTTGCTGTTCACGTCCAGCGGGTTGGTACCGCTGTGCATTTCGGCAAAGTCGGAGAAGCCGTCGTTGTCCGAGTCCAGCGCATTGGGGTTGGAGCCCAGCTTGAGCTCGAACGCGTTGTCCAAGCCGTCATGGTCGGCATCGCCTTCAGCATTTTGGGCCTTGGTGCCGCCGAAGTACTGGGTTTCCCAGGTATCGAGCAGGCCATCGTTGTCGATGTCGTCCACGATTCCGAAATCTCCCGTAAGGTCCGCGATCGAGGCCTTGAGGAGATTCACCGCGTAAGAGACATTGTGAACGCCATAGCTACCGTCATCTTTGACGAATTTGTGGTTAAACGCGGCCCGCCGTTGTTGCACGGTATAGGCCGAGGTGACCGTCACTGTCGGGCTGTCATACGGCGGCAGCAAGCGGCCGAGGCGATCCAGCAGGCCCTTCACTTCGGTTTGCACGCCCTCGACCACGCCATTCATGTCGTAGTCCTGCCGGACGAAGTCGAAGGTATCGATGTCCCCGTGGCATTGCTGGCAAGCGGCCAACAGCGAAACATCGTCGCCACCATCGCTGGGCGTGCCGCCGTCCCAGCGGACTTTGAAGGTATGTTCACCCGCCTTGTTCTTTGCCGGATCGCCGGTAATTGGCGTCTGCATGTGGCAGGTTACACAGCTGTCCTTGACCGCCGTTTGGTGCGCGGAACTCGGAATGTACCGCCCATACTCGTAGGCATTCTTGCCCGCCAACATGTCCGTCTCCGTGCCGTAGTGCGGGCCAAAGTTGGCGCTTCCCGGGGTGGTGTCTGGATACGTGGCGCCGTTGCGGCGCGACATGTGACAGTTCATGCAGATGCGGCCGTTGCCGCCATCGGTAATCACGGCTCCGTTCGCCAACGTGATGTTGTCCAGTTTGCGGAGTTGGGACGGATTCGTCGCGTTATGCGGATCGTGGCAGGACGCGCAAACGATCGCTTCGTATTCCGTGCGCCGCTGTCCTTCAGGCAAACCGTCAACCCGGTCGATAAAGCCGACCCCGCTATGACAGCCGACGCACGCCGCGCGGCTCTCGCCAGTGGGATACCGGGTGGCAACCGCATGGCGGGATTGGTTCCACTGGACATTCTTTGTGTGGTAGGGCGGCGCCTCATGGCATTGGCCGCAATCGCCCGAACTGGTGCTCATTGTAATGAATGCCGGATTGCCACCGCTCCGGGAGTGTTGACTGCCGGCGCCATGGCAATTCTCGCACTGGACGTTGGAGACATTCTTCAGCGCTTCCGGCATGGCCGCCCAGTTGCCAGGTTGCGGGGTCGTGGGCGGAGTCCATCCGGTCGAGGCTATCACGTCGTCGAAGCCGCCGTTGACCGCCCCGGGCGTTTTGTCGTAACCGAGATTATGGCACTTGTAGCAATATTCCCCGAACGAGGTCACACCGACCCCGTCAATCTTGCGCGTCATCGCCGTGGCGTGTGCGGTGCCCTGCCACTCGAGCGTCGTCGAGGAATGGCACAGTGCGCACTGCGGCGGGTCGTTAAAGTTCAATCCCGGCTGGCCCACCTTGGCAAACTCGGCACCCGTCGCCAGAAACGTCAGATTGGTGACACCCGTGCTGGTCGTGACGGCAGCCGTGACCTGATATTGTCCGAGGACATCGGGTACCAACACGCGCCGGCTGACGGCCTTGTTCACCGTTCGATCGCCTGGATTGTAAACTGGAATCTCCGGTCCAAGCGGACTCGGTTTGAGGGTGGCCCCGGAAGTGCCGGGGCGGGTGGGTAGCTGCCAATCGACGGCGGTGACGGTCACGTTCGTGGGCACCTGCACCTCAAGGTACAGCGGCATGCCCAATCCAGTGTTGTGAAAGCCGCCGGCCGTCTGGGTCGTGGTGGGCAGCCCGTTGGTTGAAATCTCGTACGGTGTCAGGGGCCGAGATACGATCTTGCTCGATTGCGCAAAGGCGGGCGCCGCCGCGCCGCCGAGCATGAGAGCCATGCAGAGGCTTTGCAGCCGTCTCAGGGCGAGTTCAGGTCGTTTGGTTGTTTTCATGATTGCTTCCTTCCCGAGCCGGCATCCAGCCCCGGCACTCTTTCCACTAACTTCTCAAATTCTGTTCCATTCACGGTGCCAGCCTGCATGGAACGTCAACCGCCGGGCAACGCGCCGATTGCCCTAAGCAGTTCATTTCTTGGCGGAGTTAGGCGCAACCAACGGGCGGATCGTCGTCGATCCGTCGAGACCGCAGCGACCAAGCATTAATAGTCACAGGCCTTTGGTGCGATTTTGAAACATGCTTCGATGCAACTGCGGCGCTTCAACTCGAAACAATTCTTGTTCGCCCAAAAATGCCGGCGGTAACCAACGACCTCGCGTCCGACACTTCGCTGCGTATCGAAGGGACAAAATCGGACCATGAATGCACAAGCGGCAGGTAGTTCGTCATTCCCTGTTTCGGTTACACGTTGTCACGACTGGGTGACCGCTTGCCCGACCAAACGAGCCGTACTCGGCAGACCGCAGATTGACCAGTGCCTTGAAGAGTGACAGGACTTTCGGGCGGTTTCGGGCAGCAGAGCCGACGACCGCAGCGAACGGGTTCTCGGTGTGACCATGGAACGGGACTTTTTATGAAATTTACCAACGAGGAGTCTGCAACCAAGGCGGGCAAGCCCACGTCGAGCGCCCGGAGGTTGTTGCGTGCCGCTGTGCTCGCCACCCTGGTGACGGCGTCCACCGCCATCATTTCTTGCAACACCGTCAGCCGGGTGGCGCTCGCGCCGCCGCAGATTCCCGGCGCGGAGTTCACGGGCTCGGAGCGCTGCTCGGAATGCCACGAACCGATCACCCGCGATTTCCACCTCGCCGTTCACGCGACCCTGACGACACCCGGCGAAAGCCCGGTCGAGATGGGCTGCGAATCCTGTCACGGGCCTGGTAGTATCCACGCTGAATCCGGCGGCGCGTTTCACAGCATTCTCTCGCCCGGCAAAGTGCAGGATATCATCAATCCCCGGAAGTCGGCGGACGTCTGCTTCCGCTGCCACATTGAATTGCGTGGGCGATTCAATCTCCCGCATCATCATCCGCTGGCGGAAGGCGACATTTCCTGCAGCGATTGCCACGACCCGCACAAGGGGCCGGGCGTCTTCGGCACGGCGGCGACCAGCCTGGGGCTCAACGAAAGCTGCGCGAAATGCCATCCGGCGCAACGCGGCCCGTTCGTCTTCGAGCACGAAGCGATGCGCGAAGGATGCACCGCCTGCCACAACCCCCACGGCTCCGTGAATGACAAGCTGTTGACCGAGCGCAGCGCGAATCTCTGCCTCAAGTGCCATCTCGATGTCCGGACGTCGGACATCACCATCGGCGGCTTGCCGCATCAGTTTCTCATGCAACGCGGCACTTGCTGGACCGCTGGTTGCCACGAAGCAGTTCACGGCTCCCAAGTCAGCACCTCGCTGCGCTACTAGCAATTTTCAACCAAGCAGAACGATATGAAGACCAAGCAATCGTCCCGGTTTGCCCGCCACAACGGGTGGCTGTCCCTGCTCTGCTGTCTGGGCGTGGGCCAACTTGCCAGGGTCGGTCCACTCTTCGCCGCCGAACCTGAAGCGCCGAAAGACGCCGACGCCAAGGAAGCGAAAGCGGCCGAGCCCGCCGCCGAGAAAGACGGGCCCAAGACCCTGACGGAATGGTTGGGCGGCAACACCGAGTACACGGGCTGGGCAGATTTCGCGGGCGGCGGCGTGTTCGTGGACGGCAGCAAGTCCGCCTTTCAACGGCGCTATGGGATCAAGGCCGATGGCTTCGGCGGCGCGAGCAGTCTTCATTGGGAAAAATATCTCACCAAGGAAGGCCTGCTGACGATCGATGGCCAGGCCATGGTCGGCAACGAAGACTATGCAGCGCGGATCGGCTACCTCGACGAAACGAAAGGGTACCTGCGTGCCGGCTTCAACAAGTCCCGCACCTGGTATGACGGCACCGGCCGTTTCTATCCCTTGGGAGAGGTGTGGTATCCGTTGGACGATCAAGAGCTGCACATCGATCGCGAGCGCATCTGGGCCGAGGCGGGATTGACCCTGCCCAACTGGCCGGTGATCGGCGTGAAGTACAGCCACGAGACGCGGCAAGGCATGAAAAATTCCACGATCTGGGGCACAACGCAGGTTTCGCCCGGCATCAGCGGCGTCCGGGGCATCGCCGCCTCGTTCCGCGTTGTCGATGAAACACGCGACATCATCGAAGCCTCGCTTAAGCACACGTTCGGCAAGACCGACGCCGAGGTTGGAATGAGGCTCGAGAAAACCGAACTGAACAACTCGCTCAACTTCCGCACGGACGCCGGTCAACCGGCCGAACTGTTCGGCACGCAACGCGAGGGCAGCGATTCCGACCTGTTCAACATGCATGCCGCGACCCAAACGCGGCTGAGCGAGAAGTTGATGTTCACCGCGAGCTACGGCTACACGAGTCTCGACACCGCCTTCGAGGGCAGCCGGATTTACGGCCTTGATTACGATCCCGTCTACGACCCGGCGCTCGCGCGGTATCCTGGCTTTCTCGATCTTAACGGCGGCTCGCAGTTGGGACAGCACGTCGCCGGCGTGAACGTCGCCTATCGCCCGATCCCAACCTTGTCGATCATCCCCTCCGTGCGCTTCGAATCCACCGGGCTCGAGAGTGATTCTTCCTACCAGGAAACGCCGTCGGCCAGCGCGCTGCGCAATGCGGACAGCAACAAGGATTTTCTCAACCTCGCGCAACGACTGGAAGCCCGTTACACCGGGATCAAGCACTGGGTGCTCTACGCGCGCGGCGACTGGGCGCAGGGCAATGGCGATCTCGAAGAGCGCATCACCACCCTGTCCACGGGCAGCGTCGATCTCGATCGCAACACCGACCTCGCCGAGCTGCGGCAGAAGTATTCTGCCGGCGCCAATTGGTATCCGCTGCGGCGGGTCAATCTCGCCACGCAATACTATTACAAGGAGAACAATTACGACTACGACCACACGGTGGATTCCACGCCGAACAACGGTGCCAATCGCTACCCCGCCTACCTCTCCAATCAGAACTTCAACACGCACGACGTCAACCTGCGGGTGACGGTGATTCCTGTGGGTTCGCTGGTCTCGGTCAGCCGCTATGATTTTCAGACCTCCCAGATCGACACCACCGCTGCGACCGGCCCAGCCCTCCAGAGCGCGGATATTCAAACGCAGATCTTCAGCCAGAGCCTGTCCTGGAATCCGTTGAGCCGGCTCTACCTGAACGGCACGTTCAGCTACGTCACGGACATCACGGAGACGCCGGCCAATGAATCGACGCTCGTCCTCGGACTGGCGCCGGTGGCCAACAACGATTTCTGGCAGGCGAGCTTCGGCGCGGGTTACCTGATCGACGACAAGACCGACATCGACGCGGAATACACCTACAGCGAGGCGGACAACTATGAAGGCGTCAACACGGGCAGCATTCCGTATGGCGCCAGCTACCAGGAGCATCGCGTGATCGTGACGTTGACCCGGCGGATCAGCGAGAACCTGCGCGTGCTCGCGCGCTACGGCTACTTCACGAACGACGATCAGACCTACGGCGGCTACGACGATTACACCGCGCAAATGGTCTGGGGCAGCGTGCAGTATCGGTTTTGATCAGGACGGTCTGAAGCCGCGAGCTCGGAAATGAGCCGATCAATTCTCTTTGCGCCAAGCACACAGGGCAGGCGCCTCGCAGTGTTAGTACATGGCGGCGGGTCCGAAAGTTCGATGGTCTAAACGGTGACTGCCTGGCAAGTCATCAGTTCACTCCGGCCAGCCGTGGAAGAAGGCGTTGATCGTCGTGATCGTGTGGACGCGGCGCTGTTCACCGGCTGGCTTCTGGTGCAGCCCGGCCAGCGACTTTTGCTTCAACTGCTCCAACAAGGCCTGCGTGTGCGCCCGCTTCTTCTCCTCCAAAATATGTGAGCGACGGATCAGGCCAAGCTCGCCGGCATCCAGCCAGAAGCCGCCGCAGCCGGGGCATTCATCCACGGTGACCAGTGGGTTGTCCTTGTGGGCGTGCCGGAGCATCACCACCGTTTCACAGCGCGGACAATTGCGTCGCCGATCGTGATCCACCTCGACGCTCGGATCGGTCGGGATATCGAGCAACTCCTCGCCGGCGTGTTCGCGCGATTCATCGACCTTCTGAATCTCGAAGGCATCGAACCAGATGCCCCCACAGCCGCCCATGCAGGCGTCGACGGTGATCGTTCCAGCTTTGTAGGGCTGCAAGAGGCGGTCGCAAGCGGGGCAATTCATGGCGGAGTGATAGCCGGGAAGCCGCCGGGAAGCCAACCGATTCTGGAGGGTGGAGCAATGGAGTGTGGAGTCGCAGTCACTCCATAACTCCATAACTCCATAACTCCATGACTCCATGACTCCAATCGATCACGAGGATAAGGACGAACCCTGGCTCACCTATTCAACCCGCTTCGCCGATCGGCGGTGGCTCTGATTTGCTGGCCGCGCGTTGCTCTGCAAAGAACGACTTCAACAAAGTCCGGCATTCATCGAGGCGCACGCCGCTGGTGATCTCACAGCGATGATTCAACGTGGGAAACTGGAGCAGATTCATCGCCCCACCCGCCGCGCCGCCTTTGGGATCGGGCGCACCAAAGACCACCCGTTGCAGACGCGCATGCACGACCGCGCCCGCGCACATGGGACACGGTTCCTTGGTCACGTAGAGCGTGCAATCCGTCAACCGCCAGTCACCCACGGCGTTCTCCGCCTGCGTGATCGCCAACATCTCGGCGTGGGCCGTGGCGTCCTTGAGCAACTCCACCTGGTTGAAGGCGCGGGCGATGATCCGCCCCGCCCGCACGATGACGGCGCCGATAGGCACCTCCTCGGCTTCATAAGCCTTGGCGGCCTGGCGCAACGCTTCGCCCATGAAGTAATCGTCGCTCTGCAAATCGATGATGGGTTCGTCCATGGAGGTATGGCCTGGCGTTTGACTCAACCGCGAAGAGAAACGAATCCACGCGAAGGACGGAGAAACATTTTACGCGAATTCCGCGAATTTGCGCTAATTGGCGGAATCCGCGTAAAGCTCCCTGTTGATGGCGGTTCCTGCCGGTTCGTGTTCATTCGTGGCTTATGTTTTTAACAATTTTAGCTCGTTGAGCTGCCCACTCAACGGCGCGCTTTGTTCGATGGTCCAATCGTTGCGGCCGTCGGGATGGCAGTGGCAATGCGCGGCAAAGAACCCGCCACGATGCTGCCAGAACAGCGGCCAGATTTGCTCACGGTCCGTTTGCGGCAAGCGCAATCCTGCCAGCTCGTCAGCCGCGAAAAATTCAAACTGCCCCTCGCTGATCGGCGGCGGCACGGCGTTCAGGCGTGGTTTGATCTCGAACAAAAACATCAGCCAGTGCGCCTGGCCGGCGTAGCCATGCTCGCTGATGAGCCCGGTCAGGTGCAGGTCGCCCGGCTGGAGCTCGATCGCCAGCTCTTCATGCGCCTCACGACAGGCGCACACGTAAGGCGATTCGCCAGTGTCCGGCTTGAGCTTGCCGCCGGGCGGACTCCACAGGCCGAGGTTGGGTTCCTGCGCGCGCTCCAGCAGCAGCACCTTGCCCTGGTCATTGAAGCCATAGAGCAGCGTGGCGATTTTGTAGGGCAGCGGCACGCGGCGAGTGAAACAGCCGCCACCAGACCGGGCAAGCGCGGAGCCGCAATCGTCGCTTTGCTTGTTCGCGGAAAATTACGGCGGACCAGCAGGTCTGCCCTACCAGAGGTTGGATCGCCTCGCGGTGGTGCCCTCAAGCGTTTGGCCCAAGTCTGCGCTTATCGCCGGCCCGTACCGTCACGCGCAGCTTGTCGAGATGCTCAAGCAACGGAATCAGGATTCGGCGCGTGGTGCTCAGCACCGGGCGCAGGTCGCTGACGGTCGCTTCGCCGATTTGGCGAAGATGGCCGGTGATCAAGTTCACGGCTTGTCCGTAGGCCGACGCTGACAAGACGAGTTCCGGCCCAAGGTCCACCGCTTCGCCGGCAGCGATGAGAAAACGCAACGCCTTTTGCGCGGCGGCGTCGGGTGCGAGTTCCTTGCGGGCCGGCGGCTCCAGGGGTTCCTCGGCGAGCAAGCGACGCAATCGCCGGCCGACGGCCTCCAGTTCGGGCGGGAGCACCAACACATGGCTCGCCGCGCGAAGCAACGCTCCGTTGCGCACATGTCCCTTGCGCTCCAGCGCCGCGACGAGCGCCTGAAACGCGGCTTCATCCAGGTGCTTGAACTCCGAACGCAAATCGGTGACCGGCAGTCCCGGTTGCTCGGGATGGCGCTGGTGAAACGTCGCGACACTCTGTTGCGCGGCGGACAGCCAATCGCGCCACGCACTCTTCAAGACGAGCGCGGTGCCGATCAAGATAGCCCGGCCGTCGGCAATCAACCGGCCCGCCGCCGGGCGAAGTTCGTCCCCGCCAAACGGGCTTGCGTGAGCGACCTCCGCTTGCTTCGTGATGCCTTCATCGGTCAGCACCGCTTCGAGCCAGCGCTCGGGATCATGCACCGCAGCGGCCCGTCGGCGGAGTGACTCGATGGCGGCGGCGGTGCGCCAATTTTTTCGGCCGGCTTCAGGCACCAGCACCAGCCCGCCCGACAGAGTTGAGCGTTCCGACCAATCACGAACGACGAACCGATCACCGGCCGCGGCGAAGACGGCCGCTTCAAAACGCAGTTGAGCGAACGCGCTGGCACCCGCCGCAAGTTCACTTGATTCCAGCAGGAGCAGGCGCGCGGGGACGCAGGCGCTGCCCTGATGCACCTGCACGCGCAGGCCGCTTTTCAAAGGTCGCGGTGGCGGCAGGTCCGGACTCAGCAGTCGCGCGGAGCGGTGCAACTGCACATTCCAAGTCTGCGAAACGACGCCCACGCCAGGCAGGGTGACGACCTGACCGCGCGAGATGCCCGGCTGGCCCGGCGCCGCCAGCGCGACATCCGGAAGATTCAGCGCGGTCCGCATGCCGGGCGTCGCTTCGCCGACTTGGCTGTTGTGCGATTGAATCGAACGCGCGCGAGTGGACAAGCCGGCGGGTTGCACCACCACTTCCTGCCCAACTTTCAGCCGCCCGCCCGACAGCGTGCCGGTGACGACCGTCCCCATTCCCTTCAAGGTGAACGCGCGATCAACCGCGAGCCGCGGGCGCCCTTGATCACGCGGTGGCGGTGTGTCGCGGAGGATCAGCTTCAGTGCTTCGCTGAGTTCAGCGAGTCCGTTTTGGGTGACGACGGAAGTGGAAACAATCGGCGCGCCCGCCAGCAGCGAGCCGCTTAGCCGTTCACGGATGGCGGCTGCGACGGGCCGGAGGTCATCGACCAGATCGCTCTTGGTCAACGCCACGACCGCGCGTTGCACACCGAGATATTCGAGGATCTGCAAGTGCTCCTCCGTCTGCGGCATCCAGCCGTCGTCAGCCGCCACCACCAACAAGGCGAGGTCGATCGCGCCGACGCCCGCAACCATGTTCTTCACGAAATCTTCGTGGCCGGGCACATCGACAATGCCGAGCGAGTAAGTTGTTTCACCCGCCGCGTACTCGTCGTCGATCAGTTCGAGATTGGCGAAGCCGAGTTCGATGGTGATCCCCCGCGCCTTCTCCTCGGGCAACCGATCGGGATCAATCCCGGTGAGCGCCTTGACCAGCGAACTCTTGCCGTGATCGACATGGCCCGCCGTCGCCAGAATCAAGGACCGCCGCATCATGTTTGAGCGAAAGCCCCGAGCAACGCGGTCACGATTTCTCCGTCTTCATGGGGGAACACGGAACGCAGATCCAAGCGCACGCAGCCGCGCGCGACGTTGGCGATTACTGGAAAGGCAGCCGTGCGCAGACGTCGCGCCAGCTCGGCTGCCGACATGTCTGATGGCTCGATTTCGAGGGCGATCGACTCCGGCGCCGAGCGCGGCAATGTCCCGCCCCCCACCTGCGCGCGACTTTCCACCAACCGCACGCTCGCCGCGATTCCGCCCAGCTTCTTGATCATCTTCTTGCCACGCCGACGAAGGACTTCTGTCGGTGTGCCCAGCAAACGATGCACGGGCAACGCGGCGGGAGATTCACCTGCCAGATAAAGCTCTGCGGTGGCTTGCAGCGCGGCCAGGATGAGTTTGTCGCAGCGCAACGCGCGGAAGAATGGATCCTTCTTCAACGCACTCACGAGCTTCGCCTTGCCGGCAATGATGCCGGCCTGCGGACCGCCGAGGAGCTTGTCGCCGCTGAAGCACACGAGGTCCACACCCTGGCGGAGCAACTCGGCGGGCGTGGGTTCATGTTCGAGTCCGGGCAGGGTGGCGGTGTCAATCAACGCGCCGCTGCCAAGATCTTCGACGAAGGGAACCCGGTGCTTGCGGGCGAGCGTGGCAAGCTCGGCGGAGGCCGGCGAATCCACGAAGCCTTCCATAAAAAAATTACTGCGATGCACTTTGAGGATAAGCCCCGTCTCCCGCCCGAGGGCGCGGGCATAGTCGCTCAACGTGGTCTTGTTGGTGGTGCCGACTTCACGGAGTTTCGCGCCGCTGGTTTCGAGAATGTCGGGAATCCGGAACCCGCCGCCGATCTGCACCAGCTCACCGCGCGAGATCACGACTTCGCGGCGCTCCGCAGTGAAGTGCCGGACGATCAGCACCAGGGCGGCGGCACAGTTGTTGACGACCGTGGCCGCCTCCGCACCGCAGAGCTGGGCCAGGCAATTCTCGACGTAGCTGCCGCGTCCGCCGCGCGCGCCCGTTTCGAGGTCGAGCTCGAGGTTGCAGTAATTCGTGGTCACTTCCGCGAGCGCAGCCAGCTCCGAACCGCCCATGGGAGAGCGTCCGAGATTGGTGTGAATCACCACGCCGGTCGCGTTGATGACCGGCTGCAGGCGGCGGCGCGCGAGCGCATCGAGCTGGCGCCGCACTTCCGCCAGCACCACCTCCCCCTCGGGTATCAGGCCGCTATTCCGAAATCCGGCCAGGGTCGCGCGCACCGATTGCACGATCAACGGGCGCGGCAGGGCGGATGGCCCGAGCTGCTGGAGCACGGTTTCCACGGCGGGAATGCGGCGGAGAGTTTGTTGGGTGATCGGCATAGGCACGGCGCGGAATGTGCCCTTTGTTTAGTCAGCGCGCACGCGCATGGAAAGCTTCAACTTCATTGGCGAAAGATTGGCATTGCGTCCATGTGGTGCCGGACAAAATACTCCGGCCGTGCCCGAAGATACCCTGCGGCAAACCCGGCAACTGGTGCTCATCGGAGGCGGCCACGCGCATGTGGCGGTGTTGAAAGCCTTCGGCATGCAGCGGCTGCCCGAGGTGCGCCTCGTCCTCCTCTCCACCCATTGGGACACCCCGTACAGCGGCATGTTGCCCGCGATGATCGCGGGCCATTACACGCGCGACGAGATTCACCTCGACCTCCATCGGCTGTGTCGTTTTGCCGGCGGCGACTTCTGCCGGGATCGCGTCATCGGGCTGGATCTCAAGGCGAAGCAAGTCCTCCTCGCCGAGCGCCCGCCCATTCATTTCGATCTGCTCTCGATCAACACCGGCTCCACGCCGTTGCTCACGGATGTCCCGGGCGCCCGCCAGCATGCCATTCCGGTCAAGCCGATCGACCAGTTGCTCGCACGACTCGGGGAACTCGAGGCGCGCATGCTCGCCCATCCGGCGCAGCCGCTCCGTGTCGTGACGGTCGGCGCCGGGGCGGGCGGCGTGGAGTTGACGCTCTCCATTCAACATCGCCTCGCGCAACTGGCGACGGCCCGCGGACTGACGAACTGCCGGCCGGAGTTCACGGTCATCACGTCCGCCGCCGACATTCTCGAAACTCACAACGCCCGCGTCCGCGCGAAGTTCAAGCAATTGTTGAAGGCGCGTGGCGTGCGCGTCCTGAGCGGCAGCGCGGTGGTCGAGGTTTCGCCGACCGAAGTTACCTGCACGGGCGGCCCGAGCATTGGCTACGATGCGTTGCTCTGGGCCACGAACGCCGCCGCGCCGGAATGGCCCCGCGCGGCTGGCCTGGCCGTGGACGACGCCGGGTTCATCGCGGTCAATCAACTGCTCCAGTCAACGTCCCATGACTTTGTTTACGCCGCCGGCGATGTCGCCGCCATGATCGGAACGCCGCGCCCCAAGAGCGGCGTGTATGCGGTGCGGCAGGGACCACCGCTGGCGCACAATCTTCGTCATGCCGTGCTGGGCTTCACCCAAAAGCGTTATCGGCCGCAGCGCACCTTTCTCAGTTTGATCAGCACCGGCGACCAGCAGGCAGTTGCTTCCAAGGGTCCCTTCGCCGCCTCGGGCAGGTTGCTCTGGAAGTGGAAGCAAAGGATCGATCGCAAATGGATGCGGCAGTATCAGGAACTTCCCCTCATGGCCAGCGAGCCGGACATGGAATTCACCACCCGCATGAAGGCCAACCTGCGGACGACGGACAAGGAACTCGCGCTGAAGAAGCCCAAGATGCGGTGCGGCGGATGCGGCGCCAAGATCGGCGGATTGATCCTTCATGAAGCACTCAAGCAACTGAAGCAAACGCCCAACCCGTCGGTGATGATCGGCCTGAACGCACCGGATGACGCGGCCGTGTTGACCCCGCCGGCCGGCAAGCTCCTGGTGCAGAGCGTGGATTTCTTTCGCACGCTGATCAACGATCCCTGGCTGTTCGGCCGTATCGCCGCGAATCATGCGCTGAACGACCTCTACGCCATGGGCGCAACCCCAATGGCGGGCCAGGCCACCGTCACGCTGGAGCTGGCGGATGACCGCATCATGGTCGAGCGCCTGGCGCACCTGCTCGCCGGCGCCGCGCTGCAACTCAACCAAGCGGGCGCGACGCTGGTGGGCGGGCATTCGGCGGAAGGTAGAGAAACCGCCCTCGGACTGACTGTCACTGGCGTGGCAGCGCCCGGTCGACTCTTTCGGAAAACCGGATTGCGGGATGCCGATTGTCTCGTGATCACCAAGCCGATCGGCACCGGCGTGCTCTTTGCCGCCGACATGGAATTGCGTCTTAACGCCCCCGAGTTGAGTGGCGCCGTGACCAACATGCTCCAGTCAAATGCGGCCGCCGTCGAGATTTTCAGCCGCTTCGGTGTGACGGCATGCACCGACATCAGCGGCTTCGGTCTGCTTGGGCATGTGCGGGAAATGCTCGCCGCGTCCGACGTTCGTGTCGACGTGTGGCCGCACGCCATTCCGCTGCTGGCCGGCGCGACGCAACTGGCCGCCGCCGGGATCGAAAGCTCGATGGTGCCCGCCAACGCCCATTACCTCAGTCTGATTTCCGAGAGTAACCTGGCGCCAGGCGATCCGCTTGCGCGCCTGCTGCTTGATCCGCAGACGGCCGGGCCATTGCTCGCGGCGGTGCCGAACGCAGTGGTTCCCGAGGTACTGCGGGAATTGAAGGCAGCTGGATTTACAAGCGCCGCCTCCATTGGATTGGTCGTGCCGGGCGCAATGCCTCGGCCCTTCCGTTTGGCGGTGCCATCCTGACTGGAACCATGCCGCTGAAATCGACTAACGGGAAGTCGCCCACACTTCCGACAACTTTGCCCTCATGAAGCGACCCACCGCTGAACAGCGCCAGAGCATGTGTACGGGCAAGCGCCGGTATCGCAGCCAGGGCGAGGCGCTCAATGCCGCCGCGGTTGCCGGCGTTGAGCGTTACCGCACGGCCTATCTCTGCCCCTTGTGCCAGCTCTGGCACCTCAGTTCGAAAATGCGCTGACCGTACTCGTCGGGTGCTAGCACACACCTGACACCCCAGCTATCTCAACGGGCTGGGCAGATCGGACCGTGGCTTCAATAGCGATTGGGCGTATCCAACTCACCGCGCTGAAACGGCTGGCCTCTTTCGGCCATTGTCCCCATCCGCGACAGTGCCGTAGACACTTTCGAAGAGGCTGGCTGCCAGGGAACATCGCCAGTTGACGAATGCTGCTGCGAGGCGCCGTTCCGTCGGGCCTGCGTCATCGACCTTCCAACCTGTTGCAAGCCGTGTCGTTGTGACGGCGCTTCCCGCAGCCTGCTGCAAACGACGCCGTAAGGCCGGTGACTTTCATGCGTCGAATCGAGAGCGCTGCGCCCTTGGGCATTCGCATTGCTGAGAAGGGGCGTGAGTCGATCAGTCGTATTATCGCTTATGAAAACAACCCAATTCGTATCCGGGTTCCTCCTTGGCACCTCCCTCCTCGTTCCCAACCAATTCATCTTCGCCGATGTCATTTTTAATGACGGCGGGGTTCACATCATCAATGACGCCAGCCTGCGCAATGAGTTTGTCGAAGTGCGCAACGGCAGCACGCTGCGCCTGGAAACCGGCGCGCAGATCGGTGGCGAATTCAATGAACTCGGCACCATCAACGTCTATGACACATCGTCCGTCGTCGTGGCGGGTGGCCAGATCGGTGTGGGTGGCGGGTCTTCCGGCTCGATCACGCTCAATGAAACCAGCCAGTTGCTTTTTGAAAATGGCGCGCTCGGTGGCGCCGCCGCTTCGTCGGGCCAGGTGATCGCATTCGGCCAGAGCAGCATTGTGCTGCTGGCTGGCCAGTTCGGTGGCGCCGGCGAGCAATCGGGGCTCATCGGTCTGTTCGACAACGCCGTGGGTGAGATTCATGGCGGCGTGTTCGGCGGTGGCGGCGACTACTCCGGACTGGTCCTGGGCTTCGCGAATTCGCAGTGGCAGATCTTGGCGTGCGAGACGGAGCTGCCGTTCGGTGCGGTGGCGGAACTGTCGGGCAACATCGTCGCCGTGACGAAAGACGGCACCGCGTTGTCCGTGCCCTTCATGCGCGAGGCGACGGCGTTGATCACGCTCGTCGAAGACTGCGATGACGACGGCGGAGTCGACACCGACGGCGACGGTGTGTTGGATGCCGTCGACAAGTGTGTCGAGTCCGATCTCCGGCCCGAGCTCTGGATCTTCAACGTCAAGACCTGCATCCCGAATTTGATCGCCGGCAAGCCGGTGAACGCCGAGGGCTGCTCGCTCGCCGATCTCGTGAACGCGCTGATCGATGACGCTTCGAAGAACTCCCGCAATCGGCGCGAGTTCGTCTGGGCGGTCATGCTGGGGCTGCGTGAGATGAAGAAGGACGGCTTGCTCCCGGGCCGGCTGCACGGCCACTTTCTGAACTGCGCCAACCGGTGCAACTGGGACGACGCCAAGAAGCGCGAACCTCGGGGCGGACATCGCCGCCGCTAGGCGAAACCGGCAAGCGCGAGCAAAGCACACCGCCCGCTTCACACCTGGTGACTCTACACCGGGGTTGGAGCGGGCGGTTTCGTTCCTGGACGGGACGTTCGCATCCCTTGCCGCGTGAAAGTATTGCTTGCGCCGGTCGCTGATCGGCTTAGAAATCCAGTCGAGGTTTTTGTTGCCGATGGCTGCGTCTCGAACCAATTGGATTCTTCCGGCTGCGGCCGTCGTCGTGTTTGTGGCGGTGGTCGCCGTGCTGGTGGCGGCGCGTGAGCCTCGCTTCGAGGGGCGAACCGGCGGCGAGTGGATCGTTTCCGCGTCGCAAGATCCGGACAACCTCGCCCAATACGGTGCGGTTTTTGTGCGGGCGCAGGCAACCGGCGCAAGTTTTCTCGCACGCCGACTGGTCGCTGATCCCCCCAAATGGAAATTGCGACTGATTTCATTCTACAACCAACACGCACCCAAGCTAGGCCTCCGTCACATTCAACCCAACCCCGGGGCTGGGCAGAAACCGATCATTCGCAAACTGCTGGGTTATTGCGGCGACCAGGCGGCACTCGAATTGAACAAGCTGCTGACGACGGCCTCAATGCCGAACCGCTTGGAGATCATTCGCGCGATGGCAGAACTGGGGCCGGACGCCGCACCCATCGTGGGGCCACGACTGCCGCCGCTCCTCAGCGATCCGTTGGATAGCGTCGTTTATGAAACGATCACCGCGCTGGCCGCCGTCGGCTTCGATCCCGCGGCCGTGGTGCCACGGCTGATTCCTTTCCTGCATAACTGGGACAGCCGCGCGCGCGTTGAAGCCAGCTACGCGCTGGGAGTTTATGCGCCAATGCCAGAGCTGACCCTTGATCCACTGATCGCGGCCCTCGCGGATACCAATCAGGTGGTGCGCGCGAACGCGGCCCGCGCGCTGGGTTATATCGGAAAGCCCGCCGCGCGCGCACTCGAGCCGTTGGCCAGGCTATTGAAGGATGACGCGCTCGTCTCCGCCCGCGCGGTGGAAGCGATGGCGATGATCGCGGGGAACAAAGCCACCGAACAGGCCGGGTTTACCACCGCCCACGCGACCCATCTTGCCAGCACGGATCGCTACAACCAGCTGATGGTGCTGCGCGCATCGCGGCGTTTGAGCTGGCCGACGCCGGGGCTTGAGGAAGTGTGTAGCCACTTGTTGCGCTCGCAATCGAACTGGCAGGTTTGGGAGGCCGTCGATGCGCTCACCGAACTTGAGCCGCGGCCTGCGTGGGCGGAGCGCTTGCTGGAAAAGGCCGCCAAGCATTCCAACGGGCTGGTCCGCACCAAGGCCCGAACCGCGCTTGAGCGGTAGCCTCGCCGGCCGATTCAACCAGGGCAAAGCGCGCGCAGCCCGGTGGTGAGCCGCCGCATGCCTTCGCGTGCGTTCTCCGGCGTCAAGGCGCCGTAGGAGATCCGGAGCGCACAGCCGTCCGCGTAGCCAAATGCATCTCCGGGAATGGCCGCCACCCGGTGCTCGCGAATCAAGGATTCCACCAACTGCATCGGCGAATTGTGGGTAGCGAGCTTGAGGAAGAAATAGAAGGCGCCGGTGGCGGACGGCACTTCGCAAATGTCGCTGATTGAGCGGAGTTCGTGCGCCACGATTTCGCGCACCTCCTGAATCTTCATCAGGTGCGGTTCACACCAGGCACGCCCAGCTTCCAGCGCGCCGGCGGCCGCAAACTGCGAGATGACCGGGGGGCAGATGAGATTCGTATCCTGAACCTTCTTCACCGCGTCGAGCAGTTGCGCGGGAATGACCTGATAGCCGATCCGCCAACTGGCGAAGCCGAACGCCTTGCTCAAAGAGTAGAGCGAGATCGTGTGCGCGGCACTGCCATTGATTGAACCGGGCGAAAAATGTTTCGCACCGTCCCAGGTGAAATATTCGTAAGCCTCGTCGTGGATGTGGTAAATGCCGGCGGCCCGGCAAAGCTCATTCACTGCACGCAGCGCGGACTCTGGATAGACGGCACCGGTTGGATTGTTCGGCGACACCGTGACGATCGCGCGGGTCCGCGGCGTGATCGCCATCCGGATGCGCTCGAGATCGAGTTGGAACATTGCGTCCGTCGGCACCAGCACCGGCCGGCAGTTCAACATCGTCAATGCCATCTCGTGATTGAAATAGAACGGCGTCTGCAGAATCACTTCATCACCCGGATCGGTGATCGCGAGCAGGGCGTTCATGAACGCCATGTTGCCACCGGCGGTGACGACGAGTGCATTGTCTTGGCTGACGACGATGCCGTTCTCGACCGCCAGCTTTTGCCCGAGCAACTCCCGCAACGGCGCAATGCCATCCACGAGTTTGTATTGGTGGTTGTCCGGCGCGGCGAGAAAGCGGGAGATCGCGTCGGTGGCGGCGGCCGGCGGCGGGTAATTCACCACGCCCTGGCCCAGCGAGATGGTGCCGGGCTGATCGCGGATCAATCCCGCGACAATGGGAATCACCGGAGCCTGCACGGCCTGCAGGCGCTGCGAAACGGAAAGCATGCGTTGAAGCTAGGCAAGAATCCGGTCAAACCCCAGTGCAGAATCCATTTTGAAATCGGGCGGACATCATCCCTCAATCAGGTGGCGGTCGATGATAGCCGGTCGGGCACCTTTGCTGGCCGAAAGAAAACTGAGCGCGACGGATCGGGGCTCCTCATCGACCGTTGCGTAGAAGACCACCTTGTCCAAAAGCATGTTCGGTTTTGGCTCCGAGCAGATCCGCACCAACTCACCCACCGTCTGGATCGGGAACGCCACCTCCGGATAATCCGGAACATCCGTGCGGAGGTAGATCGCCTGGCCGATGGCGTATTCTGGCGTTTGCATACGAGGGTCTCGTTGAGCCTGACGAAACCTAGTCCGCCGGAGTCTCACGGTCAAACGCGTGGGTGGATGCAACACTCGCGGGCAGGCAAAGGGCTGCGGAAATCGCCGGCTCAATACTTGCCCGCTCGACCATGCCGCACGGTGGTCATGGCCGGACTCGACAGTCAGCAAAACCTGCCTAATGTGCGCCGCATGACCGCAATCTGCGGTCGGGTACCTGTTCGGCGGCATCACGCGTCTCGTATGTTCGAGTTCATAATCATTGCGGCGATTCTGTTCGGCGGCGGTTTGGCGTTCGGCTTCGTCACTGGACGACGCTCATGGGTTGCGCTTCCGCTGGCGGTAGTGCTCGCGGTTGTTGCCGGCGTCTGCGTTGGAGAGTGGTCCGGCTATCGCACGATGTTTGCTCGTTGGGATGTTTTCCTCTATGCGAGCGTCTCGATTCTTGCTTACTTTGCCATTGTCACTGCGCCGGCGGCAGTCGGAGCGATTGCCGGGATACTCATTCGGAGGAGTTGTCATGCGGGTCACAAAAAAGATGCTGCCTCCTGAACAACAGAATGTCCGGGGTGGTAGGCGAGAACGAGTTTCGGGTTGATGGCGTGCGCCTGGTTTTGCAGGTTCTTGAGGCGCCGCACGGTAGAGGCGTAGGAATCGGCTTCACGCGTCCAGGCATCCCCTCAGTCTCTGCTTTCTTCGTGTTCCTTTGCGGCCATACAGTTGCCTCTTTTTGGTTTATGCACCCCGACGACGATGCCTTGGGGAGTGCCCATCCGCCGGTTACGTTGAGTTCAATGCAAAAAGGTCAGGTGCGCCCCAACGCGGATCGGGCGCAACTGACCTGAGGAGATGGGATGCAGCGAGGTCAGTCCTTCCAGGTGTTCGGATGACCGTGTGATTTGTCGCGCGCCTCGACGATCACGCCCGCCGAGGTGCAGGTCCAGAAGATCGCTCCGTTCGGTGCCACCGTGACATCGGTCGGCTCGGGGTCGCCGGCATTGATAACCGTTACTTCGTTCTTCCGCAGGTCCAGTACGGAGACGCGGTTCATTCCGCCCTGGCTGCCCGGCACGGCCGGCGTCGGCACTTCGGTGAAGTAGAGCTCGCGGCCCTTGCGGTCAATCGCGATGCCGGTCGGGCTGTGCAGATCCTTCAACACCAGGCTCACGTCGCCGTCGGCCGTGCGCTGAAGAATCACGCCTGCGGACTTGCAGGTCCAGTAGGCTGTGCCATCACGGCTCACGGCGATGTCCGTCGGCTCCGGCTCGCCCAGCGTGAGGACTTCGATCGACTCGCCGTCCGTGACGTTGACCGTGTTCATGCCACCCAGCGGGCCGGGCACACCGGGTGTGGGAAGCTGGGTGAAGTAAACTTCGCCCGAACGATCCACCGCGATGCCGGAGGGGTTGTCGAGTCCGCCGAGGAACAGGCTTTTCTCGCCGTGAACCAGATTGCGTTCGAGAATCACGCCCGCCGATTTGCAGGTCCAATAGAGGTTCCAGTGTCGGTCGAGCGCGAGGTTCGTGGGCTCGGGCTCGCCGGTGGTCAGATTCCAAACGCGAGTGCGTTCCGGTTTCGACCCGACCCAGACGAGATCGACGGTGTTTTCGCCGCCTTGAGTCCCCGGTACGCCGGGCGTGGGGAGTTGAGTGATGGCCAGCAATCGCGGCGTGGCGGCCACGATGCCGGTCGGATGATCGAGGCCGGTGGCCACGACGCGGGTCTGATAGTCGGAAGCCGAGGCCGGGCTCACGAGGGTGAGGGCAACTGCCCAGGTGGCGGCCCAGGCGCCACGGATCGAGGTGATGGTGATGGTCTTCTTCATGTCGCGGAGAGGTATTGAGGGTTAGTTGTGATTTGTTGCAGGTCGGTGACGGCGCGCGCGCGCGATTGTCACGTCGCGTTGTGAAGTCAGCCCCCGCGATTTATTCCGCTGCGTGGCGCCGGGAAACTTTTTTGCAGCGCAGCGGAATAAATCCGGGCACGGCTCCCTCTCGCCCGCAGTCGCAACCCCTCGCATGGCGAACCTTGAATTTGAAACGGTCGTGAATGAGCACTATGAAAAGCTCTATCGCTTTGCCCTGAGCCTGGTGAACAATTCGTGCCTGGCGGCGGATCTCACCCAGCAGACGTTCTACATCTACGCCTGCAAGCGCGGGCAGATTCGCGACGTGAACCGGACGAAGTCGTGGTTGTTCACCACCTTGCATCGCGAGTTCATCGCGCTGAAACGGAAAGAGAGCCGGCATCCGCAATTTGAGTTAGAGATGATGGAGAATGAACTGCCGCCCATCGCTCCGGACGCTCTGCGCAATGTCGATGTGAAGCTGATGCTCGCCGCCCTCGAACGGCTGGACGAACGCTTCCGCGTGCCGCTCGTGCTCTATCACCTCGACGACCTCAGCTATCGCGAGATTGCCGAACTGCTGGAGATTCCCATCGGCACGGTCATGTCCCGCCTCGCCCGGGGGCGCGAGCATCTGTTCCGCTCGCTCAACCCGGAGCTGCTAAATCTCAACCCGAACATCATCGCACTGCCCGCGCCCATCGCGGCGGTCTCCTGACATGGACGAATCACGAGCCAAATTCCTTCTGCAATCGGGTCCGCCGCGCGCGGGCGATCTAGCTGATCCAGCATTCGCGGAGGCGCAGGCGCAAGCGGCCGCTGACCCGATACTCGCAGCTTGGGTGAATGAACAACAGGAGCTCGCCGACGCCCTCAGCGCGAAGCTGAAGGAGATTCCCGTGCCGGCGAATTTGCGGGAATACATTCTCGCGGGCGGTGCGGTGTCGGAACGGCGCACAGCGCATTCACGGCGCACCTGGCTGGCGCTGGCGGCCGGATTCGCCGTGCTGCTCGCCGCCGGCTGGTGGCAATGGAACTCCGCGCGGAACAGCAAAACCGCAAACCTTGCTTCGCTGCGGGCGGACATGACGGCGTTCCTCTCCGGGCCGTTCCAATTGGAACTGTATTCCCCCTCGCTCCCGACGTTGCGTGGCCATCTGGCGGAGCGCCATCAGTTCATCAACTACGAGGTGCCTGCTAAACTGGCCGCCACTGCGGGCGTCGGTTGCCGCACCGTGCCGTGGCGCAACCGGCAGGTGATGTTGATCTGTTTCACCGCGGATCACCAGTTGGTGCATTTGATGATTCTCCCCAGATCGCAATTGCCCGACGCACCGGCGCCCGGTCAGATCGTCTCGAAGCAATTGGGCGAATGGGCGACGGCGAGCTGGGCGGATGGACAGAACGTGTACCTCGCCTCCACCCTGGGGTCCGGGAAATTCTTAAGCGCCATCCTGTAGCTCAGGGATCGACGTTGCCGCCGGGGTTGCCAGGCGCTTCAATGCCCGCGCCATGCCCGCGACGGATCACATCCGCAACAAACTCAGCCAGCTTCCCCACAAGCCGGGGATCTATCTGATGAAGGATCGGTTCGGCACGGTCATCTACGTCGGCAAGGCCCGCGATCTCCGCAAGCGCGTCACACAATACTTCCATCCCTCACGCCGGCAGGGCTGGGATCTCAAACTCAACGCGCTCGTCGAGGCGATTCACGACCTCGATGTCCACGTCGTGCGCAATGAGGCCGAGGCGGTGTTGCTCGAAGGCAAGCTCATCAAGGAGTTCATGCCGCGCTACAACATTAGCTTCAAGGACGACAAACAGTTCCTGTCGGTGAAGGTGAACACCAATGATCCCATCCCGCGCTTCACGCTCACCCGGCGGCAACAGGAAGACGGCGCGCGGTACTTCGGACCGTTCGCCAGCAGCGGCGCGATCCGGCGCACCCTCATGCTGGTGCGGCGGCGGTTCAACCTCCGGGGCTGTCGGCCGCTCACGCCCACCGAGGCCGACTACAAGCACTGCCTCTACGGCAACCTCAAGTTCTGCACCGCGCCGTGCGTGGGCAACGTGACGCGGGAGCAATACAAACAACAGGTGGAGTCCGCGTGTGAATTCCTGCTGGGCCAGGGTGAGGAAATGGTCGGCCAGATCGAGGCCGAGATGAAGCACGCGGCGGCAAAGATGGAGTTCGAGAAGGCCGCCCAGCTCCGCGACTTGCTGTCGGACATCAAGCGCAGCACATCGAGCAACCGGACTTTTTCCCGCGTACCCTACACGTTGCCGCTGTCGCTCGATCCCGACAAAGACCTCGCTGAGCTGGGCAAAGTGCTGGGACTGCCCGCGCCGCCGCGCCGGATCGAAGGCTTCGACATCTCGAACATCAGCGGCACGTTCAAAGTCGCGTCGATGGTGAGCTTCGTGAATGGTCGGCCGGATCGCTCAAACTATCGCCGTTACAAGATCAAGTCGGTCGAGGGCCAGGACGACTTTGCGTCGATGGCCGAGACCGTGCGTCGCCGTTACAAGCGCGTGCAAACGGATCAATTGCCGCCGCCTGAGCTGATTCTGATTGATGGCGGCAAGGGCCAGCTCAACGCCGCGCTTGGCGAGTTGGCGAAGCTCGGCATGTTGAGCATCCCGATTCTCGGGCTGGCGAAGGAGTTCGAGGAAATCTATCGGCCGGGCGAGAAGGAGCCGCTGCGATTGAGCCACGACACCGGCGCGCTCAAGCTGCTCCAGCGCGTCCGCGACGAGGCGCATCGCTTCGCCAACACCTACAACGCGCAGCTCCGGTTGAAGAAGATTTCCGAGAGCCTGCTCGATGAGTTCCCCGGCCTCGGCGACAAGCGAAAGGCGGCGCTGCTGAAGAAGTTCAAATCCGTCCAGCGATTGCGCGTCGCGACCGAGGAAGAGATCGCGGCTGTGCCGGGCTTCGGCGGTGCGTTGGCGGCGAAGCTGCGGGAATTTTTGGTGGCGCGAACGTAGGACAGGGCATCCCGCCTATTTTGGGTGAAGGGGAAAGAAACCGCATCCGGAATCTGGAGCCTCGCCCTAGCGAGTCTTGATGGGAGATGCAGTCCCTGAATATGGAGACGGCAACAATGCTCCGGCAGGGCTTGGAGTGCGCCAGCCCTCTGGCGCTTCGGCGGCGCGCTCGAATTGGACCGCGGGCGAAACATTGACCTCGGCTTCATCTCGTTCGGGAGGAAAAGCGGTAGAGGGCTACCGCAGTCCAAGACGCTGGCGCGAACGGCGGTAGCGGCCAGTTGCAATTGGAGGGACTGCTGATGCGTAAGGCAAACCATGAATCGTAGCAGCCGACGTCAGGAGGCTCTTATTCTTTTTCCCGCCACGCCCAAGCCCCAAGCCGGTCACAGACCGGCGCTCCGCCAACCCACCCCCCCTTACCCGCTTTTAATTACACCCGATTGCCGTTCCTCTTTGCGTTTGCGCCGTCGTTTGCTTCCAGCCATGTTCACGCCCGCTCATTTCAAAGCACTCCATGATCGGCCAAACGCTCACTCACTATCGCATTCTAGCCCAGATCGGCGCCGGCGGCATGGGCGCGGTCTATCGCGCCGAGGACCTCAAACTGCATCGCGAGGTCGCCCTTAAGATTCTGCCGCCGGAACTCGCCGGTAATCTCGAACGCTTCGAGCGCTTTCAACGGGAAGCTCGCTCGGTCGCGGCACTTAATCATCCGAACATCGTCACTCTGTTCTCGGTCGAGGAAGACGCCGGCCGGCACTTCATCACCATGGAACTGGTGAAGGGCAAGCCCTTGAACCAGGTGATCCCGAAGAGCGGCCTGGGGGTGAAGGAGTTTCTTGAGCTGGCCATCCCGCTCGCGGACGCGCTGGCGGCGGCGCACGAGAAAGGCATCACGCATCGCGATCTCAAGCCCGCCAACGTGATGATCGATGAGGCCGGCCGGGTGAAGGTGATCGACTTCGGCCTCGCCAAGGCGGCGGGTGGTCAGTCCAGCCCGGACCTTTCGCAGGCGCCGACCGAGCAGCTCACGATGGAGGGGCGCATCCTGGGAACGCCGGCCTACATGTCGCCCGAGCAGGTCGAGGGCAAGCCGGTGGATCATCGCACGGACATCTTCGCGCTGGGCATCCTCTATCACGAGATGCTCACCGGCGACCGGCCGTTCAAGGGCGATTCCACGATGGCGATCATGTCGGCCGTGTTGAAGGACGACCCGGCGTCGATCTCCAGTCTGCGCCCGGAAGTGCCCTTGGAAATCTCGCGCGTGATCCGGCGCTGTCTGCAAAAACATCCCAACGAACGCAGCCAGTCCGCGCTTGATGTCCGCAACGAATTGAAGGGGCTGCAAACGGAGTTTCTCACCGGCACGTTGACGGCGTTGCAATATTCGCCCGCCGCGGTGCGCAGCAAGAACAGGGTGGTCAATTGGACCCTGGCAATCGTCGGCCTGAATGTTGTGATCGCCATTGTGGCGTTGTTCTTTTGGCCCGGCGGCGGCAATTCTCAGGCAACCAGAAAGCCGGGTGTGGACTCCCGGGCACCCGTGGCTTCCGGCATTCCCAAGATCACGCGGCTGGCGACCACCGACCGGCTCGAAGCCATGCCCACCTTCTCGCCGGATGGCCGGCACATCGCCTTCGTGGCGGCGGTGGGACAGTTCAAACAAATCTTCATTCGCGAAGTGGGCTCGCCGGAATCCCGGCAGCTTACCCAGGGAGAATATGACCACATCCAGCCGGCCTGGGGCCCTGACACGAACACCATGTTCTATGCAAAGAGCGTGAAGTCGGGCTCGGGCATCGGTATCGGCGACGCCAAGATCGGGAGCTACATCACCGAACAGGCCGAGATGGTCCGCCACAACCTCAATTCGGGGGAGTCGGTTTCAATTCTGTCCAATGCCGCCTACCCGTCGGTCGCCGCGGGCGGGTCTGAGCTCGTCTTCGCCCGGGATGGTCGGGTCTTCAAGAGCGATCTGCGGGGCGGGCGGCAGGCGCAATTGACCGAGGACGAGGATGCGATGTTCCATGCAGATCCCAAGGTTGCCGCCGACGGCCGCGTCGTTTTCCGCAGGTTCAACATCCGGGAAGGCCAGCATCACATCGCCGTAGTCACCACCAACCACGTGATGACGGTGGTGCGCGAAGGGGGGAACTTGAATCCGACCTGGCATCCTTCCGGCGCCTACATTTATTTCACCATGTACAAGGGCTCGGGTCGCAACATCTGGCGGCTACCCATCACGGAAACGAACACTGCGGCCGGTGAACCCGAAGCGGTGACGGTGGGTGGCGGCGACGATCTGGAGCCGGCGTTTTCCCCGGACGGCAAGCGAATGGTGTTCAGTGTTTCCTCGGTCAATTCGGACATTTACCGCATCGCGCTCAATCCGGTTACTGGCGAAACCAACGGCACGCCGGCCGAGCCAATGCCCTTCAACTCCAACCGCGAGGACAGCCGCGCGGCCTGGGCTCCCAGCGTCGAACAGCCGATGATCGCCTTCAACTCGGACCGCGGGGGCGAAATGAACCTCTACATCTGGCGGCAGCGGGATAACAGCGTCACCCAAGTGACCACGGGCCCGGGCGGCGATTATCAAGCAACCTGGTCACCCGACCTGCGGCAGCTGGCGTTCTTTTCGTCCCGCGCCGGCCATGCGGATGTGTATGTGGTGAGCACCAACGCCAACAGCACACCCGTCCGTTTGACCGACACGCCGGTGCTGGATTTCAATCCGTTCTTCTCCCCAGACGGTCGGCAGATCGCCTTCCTCTCCGAGCGCGACGGTCAGATGGATATTTATCTTATGGACGCCGACGGCAAGAACCAGCGGCGCCTGCCCAAGAGCGACCCAGGCAATCGCTATGCCCTCGGCCACTACATCAATTGGTTGGACAACGTTTCTTTGTTGAATGGGGTGCAGGTCGAGGGAGCGATGGCCTTCTACCGGGTGTTTGTCGCGGATGGGCGGTTGGAGAGGGTCAGCACCATCGAACCGGTCCCGGCAATCGGCGGCCACGGCTCCTTCTCGCCGGACCGCAAACGATTCATGAACCTCGACTATCCCCATGCCCACATCTGGGTGATTTCCCTGACGGAAAACGCGGGTAAGATTGTTTATCAGAAGCTACCCCAAGCCAGCACCATCGATTATCCTTGGTGGTCGCCGGACGGGCGCTGGGCCACAATCGACATCAGCATCCCGCGGAACAGCGAATTGTTGATGGCTGAGTGGGGCGAAAAATAGTGGATCACGAACCACGCATCGGGTCGTGTTACTGGAAAATTGATTCTCCGACTCGGCCCTTGCCTTCCCTCCCCGGCCTTGTTGGAATCGCTGGGCGCGTCGCCAATCCCATGCAGTCGTACCCCAAACACTATTGCGGTGTCTTCGGAATTTACGGGCACCCCAATGCCGCCGAACTCACTTACTACGGGCTCTACGCGCTGCAACATCGCGGCCAGGAAAGCGCGGGCATCGTCACGTCCGACGGCAAGACCTTCCGCGAACACAAGGGCATGGGCCTCGTGCCGCAGATTTTCACGGGCGATGTGCTGCATCACCTCGTCGGCAAGACGGCCCTGGGTCACACCCGTTATTCCACCACCGGCGCCTCGCACATTCGCAACGCGCAGCCGATGACGATCGATTGCGCGAAGGGCCAGATCGCCATCGCGCACAACGGCAACCTCACCAACGCCGGCCCGCTGCGCGACGAGCTTGAAGCCAAGGGCCTGATCTTCCAAACCACGGTGGACAGCGAGATCATTCTCTATCTGCTGGCCCAGCCGGAGAACAACCTTGTCCAGACCGTCCGCCGCATCGAAGGCGCCTACTCGCTGGTGTTCATGACGCCCAACGAGCTGATCGGCGCGCGCGACCCCCACGGGTTCCGCCCGCTCTGCATCGGCAAACTCGGTGATGCTTACGTGCTTTCCAGCGAGACGTGTGCGCTCGATCTCATTCAGGCCAAGTTTGTGCGCGATGTTGAGCCGGGCGAGATCGTCATCATCAACGAGCACGGCCTGCAAAGCATCCAGGCGTTTCCCGAGCAGACCCGCCGCGCGTTTTGCATCTTCGAGTACGTTTACTTTGCCCGGCCGGACAGCACGATCGCCGATCGGAATGTTTACAAAGTCCGCGTCGAAATGGGCCGCCAGCTCGCCCGGGAGAATCCAATTCCGGCGGACATCGTCGTGCCCGTGCCCGACAGCGGCAACTGCGCGGCGCTCGGTTACTCGCTCGAATCGGGCATCCCATTTGAGATGGCGTTCGTCCGTAATCACTACGTCGGCCGGAGCTTCCTCCAGCCGTCGCAGCTCATCCGCGACTTCAACGTCCGCGTGAAGCTCAACTTGATCGGCGAGCTGGTGCAGGGCAAACGCGTGATCATCATCGACGACTCGATCGTGCGCGGCACGACCAGCAAGACGCGCGTGAACAGCCTGAAGGAAGCCGGCGCGAAAGAGGTTCACGTGCTCGTGAGCTGCCCGCCGCACATGAACCCGTGCGTGTATGGCATCGACTTCCCGGATCGCAGCAAGCTGATGGCGGCGAATCATTCACTCGACGAGATCCGCCAATATCTAAATGCCGATTCACTCAGCTACCTCTCGGTGGACGGCATGGTGAAGGCCACCGGCAAGCCGCGTGATTCGTTCTGCATGGCGTGTTACGACGGCAATTATCCGGTGCCGTTCGATCCCTATCTCGACAAGCAGATCATCGAGAACCGCAAGCGCCGCATCCAGGGCTTGTCGAGCGAACTCGCCGGGGAGCAAAGCCAGATCAAGCTCCTGTGAAGCGGGCGGCGTCGGGGTTCAGGTTTCAACCGGTCGAGCTTCGGGGCTCAGTGTGCATCAGCCGGGGCGGCTGCTGAAAACGCTTTCGAGGATGGTCTCCTTGATCTTCCACATCACCGCAATGGTGATGGCGAGCGGCATGACCATGAAGAGCAGGAGCAGCAGGCGCGCGAGCCACAGATACTGCCGCGCGACGAAATCAGCCGCCGCCTCGAAGGTCAGCCGGCCGAGCGCGAACAAGACGAGCTGAAAGATTCCGAGCGCGGCCAGGATGCCGTAGTTCAATTTCGCCATCGACGCGGTTTCTTCCTTCAACGCCTGATCCGGCAGCAGCGCCGTCAACCGGCGCAGCACGGCATTCAATTGCGCGAGGAAAAGCAGGCTGAAGAGGATCAGCGCGGCGGCGGCGATTTTGAAATAAAGCACATCGGGACGGCGGCTCCACCAGTAGAGAAACGGTGCGAGGCCGATGAGCAACAGGCTCAAACCACGGGCCCGCTCGGCGGTGCGTTGCCAGCTGGCCATGCCCGGTTGGAAGCGGCCGATCTGCCAGACCCCGTACCAGAGCAGCGCGGTTACCAGCAGACCCGGAGCAATGCCCAGCGAGAGCAACAGATCGGAGAACGGCGAAGGCATCATGGAGCCGACGCGCGAAACGGTCCACACGACGATCGCGAGCCCAAACGGAAGGGTCCAAACCAGGGACGACAATCCGCGCACGACCCCGCCCAAACCCTCGAGCACGCCGGTCTCCGGTTTACCTGGCTGGCTGGCGGACGAAACCCACGCGTCAGAACCGCCTTGGTTCCCGAGCGGTCCCGGCCGGGTCAGGTCCGATCCGGGCAATGAGTCATCGGCTGGCCGGGGAGGGAGCATCACGGCCGGTCAAATGGTGAGATAGGTCGTGCTCTTCAAGCCGCGCTCATACTCGTCGAGCAGGCGCATGCCTTCGGAGGGTTTCAAGCGATCG
The DNA here is from genome assembly GCA_031362805.1 of bacterium. Classification (GTDB taxonomy): domain Bacteria; phylum Verrucomicrobiota; class Verrucomicrobiia; order Limisphaerales; family RI-55; genus RI-55. Next base: position 121,410 of record JANLTG010000143.1, read on the forward strand.
CTCTTGATGGCGGCATCGATCTGCGACTTCATCCGCCGCTTGAGTTCGAGCTCGTCATATTGCACCGAGGTCAGGGCCTGGGCGATCGTGGTGCCCTCAATGACCTCCTCGACGTAATAGCCGGCGGGCTCGTCGGGATCGAGGAACACATGCAGCTCGTTCACGCGACCGAAGAGGTTGTGCAAGTCACCCATGATGTCCTGATAGGCGCCCATCAGGAAGAAGCCGAGCAGGTAAGGTTCATTGCCTTCGCCGCTGGCATTGGGGCGGAGCTCATGGAGCGGCAACGTGTCGCGGACGTCGCGCAGATCGATGAATTTGTTGATCTGGCCGTCCGAGTCGCACGTGATGTCCACGAGCGTGCCTTCGCGGGCGGGCTGTTCGTCGAGCCGCTGAATCGGCATGATCGGGAAGAGCTGACCGAGCGCCCAGTGATCGAGCAGCGACTGGAAGACGGAGAAGTTGCAGAGGTATTGATCGCCGAGGCTGTCTTCGAGCAGGCGGATTTCCTCCGGTATGTAGGCCTGGCCCTTGAAGCTGTCCACGACCTGCTTCGCGATGTCCCAGTAGAGCCCCTCCATCTTGGCCTTGTCCGGCAGATCAAGCATGCCGAACGTGAACATGTTGTGGGAATCCTCGCGACGTTCGAGCGCGTCGTGGTAGGCCTCGAGCTTGTTCATCTTCTCCAGGTTGGCGCGGATCTCGAGCAGCTCGCGCACAAGCGGATGCTCCTTCTCGCCAAACTTCAACTGATCGGCGCCGCGCAACTTTTCAATCGAGCCGAACACCTCGACCAGCAGCACACTGTGGTGCGCGACGAGCGCCCGGCCGCTCTCGCTGACGATGGTCGGGTGCGGCACGCTCTCGGCATCGCAGACGTTGCCGAGGTAATAGACGATGTCGTTGGTGTATTCCTGAAGCGAGTAATTGGTGGAGCTGTCGAAGGCCGAGCGGCTGCCGTCGTAATCCACGCCCAGTCCGCCGCCGACATCCACAAACTCGAGGGTGAAACCCATCTTGAACAGCTTCGCGTAGAAGCGCGCCGCTTCCTGCACGGCCTTTTTGACCGTGAGAATGTCCGGCACCTGCGAGCCGATGTGAAAGTGCAGCAACTTGAAGCAATGTCCGAGGTTTTCCGCGCGCAACAGCTCGGTGGCCGCGAGCAGCTCCATCGTGCTCAGGCCGAACTTGGCGTTCTCGCCACCGCTCTCGGCCCACTTGCCGGCGCCTTTGCTGAGCAGCCGGCACCGGATGCCGATGAGCGGCTCGACGCCGAAGCTCTTGGAGACCGTGATGATCTGCCGCAGCTCCTCGAGCTTCTCGACGACCATGATGACCTTGCGCCCGAGCTTGATGCCGAGCAGCGCCATGCGGATGAAATCAACATCCTTGTAGCCATTACAAATGATCAGCCCATCCGGTTCGTCCTGCAACGACAGCCCCGCGTACAGCTCGGGCTTGCTCCCGACTTCGAGACCGAACTCAAACGGCTTGCCCGCGTCGAGAATCTCCTCCACGACTTCGCGGAGCTGGTTGACCTTGATCGGGAACACGCCGCGATAGCGGCCTTGATAGTTGTACTCCTGGATGGACTGGCGGAAGGCCTTGTTCAGCGACTCGACGCGATGCCGCAGGATATCCTGGAAACGGATGAGCAACGGGAAGCGCAGACCGCGCGAGCGCGCTTCCTCGGCCACGTCGGTCAGATCAACGGCCGCGCCCAACTCATGCTGCGGCGTCACCACCACATGACCCGCGTCGTTGATGTCGAAATATTTCGCACCCCAACGGTTGATGTTGTAGAGGGTGCGCGAATCCTGCACGGACCAGACGGCGCCAGCGGGTTTGTTCATGTTGCAGCGGCAAAAGCGAGCGCACTATACGAAGGCGACTTTGGATTTCAATAAACGCCTCAAGTTTTTTGCGGCCCAGTAGAATCGTCGCCGCGCACGCGGACGGGATGGCGTGCGTTCACGATTGCGAAACGGGCGGCTCCTCGCCGTCGAAGTAATCCAGTCCCTCCGAGCGGATGAGCTTTCGCTCTGGCGAACGCACGAGCCACTTCCCGCTGTCCGGGTAATGACCAGACTCGCCGAGGGGATTGTCGGCGACGACGTAGAGGACCAGGTCTTCGGTGCCGTCGTTGATAATCTGATGCGGCTCGCCGGGTTTGAAGAGGAACGCATCGCCCGGTTCGATCGGTGTCCGGCCGTCCTGGTGGCGGGCGATGCCGCGACCGGAGATGACGTGGTAGAACTCCCACTGCGCGCTGTGCGAATGATACGGGTAGTTCGCCTTGCCGGGTGGAATGCGGCTGATCTCGATGTCGAACGGGTGCCGCTCCAGCAGGTCAGTGGACTGCGGTTTGCGCCCGAGCGCTTCGGAGACATTCTTGCCGATGGCGGCAAACTTGCCTTTGGGCGAGGACCAGGGTTCCTCGGCGAGTTGGTGGGTGTTGATCTTTTGCATGGTGGGCGTGGCGAAGCAGCCGTTAGGCGGGTTTTGCGGTCCACCCATATGGCTTTTCAACTGGTCCATTCAACCGTTGTTCAAAGGCTCGACGATAATGCTCCAAGTCTGCCTTGGGAAATCGCCGGCAGAGACCCGAAAGTTCGTTCCAAAATCGATTCTCATCAAAGCCTTGGAAATCTGTGCAGGACGAGATTGCAAGATTGTGCAGCCAATCAGCTACGACGCCAGCATGTCGGCTCCGGGCATATTGGTTGTACCACTCAAAAACACTCCAAGAGAAGGAGCCGCGAGACTTGCACTGATTGCGGATGTCCAGCATCGCCCAATAGAGGAGGAATCGGTAAGCGTCCCGTTCGCGATGGGTCATGAAGGTCTCCCGGACCGAGACAGCATTGGGAAAGTCCATGCCGTCGCCCACGATTGGAACAGTAGCTCGACCTCTCCCTGGGATTTGACTCGGCCAGCCGCAACGTCACCTCGCCCCCGGCGGATGGCGGCCATGATGCGCAACTCTTCGGCAATCTCATCAAGGGTGGCGGATTCGGGAAGTCGTCCCAAGGCATCAATGACAGCTTGCTTGTCAGTCATGGTGAAACCCTAGTCGCGCCAAAGAGAAGGAGCAAGTGTTCCGACCGTCCGAGGACGACGATTATCCTCCGCGCCCGGCTACAAATCCAACGGCCCGGCCAGCTTCTCGCCGTCCATGCGGTAGATGCCGACGAGATAGCCGTTCTCCCGCATTTCGCCGACGTGCAGCTTGCCGAAGATCGTCACCGGTTCATCCATGATCGGCTTCACGCCCTTGCCGATGGTCTTCACGCTGACCCATTCATTGATCTTGGGCACCGTGCCGAAGCAGCACATCGACTGGTCACGCATCAGCAGGAACTCTGTCACTGCGCCCTGCTCGACTTTGAGCGGGAGCATATAGCCCTTCACGGCGACTGATTGGTCGCTCAGCTTGCGGATGGCTTCCGGAATCTGGCGGTTCGTTTTCTCGGCAAGCTCCTTGGCGTCACCCTTGGCTTCGAGCAAATCATCCGAGACTTCAAAGGTGTAGGACGCGAGCCGGTCAAAGCCCACCGAGAGGTAATCCTGGTCACCAGAGCGAATGACCTGGGCAGCGGTGGCAACGGCGGCTTGTGCTGTGTCTTGTTTGGCAAGTTCTGTTGCAACCGCCACGGCTGACGCGGCCGCTTGCGAAGCCGCCGGCTCTTGGGGTGGCGCCAGGGGTTTGATCGGCTCGCCCTGCACGGCGACCTGGCTTGCAGGCGCCGTCGCACTTGAGCCCTCTTGCTTGGGCGAGCACGCGGTAACGATGACTGCAATCGCCGTGGCGACGAGCAGGGTGGCGTGAGTGGGCGGCTTTGATTTCATGTTGAGCAATGATCTGACGCTGACTTCGAGATTCTATTTATACTGGTTTGCAGCCGAGAGCAAGCAGCGCAAACGCGTCGCTGCGAGTTGCCTTTCGGGACGGAAGCGCCTTACGATTCACGCATGAACGCGCCGATCAAGCTCACTTACTACCTCGACCTAGTCTCGTCCTGGTGCTTTTACGCCGAGCCCATGTACGCGGATCTCAAGCGGCGTTACTCGGGCCAGATCGAATTCGGCTGGAAGTCGGCGTTGATCCCGCCCGCCGGGTTGCCGGCCTCGCCGGCGCAGGAGGAATGGTTCTATCGCCGGAGCGGCACCATTGTGCGCTGGCCGCAGATGTTGAATCCGGACTGGTATGAGCAGGACCGCAAGGAATATCTCGCACCCCATCTGGTCGCGGAGGCGGCGCGTGAGTTCGGCATTCAAGACGATCGCGTGCGGCTGGCACTGACTCGCGCGGCGGTGGTGGACGGCCGGAAAGTCGGGCAACTCGAGGTCGCGCTTGAAGTCGGGGCCGAAGCGGGAGCGATCGCCTTGACGGAGCTTCGCAAGGTCGCCACCGCGCCGGCGATTGAGCAACGGGTGCGCGCCACCACCGCGGAATTTCATGCGCTCCAAGTCAACCAGCGGCCGACCTTCCTGCTCGAGAGTGAGATTGGCGATCGCGCCGTGATCTCCGGACTTGTGGTTCCCGAACCATTGATCGCGACGATCGACGCCATGCTGCGCGATGTCGCGGCCTATCGATCTCACCGCGCGCACTTTGGCGGGCCGCCAGCTGCCTGAACTTGGTGGGGCTCAATTGTCCCGGAACTGAAGGCTGTGCAGCTTCTGGTAGAGCCCGCCTTTTGCCAGCAGCTCCTTGTGGTTGCCCATCTCGGCGATCTTACCCTGGTCCATGACGACGATTACGTCCGCGTGCTGGATGGTGGAAAGCCGGTGTGCGATGCAAATCGTGGTGCGGCCCTGCATCAATTCGTCCAAAGCCGCCTGCACCGCCCGCTCGGACTCGGTGTCGAGCGCGCTGGTCGCCTCGTCGAGGATCAGGATCGGCGCGTTCTTGAGAATCGCACGGGCAATCGCCAGCCGTTGCCGCTGGCCACCCGAAAGATCAGCGCCCTTCTCGCCGATCGACGTGGCGTACCCCGCCGGCTTCGCCTCGATAAACTCGTCAGCATTCGCGTGTCGGGCCGCCTCCCGAATCTCGGCGTCGCTCGCGCCCGGTCGGCCCAGCTCGATGTTCCGCCGGATGGATTCGTTGAATAGAATGGTCTCCTGAGCGACGACCGAAATCTGCGAGCGCAAATCCCGGGAGGTCACTTCGCGGATGTCATTGCCGCCAATCTTCACCGCGCCCGCTTGGGGATCGTAGAAGCGCAGCAACAGGTTCGTCAGCGTGGTTTTGCCCGAGCCGCTTTGACCGACGAGCGCGACGAGCTGACCGGGTTTCACCGTGAGGTTGAAGTTCTCGAATAATTTGCGGTCATCGTAGCCGAAGCTGAGATTTTCGAAGCGAATCTCCGCACCGGCGGCGGTCAACGGTTTCGGGTGGGCGGGTTCCGGCAGATCGGATGGCGTGTCGAGAATCTCAAACACCCGGGCGCTGGCGGCTTTGGCCTGCACCACCTGGGTAAACAGCCGCACGACGTACTTGAGCCGTGTGTAGCTCATCTGAATCGACACGATGAAGCTGAGAAAGCCGGCCGCAGTCGTGTCGCCCCGCGTCATCGCGATGGCGGCCAGCAAACCCGTAACCCCGATGGCGCCGCAGAATTCTATTAGCGGCCCGGGAATTTCCCCGTTGCGCACGGTCCGCATATACTGGTTGCAATAACCGCGAATGCGCTCGCGAAACTCAGCCAGCACGACGGGTTCAAGGTTGTACGCCTTGATCACGCGCGCGCCCGTGATGCCTTCGTGCATCGACCGGAACACCGCGGCGCTCGCCGTCTGCGTGGCTTCGGAAGACTTCTTCAGCTTCTTGGTGAAGATGATCACCGGCACGAGGCTCACCGGCAGAATGAGCAGCGACATGAGCGTCAGCCGCGGCTGAAACATGATCTGGGTGCCAATCAGGACAATGAGTGTGATCGGGTCGCGCACGATCGACACGAGCGAATTTGAGAGCAGGCTGTGAAGCATCGAGACGTCGCTGCTTATGCGCGACATGAGTTCGCCCGTGCTTTGCTTTTGCAGGAAGCCGGGCGGCAGATGCAGCAGGTGCGCATAGACCTTCGAGCGCAGATCCCCAATCGAATGCACGCCGACCCATTGCATGTAATAGACGTAGCCGTAGTTAACGAGACCTCCAAACATCAAAGCGATTGGCAGAATCGCGAAGATAGAAAGAGCCGCCAGGAAGGAAGGCTGCTCGCTTAGATTTCTGATGGAACCTTGCAACCAACGGGCGAATTTCGGTGAAACCTTGGCAACCTTTTCGATTCCCTGCTGCACCTGCTCAGAGCTTGCCGAGATCTCTGCTGAGTATGCGTCCGCCAGCAGCAATTGGTTGAGCCTTGCCCGTTCGTCTCGTTGCAATTTGGTGGTGAGCAACCGTCGGCTTTCCTGGCGCAAGTTTACGTTTGTGAAACGCTGCTCGTCGAAGATGAGCGGGCCGCGGATGATCCAGTTGAGATCCTCCACCAAGGACATTTCTACAGTTTCCGCTGCGGAATCTGTTCCTTCACGTGCGGTAAGCTTCTCTCGTGTCGCATCGGACAGTTGACCCCAGATAAAGGTGGAAACCGAATCAGCTCGTTGTGTTAGTTTATCGGAGAGTGCAGAAAGGTTGGTGAGGTCTTCAGAGGAGATCGTGGAAGACCCCGCCTGCGGGAAAACCACCGCGAAGATGAACCAGACGGAACCCACCAGCATCGGGTCTTTGAGACCTGCCAGCATGCCCAACAGCACGCCGCCGAAAAAGCGGGTCTTGTAGGGACGCACCACCTGCCAAAGCTTTGAGACAAACGAACGCATCGCGGTGCGCCGAGATTATTGCAACGGCCCTCCAAGGGAAGCGAAGAGTTGACCGGTCACGCCGACAAATCATCCGCTCGTGCGCAATTCGCCCCGGCCGGTGCAAAAAGCGCGCGGCTGAAGCGCTACCTAGCGGGGCTTCAAATCCGCCAGCCGCAGGATCTGGGTGTCGAGCGGCTGCGGGGGATACAGCCAGTGAACCGCTTCCTCGTAATCCTGAAACGCCGCGACTTCGAAGCCACGGTGCTGGGCGCACATCGCGAAAAACTCCGCCCGATCAAAGGCGTCCTTGGGCCGGTTCAGAATGGCCAGTCGCCCCGCGAAGGGCGGCACCATCTGGTCGAACACCGACACGAGTGAAAACACCTCGAAGGCCCGCATCCGGGTGCGCGACTCGCGCACGTCCAGCAAGAGGTTGTCCGTGCCGGCAACGGCTGCCGCGCGCAGCAACTTCGTGAGCTGCGCCCGGGTTTGATCGACATCGTATTCGCCCGCAGCACTGCTGACGAGGAACTCGCTTGCTGGAATAATGCTGATCTTGGCACCCATATTCGGAAGGCACGATGAAAGCGCCCGCGCCGCGCAAAGTCAAAGTTCCGCTCAATCGAGCGGCCGGCAACCGCACCGCTCAGGTCAGCCACCGGCGGCGAAGGAGCGAAAGTTCTCGTCGGGATCAGCCAAGAATTCAAACGGCTCGCCTTCGAGCGTGAATTGCAGCCGGCCCGCATGCAGTGCGTGGTTGCGGAGGATGAGCCGCGCGCGCTGCTCGTCGGTGAGCCGCCCTTCCACCAGCGCGAGGTAGCAATCTTCATCGTGACCGTAAAGTTTGTCGCCGACGATCGGATGCCCGACGTGCGCGAAGTGAATGCGGATCTGGTGCTTGCGACCGGTGCGCGGCGTGACTTTCAGCAAGGCGAACTTTCCATCTGCCCGTTCAAAGCGGCGCTCTACTTCGAACTCGGTGCGCGATACCGCGCCGTCGAGCCGGACGCAGTCCTTGATCGCCACCGGACTAGTTTCATCCTTGCCCAGCGCCGCTTCAATGACTCCGTGATCGTCGACCGGCCAGCCGTGAACGATCGCCTGATACTCTTTCAGGACTTCGCGGGATTCCCAAAGCTTTCGGACGGCCCGGGCAAATTCATCGGTCTTGGCGACCAGCACCAGACCACTCGTTTCGCGGTCGAGCCGGTTGATCATGTGGGCAGTGGCGGTTTCGCCCAGGTGCAGGCGCACCCGGCCGATCAGGCTCGACCACGCATCGGTCTTGGTGGGATGGCAGACCAGATCGGCGGGTTTGTTCAGCGCGAGGAGCCGATCGTCCTCATGCACGATGTTCAGAAGCGGTGCGTTTTGGGCGGTATTTGACAACGCGCCAAAGTTGCGCGGGCGGGAACTTGTCAGCAAGCCTTTCGCCGCTACAATGCGCGCCACGTGAAGTTGTGGACCCAGATTGGATTGCCGGTGCTGCTGATGGCGGTCTTTGCCGCCAGCCGTTGGCCGGGGGTGATGCCGGAGAATTTCAGCGCCGTCTACGCGCTGGTGTTTTGCGGTGGCGTGTTCCTGCCCCGCAAGCTGGCGTGGTGGCTGCCGCTGCTCACCTTGCTGGCGACGGACCTGGCGTTGAACATTCACTATCGCCACCTCTACGAGGCTGATCCCGGCAAGTACGCGGCGCCGATGGAGTTCTTTAACCCGTACCTCCTCGCCAACTACCTTTGCTACGGCGCGCTGATCTGGCTGGGCACACGCTTCAAGCCCACGACCCACTGGGTGAAGCTGATCGGGGGCGGGATAATGGGGGCACTGCTGTTTTACCTGATCTCCAACACTGCTTCCTGGCTGCAGCTCCCGGGTTATTCCAAGACGCTGGCCGGCTGGGTGCAAGCGCTGACGGTTGGACTGCCTGGATTTCCACCGACGTGGATGTTTCTGCTGAAGACACTGGCCAGCGGCGGGTTGTTTGCCGGCCTCTTCGCGGCGGCGATGAAATTCGCCACTCGCGAAGCGGAAGTGCCCGAAGCCAAATCCGAAGATGAGCCGGCCGAGCCCGAAGGCGTGCAACCCGAGGAATCCAAGGCGTGATCCGTCATGCCGCGAGGAGGAGGAGCAAATGAGGATCGGCGTCATTTCTGACACGCACGGATTTCTGGATCCGAAGATTCCCGAGCTGTTCAAGGGCGTGGATCACATTCTGCACGCCGGTGACATCGGTTACGCCTCGATCATTCTGGAACTTCAATACCTCGCGCCGGTCACCGCGGTGCTGGGGAACAACGACGACGGCCTTGATTTCCGTGAGACCGAATGGGTGACCCTCGGCGATGCGAAATTCATGGTGGAACACATCGTGCCGCCGATGAAGCCGGCACCCGACGTGGTTGCGAAATTGCGGCGCACCGAGACTAGGGCGCTGGTGTTTGGCCATTCCCACCGGCGCTACTGCCAGATGCACGAGGGCGTGCTCTTGTTCAACCCCGGCTACTCAGGAAAACCAAAGCTGGGACTGCAGCGCTCGGCGGCCATCATTGAAATCGTGATGGGTGAACTCCGGCCGGTGTTTCTGGATCTGTAAGCTCCGCCCGGCTAGGGGCTGTCAAGCAGGTGACTAGCATTTATGATCTCCGTGGGCGGTGAGTCCGCCTGCCGGGGCCCGCCAAGCGAGTCGTCACAATTCGGTCACAATCAATTTTCCCCCTTGAGTCGCACCGGGCGCGTTCCTAGATTCGCTGTGTGCCCAAGAATTGCGTGCTGACCAGCGACGCGCCACCGACCGGAGGTGGTCGATGATTCAGCTCTATCAATTTCCCTGGAGCCCATTCTGCCTCGTCATCCGACGGCTGCTCGAGTTCGGTCGGATTCCCCACCAACTGGTCAACGTCCCGAACGGGGATCGATCGTTGATCTGGAAGGTGACGCGGCAACGCTATTATCAAGTGCCGGTGATCAAGCATGGGCGGGCCGTCATTTTCGAAACGAGCGATCAGTCCCAGGTGATTGCCAAGTACCTGAACGAAAAGTTTCAACTGGAGTTGTTTCCCGAACAACACCGCGGCGTGCAGTCGATTCTCTGGCAGTGGATCGAAGAACGGGTCGAGGGCCCCGGGTTCAAGTTGAACGACATCTACTTCGAGGAGTTCGTCCCGCAGTCCGACCGCCTGGGATTCATCCGCCACAAGGAGCGCAAGTTCGGACGCGGCTGCCTCGAGCAATGGCGGGCCCGGCAGGTTGAACTCTTGAATGAGTTCTCCACGGCCCTCCTGCCGTTCGATCAGATGTTGGTGCCGCGCCCGTTCCTGTTGAACGAGCGGCCGTGCTTCGTGGACTTTGACCTCTACGGCATGCTCCGCAATTTTCTATACTCCGGGCATTACGACTTCCCGGTGGAGCATCCCCGGCTCCATGAGTGGTTCGATCGCATGCACCGGATCAAACGAGACGTACCTAAGTGAAAAATTACATTCTCGACACCAACGTTCTTCTACACGATCCCAATTCCATCCTGAACTTCGAGGACAATCACGTCCTCATCCCGATCGAAGTCATTGAGGAAATTGACCGCTTCAAACGAGATTCCAGCGAGCGCGGCCAGAATGCTCGCGCCGTTTCCCGGATGCTCGACAAGCTGCGCAGCAGCGGCAGCCTGAGCGAGGGCGTGAAGCTCGAGAACGGGGGCAAGCTGCGCATCGTCTTCCGGGATGAAAACGGTCACGGCTCGGGCAATGGCCACTACAACGTCGATAGCCGCATTGTCGCGCTGGCGCTGCAAATCCAGAAAGGCACGCCTCGCCGCAAAACGGTGCTGATCTCGAAAGATATCAACCTCCGACTCAAGGCCGACGCGCTGGGCCTGTCGGCTGAAGACTACGAGACGGATCGCGTGTCGGTGTCAGAGCTCTACAGCGGAATGTTTGACCTCGTGCTGCCCGAGTCGGAGGTGGCCAGCTTCCGCGCCCATGGCGAATTGGCGCTGAAGAAGGCCGGGAAATTTTGGCCGAACGAATACTGCACGTTGATCGAGGAAGCCAATCCCAAGCGGACCGCGCTGGCAAAAGTGGATCCGACCGGGACCAAATTGATCCCCATCATCGAATGCCGCGAAGGAGTCTACGGCATCCGGCCTCGGAATCGGGAACAGCACTTTGTCCTGGATGCGCTGCTCGACGAGCGGGTGAAACTCGTCACCTTGATGGGCAAGGCAGGGACCGGGAAGACGCTGCTCGCGATGGCGGCCGGGCTGAAACGCTCGGTGTTGGATCGCGAATATCGGCGGCTGGTCGTGGCCCGGCCCACCATCAGCATGGGCAAAGAGCTGGGCTTCCTGCCCGGCTCACTCGAAGAGAAGCTGAATCCCTGGATGCAACCGATTCACGATGCACTCGAGATGCTCGGCGACTTGAACATGGGCCACGACAACCGGCGCACCGCGGACTTGATGCGCAATGGCTCGATCGTCGTCGAAGCGCTCAGCTACATCCGCGGCCGGAGCATCGCCCAGCAGTTCATGATCATTGACGAGGCGCAGAACCTCACGCCGCTGGAGGTCAAGACCATCATCACCCGGGTCGGCAACGGAACGAAGATCGTCTTTACCGGTGATCCGTGGCAGATCGACAATCCCTATGTCGATTCGTCGTCCAACGGGTTCAATTACATTGTCAGCAAGTTCCGCCAGCACGCCATCGCGGCGCATGTGGAGATGCAAAAAGGCGAACGCAGCGAACTCGCGGAGCTCGCTGCGAACATTTTGTAGCAGATCGACGATGCACCGCGTTTTGCCATCGGCTGTCTGCTAAGCGGGGCGAAAAACCTGTGCCACCCTAACCGCCGCCGCCGATCGTAACCACCTCGGCTTCCGCGACGGTATTCGTGGAGCCCACTTTGATGACGGCCCAGGATCCGCGAACGGTCGCCGTCAACTGGGGGGTGCCGGGTGGCAGTTTCGTCGGGTCGATAAAGTTTAGATCGAAAGCCCACCTACGGTTCGGCGCCTCGTAGATGCTGCCGCCGTATTTCCAACCGTTAGTGGCGTATTGGGAGTTGAACATCACCACCATCGACCCGTTATACGTGAAGGTTCGGTTGCTCCATTTTTCGAGGAAGCGCGGGTAGTTTTCCACGCCGCCGCTGTATTTGCCGCCATCAGCCGTTGTCCGGTTCGAAGCCAGCGTGGGAACGATGCCCGAAAGGAATGCGGCATTGACGGTCGTGTCACTGGCGACCCGGGTGCTCAATAGGGAACCTGCGCTGTTGGCGTCCAACCAGGAGCCCGAAAGCACGTTGACCGCGTCGGCGGCGAACGAGGCGGGTTTGGTGGTGGCGGTGTTCGTTGTTCCCAGGTAACCACTCGTCGGCTGATTGAAATTGCCCTGCACGTAGAGCGGACGGGCGGTCGCCACGGTCAGACCATCGGGCGGGAGTTCGGCACCATTCCGCACCCGGACGGCAGCCAACTCGGTGCTGGTCAGCGTCCGTTGATCGTTGACATAGATCGAGGAGACGTCGTTGTCGGGGATGACCGTGCGCAACACAGTATTCGTGGCGTTCCAGGTCCGCAACGCTTCGACATTGATATCAACCGGGCGGACCGTCTTGCCCTCGCGCCAATCGGTGAACGAGTTCGTCGTGACGATGAAATTCCGCCACTGATTGGTGGGGACCACCGTCGCAAAGTTATTGTACCGGCCGCTGGTGACGGTGACCGCGCCATTGGTGATGGTGACGACCATGTTGGCCTTGTTGTGGAATCGTTGCATCCCGAGGGCCGAGGTCGGGTTCTCCACCGCTGTCGAGGGCGCCGGATTCAGAATCTCGCGAACCGCCTTCGCGGTATTGTTGGTGCCAATGGGCAGTTGCAGATGCGCCACATGCTGATCGGCTTCGCCACCGAAGGTGACATTGTTACCGGGCGTGCCCGAGTGGTTGCTGTCGCCCGGAGCCCATGCATTGAGTAGGTCGCCGACGGAGGTGACATGGGAATTGAAGTTCAGTCCACTGCCGGAGCTGTAGTAAAGTGCGTCATTCGCATGCACGCGACCCGTGACGGCGAAGGTTGGACCAGGATGAAGCTCCATCAGGACGCCGTAGAAGATTGCAAACTGGAAGATCGGGATGGTCGCGAGTTGGAACTGCTGGCGCACTGCGGCCGCAATCGGTGCCTGGCCGGCGACGGTTTGTGACGCGTTTGCGATCACCGAATAAGTGGCGGCCGTGCCGCGCAGACCCGCATATTGCGAATCAAGCTGGACAAAGTTCGTGCCGGCATTGCGGCGCACATAGATGCCGTTCGTGGATCCCGAGGGATCAGAAAACGTCCAGTCCTGCCAGTGAGCGGATTCGCCCGCGGTCGGCAGCGCGGCCCGGTAGTTCGACAAGCGGTTGTCAACGAACGCCCAGCTGTTGTCGCGGAAGTCCTTCGACATCATGGCGACGACCTTTTCGGTGGCCGCCTCGGCGGTGGCGACCGCGCGGTAATACTCATTGTTGCGGGTGGTCAACCGCGCATTCGTGGAGACCCACTGCATGGCGCCCGCCAGGGCGATGGCGGAGATGACCGTCATCATCATGACCAACAGCAGCGCGTTGCCGCGCTCGGTTGAACGTTTGAATTGGGGGTACGACTTCATAATTTACTCCAGTGCTCGGCGGGTGATGCGGGTTTCCAGCTTGTAGTAGTCAAAGAGTTCACCGGGCCCGATGTTCACGATCGGGTATTGGAGCTGATAAAATTCCAACTTCAAGTTTACGACCCGGTTGTTTTGGCCGTTGGTCATGACGGTGCCCAGATGATCCTCGGCGCGGAAGACGATCTGGTTACTGATGTAATTGGCCACCACGATCGACGCGCCGCCGCCATCGGTCGTCCGTTTGAATCGTGAGTCGGTGGAATCCCAGTAGTAACGGATGAACGGCGTGGAATTCGTAGTCGGAAAAATCTGCAAGGCATTTCCCGCCTGGGCCTGACCCGTGCCGATATTCGTGAACCCACTGATCGAGCCATTGCCCACCCGAACTACTTTGGCCGAGCGCACCTCGTTCACGAGGCGGCTGACCGCCTCCCGGGCCTCGTCGCTGGCACCGAGCTTCGCCTTGGTGATGCCATAAAGGCGGAGCCCGAAAATGTTGGCGCTGATGCTCCCAAGAATTACGAGCGAGAATAGCGCTGACGCCACCATGATCTCGGTGAGCGTGAAGGCACCCCGACGCGATCGGGATGTGAGGGGATGGAAGTGCGTGTTTCTCATTGGTCGGGTGCCCGGTAAGTGATCAAAGTATTCGTGAACAAGCCCTGCCCCTTGAAAGGCCACACGCAGTCAACCCGGACCATCTTGAGGGGCGGGTTGGCTGAAACCATCGAGATGACCGTAAAGTTGGTCGCGTAGGTGATGTTGTCACCGGAGATGGGCACATCGAGGATCGCGGCCTGATTGACAAAATTGGTCGCCACCAGCTCATCCGTTACGGGCGTGGTCAACAGATCCCACTTGGCGGCCCGGCATTGTTCCAGGCGCTGCATCGCCAGTGAATTGGCCGCGAGGGAGTAAGCGGACCACTCGGCGCGCCGGGCGCTCAGGACGTAGCCCATGATGATGGCGCCGAACGCGATGCCCATGATCGCCAGCGAGAGCACAACCTCAACAAGCGTTATGCCCGCCTTGTTTCTCCGCCGGGTATGAGTTGGTAGCTGCCTGACGATCATATTCAATTGGTTGGCTATCCTCGATCCAGGAAGCCATCTGGGTTAAGCAGCCGTTCTGCCATCGTCAAAAGAGTCTTGGACCCTCCGTTTGACCCCGAAACCAGCGCAAGGGGACGGCTCAATTTCCCTATCGACGGGAAAAGTGCCCGGCTTTAGGACAGCTTCCGTGGAGTTTCCTGATGGCGGGCGTTGCGGGGATGAGCTGGTGCTGGGATCCGGAGCGGCCTTACCCAGCAGATGCTTGCCGTGCGGAATCGAACATGGAATTCTCGCGGCCTCGTCGCCCGAGCAGGCGGCGGCACCCATTTGAAAATGAGCGATCCAGCAATTACACCCGAGTTGATTAAAAAGCATGGCCTCACGCCGGAAGAGTACGAACAGGTCAAGCAGTTGATCGGCCGCGAGCCCAATTACACCGAGCTTGGCATTTTCTCGGTCATGTGGAGCGAGCACTGTTCCTATAAGAACACCCGGCCGGTGCTGAAGGGCTTCCCAACGAAGTCGCCCAAGATCCTGGTTGGCGCCGGTGAGGAGAACGCTGGCATCATCGACATCGGAGACGGCATCGCGGTGGCCTTCAAGATCGAATCCCACAACCACCCCAGCGCCGTCGAGCCCTTCCAAGGCGCCGCCACGGGCGTTGGTGGGATCATCCGCGACATTTTTACCATGGGTGCCCGGCCGATTGCGGCGGTGAATTCACTCCGGTTCGGGGAGCTGTCCAATCCCGAAGTTCGCCGGCTCTTCGCGGGCGTCGTGGCCGGCATTTCGCATTACGGCAATTGCTTTGGCATTCCCACCGTCGCGGGCGAGGTCTATTTCGATAAATCCTACGAAGGCAATCCGCTGGTGAATGCCTTTGCCCTCGGTGTCCTCCGGCACGAGCAAATTGCCCGCGGCGCGGCGAAAGGCATCGGCAATCCGGTCTTCTACGTTGGCCCGGCGACGGGCCGCGATGGGCTCGCTGGCGCTGCGTTTGCCTCACAGGATTTGACCGAGGAATCCGCCGAGCACCAGCGAGGTGCCGTGCAGGTCGGTGATCCGTTCCTGGAGAAGCTCGTCATGGAAGCCTGCCTCGAACTGCTCGCCACTGGCGCGGTTGCCGGCATTCAGGACATGGGTGCGGCTGGACTTACGTGTTCCACCTGCGAAACCGCCGCCCGCGCCGGCACCGGCATCGAGATCGATCTCGCGAAAGTTCCGCAGCGCGCACCGAACATGACGCCCTACGAAATCATGCTCAGCGAATCGCAGGAGCGCATGTTGATCATCGTTCACAAAGGTCGCGAGGCCGAGGTGAAGCGCATCTTCGACAAATGGGACTTGCCTTGGGCAGAGATCGGTTTCGTCACCGACACCGGCCGCATGGTGGTCAAGAACCACGGCAGCGTCGTGGTTGATCTCCCTGCCGCCAAACTCGCCAACGAAGCGCCGGTTTATCATCGCGACGCCCGCGAGCCGAAATACCTTGAGCAGGTCCGCGCGTTCACCCTCGACGGCACCGTCGATCTTACTGACCCGACCGACGCCCTCAAACAACTGCTCGCCTGGCCGAGCATCGCTTCGAAGAATTGGGTCTATCGGCAGTACGACTACACGGTGCGCGACGGCACGGTCGTGTTTCCTGGTTCTGACGCGGCCGTGATCCGCGTGAAGAACGACTCGTTGCCCGTGCTGTCCGCGGATTCACCGAACTACGGCAAGACAATCCCGGACAAGTTCCTGGCCATCTCGGTGGACTGCAACGGCGGCTACGTTTATCTCGATCCGTATGAAGGTGGCAAAATTGCGGCCACCGAGTGTGCGCGCAATCTCGCCTGCTCGGGTGCGACGCCGCTCGGCTCGACCGACAACTTGAACTTCGGCAACCCGCACAATCCTGAACTGTTCTGGCAGCTCAAGGAAAGCGTTCGTGGCGTCGCCGATGCCTGCCGCGCGCTCAACGCGCCGGTTACCGGCGGCAACGTCAGTCTCTACAATCAGAATCCCAACGGCGCGATCGACCCTACGCCGACCGTCGCGATGGTGGGCGTGATCGAGAAGCCGGAACATATCACGACGCAATGGTTCAAGGACGAGGGCGATGTGATCATCCTGCTTGGCGAACCGCTGGACAAGGCCGACCAGCTCGGTGGCCTTGGTGGTTCGGGTTACTTGCAAGCGGTACACAAGATCAAGAACGGCTTGCCGCCGCGCTGCGATCTCGACCTCGCGCAGACGCTCCACGAAAGCGTGCGGGCGTTGATCTATGGTGGTTCGGTGAAAAGCGCGCACGACTGCTCTGAAGGCGGTCTGCTGGTTGCCGTCGCTGAGAGCTGCATTTCTCAGCAGCAGGCCCGGCACACCCCGCGGTTGATCGGTGCGAAGCTGGACTTGAGCGAGATCAAAGGTGCCCGCCTCGATGCCTTGCTGTTCGGCGAGACACAGAGCCGGATCGTGATCAGCACCTCAGCGATCGATGCCGGCAAGGTGCTCGCACAGGCGAAGGCGTTGAAAGTTCCTGTTATCCGTCTCGGCACCGTCGGTGGCGACAAGTTGATTGTGAAAGCCGCGCAGGGCGAATGGTCGTGGGCGCTGACCGAGTTGCACGATCTGTGGTTCAACTCAATCGCCCGCGCGATGGCGTGATCAGCGGGCTATGCCTTGCGGTAGGCTGCGTTGCGAACGCGCGTGAGCTCCTCCCAGCTCGGCGACATCGCGCGGAGCCTTTGAACCATCTTCGCGAACACGGCAACAAAGCGATCGACGTCTTCGGCGGTCGTGTTCTTGCCCGGCGAAATCAGCGCCGCCGCTCTTGCTAGATCAGCGGAAACACCAATCGCCTCCAGGACCGGCGAGGCCTTCAGGGCCTTGAGCGTGCAGGCCGTGCCGCTGCCGATGGCGATGCCTTGCGCGTCGCACATCAACATCAGCCCTTCGCCCTCGGTGCCAGCGGGCGAAATGTTCAAGTTGGTAACCAGCCGATCGGGCCCAGGCTCCGGACCGTTCAAATGGACTTGCTCGATCGTTCGTTGAACGCCTGACCAGATGCGCTGCTGCATCGCGAACACGTGGCTGTTTCGAGCGGGCAATTCGCGGCCTGCGGCCTCGGCCGCGACACCAGCACCGACGATGGCTGCCACGTTCTCTGCGCCCGCCCGCAACCCGCCTTCTTGAACCCCGCCATGAATGAGCGGCGCCAGTCGCGTGCGCCGGTTGCGATACAACACGCCCACGCCCTTCGGTCCGTGAAAGCGATGCGGTGCTAGCGTGAGCAGGTCAATGCCCAGCGCCTGCACGTCGAACGGCAGCCAGCCGCCAGCGTAGTTTGCTTCGACAAGGAAAGTCGCGCCTGCGTCGTTGGCAATCTGTCCCAGCTTTGCCAGCGGTTGGATTGTGCCGCTGTCGTAATTCGCGGCGTGGGTAGCCAGCAGAAACGTCTCACCCGTCATTGCCACGCGCACCCGCTCGGGATCAATCCGGCCCGCACGATCCACCGGCACGCGCGTGCAGGTGATGCCGTCGCGCTTGAGAAACTCGATCGCGCCCAACACCGCCGGATGCTCGATCGCGCTGCACACGATGTGGCTGCCCATGCGACGCGGATGCCAGGTCAGCCCCTTGATCGCCAGGTTGACGGCTTCCGTGCCGCTCGAAGTGAACACGATGCTCTCCGGTGATTCGGCGTTGGTGAACGCACCGAACTGCGTGCGCGCGGTGTTCACGGCGTCGCGGGCGGTCAAGCCCCACTGATGGATTGTACCGGCGTTGCCGAAGTGCTCACCCAGGAATGGCAGCATGGCTTCGCGTGCCGCCGGCAACAGCGGGGTGGTCGAAAGGTGATCCAGATAGATGCGCGAGCCGGTCATGCGTGAGCCGATGAAGCGAGAGGTTCCCATGCGTGTCAATCCCGCGACCGACGGGAAGGGCGGCATTCTTGCCGCCCAGACACGCGGCGACCGGAATGTCGCCGCTCCGAACTCCAAGCCTCACTTTCCCATTGCTCGTTTGACCAACCAGCGGAAGTATCCTGCCCCATGAAACGCAGCTTCCACTTGTCAGTTCGCCAAGGCATCGCCCAGTTCGCCTTCATTGCCCTGCTGTGCGCCGCCATTCAGCCCGCCTTCGCCCAAGCGAAGAAGAAGATTACCAAAGCCGACGACCTCCCGCGCATCACTTACAAGGTCGAGGGCACGGCGACTGAGTTGGTGACGAACGCCGAGAAGTTCAATCCCTTCGCCCGGCAGTTGCGCGCCGACATCGAAAAGATTCTCGCCGAGTATGACATCGAGGACAAAGCCACGCTCAAGGGTTTCAAAGGCACGCTCCTCGCCATGGAGTTGCTCGCCGGCAACGACGACGCGGCGATGGCGTTGATCCGCGAGTTGCGCGAACTCGAGGACAAGCCGTCGCAAAAACTGCTGACCGGTCTCTCGACCGAATCGCGGATCGCCGCCTCGAAGCTGGTCGAGAACCCGAAGCAGAACGTTGACGCGCTCAGGCAGGCGTTTAAGGAAATCTACGCCACCCGGCTCAAGGACCTTTCGTGGGAGGTCGTGCAGGCCGACGTGAAACAGGCCAAGGGCAGCATGGAGATCCGCAGCGAGAACCTGCTCCTCGGCATGATCCAGAGCCAGATCGAGCCCGCGCTCAAGGAGACCGGTACGCTCAGCAGTGACGTGGCCGAGACGCTCGTCGGCATCCGTTCGTTTCTCCAGGTGCAACTGCCGTTCAAAGATCCGATGGTCGCCGCGCTGGCCAGTGTGATCGCGTTGCACGACGTGAAGAAGGCCGACATCTGGCAGGCGCGCGATTGGGTGCTCGCCGCCGATCAAAAGCTCGCGCCGGTTGTCGTTGCGATCTGGGACTCGGGCGTCGATGTCGCGATCTTCAAGGGCCAGCAGTTCACCAATGCGAAAGAGGAAATGAACGGCAAGGACGACGACGGCAACGGCTTCATCGACGACGTGCATGGCATCGGCTACGACCTTGAATCGAACAAGGAAGCTGGCCTCTTGATTCCCATCAAAGACGCGCCGCAACGGCTGCCCGCGATGAAGAACCAGATCAAGGGCCTGCTCGATCTGCAGGCGGCCATCGACAGTCCCGAGGCGGCTGGTTTGAAGAAGACCATGTCCGCGATCAAGCCCGACGAGGTGAAGGCGTTCATGGAGGACTTGAACTTGTTTGGCAATTACAGCCACGGCACGCACGTCGCCGGCATCGCGGCAGCAGGCAATCCCTTCGCGCGGCTGCTCTCGGCCCGGATCACCTTTGACTATCACGTCATCCCGCTGGAACCCACCATCGAGCGGATGAAGCGGGAGGCGAAGATGGCGCAGGAAACGGTGGAGTATTTCAAGGCGAACAGAGTCCGCGTGGTGAACATGAGCTGGGGCGGCTCTCAGAAGGACATCGAGGGCGCGCTCGAGGCCAACGGTGTCGAGAAGGACGCCGCCAAGCGCGCCGAGTTGGCCCGCGAGATTTTCAAGATCGGCCGGGACGCCCTTTACGACGCTCTCAAAAGCGCGCCGGAGATTCTGTTCGTTTGCGCCGCCGGCAACAGCGATGACGACAACCAGTTTCAGGAGCTAATCCCGTCGTCCTTCCAGTTGCCGAACATGATCACCGTGGGCGCGGTGGACCAGGCCGGCGACCGCACGTCGTTCACGACCTTCGGCAAGAACGTCGAGGTGTATGCGAACGGGTTCGAGGTGGACAGCTACATCCCCGGCGGCGATCGCCTGAAATTCTCCGGCACGTCTATGGCGTCGCCGAACGTGGCGAACCTCGCGGCCAAGCTCATCGCCGTGAAGCCGTCGCTCAAGCCGGCGGAAGTCGCCGCGCTGATCAAGCAGGGCGCCGAGAAGGGCGGCAGCGAGAACTTCACACTGATCCACCCGAAGCAGACGGGGGAGTTGGTGGGGAAGTAGGGCAGGAGCCACCAATGGGCAAATCCGCCGGATCAACGGAGCTTCGAGAGTTCCTAGATGGACTGTGTGACCTGACTCAGTTCATCGGCTTGGGCGCGGTCGGAATCAACACCCGTGGCTCGACGGGAGATACGCCGCTCAAGGTCGCAGTCGTGCGCCAGAATCTTCCTATCGTCGCCGAGTTGCTGAAACTCGGAGTCGACCCCAATACTCCTGGTGAAGATGATTGCACGCCTCTGCACCACGCGGTTGGTGGCGAGGCCAGCATAGAGATTGTGCGATTGCTCGCGCAGCACGGTGCCTCACCGCACCTTAAGGACCGGTACGGCCATTCCTCGATTGACTATGCACGGATGAGCGACAGGCATGATATGTTACAGCACTTCGGGGTTGAGTAATTGGGGCAAGGGGCGCCTCTTTCAATTCTATGGATCTGGGAGGGTTGGTGGTAAACTTCTTCTGCGGTGCCGAGTGTGTGGCCAATGCATTGACTGTAGGCAACGATGCTGTTGTCTTGCTAGGGCTAGCGGGGTTGGAAAACGCTTTGGCGGTTGCTTCAATGGAGGTTCACTCGAAATCCCCCAGAGACGCAGCCTGAGCAAAAACTCATCGCGATGCAAACGGCTGAAAACGTGAAGGACAACAGCAGGCTCAGGCAAATTTTTGAAATCGGAGTTCGGCCAATGTTTGCGCCCAAGAGCACACCGGCGGCGATCCCAGCCAGCACGCCGGCAACGAGCGCTACGGCGGTGGCAGTGTCATCGCCTCCGATGCCCGTTTGAATTGCGCTAACTGTCAGAATCGGTGGCGCAAGGAGGATTCCAAGGAGCAATGCGGCCTTCAATCGCGGACGCGGCTTGATTTCATTCCCGACAGGCATCGGCTGTGGAATCTCGTTCGGTCTCATGTTACCGGCGTCACGATATCGATTCAAATCTTAGGTTCAAGCATTTGGGCCGATTGCGAATGGCGAGCAAGCCTTACCTCGATCGCCCCAGCGTGTTGAAATGCGTGTGCTGCTGCACCGCTTTGTGAGGCCCGCGTTGCTTGAGACGCTGCGATCGATAGGTGGGGCGGGTCTCTCCGAGCGCGCCTGCGATTGAGTTTGCGGCTGGCGTTAGTTCGAAAACCTTTGCTAACCGGAAGAGCCGACCGGTTCAGCCCGCCATTGTCGCGCCACCCGGCGGGTTGTGGTATGGCCTCGCACCGTTCAAGGCGCGACCGGAGCATCGTGCCCCACCTGCCGAGCGCGCCGAAAGCGCGGGTTGCTTCGGAAGTCGCGCCAGCGTCTTGGATCAGCCTTTGCAGGGCTGCGGCTCGACACGCTGCGCGTGTTGCTGCACTGCTCTGCGAGATATCCTCGCAATTCAATCGAGGCCGTGGGGCCTTGATTTGTCCCAGCTCTTCGGGCAAGGGGCGTGCTAGGCCCAGTTTCCTGAAGCTTCCCCTCGGGCTGATCTGTCGCGGGCCGGCGGCCCTCAAGCCACAGTCGCCGGTCTCATATTGTAAGACCGCATCGTGCCGGTCCCTGCCTCGCACGATCGGTAGCGGCGCTCTATGAGCGCCGCCAGCTTCCGTCATCCCGCTGGCCCGGCACCCTGTCCCTGCGAGGCAAGGCTACTTCGCCAAAAAGAATCCCTGCTGCTTCTCGCTGATCGGCAGCGCGAGCTTTTCCATCACGGCGAGGATGTCTTCCCAAACCTTGCGTTTCTCGGTGAGAACCTCGCGGCGCAACAGGTAGGCGGGGTGAAACGTTGGCATCAGCGGCACGCCGTTGAAGTCCTGCCACTTGCCCCGGAGTTTCATGATACCTGGATTCTTGCCGAGCAACCCGGTGAGCGCGGTGGCCCCGAGAGCGACGATCACCTTGGGCCGGATGACGCTGATCTGCGCGAGCAGGTAGGGCTTGCAGGTGTTCATCTCCTCCGGAGTAGGTGGCCGATTGCCCGCGCTCTGGCCCGGGGTGTCGGGCCGGCACTTGAGCACGTTGGCGATGTACACCTGACCGCGTTCGAGTCCCATGGCCTTGATGATCTTTGTGAGCAACTGGCCCGCGGCACCGACGAACGGCTCGCCCTGCTCGTCTTCGTCCATGCCCGGCGCTTCGCCGACGAACATCAGCTCGGTGTGGATGGTGCCAACGCCAAAGACGACGTTGCGCCGCGAGCGGGCGATATTCAGGCACTTCACACACGCCAGCGCCCGTTCGCGAATGCGCGCCATCTCGACTTCCTTGCGCTCCGGTGTCAGCTCGACGGCCGGATCGACAAGGAGTTCGTTGAACTCGGGCGGCGCGGCGAGCTTCGTGGTGCTCGGCTCGGGTGCGGCGGGGCGTGAAACAAACGGCTCCCGTTTGGCGGGCTGGGGCTTGGTGAACGAAGCACGGGCGGGAGCACTCTCGAGGTTCGCAGCCGCCGGCCGGGCGAGTTGCGCGAGCAGCTCGGGCGCGACGGGCAAATACTTTGTGCCGCGGCTCTTCAAATCCTCCACGTGTGCAATCGTAGCGGTCAGCAACTGGTCATACGCGGCGTTCATGGCGCGATGGTAGAGATCCGCGCCAGCGGTGCACGCGTTTGTTATTCACGGGTTGTTGGTGGTCGCGGTGGCCGGCGGCTTGGGGAGAATGACTTGCACGGGCATGTGACTGAGCTTGCGCATGAGCTTCAGCTTTCGGCGCAGCGGCCACCAGTCGTAGAGGTAGATCTCCATCGGCCGCCACATGGCGACCCAGCCGGCGATGACCAGCCCTTCGCGCAATAACAGCAGCCAGCGGTTTGCGGGTTGGAACTTGTCGAGCAACTCGGCCCCGGTGAAACAAGTGGCGAGAAAGACGATGCCGATCAGCAGGCTCGCCTGCCCCTGCCGCATAAGTCGCCGGAACGCGAGACGCGCATACTCAGCGCGCTCGCGAAAGTAATGATGGATCGCGGTCAACACGACATGATGCGGATCCGGCTCGTCGGGCGTGGTCGCCAGATGCACGACGAGTTCCAGCGGGGTGTCGAGCGCATGTTCCTCAGCGGACTCGACGATGAACTGTTCAGCATCGGCATCGAGATCCTTCTCGAGGAAGGGCGCCGGGTCCATCGAGTTGAAGAGCTGCTTGAGTTCGCGAAGGCGAATCTCCAGGCGATGATGCGGCGCGTTGCTGGCCATGGGCGCAGCATGGCCGCTTCCCGGTGTTCTGGCGAGCAGGCTTGCGCGAACTGACTGAATGCGCTTTGCCGAGGGAACACTTTTTGATCTGCTCATCGCATGGCCACTGCGTCCCTTGCCCAAATCGTGAAGCACACCGACCGAATGCTCCGCCTCGACGATTTTGAAGATTACCCCGGCGCGGTGAATGGCTTGCAGGTCGAGAATCGCGGCCAGGTTCAGCGCATCGCCGCCGCCGTGGACGCGAGTCTGGCGACGGTTCAACTGGCCGTCGACGCTGGAGCTGATTTGCTCATCGTACACCACGGTTTGTTCTGGTCGCCGACCGTTCCGTGGACCGGTCGCAAATACGAGTTGCTGCGACTGCTCTTGGATAACGACGTCGCCGTCTATAGCGCGCACCTGCCGCTCGATGCGCATCCCAAGCTCGGTAACAACGCGCTGCTCAGCCGCGCACTGGGTCTCAAGAAACTTCAGCCTTTCTTCGAAAGCAAAGGACAGGCAATCGGTTTGCGTGGTGAACTCATCAGCAATCGCGATCAACTGGTTCATCGGTTGAGCAAGGCGGTGGACGGCCGGGTAACCTTGCTGCCGGGAGGACCGAAGACCTGCCGCCGAATCGGCGTCGTGACTGGCGGCGGGGGTGCGGAACTGAAGATCGCCGCGGCGGCCGGCGTGGACACGTTCATCACGGGCGAAGGACCGCATTGGACTTACGCGTTGGCGGAGGAGCTTGGAATCAACGTCCTCTACGGCGGGCATTACGCGACCGAGACGTTCGGGGTGAAGGCGCTCGCGGCGGAACTTTCGCGGCGATTTAAGATTCCGTGGACGTTCGTCGATCACCCATCGGGGCTATGATTTCCAATGCGCTTGGGAGCGCGCCTGGCAAATCACTTTCAATCGACCAAATCCCCGGTTGCCTGCCAGAGGCTGGCGATCGCCGGTGGTTGAGCCGCCGGAGTCGGAGGCTTCGGGGCCATGCGTTTCGGTCTCGCAGCGACCGGAGCAGCGGCCGGAGCAGCGACCGGTTTGATTTCGCCTGGGTCGTGCCGCGCGAGTTCGGCGATCAATTCAGGGATGCTCACTCCAAGCGAACGCGCGTTCGTCACCAGCTCTTCGATACTCGCGGATAGAGGCCTGAGCCGATCAGCGGGCTGGCGATCTGTGGGCGGAGCTTTCACATAGCAACCCGAGCCCTGGCGTTTGATCAAAACGCCCGCCGCCGACAGCTCGTCATAGGCTCGAGCTACCGTGTTGGGATTGAGGTCGAGTTGTTGCGCCAGCTTGCGAATTTGAGGCAACAGGTCTCCTTCACGCAATTGACCCTTTGCAATAATACAATTTATCTGTCCGGCCAATTGGACTGCGAAGGGCGTGTTAGCATCAAAGTCGATTCGCACCGGCAGGCTCTGGATATGGCTCAACGGCATGACGAGATAGACATTTAATTGATACTTTGCACCGATACAATCCTAAATCCTGTTGAGCTTTATCGCCACATTGTACCGTTTAACTCAATCAATGTCAGGACACCCAACTGTAGATGACAGGTTTTGTCGTTTGCCCTCCGAATCTCGAATCACTACGTTTTGCACCTCATGCATCCGGTAGCCTTCGACATCGGCGGTTTCGCCATCCATTGGTATGGCGTCTTCCTCGCGCTGGGCGTGATCGCCGGCATCTGGACCGCCTCGCGCCGGTGCGTTTTCGACAAGCTCCAACCGTTGGTGATCACCGACTTGGCGCCGTGGTTGGTGGGCGGCGTGATTGTTGGCGCCCGGGCACTCTATGTGGCGACCTATTGGCGGAGCCAGTTTGCGGGGCAACCCCTGTGGCAAATCTTCAACCTGCGCAACGGCGGACTGGTCTTCTACGGGGGACTGATCGGTGCCGTGGTCACGACTTATCTCTATCTCCACATCAAAAAGCAGCCCGTCTGGAAGGTTGCCGACGCCCTGGCACCGAGCATTGCACTCGGGCACGCCATCGGCCGGATAGGCTGCCTGATGTTTGGTTGTTGCTATGGCCGCGTCTGCGAATTGCCTTGGGCCCTTCATTTTCCCGCCGGCCATGAGAGCCATCCTTACGGCGTTCACCCCACCCAAATCTACGAATCGCTGCTGAACTTCGGGCTCTACCTAAGTCTGGCCTGGTTCTATCGCCGAAAGAAATTTGCAGGCCAGGTCTTCGGGACCTATCTCGTCAGCTATGCGCTCATCCGTTCCTTCGTCGAGCTGTTCCGCGGTGACTATGCTCCGGCGCAGTATCACCTGGGCGGTTGGTTTACGCCGGCGCACTTCGTAAGCATCGGCATTCTGGTGGTGGGCGCCCTGCTCCTTTGGAAACTGTCGCCTCGCAATCCAGGCCGTGGAACTTCCTGATCGCGCGCGCACCACGGTTTTCCAGGTTCATTTCGATGGCAACGATCTATTTCATCACCGGTACGGACACTGGCGTCGGCAAGACCGTGTTGACGGGCCTGCTGGTTCGGCACTTGCGCGACACTGGCGTGCGAGTGCTGGCGGTGAAACCGCTTTGTTCCGGCGATCGCGGAGATGCGACCGTTCTTCGAAAGGCGCAGAACAACGAGCATTCGCTCGATGCCATCAACCCGTGGCACTTCCGAGCCGCGCTGGCGCCGCTACTGGCCGCTCGTCGCGAACGGCGAGTGGTGAAGCGAGCGGAGGTCTTGAGCTTCATTCGGGCGAACGCTGACAGGTGCGACGTGTTGCTCGTCGAAGGCGCAGGTGGACTGCTTAGTCCTTTGGGCGACGACTTCGACGCGCGTGATCTGATCGCGGAGCTGCGCGCCAGGCCAATCGTGGTTTGCCCGAACCGACTTGGCGCCGTCAATCAAGTGCGGCTGGTGTTGGCGGCATTCCCCGAAGCATTTGCCAAGTTAGCGCGAGTGGTCCTGATGGAAACTTCGCGACCGAACCTGGCAACGCGCACAAACGTGGAGTTGCTGTTGGAATTTTTGACACCGAATCAACTGCACGCGTTTCCGCACTTCGGCTGGCCAGCGATATTGAAGCGCCCACGTCTGCCGGCGGGCGTGGGGCGGACGCTCGACCAATTGGCCGTCAGAACTGGTAGCCGAGATTGAGGACCACGCGGTTGTCGTCGTAGCTGCGAGTGGGGAAATTCGAGTCACGAAGCGTAAACTGATAGCTTAGGGACAAGTTCAGGTGATCGGTCAGGCGGAACGGCAGCCCGAAATCAAAGCCCACACGGTCATATTCCTCGTCGACCAGAAAGGTGGGGGCCTTGCCGATCTCGTAGAAAACGCCCGCGCGCGGAGCCAGCACATCCGTCGCCTGCCAGTTGATGCCGTACCGAAAAATGAGCGTTTCCAAAGTCTGAGTTTCTGCGCCCACGCTCAGCTCGCGAACAGCCGACAGATCATGACTGAAATAGGCGGTCAACTGGTGGCGCGCTTGAATCGCAGCGTACGGCACCGAGACATCGTCGGGTGCCGGCAAAGTCCCGGTTTGATCATACACGCTCCAAGTCCAGCCGCCGCGAATGCTCAAGTTGAGCGACTCGGTGGCCTGCCACTCCAAGAAGGGTCCGACACTGAAAGACGTGAAGTCATTGCGTTCGCCTTCAACATAGGTCGTCTGCGAACCCGAAACTTCACCGCCCCAGCGGGTTTGCGCCTCGATGATCTGCCCCACACGGGCGAATACCTGATGCGAATTGCGGTCGAGGTCGCTGAACTCCTCGGCGCTGGAGAGAAACATGTTCCACGAGTAACCACTTTCGATTAACACCGGCTCGGGAACCCAGGAGACTCGAAAGCCGAGCGTGTTATTGAACCCACCGTAGTTGCTGGTGGAAGTGACGTCGCCTTGCTCGAGCAGATCCTGCGTGTACGAGAAGCGGTCATACGTGGTGATCAGCGCCCGGCCGACTTCGAAATCCAGTGCGAGCTCCGAGTTGGGCGACAGGGTGAAACGATCCTCACGCGTCTGCTGCGTGTAGATTTCGTAAGCAATGCCGACGCTGAAATTCAGCCGCGTGCGGTCCGTGATGGGGTAGTAGATTCCGAGATTCACGCCGGGGGCGATGATGAAGTCCTCCTGCGGGTTCGCTTCTTCCAGCAGGACGTTGTCGTCGTAGGTAAGGCCGACGCTGGTGCCGACACTAAAGCCGACGGGCCCCCAGAACATCGGCATCGGCGAGTCGATCGCCTGTTGTCGCCGCATCTGATAGCTGCGATCACCTTCAACGGCGGTGCGCAGCGCTTCCTGGCCGTGCGCTGAGGTGGGAGCAGCGAAGCAACCGGCGATGACGGGAAGGGACGCCAGCGCGAGTCGAGGACCAGCGCTCCAAGTGGATGAACGACGAGGGATCATGTTGCTAACGGATTAACCGCTGTTCGGCGGGACTGGTCAACGGCGGAAATGAAAACCAGTGCGCTCCAACGCCCTGCCGCGTCGCAGGCCAGCATTGTTCAAAGAAAATCAAGATCGTCGGGCCGACCACCGGACACTGAGCGTTGGAGAGCGACCGCTTTGACACGTTGATCAGGCGGCTTGCATGGCCGCATCCCAAATCGTTACACTCCCAACCATGCCCAAGCGGAGTTCCCAATCCGGTGCCAACAAGGTGATTTGCCTGGGCACCGGCGATGGCTGGCCGTGCGCCGATCGCAACCACTCGAGCTATCTCTACGAACTGGCAGGCACCCGGGTGCTCATCGACTGCGGGGAATCCGTGGCGAGGTCATTGACGGCGCGCAAGTTCGATTGGAACCTGCTCGATGCAATCGTGCTCTCGCACACCCACGCGGATCATATCGGCGGCCTGTTCATGTTGCTGCAGGGGTTGTGGCTGGAGGGGCGCTCCCGCGACTTGAAGCTGTATCTGCCCGGACATGTCATCGGCCCCTTGCAACAGATGCTGCTTCACGGATACCTGTTTGAAGAGCTGTTTGGTTTCAAGCTGCAGTGCGTGGCGCTTCAAGCCGGTCACCCGCTCAAGATCGGGGCGCTGAAAGTGACGCCTTTTTCCACATCGCACCTGGACGGCTTGCGCATGGCGTTCCACAAAAAGTACCGCGTGGGATTCGACGCCTATGGGTTCGTGCTGGAAGGTGCCGGCCTACGGATTGTTCACAGCGCCGACCTCGGCGTGCCGGAAGACTTGCTGCCCTTGCTGCAGAAGCCGGTGGATCTGTTGATTTGTGAACTCGCGCACTTCATGCCGGGCGACCTGTTTACCACTTTGCGCGGGCATGCGATCAAGCGGGCGGCTTTCATTCATATCGCCCGGAACCTTCGCCAGCGACTGGCCTCGGTAAAGCGACTGGCTGCGCAACGGTTGCCCGACCTGCCCTGCGTATTTCCCAAAGATGGTGATTCGCTCCACCTGTGAAGGGCGACAGATCAGCGAGCCCGTCGCGCGGCGTTGAATTCTTCGCGCAAGAGGACCCAGTGTTCGTGGTCCTGCCAGCGACCGCCAAGCTTGAGATAGCGCCGGGCCAGACCTTCGCGCTGGAATCCGCAGCGCTGGACCAAAGAGATAGAGCGAACGTTGGCGGGCTGGATGTTCGCTTCCAATCGATGCAGCCGCAGCTTGTTGAATGAGTACCGAACGACAAGTTTCACTCCGGCAGCCATCAAACCGCGGCCTTCAAAACCTTTGAACGCATAGTAACCAATGAAGGCGCTCTGCAACGGTCCACGAATGATGTGCGAGAGGTTGATGACTCCAACCAGCGCTGCGGTCTGGCACTCGACGACAACAAAGCCGCAATGCGCTGATTCCGCCGACTTGGCGAGATAACCACGGAATTTCTGCGGGCTGGACGGTGGCTTTACCCAAGCACCGTGAAGGCCTTTGCTGCGCCTGACCGCAGTTAGGAACAGCGCCTCATCGGCTGCCTGCAGTGGGCGAAAGATTATCCGTGCTGGTTGGCGGCGCATACGGCAATGGCGGCAGTGATTGGGAATCGAACGGGCCAGTTAATTCAACCTCCGTCTTCGCAACCTTCAGGCGTGAGGGTCACTGCTCAGGAACGAGACACGAAATCGCCGGGCAAGAGCGGGGAGATGGCAGCGCTGCCCCGCAAATCTGTTTGGCAATCAAGGTTTATGGGACATCGGCCGATATTAAACCTCGCACGGGAAGCCCTGCGCAATCCGGCAAGGCGTTTGCTAATTGCAGTCCGCGTGAGCAGTCGGTCGGGAGTGTGCGCTCCATTACCTACGCTTTTGCATCTGCCGGTCGGCCGGCCCAACCATTAACTGAATACAGATATGCCCTCGTTCGCATATGCGGCAAGAGAAGCGGCCACCGGCCGCGAAATCCGGAGTTCCATCGATGCGGCCACCGAACAGGCGGCCATCGCCGCTTTGTTGAACCGCAACCTGCTGGTCGTGTCGATCCAGGAAAAGATCGGCAAGAAGGGCAAGACCTTGGGCGGCAAAGTAGGGTTGCAAGATCTCGTCGTCTTTACCCGCCAGCTCGCCACGATGATTGACGCCGGTCTGGCCATGGTGCAATCACTCCAGGCCCTCGCCGAGCAGACAACCAATCGGGTCATGCGCGAGGTGATCAAAGATGTCACCACCCGCGTTGAAGGTGGCGACAGTTTCTCCGATGCCTTGAAGAAGCACCCCAAAAGTTTCGACCGCCTTTACACCTGCATGGTGGGGGCTGGTGAACGGGGCGGCCTGCTGGCTGAAATTCTCGCCCGCCTGGCGACCTACCTGGAAAACTCCGCCCGCCTCCGCAAGAAGGTCAAATCGGCGATGATGTATCCCACCTCGGTGACCATTATCGCGCTCGGCATCACGGTGTTCCTGTTGCTCAAAGTAGTGCCTGTCTTCGGCGAGATTTACGCCGGCTTTGGTGCGAAGCTGCCCGGACCCACCCAGTGGCTGATCAACATCAGCGACGCACTGCGCAACAACATCGTCATTGTCGTGCCCGTCGTGGCAGGGCTAATCTATGCGTGGTTCGCCTACATCAAGACCAAGTCTGGTCGCGAATTCTGGGATCGCACGCGCATCCGGCTGCCCATCTTTGGCCAGATCGCCCACAAGATCTGCCTGGCCCGTTTCACCCGCACGTTGTCATCGCTGATCCGATCGGGTGTGCCGATTCTTGAAGTGCTCGCCATTGTCAGTCAGGTAACCGGCAACGTGATCATGGAAAAGGCCATCAAGCTGGCCTCGACGGATATTGAGCGCGGTGACGGCATCGCTGCCGCCCTCGGCAAGCACACCATTTTCCCTTCGATGATTATTCGCATGGTCACCGCGGGTGAACAGACCGGCAAGATCGACGTCATGCTGGAGCGTATCTCAGACTTCCTGGACGAAGAAATCGAGACGACTCTCTCCGGCCTGACCTCGTTGATTGAGCCCATCCTCATCGTGTTCCTCGGCGTGACGGTCGGCGGCATCGCGATTTGCATGTTCCTGCCGATCTTCAAGATGAGCGAAATGATCAACGCGAAATAAGCTTACGGTGGTTGGTTGGTAATGGTGCGCAGGCGGCCGGTTCTCCGGCCGCCTGTCGTTTTTGGATGCGTCGCCATTCACAATCGCACTCCCAGCTTGCCGTTTCACAGGTGCCTGCCTAGCCTTCGCGCCATGGCAAAGGTACTCCTCGCGGATGACGAGATCACGATGGTCCAGATGGTGGCAGAGCTGTTGCGCGCCGAAGGTCACGAGGTATTCCCCTATACCAGTGGTTACGCGGCCATCGACGCCCTCGAGGAACACCAACCGGAGCTGGTCATCACCGATCTTTACCTCGACAAGAACAAAGCCATCGGCCTGGACATCCTGCAGAAGGCGCGTTCCTTGAATCCGCCGCCGACCGTGATTGTGATCACCGGTTTCGGCACTATCGAGACGGCGGTCGAGGCGATGAAGAAGGGCGCCTACGACTACCTCGAGAAACCTTTCAAGGTGGATGACCTGCGCCTGACCATCCAACGGGCGCTTTCGTATAACGATGCGGTTTCCGAGAACGCCTACCTAAAGAAGCAGCTCAAGCGGAAGTATCAGTTCGACAAAATCATCGGCAACGCCCCGCCCATGCAGGGCGTGTTCAAGATGATCGAGCGGGTGGCGGACACCGACAGCACGATCTTGATCCTGGGTGAGAGCGGCACCGGCAAGGAATTGATCGCCCGCGCGCTGCACTTCAACAGCCGCCGGCAGTTCGCTCCGTTCATTCCCATCAATTGCAGCGCGCTCCCGGAGAATCTCCTCGAGTCCGAACTGTTCGGCCATCGCAAAGGCGCTTTCACCGGCGCGATCAACGACAAAAAGGGACTCTTTCAGGAGGCCGATGGCGGCACGATCTTCCTCGACGAAATCAGCACCATGCCGCCGGTCCTCCAGAGCCGGTTGCTCCGCGTGTTGCAAGAAAAGGAAGTCCGCCGCGTCGGCGACAATACTCCCGTCTACGTCAATGTGCGGGTGCTGGCGGCGACCAATGAGAAGCTCGAGAACAAGGTCAAGGACGGCAGCTTCCGCGAAGATCTGTTTTACCGCTTGAACGTCATCGCAATCAATCTCCCGGCCCTGCGCGAGCGCAAGGAAGACATCCCGCTCCTCGTCGGGCACTTCCTGCGGCATCGAGTCGACAGCAGGACGGGTCGCGGTTTCCAGATCACGCGCGGCGCGATGGACGCCTTCAGTGCGCACGATTGGCCGGGCAATGTGCGCGAGCTGGAAAACGCGATCGAGCGGGCCTGCGCGATGTGCGAGAACGGCTTGATCAAAGCCAGCGATCTGCCGCCGTTGCTGTCCGCAAAAGCAGTCGGATCAGAAGATGAAACTCCCGTTTCGCTGCCGGCACTGCCCTCGGAGACTACCGTGCCCAGCCGTCCGACAGCGGAGGCCCCGACGGGAACCCCCAGTGCTCCCCAACAGTACAACAAGCTCGGGCCGTTGAAGGATTTTGTCCGCGATCAGGAAGTCGCCTACATCAACCGCATCCTCGCCCAGACTCAAGGCGACAAGGAAGAGGCGGCGCGCGTGCTCGGGGTCAGCCTGGCCACGCTTTACCGCAAACTCGCGGAAGAACCCGTCGCTGCCGAGTAAACGGCACTCGTGGTTTTGCCGGATCAGGCAGAGACTCCCTCACATTTCCCCGCTGCCTGCTCGGCATCGCGCAGCTTCGCACCTGTGTCAGAGTGGCCAAACGTGAACACTCCTTGCACACCGGGTGCGCCAAGGCTGACGCAACGCGGGGGTTGGCGCCTATCCAGGCATGTTTCCAAGTCTTTGAAAATCAGCGTTGCAGACGCGTGCCTCCCCACGGAATGCAAAAAGCTAAACCGTCGGCAGCTAGTTAACATCAAACAAGAAAATCATATGTTGCTGACACGTTACTCAAATCCACAGTGCAATCAGTTGAACACCGCCGGCACTTTGCGCCGGTTCCAGGATGACATCGAACGCCTCTTCGGTCCGGCACAGCCCGCCGAACGGACATGGCTGCCTTCGTTGGAAGTTATCGAAGCGAAGGACAAGTTCGTTGTAGCTATCGAGCTGCCGGGGATCAAGGCGGCCGACGTCAAAGTTACCTTGGAGGACGACGTCCTCACCGTCAGTGGCGAACGCAAGGTCGAGGGCGCGGCTGATGCCGAAGTGCGTCTCTCCGAGCGCTACTACGGCAAGTTTGAACGCTCCATTCGCCTGGCCGCTCCGGTGCAGATCGAGCAAGTGACCGCCACCAGCAAGGATGGCATTCTGACAATCGCCCTGCCGAAGACCGAAGAAGCCAAGCCGAAGGAAATCAAAATTGCCGTTGCCTAAGCCGCTGACCGAGAAACCAGGCGCTGGGCTGACAACGCAGAAACTCGGAGGCCCGATCTCGAACTCGAGGTCGGGCTTTTTCCACTTTACAATCCGCTCACTTGCCCGGCCGCAACCAGTCGATGGAAAGTCGCCCAACCGTTTCGCCGGGCAACCGTTCATCCAGACTGCCTGCGACCGGCGGCAGCAGCTCGACGTGGCCATCGAAAAACACCGCGCTCGTCTTTGCCTGATGCCGGAAGTGCGTCGTCGGTTCCGTGGCGTTGACGTAGTAGAATTCTTCCAGCAGCGGATTCTCGGGCGAGGCCGGAGCCTGGAAGGTGTTCACCTGCGCCGCATCGGCGAACAACACCATCGAGCCCTGCGACTTGATCTGGGTGCTTCGAAAATTTGCCGGAGCGAGCGGCGGCGAAAGATGCAGATTGTAGCCGTAGCCATACGCCGCGCCCGCCGCCTTCAGCTTGAAGAAGCGACTCCCGTAATTCAGCTCCGGACAGGTCGCAACGCCGCGGCCTTTCAAGTAGGGATGCAACGCCCCGCGCTCCGGCTCGAACACACGTTCCCCTTCGCTTCCTCGCGCCAACCAGCCGAACCAATAGCGCGCGCCCAACGGATCCGATTCAAAGCGATAGGGAAAAAGCCGGCCGTCGTTGTCGTCCCAATACATCTGGCTGGCGAGCGCGAGCTGGCGCAGGTTGTTTGCACAAGCGGCGCGTCTGGCGGCGGATTGCCCCCTCACCAGCGCCGGCCCGAGCAGCGCCGCGAGCACGGCGATGATCGCCACGACCACGAGCAACTCCACCAGGCTGAAACCTGGCTTGCCGGCCAACTCTTGCTGGTGACGTAGCTGATGCATTCGAGTCGCGAACCCGGAGTGTAGAAATCCTTCCGTCGCCGGCAATCCCGATTCCTCGGTCCCTGAACGATGAACCGGCGAGCTTTCAGAAACACCAAACGGCTTGAAACCCCTTCCCTCATCCTTGATTATCGCCTGCGAGAAACCTCAATCAACCAATCATGTTTTCCCACGTTGTCATCTTCTGGACCAAGCCCGAGAACCCCAACGCCGCTGACGAGCTCATTGCCGGCGCGAACAAATACCTCCAGCCGATCCCCGGCGTGATCCAGTTCCACATCGGCCGGATGGCGACGAGCCCTCGCCCGGTCGTGGATCAAAGCTATCAGGTCGCGCTCAACCTCATCTTTCCCGACAAGCAAACCCAAGACGACTATCAGGTGCATCCACTCCACCTCGAGTTCGTGGAGAAGGTCTTCAAGCCCAACTGCGCGCGAGCGGTCATTTACGATTTCGAAGGCTGATCATGCCACTGCTCAAGGCAAACGAGATCAAAGCCGCGCTAAAACAGGCGCCGAACTGGAAGCAGCGCGGCAAGTCCATCCAGCGCACGTTCGAGTTCGAGGACTTTGTCGCCGCGATGAAGTTCGTGAACAAGGTCGCCAAGCTCGCCGAAAAAGTCTGCCACCATCCCGACATCGACATCCGCTGGAATAAAGTGACGCTCACGCTTTCGACCCACAGCGAGGGCGGGTTGACGGTGAAGGATTTTACGCTGGCGGAAAAATGCAGTTCAATGAAGTGACGTAGGATGCCATGAACATCGCCGTCTTCGACACCAAGCCTTACGACCGGCAGTACCTGCAACGGGTCGGACACGCCGGGGACATCACCTGGCAGTTTCATGAGTTTCGGCTGTCAGCGGAGACCGCCAGCGCCGCCGTTGGTGCCGGCGCGGTCTGTGTGTTTGTAAACGACCGCGTTGACGCTGCCTGCCTCAAGCTCCTCCATGCCCAAGGCGTGCGACATTTGGCCTCGCGTTGCGCGGGCTTCAACAATGTCGATCTCGAAGCGGCCAAACAGCTCGGCATTGCCGTCACGCGCGTGCCCGCTTACTCGCCGCATGCGGTCGCCGAGCACGCGGTCGCGCTGCTGCTCACGCTCAACCGCCGGATCCACCGGGCCTTCAACCGGGTTCGCGAACAGAACTTCTCGCTGAGTGGCTTGGTTGGCTTCGATCTGTTCGGCAAGACGGTCGGCATCGTCGGCACCGGGAAGATCGGGCGCATTGCCGCCCAGATATTCCGTGGGTTTGGCTGCCAGGTGCTGGCCTTCGACACCCAGCCCGATGCGGCTTGGGCGGCACAACATCAGGTGCGCTACACAGGCCTGAATACGCTGCTCGAACAGGCCGACGTGGTATCACTGCATGTGCCGCTGTTTCCCGAGACCAAGCACCTGATCAACGAACAATCGATCGCCCGCATGAAACCGGGCGCCTACATCGTGAACACAAGCCGCGGCAAGCTGATCGACACCACGGCCCTGATCGCAGCGCTCAAGAGCGGCCACCTTGGCGGCGTGGCGCTGGACGTTTACGAGGAGGAGGAAGGCATCTTCTTCGAGGATCACTCGGGCGACGTGTTGCAGGACGACGAGCTCAGCCGGCTGCTGACCTTCCCGAACGTGTTGATCACCTCGCACCAGGCATTCCTCACCGACGAGGCCTTGAAGGAAATCGCCCGCGTGACGGTGGAGAACATTGTACGCATTGCCCAAGGCCAGCCGGCCCTCGAAGGCACAGCCTTGTGAGGAAGCTCCAGCCGCGCGTCAGCGTCCTGGACTGCGGCCGCAAAGGTAGGAAACCTCACCCCCGCCCGGCCCGCCGAGAGCATCGACACCAGAAATGGGCAGAACAGGAATCCCGTGAGCTGGTAATTCCGCTCCTTCTACCACCAACAAGACCGGGGTGACTTTGGGTTAATCCCAACGGGATTACGACCACCAGCCCAAGGTTGCGAGGAAGGAGCTACCTTGGGTAGGCGTTTCAAAACTATTCAACCGCGACGCGGTTGCAGCAATTCTGTCTTCCTCGGGCAGGAGTGGGACGCCAGCCACAACCCCGTTGGGGTTGTGATTCTATTCGAATCATTTTCCCAGGGTAGCTCGTTCCTCGCAACCCTTGGGCTTAAAGCCGGAATCCCGTTGGGATTCGATCCGGAGGCATCATTCGACCAGGCATTACACTGTCTCGAACTTCAGGCCCTCGCCATTTGCGCTGACGTTCACCCGATCGCCGGGTTTGAATTCTCCGTCGAGGAGTTTCATCGCGAGCGGATCGAGCAATTCCGACTGGATCGCGCGCTTCAGTGGTCGCGCGCCGAATTGCGGATCGTAGCCCTCGCGGGCCAGCAGCTTCTTCGCGCTGTCGTCGAGCGTGAGGTGAATGTGCTGCTGCTCGAGCCGCTTCTCCAGACGGTTCAGTTGGATGTCCACGATCGCGGTGATCTGCTTCTCATCAAGACTGTGGAAGATAATGAGGTCATCCACGCGATTGAGGAACTCCGGGCGGAAGTTGCGCTTCAACTCGCCCATCACGCGCTCCTCCATCGCCTTGCGGCCGGCTTCAGTCTGTTTCGCCGCTGAATAAAATTCCTGGATAAGTGGCGAGCCGATGTTGCTGGTCATGATGATGACCGAGTTCTTGAAATCCACGGTGCGGCCCTGCCCATCGGTGAGCCGGCCGTCATCGAGCACCTGCAGCAGCACGTTGAAGACGTCGTGATGCGCCTTCTCAATCTCATCGAAGAGGATGACGGAGTATGGCCGGCGGCGGACGGCTTCGCTGAGCTGGCCGCCTTCCTCGTAACCGACGTAGCCGGGCGGCGCGCCGATGAGCCGCGCGACCGTGTGCTTCTCCATGTACTCGCTCATGTCGATGCGAGTCATTGCTTGGTCATCGTCGAAGAGAAACTCCGCAAGGGCGCGGGCCAGCTCGGTCTTGCCGACGCCTGTGGGGCCCATGAAAATGAACGAACCGATCGGCCGGTTGGGATCCTGCAACCCGGAACGCGCGCGGCGCACGGCGTTGGCGACGGCTTCGATGGCTTCGCTCTGTCCAATGACCCGCTTCTGCAGGCGTTCCTCCATTTTGACGAGCTTTTGCCGTTCGCCTTCGAGCATCCGTGTGACGGGGATGCCGGTCCAGGAAGCGACCACACGGGCGATGTCGTCTTCGGTGACTTCTTCGGTGAGCAAGCGGGTGCCGGCGGTTTGGTCGTGGAGCGCCTTCTCCGCTCCCGCGAGCTTCTTCTGCAGCTCCGGCAGACTGCCGTGTTTGAGCTTGGCGGCGGTGTGCAAGTCACCGGTTCGCTCGGCGCGTTCCAGTTCCAGCTTCGCCTGCTCGATCTGGCCGTTGATGATGCTGGCGGCGTTGATCGCCGCTTTCTCGTTTTGCCACTGCGTTTTCAGTTGGGTGGACTTCTCTTTCAAGTTGGCGAGGTCTTTCTCCAATTTGGCCAGCCGCTCTTTTGAAGCTTCGTCCTTCTCCTTTTTCAGAGCTGTCTGCTCGATCTCGAGCTGCATGATCTGGCGTTCGAGTTGGTCGAGTTCGACGGGCATCGAATCGAGCTCCATGCGGAGGCGGGAGGCGGATTCATCCATGAGATCCACGGCCTTGTCTGGCAGGAACCGATCGGTGATGTAGCGATGCGAAAGAGTCGCCGCCGCGATGATCGCAGAGTCCTGGATGCGGATGCCGTGATGCACCTCGTAGCGCTCCTTGAGGCCGCGCAGAATGGCAATGGTGTCGGCCACGCTGGGCTCCTTGACCAGCACCGGCTGGAAGCGTCGTTCCAGGGCAGGATCCTTCTCGATGTGTTTGCGATACTCATCCAGCGTGGTCGCGCCGATGCAGCGCAACTCGCCCCGTGCCAGCTGCGGCTTGAGCATGTTGGCCGCGTCGGCCGCACCTTCTGCCGCGCCGGCGCCAACGAGCGTGTGCAGTTCGTCGATGAACAAGACGATCTTTCCTTCGCTCGCCGTAATCTCTTTGAGAAAGGCCTTCAGGCGATCCTCGAATTCCCCGCGATACTTCGCGCCCGCAATCATCGCGCCGAGATCCATGGCCACGAGCTTCTTGTGCTTCAGAGATTCCGGCACGTCGCCGCTGACAATGCGCCGGGCCAGTCCTTCGGCGATGGCCGTCTTGCCGACACCCGGTTCGCCGATCAGCACCGGATTGTTCTTGGTGCGGCGCGTCAGCACTTGCATGACCCGACGGATCTCTTCATCGCGACCAATGACCGGATCGATCTTGCCCTGGCGCGCCAGCGCGGTGAGGTCGCGACCGTATTTCTCCAGCGCCTGAAACTTGTCCTCGGGATTCTGATCGGTGACGCGCTGGTTGCCGCGCAGTTCGGCGAGCGCCTTGAGCACCTGGTCCTCGGTGAGGCCGTGCTCCTTGAAAAGCTTCTTCAACGAGGCACCTCCTGCGCGCATCAAGCCAAGTACCAAATGTTCGGTGCTGACGTAGTCGTCGTGCAGCTTGCCGGCGGCAGTCACGGCGGCATCGAGCGCGTGCTTGAGTTCATTGCCCAGAAACACGTCGAGGCTGCTAACCCCGCTGACTTTGGGCCGGGCCGCAAGTTGTTGTTCCAACGCCTGCGTCAGCTTCGCGGGTGTAGCGCCCAGCTTTTGCACGAGGGGTAATAAGAGGCCGTCGGTCTGTCGGAGCAAAGCCAGCATCAAGTGCTCGCCTTCGAGCGCTTGATGACCGAACTCGCGAGCGATGGACTGTGCGTCCTGAATCGCGGACTGGGCTTTGGTGGTAAATTTGTCGAGCTGCATGCCAGATGTAATAGAATACCGCCTGCCAACTTTTTGCCAGCGTGGCGGAAGCGGCGATCTGCGCCAAGGGGTCCAGTTTGTTGGGGAATCAGGCGATCGCCGTGAGCGTCGTCCACGATTCCAAATCCGCCGAGTGTGCCGAGCGGACACACCGGGACGACGAATTGGCACCGTCCACGATTCCAAAGCAAAACGCGCGGCCGGGGCCGCGCGTTGTATAAATCGAGAGAGGTAGCCGAAGCGTCCTACTTCTTTGGTTCCGCAGTCGGTGCAGCAGCGCCTTCCAGATTGGCTGGGGCACCGTCATTGAGTTTCTTGAGGATGCCCTCGGTGATGTCGTGCTCGCCGTTGTGGTAGATGACCACTTTGGTGTCGTTACGACTGTCGGCGTCCTTGTCGATGACGAGGTAATAGCCGTCCGCCTTCGCCTTGGCTTCAATCTCCGCATTGATCTCCTCCAGCACCCGCGCGCGCATGCGGCTCTGTTGTTCGCGAAGAATGGCCTCCGCTTGCTGGCGAAACTTGGTGATGTCCTGCTCGATCTGCTTCAGTTCCCCGAGTTTCTGCTCGGCGTCCCCCTTGCGACGGTCACGTTCTTCCTTGGAGGCGGCGAGGTCGTTGG
The DNA here is from genome assembly GCA_031362805.1 of bacterium. Taxonomy (GTDB): domain Bacteria; phylum Verrucomicrobiota; class Verrucomicrobiia; order Limisphaerales; family RI-55; genus RI-55. The sequence continues at coordinate 161,059 of JANLTG010000143.1, forward strand.
CGCCGGCGGTGGCCTTGTTATAGGTCTCCTCAGCGGTCTTCTTTTTCTCCACCTTCTCGTCCAGTTCCTTGTCGAGCTCACCGGCCCGTTCCTTGATCTTGATGTCGGCGAGTTTCCGTTTGTAGTAGCCTTCAAAAATGCCGCGGAGGTTGACCACGGCGATTTTGCCCTGCGCCTGCGCGGTGTCCGGGGCGAGGAACAGACCGAGCAGGAGGGCGACGATGAGGAGGGGTTTGACGGAGGCTTTCATGCGTTGAGATACGAGGGTTAGAAATCGCGCTGGTATCCGGCGCGGAACTGGAACTTGCCACTGCTTTCGTTGCGCGAATCGCTGTTGATCGGAATGCCGTAATCGAAGACGAGCGGGCCAATGGGCAGATTCAAGCGGATGCCGAGACCGAAGTTGTCGTTGAACTTGCCGGTGTCGATGGTGAGGTTGCCGTTCGAATCGTACACCTTGGAATCAAAGCTGTAGGCGTTCTGGTAAACCATGCCGATGTCGTAGAACGCGGCGAGGCGCACGCGGTCGATGATGGGAATGCTGTACTCGAACGAGCTGAACCAGTAGGTCTCGCCGCCCAGCGGTTCACCGGTGATGTCTTTCGGTCCGACATCGCGATAGTCGAAGCCGCGCATGTTGAAGGCCCCGCCGAGGAACCACCGGTTAAAGAGCGGCACATCATCCGAGCGGCCGTAGTTGTCGATCACGCCCGCCCGGGCGAGCACCTCAATGATATGACCCTCGCCGAAGCCGGGAAAATAGTGCGCGTGCCGAAGTTCCACGCGGTAGAAATCCGTTTCCCCACCAAGCGGTCCGCCCGCGACGCCAAAATCCAGGATGGTGCGATAGCCGCGATTAGGCATGAAGCCGCCGCCGCGTTGGTCGTAATCAAATCGCAACCCGACTTCGGAGATCAGCGTTTCGCCCTCCTCGTCCTTGATGGCGGGTGAGGCGGCGGGGCTGACGTCCAGGATGCCGACGTTCTCCAGCGTGTAGCTCAAAGTGCCGCGCAGTCGCTCCGAGCCCAACGGCCGCGTGAAGGCAGTGCTCGTTCCCGTGCGCTTCTCGTTGTAGAGCGTACTCTGGTAGCTCGCCTCCCGGTGATACAGATCCTGGTTGAAGATCAATTTGCGCCCAAACATCCAGGGCTCCTGGAAAGTCAGCGTGTAATCCTGCCGCTCAGTGCCGAGCTGCATGCGAATGATCGCCTTCTGGCCGCCGCCGGTGAAGTAGGGCGGGTTGAACAGGTCGAAGTTGCTCTGACTGATCTCGGCGAAACCAACGAGGCTGTCGACGGTGCTCAAGCCGGCACCGACCTGGACGTTGCCCGTGCTTTTCTCGTCAACATTGATCAGCAGATCGCGCCGGTTGGGCACGTCCGTGTTTTCGTCCGTCCAACCCACCTTCTCGAAGTAGTTCAGCAGACCGACCCGGTTGGTGCTGTACTTGACGAGGACCTTGTTGAAGGGCTCGCCGGGATTGACCAGCAACTCGCGGCGGATCACACGGTCTTTAGTCTTGGTGTTGCCGCGAATTTCGATCCGCTCGATGAAGACGCGCTCGCCCTCGGTGATGTCATAGACGAGGTCCATGTTGCCGGTCTCGACGTTGGCATTCTTCTGTGGCCGGACCCGGGCGTCGATATGCCCGATGATGCCATAAGCGTCCTCGACGATCTCCATATCGTCATAGAGACCGGACGGCGTGAACACCTTGCCGGTGGGCATTTTCAGGCCCCTCGTGATGGCGTTGGTGTCGATGAGGGTGACGCCGCTGAACCCAACGGAGCCGACGCGGTACTGGCGGCCTTCAAATACCAGGAGGCGCATGACCATGCGATTGGGCTCCGGGTAGTCAAACTTCACATCCTTGAGCTCGAAGTCGAGATAGCCTTCATTGCGGTAGAAGTCTGCCAGCTTGTCGCGGTCTTCCTCGAACTGGTCCTCCTTATAGCTACCGCTGCCAGTGAGCCACGAGAACATCCACCAACGGCGGGTCTTGATGGCTTTGCGGAGTTTGCTCTGCTTGAAGGCGGTGGCGCCCTCAAAAATCACGTCCTCGATCCTGATCTTCGGCGCTTCCTCGACCTTGAACGTCGCCGTGGCGCGCCCGGCCTGCTCATCGATACTGCGCACGTACTCGACCTTCGTGGCCGGGTAGCCCGCCTTCTGATAAAGCTTCTTGATGGCCTGCGCGTCTTCGAACAACCGCCGGTCGTTCAGCGGTCGGCCAACCTTCGATTCAATCGTCTTGAGCAGCTTCGCATCCTTGTACTTGGTGTTCCCCTCGAACCGGATGTCGGTGAGCGTCGGGTTCCCCTGCACCAGGTAGATCAGGTGGTAACCCTTGTCGACATCGTACTCCTCCAGAATCTGGATCGCATAGAAGTAACCGGTCGCGTAGAGGTTCCGCACGTCATCGTCGATGGCATTGCGGTTATACTTGGAACCGACCTCGATGCGGACATTGGCCAGGATGAGCGAATCACTGACCGCGGGCGGGCCGACATGCCGGATGGTGACCTTGAAGATGCCCGAGCCATCCTGTGCCTGGGCATGCGGCACCATGAACACCGCGACGGCCCAAAACAACAGGGCGGCTCTCATCAAGTTCTTCATGCATTATTCGCCCGCCGGCACATCATCCGCACTGACTTTGGAAAGGCTTTCGTAGCGTGTGAAGCCTTTCAGGAATACCAACTCAATATCGCCGGTCGGACCGTTACGCTGTTTGGCGATCAACAGGTTGACCCGCTGGCCGTCCGACTCACTGGCTTCACCGTCTTCTTCTTCGCCGTCCCGGGCGCTGGGTTTGTAGAGCAGACCCACCAGGTCGGCATCCTGTTCAATCGCCCCGGACTCGCGCAGATCGGACAACATGGGCGTGGCTTTGGGGCGCTTTTCAACGTCGCGGTTCAACTGCGCCAGCACGATGATCGGAACCTTCAATTCCTTGGCGAGCGCTTTGATGCCACTGGAAATCTCGGCGATTTCTTGCTGCCGGTTGTCCGCGGAACGGCGCGAAGTAGAATGAAGCAGCTGGAGGTAGTCAATGATGAAAAGCCTGATGCCATGCTGGTTGTACATGCGCCGCGCCTTGGCCCGCATTTGCAAGATCGAGAGCCCCGCCGAGTCGTCGATGTGCAGCGGTGCCTTGCCCATCCGGCTCGCCGCATTCGTCAGCTTCGGGAAATCCCGGTCGGACAGAAACCCCTCGCGGATGCTCCGGAGGTTCACCCGCGCCCGCGAACAAAGCATGCGCAACACGAGCGACTCGGCGGACATTTCCAGGCTGAACACGCCGACGGGAATGTTCAGGTCCAGCGCCACGTGCTCGGCGATGTTCATGGCCAGCGAGGTCTTGCCCATCGAAGGCCGGGCCGCGATGACGATCATTTCCCCCTCGTGCAGGCCGGTGGTCATCTTGTCCAGATCCACAAACCCGGTGCTGATGCCGGTCAGGTTGCCTTGTTGCTTGAAGCACTCCTCGATGGTGTTGATCGCCTTGTGAACGAGCTCCTTGATCGCCAGCGACGAGCCTTCGACCCGCTCCTCGCTTAACTGGAGGATCTTCGTCTCGACCTCGTCCAGCAAGCGGTCCACTTCGCCTTCAAATTCATAGGAGTCGCTGACCACCTCGGTCGAAACGCGGATGATCCGCCGCAGGATGTGCTTGTCCAGGACGATGTCCAAATAGAACTTCAGGTTCGCCGCCGAAGGCACAGCGTCCGCCAATGACATCAAGTAAGGGATGCCACCCACGGCCTCCAGTTGTTTGTTGTCCTTGAGATATTGCTGGAGCGTGATGGTGTCGATGGCGTCGCCTTTGGTGCTCATCGCGACCAGCGCCTCGTAGATCAGCTGGTGCTTGAGATCGTAGAACACCTCGGCACCGTGCTTGCATTTCTCGATGCACTCACCGAGGCAATGCGGCGGATCGAGCAGGATGCAGCCGAGGACGCCCTGCTCGGCTTCCTTGGAATGCGGCGGCAACCGGTCCGGCACCAGTACGGAGGCGACATCGGTCAACGCCTTGCGTCGGCGGGCCTTCTTGAGATCGGTGGTGGCCGCAGTGGGGGCACCACCGGCTTCGGACTCGGGGTTGACGGAATCAATCATCGGAGAGTGCTACAGGGCTTTGAGTGTCGCCTCAAAGCCGAACTGTTGAAAGATATTGCCAGCGGTCTGACTATCTATTCGAGAGGATAATCGCCGGTTGTTCGCAGCCTGTTCACAATTGCCAAGGGCTTGAAACTCAGGCCGCCGAAAAATCGGCTTCAATCCTGTGCCCATTTGCGTAGCCTCTCGGAGTTCCCAATCGGACGCGTCGCATGCCCAAGCCCAAACGTGACTCGAAGCGCAATCTTTACTACGTCTATCCTGTCAGCGGGACGGCGCTCAAGCGCCGTTACTACCGCCTGCTCGCGGCGGGTATCGGCACCGGGCTGCTGGTCGGCGGGATCACGGCCCTCGCCATGTGGCTGGTGAACCGGCATTAACGGCTGGCGGGCTGCAACCAGCGAATCCGGTCGGAGAGGAACAGGTGCTCGGGCTTCTCGGCCTTGGGGTTGGCGTAACGCGGATCGGAATTCTCCGGCAAGAAACTCGGATGCGCATACTTCAAGGGAAACTCCTTGGGAATGTCCTGCTTGGCCACCACGTCCACGAGAAATGGCCGGCCCCATTTGGCGCCCGGACCTTTGAGCAGCCCGGACAGGAAGCGCGAGTCGAGCGCCCGGGGGCTCAGGTAAAGCGCGTTCAACGGTTTGTCGTAATCATGGAGCTGATAAAAGTCTTCGTCGGGATTGCGCGTCCAAAGCACGCATTGGCGATCGCCGTACCACGCCACCGCCCACGGGATGTCGCTCATCAGCTGTTCGCTTTCGCGCAGCCAGCTTGATGTGATCTGGATAACGGGCGGGAAGTACGGCGGATAGGCGACCGGATGGGTGCGTGACACCAGCGTGAAAACCAGGGGCAAGCTCACGAGCACGCCGAACATGGTGGTCAGCACCACGCGAAAGCCGAACTCAGGCACGTTCCACTGATCAAGTAAGGTGAAGAACAAGCTGACGCCAAAGATGATGACCGCGGGCGCGAGCAGCACGAGCAGGTTCTCCGTGTTGATGACCGGCGAGTCGATGCTGAGATGGGTCTTGCCGAGCGCCTGCACCACCACAAATAGCGCCATCACCGCCAGGATGAAACCGCGAAAGCGATTCAGCGACGCGCTGCGGAACACAACCATGAGACCGACAAAGAAAAATGCGGTCAGCCAGGTGCCGCCCAAGGTGGGCAGTTCCTTTTGGAGAATATCCGGGATGTTGTTCTTGAACTTCCGCACGTAGTCCGGAAAGGCGAACGGCCGCAGGTCGAGCTCGATCGACCGGGGAATCTCATCCGCCGGAAACTTATCCGTCAGTTGGAACACCGCATAGCCGGCGGTGCCGAACGGCGCCCCGGCGACTTGCAGGTTGCGCTGTATCCAGGGCGTGATCACCAGCACAAATATCAGGAGCGCGCTGGCCGTGATCGCGAAGCGCCGGGCTCCGGCATGAAGAATCAGGAACAGCACCACCGGGATCATGACCCAGCCAAAGGCGTAGCGGGTCAGAAACCCGAGGCCGACCAACAGCCCGATCATCGCGCCGGCCACCAGCGGCTTGCCGCCCGTCCAGTTGTCAATATGGATGCCCTGTTCGAGCCGGGCCAGCGCCCAGAGCAGCGCCAGAAAGATCAGGAGCAAGAGGATGGTGGATTGTCCGGAGGCACTGATTCGCCAGAACAAACCCGAACCGACGAAGATGAACATCGAGGTCCACGCCACCAACGGATCGAACAACCGCCGCGCCAGGACAAACACCAGGCAGGCCGCCAGCGCGAGCAGCGCCTGGTTGAAGAGCGCGATCATCAGGTCAGGCCGAAATCGCTCGAAGGACTTCTCCCGGCTGATGGCGAAATCGGGAGCCACCGCGCGCAGGTAGAGCGAAAGCAGATAGGGATAGAGCGGCGGATTCGCGAGGTCCGGATGGTTGTTGCGCAGCCGCGCCTGATCCATGAAGTCCTGGGGCGCCACCGCGACCTTGGCCGCTTGTTTGGCAGCGATGCGCTCCGCTTGCTTCTCCTTGAGCAGATGAATGCTCAATGGCGAAATGTTGTAAGTGACGTAGCCGCGCCCCGCCGCGAGATTGCGCGCCAGCTGGGCGGCGTCCATCCCTTCCTCCGTGGCAAGATTCCGAAAGGCCCGGAGGTCAAAGGCCAGGGCGATGCCGGCGATCAACAATCCCAAGGCAACAAATTGAATGACGCGACTGAACGCGCCCTGCTCGAGCCGGTGAATGAATTCCTGCGGAAGAAACATGAATCAGGGGGTCTCCTCGTCTTCGTCGTCGGAAGTTTTGCGGAACAAATCTTCCAGGTGATAGGTGTGCAGCTTGCGATGCAGTGTGCGGCGTGCCATGCCGAGCTTGCGGGCGGCCCGGGTGCGGTTGCCATCGCATTCCTCCAGCGCGCGGATGATCAACAGGCGTTCGGCTTCCTTGACCGAAAATTTGGGCAAGCGTACGCCGCTGGGTCCGGTGGCCGGGGCCGCCGCCGGCTCCGGCTCGCGGATGGTGTCCGGCAAATCCCGCAGGCCGATGCGATCGCCCCGGCTCAACACGACCGCGCTCTCGATGGCCCAGCGCAGCTCACGCACATTGCCCGACCAGCGGCATTGCTGCATGGCCTGCATGGCCTCGGGGGTGAAACCGGCGAGGGTGCGGCCATTTTCTTTGGCCGATTCCTTCAGAAAAGCCTGGGCCAGCAGGGGCACGTCGCCGGGCCGGTCGCGCAGTGCCGGCAGATCGAGCGTCACGACCCGCAGCCGGTAATAGAGATCCTCGCGGAACTTGCCGGCCTTGATCATCTCATCAAGCCGGCGGTTGGTGGCGGAAATCAAGCGCACGTCGGCAGTGAGAGTCTTGTTCGAGCCCAGCCGTTCAAAGGTTCGTTCACCGAGGAATCGCAGCAGCTTGACCTGCGTGGTCAGGTCGATCTCGCCGATCTCGTCCAGAAAAAGCGTGCCGCCCTGCGCTTGTTCGACGCGGCCGATGCGGCGTTCATGAGCGCCGGTAAACGCGCCTTTCTCGTGCCCGAACAGCTCGCTCTCCAGGAGGCTGGCGGGGAAACCGGCGCAGTGGACGGTCACCATCGGCTGCCGGACGCGGGGGCTGAGCTGGTGAATCGCCTTGGCGACCAGCTCCTTGCCGGTGCCGCTTTCGCCGAGGATGAGCACGGACGCGCGCGACGGCGCCACCTGTTTCACCCGGTCGAACACCTCGATCATCGCCGGCGACTCGCCAATGATGTTTTCGACGCCAAATTTCTCATCGAGCTGTTGCTTGAGCGCGACATTTTCCGTCTCAAGCTTTTGCGACCGGATTGCCCGCGCGATGCGCATCTCCAGCTCGTCGATCTGCAGCCGCCCTTTGGAAATGTAATCATCCGCGCCGCGCTTCATCGCATCGACCGCCAGCTCCTCCGAGCCGTAGGCAGTCATCAGAATGCAGATCGGCGGCCGTGAAAGTGATTTGGCGCGGGCGATGAGCTTCATGCCGTCCTCCTTCGGCAGGCGGAAATCCGTGAGCATGACGGCGAAATGTTCGCGTTCGAGCAAACCCATCGCGGAAGCGGCATCCTCGGCCAGGTACACGTCGTAATGATCCTCCAGCGCGGCGCGGAGTCCATCGCGCGTCGGCTTTTCGTCATCCACAATAAGGAGGCTTGGTTTGATCATCGGCGCCGGCGAGAGGATTAATCGGGAAGCCCCGGCAGCGCAACCTCGCTGACTGCCGGGCGGGCATCGAAGAGATTCTGCGGCAATTAAAAGGCTCGTTCCACCGCCGCCGCCCGTTTGATTGCAATTGGGTCGGTTTGCCAACTGCATTTGTGTTCGGAGACGACCCCGAAGACGACGGCGAAGAGGAGAAAATTGGTGGTAGGTGATGGATTCGAACCATCGAAGGCGTAAGCCAGCAGATTTACAGTCTGCCCCCGTTGGCCACTTGGGTAACCTACCACCCGCCCGAAGGGACGGGGACTTAATCAAACGACCTCGGCCTTGTCAACCCGCCCGCCCCGGCCTAGCCTCCGCCCCCATGTTCGACTCGCTCAGCGGCAAACTTCAGCAGGCCTTCAAGAACCTGCGCGGCCTCGGCAAAATCTCCGAGGACAACATCGCAGAGGCTCTCCGCGAGGTGCGCCTGGCCCTGCTCGAAGCCGACGTCAATTTCAAGGTGGCCAAGGATTTCATCGAGACGGTGAAACAAAAAGCCATCGGCCAGGAAGTGGTCCGTACCGTTCAGCCCGGTCAGCAGATCATCAAGATCATCAGCGATGAACTGGTCACCTTGCTCGGCTCGACCAACGCCGCACTCAATCTCGGCGGGCAACCGACCTGCATCCTGATGGTCGGCCTGCACGGCGCCGGCAAGACGACCACCTCGGCCAAGCTCGCTAAATACCTTCAGAAGCAGGGCCGCGCGCCTTTGCTCGTGGCGGCCGATGTCTATCGCCCAGCCGCCATGGACCAACTCGAGGTGCTCGGCAAGCAGCTCGACATTCCGGTCGTCGTCCGGCGCGGCGAAAAGGACGTGCTCAAGATCGCCAGGGACGCCTTGGAGGAAGCGCGCGCGCTAGGCCGGAGTGTGATCATCTTCGACACGGCCGGCCGCTTGCAGATCGACGAACCGCTCGTGCAGGAGCTCGTCCGGCTCCGCGATCTGATCCAGCCGCTGGAAACGTTGCTCGTGCTCGACTCGGCCACCGGCCAGGAGGCGGTCAATGTCGCCAAGCATTTCGATGAAGCGCTCAATGTCACCGGTGCCATCCTCACCAAACTCGACGGCGATGCGCGCGGCGGTGCGGCGTTGAGTTTGAAATCCGTCACCGGCAAGCCGATCAAGTTCGTCGGCGTGGGCGAGAAGCTGGAGGACTTCGAGCCGTTTCATCCGGAGCGCATGGCCTCGCGCATCCTGGGCATGGGCGACGTCGTCAGCCTCGTCGAGAAAGCCGCCGAGGCCGTGGACATCGAGGACGCGAAGAAGCTCGAAGAGAAGATGCGCCGCGGCGAGTTCACGCTGGAGGATTTCCTCCAGCAACTGCGCCAGATGAAAAGCATGGGGCCGCTCGACAAGATCGTCGGCATGTTGCCCGGCGGTGCAGAGATGTTAAAGGGCGCGGACATGAGCAAGTCCGAGCGCGAATTCAAGCGGTTCGAGGCGATGATCTGCGGCATGACGCCGCAGGAACGGCGGCATCCGCAGATTCTCAACGCCAGCCGCCGCAAGCGCATCGCCAAGGGCAGCGGCGTGCAAGTCGTCGAGCTAAACAACCTGCTGAACCGTTTCGGGCAGATGCAGCAGATGATGAAGAAGCTCGGCAAATTCTCGAAGATGATGGCCAAGATGGGCGGCGGGATGCCCGGTATGCCGGGCTTGCCGGGCAGGTAGAACTGATCCGCCTTCGAAGCATTTTCCGGCATGAATCGACTCCGCCAGATCGTCCTCGGAATCTGGATTCTCTGTGTGGTGGCCGGAATCGGATACTATCTGGCGCACCGATCAGACCTCACTCAGGAACGGATCGCCGACTTTTTCCGCCTGTATCAGTCTTGGTTCCTCTTGATCTACTGGGTCATGTTGATCGTGCGGGCCGTGGTGTTGTTGCCCGCCACGCCCTTGATCCTTGCCGCGTCGATGCTCTTGCCCGGCGATCCGTCACTGGTCCTCGGCGTGACCATGTTCGGCATGGCCGTCTCCTCGACAATGATCTACTATTTTTCAGACTGGCTGGGCGTTCGCGCGCACTTTGATCGGGTGGCTCCCCGGCAAGTCAAGAACGTGGAGGGGTGGTTTCAGCATCGCTACGGAGTGGTTTTGGTCGGGGGCTGTGCGTTCTTCATCGTCATCCCAACCGACCTCGTTTGCTACGTCGCCGGGATGGTTCGCATGCCCTTCCGTCGTTTCATCTGCGCGTTGATGGTCGGCGAGACGCTCCTCTGCACGATCTACATCTTCTGGCTCCCGCGCATCGTGCCTTGGTAGTCCGTGCGGCCGCCACGCCGGACACCCGCCGCTCAATTCCCGAACAACCGCGTCGAGTTAAGCCGATCGTCACCCGCCTTCATCTTGGGCACGGCCTTGAGTGAGAACACAAAGGCCACGGTAAAGTCCTCGCCGTTCTGTTCATCCTCACGGAAGCGGAAGGACAGCGCGCCGGTCCAACTGCGCAGATCGCGGTAGATCGAGTAGGTGTGCTCCTGCAGGCGACTGGCCTCAAGATCGTAGTATTGATAAGTGCTGAAGCCCCAGTTCTCGTTCAGCTTGTAGTAAATCCGGTTGATCAAGAGGTTGTTGCCCTCGGTCGCCCGCGCCGGATCGTCCAGCATGAAACGGTGCCCGAGCGACCAGCTCCAGTTGCTCAATGGCGTCAGGGTAAGGTAATGATTCGCCTCAACCAGGTCCGGTTCTTCGACGTCCAGTCGGACCTCAGATGTCAACAGCAGCCAGTCACGCGGCGCGAAGTCGAGCTCCGAGAACACGTCGGAAAACGTTTGCTGGCCGGGTTCCTTGTCGAGTCGCCAGTCCGTGTAAGCGTTCCACTGGACGAGGTTGGCCAGCCGATCCTGTCGCTTGGTTTGCAGTTTGTTGAACAGGCCCAGGCGAAGCGTGTTGCGCGCGTCGACCGAGTCGATCGCGTTGTAGTCCGGAAACTCGACGGGCAGCAGCCGGATGCTGTCGAGCTCGTAATCGAACTGCGGCAACTCGGGCGGCCGCACGCTCGGCTCGGGAACATACACATAGTTGACCGCCGGCTGGATGACGTGCCGCAGCCCCTTGACGTCCCAGAACGTGCTTTCAACATTTTGCCACAGGCGCGACGCCTTGAGGTTAACTTCGACGCCCGTGTTGAGGACGCCGCGGGTTTGCTCGGTCGTGGTGGCGCTCGCGCCTTCAGCCTCGCTGTAATAAGTGACTCGACCGCCAGCCCGTGGCATGACGTTCAGCCAGCCGAAGAACATGTTCGGCCAGACCACCTGATGATAAGTGTCGCCGCGGAACGCGCTGTAATCCGGCTGCACATTGTCGGAGTACTTGCGCTGGAACCAGCCCACGTCCGACACGCTCTCGTAGTAGAGCGGCAGGTTCCATAATTGCTGACGGTGCGCGCTGAACTTCACGTCGGGCATGCGCTCGATCGTTTCCTGGAAACCGTTCAGTTGCGGCTGGGCCAGGGCATTGAGGCTGTAATTCCGCCACGCCTTGTGCAGCTCCACGTAGGTGCCCGGCTGCACGTTCTCGCGATACTCTTCCTCGTAGAAATCGCGCACGATGTACTGGTCATTCTGGAAGCGCACCATCGCCCGCGCCGTGAACGTGGGGTCAATCTGCGCCTCGTGAAACAGCCGGAAGCGCTGGCGGGCGGGATCAATCAAATCGCCGCTCGCGTCCAGACCCGCTTCGTGATCGTACGTCCAGTAGTAACTGAAATCGCCCTTGCCCAGCCGGCCGATGTCGTAGGTGAAATCTGTGCCGGTGCCGAGGCCGCGCTTCGTCCGGTAATCGAGCCGGACGGCCGCTTGCAGATCATCCCCGTGGAACCAGTTGTACGAGCCCAGTGCATAGGCGCCGTAGCGATTGCGATAGCCGGGGAAGATCGAGACGAAGCTGGGATTCTCATCGAGCGACCGCTTCATGTACGGCAGCCAGAAGAACGGCACGCCGCCGACCGTGAGCGTGGGCGAATACACTTCCACGTATTCCTTCTCCACAATGCCGACGCTGCTAGCGCGGATTTTCTGCGCCGGCAGCTCGTAGTCGTCCGTGGTGAGGGTGATGCCGTAGCCAGTGTAGACCTTCGTCTCCGTATTCGCGTCCAGACTCACGCCCGCGACGAAAAACGGCGGCTGGCCCGTGCGGAAAGAATCGGCCGCGATGTGGCCGGTAACGAAGTTGTAACGGATTGATTCGCCGATCCAGATCCGCTCGCCGCGCTGGATGCGAACCTTGCCCTCGGCGATCACCTCGCCCGAATCCTGATCATTGGCGTCCCGCACGAAAGTGACCTTGTCCGCCGAAAGCACGGCGTCACTCGAAACCACGATCACGCCCCCGGATGCCGTGACGCGGCCACTTTTCTGATCACTGACCAGTTCGGAATCCGCAGTCGCGCTGAAGATCTGGAACTCGAACGGCGGCTTCTCCGCAGCGGCCAACGACAGCAACGAGGTGCCGAGGGCGGGCAGGAAAAGACTGGAGCGCAACAGCGGATTCATCAGAGCGCGGCCAGTCAATCAACCGCATCCCCAGTTGCCAAGCGGCAAGTCAGCAATTGCGGATTTGTGCACCAAGGAGCAGACCGGAGGAACGAGTTCCGCCGGCGTTACGAAGCCAGTACCCAACCAGCTGAGTCCTTAACGCACTCGCGTCCCGCCGTGGTCAGTTGCTCGCAGGCGGCGGGGTCACTTCCAGGGTGACACTGGAGTTCGTGATTGCGGCACCCGTGGTGGGCGTCGCGACTGCCGCCTCGTACTTCAACAAGTTCTTTTCGCGTAAGTAATCCTTCACCATGGTGGTAACGCCAAAGTGGTTCAACAAACTCACAATGAAGCCGATAATCACGAGAATCATTAAGTACTTCGGCCAAACGACCGGCTTTTCCGCGAACGGATCATCCATTGCGGCTTTGGCGCCGGGCGGCAGCGTGGCGACTTCGGTGAGTGAACCACCGAACGGCACGTTCATCTTCACGCGGCCATTGATGGCCCAGCCATTGGCGTCGAGGATCGGACCGAGGTTGCGTTGCCGCAGCTTGAGCCAGGCGATCAACATCGATGGACTGGAAATCGCGAGGAGGATTCCGACCACGGCCAGCACGAGCTGCCAGAAGGGCAATTCGAACAGGCCGGTGAGATAGCCGATGATCGCCGTCAGGAAAGTGCCGATCGCACCGACCGCGACACCCATGGCGGCCACCGTGCCGACATCCATCTTCTTCGGCTCCGTCGGCTTGGCGACCGCGGCCGACTTATCCACGTTCGCCGCCGCCGTGGCCGCCGCTCCCACCTTGGCATCGGAGGCCGCTTCCGCCGCCGCCGCGCGCTTGGCGACCTGCTCCTCAATCATGCGGACCAGTTTCTTGTACGGCGACCAAAACGCCTGACGAATGCTGATCGGGTTATCGATGACCTTGGTGATGGTGGCGTCCCAATCGCGGCCCTGGCGGTCGTAGAACACGCCGTTGCGGCCCACCATCAAATTGTCGGAATCGCCACCGGTGAAGCCCGCGGCGATGGTGATCTTCTCACCGCCCGGCCGCGTGCAATCGCAGTAGGCCAGATAGGTCTTGGCCATGCCGGCGAGCGCGGCGTGCTTGCCGGCGTCGCCCACGGGCACGCACAACTCGCACGTCCGCCCGTCCAGATACAGTGTGCCGATCTGAAACGTGGCCAGCTTGTCCTTGCTGTAGAAGTCGCGGAAGTTGACGAAGTTATTCAGCAGCGTAACGAGATCGCGATTGAAGCGAACCAGCTTCTCGACCAGCGCGATGGCATTCGACTCCGGCTCGAGCGCCTTGTCCTTGGCGAGGAGTTCGCCGATCGCCTTCTGGCTGCCGCCCGCGAGGATTTCCTTCACGCGCGCCAAGCCGAGTTTCTCGACGGCGGCACCGGCCTTCGCCGCCACCCAGCCCTCGTAGGCGGCGAGCTTGCCACAAATCATCGCCCACTCGTCGGCCGACAAGAGAACCTTCTCCCCGAGCAACGGCCTTACCACCTGGCCAGCGAACGTGGTGATCGCAGTCGACCACGCCGGATTCAACCCGCTCTGCAACGGCAGCAACCGGCCGGCTTCAATATGCGCCAGCGGAAAGCCGGCAACTTCGCTCACCGTGATCGACATGTCCTTGGCGGCGACCGCGAGGTATTCGGTTTCCTGACGATTCAACGCCGCCAGCGCCCGCGCATCAAACGCCGCCAGCCGGCAGCGGGCGAAGAAGTCGTCCACCTTGATCTTCACAGCGGAATAGGCCGCGTGCGCGGCAGCGGTCGCGTCGCCGAACGGCCGCACGGCAGCGGCATTGGTCTCCGCTTTCGCGTTCCAGTCGGCGAACGCCAGGGCATCGGCGAAGAACGCACCCACCTTGGCCTGATTGATCCCGGGTTTACCGCTGCGATCCATCTCAGCACCGTGGCAGGCGATGATGTCGGCGATGACTGCTTTCGTGGCGTCGTCGGCCGCCGACTCGGCTGGCACGATCCCGTCGCCGTTGAACTGGGTCTGGGCAAAGATCTTCGCCGTGTCCGCCACGTCATCCACACTAATCGCCGTGGCGTCGGCTCTGCCGAGGTTCTTGAGAATTTGCTTGGCGGATGCGAGCAATTGCTTGCCCTCCGGCGAGGCGTCGTTGATGGCGGACAGCGAAAGCGCAGCGGAACCCTTGAGCAATTCGCCGGCGTCCTTGACCTGGGCGCAGGCCCACTTCACCGCGGCCAGCACTTCCGGCGAACGAATCCGACCGTCCTTGTCGGCGTCGATCAGATCCATGGTCTTCACGTCGAACTCGAGACCGCGCGTGGGGCAGGCGAGCGCAGCCCACAGCTTCTGGTCGAGCTGGTCGAGGTTTTGGAGATCAGCGCCGGACTTGAACTGGACTTGATCGAAGCCGCCGGCGCGGAAGAAATGCCAGGAGTGCGTGGAGGAATTTGAGGCCATGTAGGTCAGGTTGAGTTGCTGGTTGTGATCGAGGTCAGGCGGCACCGCCGCACAGCCGGCTGCCGGGTTGAACTGTCGATGCGCTGATTATGACGGCGTACAAGCGCCCGGCAAGCCGGTCTTTCTCCAGTGGACACTACGGATCACAACCCTTGCACGGCCCGCTTCGTTACTTTGTGTTGCACCAGCAACGCGAGAATCTCGTCGCGCTGCTTCTCGCCGACGTGTCGCCAGGGAACGATGAAGGCTCGCTCCGTCAGAAAGTGAATCATCAAATGATCCCGACTGACCGTGTACATGGAAACCGAGTCCCATGGAATTTGGAGCACCACTCCGGAAAAGCTCTCCACCAAACCTCCGGCATCGGCCCGCAGGACACACGCTTGAGCCGGGACGGATCGTGCGTAGGCATCCACCGCAGCATTCCACTTGCGCGCGTACGACCAGTTCTGCCACAGGAAAAACAGGGCCATGGTGACGAACACACACACGATGAAATGTTCATCGTGGGTCGCGGAAACGTAAGCCCCAAGCGCCAGTACCACGAGGTACCAGACGATGAATCGGTGGTGGTCTTCGCGGCCGCTTTTCTTATGCCGGGCCTGAGTCAGCTCATAATACGCCGCGAAATCATCGGACGTGTTTCGATATTCAATTTCCATTCGCCCTTCCTCGTGTCGCCGGCATGGTTGACTACTTCTTCAATTCATCCCGCCACAGCCAGCGCAGTGAATCCGGGAAGATCGAGCCGCCGTGCTTGCCGTTGTGGCCGCCGTCGCCCAGTACCAGCTTGTAGTCGTAACCCATGAACTTCAGCGCGGCCGCCATCTGCTGATTCGCCAACGGCCAGTTGCCGTGGAGATTGTCGAGATCGCCCGTGCCATCCTGCAACAGCGCGCGAATGGGCTTCTTCTCCGTCTTGCGGATCATTGCCTCGTAATGGTGCCCGCCGCGGATGTTCGTGAAGCTGCCGATGTGGCTGAGCACCTTGCTGAACTTGTCCGGCCGCTCCCACGCCACTGTCCACGCGCAGATCGCCCCCGAGCTGTTGCCGCAGATCGCCCAGCCTTCGCGGTCGTCGGTGATGGCGTAGTCTTTCCGCACCGCCGGGATGATCTCGTCGAACAGGAACCGCGTGTATTGATCGCCGAGAGAATCGTATTCGAAGCTGCGATTGCTCCGCGGCTTCTGGCCTTCCTCGGCGGCCGGCACGTTTCCAGGATTGATGAACAGCCCGATCGTCACCGGCATTTCCTTCGCCTGAATCAAGTTGTCGAAGACGACCGGCGCCCGGTAGCTGCTCTTCTCGCCGATGAATCCCCCGCCGTCCTGAAAGACCATCAGCGCCGCGGACTTGGCGGCGTCATACTGCGCCGGCACGTAGATCCAGTAGTCGCGGACGGTGCCGGGAAAAATCTTACTCTCCCATTTGAACGGCCCTTTCACCTCGCCCTTCGGCACGCCGTCCTTGGGCTGCGAATCCGGGCCGAGCGTATAGTCGTCGGCGGCAAAACTGGAGCCAGCTCCGACGAACAGGGCCAGGGCGACGAGGGCAATGGTGCGGGCAAGTGGCATGCGGGAGTTCATGGCGTCGAGAGTTCCCAGTTTCAAGCTCGGAGTCAAAGTTTTCGCTTCCGCGGATCCGCCGGCCTGCCTAGCTTGCCCGCCCGGTGAAAAAGAACCCGAAAGCTCCCTCCGTGCCGCCCATTCGCGTGGGCATGATCTCGCTCGGCTGCGCCAAGAACCTCGTCGATGCCGAGGTCATGCTCGGCACCTTGATCAAGTACGGCGTCGAGATCACGAACGACGCCGAGACGGCCGATGTGCTGGTGGTGAACACCTGCTCGTTCATCGATTCGGCACAGGAGGAAAGCGTGGACACCATCCTCGAATCCTCGGCGCTGCGCGACCACGTGAACCCCGGCCAGGCGCTCGTGGTCTCCGGCTGCCTGCCGCAACGCTTCAAGGATGAATTGCCCAGACTCCTGCCCGAGGTGGACGTCATCATGGGCATCGACCAGGTCGCGAATGTCACCGACCTGATCCGGCAGGCAGTCGCGCATCGACGCGCAAAGCTGGCTTCGCCGGGGCACCGATCTCCGATCCGGCGCGGGCAAAAGGTGAAGGCGCAAATCGCAGAACTCGATCAGCAGAAAAGTTCCCACGCGCACGACAGCGAGGTTGCACTTCGTGGCACCGACCAGTTCGGCAAGACCCGGCAGATCATCTCATTGCCGATCTCCCAACTCCCAGCTCCCAACCCCGATGCTCCCATCGTTGATGTCGCGTCGCGCCCGAATTACATCCCGGACTACGCCACGCCGCGCTTTCGCCTCACGCCCCGGCACTTCGCCTACGTGAAGATCGCCGAGGGCTGCAACCATCCGTGCAGCTTTTGCATCATCCCGCGCATGCGCGGCTCGCATCGCAGCCGCACGCAGGCAGACATCGTGACCGAGGCCAAGGCGCTGATCAAAGACGGCGTCCGCGAGCTGAATCTCATCTCGCAGGACTCGACCTATTACGGCCTCGACCTGCAACCAGATCATCGCCGTTCGATCTCCTCGCCGGAGAAGTTCAACGCCCGGGCGAAGGCGCTGCCCAGCGACGCCACCACGCTGTGTTCGTTGATCCGCGAGTTGAATTCCTTGAAGGGCGATTTCTGGATCCGCCTCCTCTACACGCATCCCGCCCACTGGACGGATGAGTTGATCCAGACCATCGCGGCGAGCAGAAAGGTCGCGCGCTACGTGGACATGCCGCTCCAACATATCCACGAAGTCATGCTGGAGCGGATGCGTCGCGAGACGAGCCGGCAATACATCGAGGAATTGATCGCGCGGATTCGCGCCGGCGTGCCCGGCATTGCGCTGCGCACGACGTTCATCGTCGGCTTTCCCGGCGAGACGGACGCGATGTTCGAGTCGTTGCTGGAGTTCATCCGCACTACGAAGTTCGAGCGGCTCGGCGTGTTCACCTACTCGCACGAAGCGGGCACGCGCGCGGGCGCCATGGCCAGCCAGGTGAGCGACAAGGTGAAACAACGCCGCCGCAACCTCGCGATGGCGGCGCAACACAAAGTCGCGCAGACCGTTTCCGAATCCTTCGTCGGCCGGAACTTGCGCGTGTTGGTGGAAGGCGAGGCCAGCGCCAAGGAATTGCAGAAGGCCAACGTGAGCTCGTGGGAGCACGGGCTGATTCGCGAGACGGACGCCGCAATGAAACAGCTCAAGGGAAGCTACCTGATCGCCCGTGGCGAAGCCGACGCGCCGGACATCGACGGCCGGGTTTATGTGCGCGGCGACCTACCGATCGGCAAGTTCGCGAAGGTGAAGATCATCGGCCACACGGACTACGACTTGATCGCGGAGCCAGCGTGAGTTCGATCGGAGCGGCGCCTCTAAGAGCGCCGCCAGCCCAAACGCCTTACCCCCACAGTTGCTTGTCCAGCGACCGTAACTGGATCGCTTCGGAGACGTGATCGGCGGTCAGCACGTCGCCGCCGTTCAGGTCGGCGATCGTGCGGCTCACTTTGAGGATGCGATCGTAGGCGCGGGCGCTGAGTTTGTATTCGTCCATCGCCATCTTCAGGAAGTTCAGCGTGGTCTCGTCGAGCCGGCAATGTTCCTTCAAGTCACGCGAGCCCATGCGCGCATTGCACGAGATCGGCCGGCCGCGGAAGCGCTCGATCTGTCGCTGGCGCGCGGCGATCACCCGGTCACGGATTGCCGCCGACGTTTCACCCGTCTTCGCCTCGCTCATCTCGCGGAATTTCACGGCCGGCACTTCAACATGGATGTCGATGCGATCGAGCAACGGCCCGGAGATGCGCCCCAAGTAGTTCTGAATCTCGCGCGGCGAACTCCTCGACTCGCCGGGCATCTTGCCATCCGGCGTCGGGTTCATCGCCGCCACGAGCATGAACTGCGCGGGAAAGGTCATCGTGCCGGCCGCACGTGAAATCGTGACATGCCCGTCTTCGAGCGGCTGGCGCATGGTTTCGAGCACGCTGCGCTTGAACTCCGGCAATTCATCGAGAAACAACACGCCGTGGTGCGCGAGCGAGATTTCGCCGGGCGTGGGATTGATGTTGCCGCCGAGCAGGCCGGCGTCGCTCGCGGTATGATGCGGCGCGCGAAAGGGCCGTTGGGTGACCAGCGCTTGACCTGATTTCAGCAGGCCCACGATGCTGTGAATCTTCGTCGTCTCCAGCGCCTCGGCGAGCGTGAGCGGCGGGAGGATGGTGGCGAGGCGCTTCGCGAGCATCGACTTCCCGGTGCCGGGCGGGCCGATCATCAGCAAGTTGTGGCCACCGGCCGCGGCGATCTCCAACGCGCGCTTCACGGACTCCTGGCCTTTCACGTCAGCGAAATCGAGCGGGTCGTCGGGCGGTTGATCGAACATGCGGGTCACGTCGATCTTGACCGGGCTGAGCTTGATCTGGCCTTCGAGAAACTGCGCCGCCTCGCGGAGGTTCTGGATCGGGATCACTTGCAAGCCCTCGACGACGGCGGCTTCGGGTGCGTTGTCTTTGGGCACCAGGACGCCGATCAAGCCATCACGCTTGGCCTGAATCGCGATCGGCAGCACGCCGCGACAAGGTCGAATCGCGCCGGTCAGCGCGAGTTCGCCGACGAGCGCGAAGTTCTCGAGCTGGTCGGTGACGATTTGTTCGCTGGCTGCAAGCATGGCCACGGCGATGGGCAGGTCAAAGCTGGGGCCTTCCTTGCGCGCATCGGCGGGGGCGAGGTTGATGGTGGTGCGGCCCATCGGCGGGCGGTAGCCGCTGTTGCTGAGGGCGGTCAACACGCGATCCTGAGATTCGCGCACGGCGGCATCGGGAAGTCCCACAATGACGACCTTGAAATCGCCATAGTCGGAATTGACCTCGACCTCGACCTGATTCGCCTCGATGCCGTTTACCGAAGCGGAGAATACCCTCGCCAACATGGGAACGATTGAACTTCAGCCGACGGGGGGAAGGCAAAGGATTTCAATCAACCAAGAATTTCAACCGCCAGCAGAATCCGGCGACGGCCCGCCTACAGGCCTGCTTCGCGCTGACGCAACCCGGCCGACTCCGGTTTGCGCTCGAAGAACTGCGTGTCCTCGAAGCTGGCCTTGGGATCGAGCGCGCGAATGGCCTTCTCCAAGTCCGCCTTGAACACGAACCGCTTCTGGGGGGTGATCAGCAGATTCCGGAAGATTCCCCGGCGTTTGCGGATGAACAGGGTGCGGGTCTTCGGGTTGTGCGTATTCGGCCAGTGTTCGGAGGCTTCTTTGCAGTGATCGCTGATGAACCGGATGTTCTTGAGCGAAACCCAGCGGATTGGAAGGCCGAGCAGCGTGATCAACAGCCAGTGCGAAGTGATGCGGTAGCGGATCAGCGGAATGACCACGAGATACGCCAGGGTGAGCGCGATCAGGAGCAGGACAATCTGAACAACCATACGACTTTATTGGTTTATTCGTACCGCTGTCCCAACCAGAGCAGGAGCAGCGGCAAGAGGATGCCGAGTCCCAGTGATAGCCAGACAGGCCATCGGCGGGTTGTTGAGCGGAATGCGAGGACGGTGCCCAAGGCGATGGTCGTGAGCAAGGCCAAAGACATGAGCACCACCAGCACCCGGAAGGGGCCCGGCTCCCAGCCGACGGCCCGCTCCGTCGGATAAACCTGGTCCACATGCACCGACACGAGCTTGTCCACGATCCCTTCGGCCTCCCCCAAACCCTTGCGCCGGTCCACGTTGACGGTTTGATACCAACCACTGGCGATGTAGAACACCAGCAATGGCGTGAAGAACACCCCCAGATAAAGGTGCAGCCGACGCAGCAGCTTGAGGCTGGGTAATTTCACGACAGGATTGTGGAAAAGCCGGAGCCGCCTCTAATCGGGCTTGGGGATGAGGATCTCCGTGCCCGGCTTGATGCGGTTGGGGTTAACCTTCGGATTGGCGTCCAAGACCGCCTTCATGGAAGTCTTCACGCCTTTCGCCCGGTATGCTTGGACGACCGCCGAAATGGTTTCACCCTCTTGCATGGTATGCGGGATAAACAACTGAGTGCCCGGCAGCGGCTCGGATCCGTCAGGCACCGCGGAAGTCGGTTTAGTCACGGTCGCCGGGGGGGTTGCCGCACCGGGTTTGATCTCGCGCACCAACTGCTTCACCTGTTCGACAATGGTTTTGTTGTCCGCGACCCGCTTGTCGTCCACTTCCTTCAGCTTGTTCGCAATCTCCTTGGTGACGCGTTGAAATTCCTCGGGCGAGACCCCCGCGTTGCCGGCTTTGTTTACTTCCGTGCGCAACGCGCGGTTCTCCTCTTCGAGGGTCGATAGCCGCTTGCGCAGCACTTCCTGCGTGGAGATCAACTCTTCGAGCTGCGCGCTGACTTTTCGCCAGCGCTCCTCCTCCTGTTGGCGCTGGGCGTAGGCTTCGGCGCCGTACGCCCCCTGCGCGCGCGCGGTGTTGGGGAAGGCGGCAAGGAGCAGCGAACCGGTGAACAGGCAGATCAAAGCTTTCATGGTGGCGACGATACGAGGGCGGCTTGGACGGAGCAAGCCGAAGATCGATTCGGCATTTGTAATCCCGGCGAACAAGTCCGCGCTGGCGCCGGCGCCCCCGGCTGGGCAGGGTTGCCGCCCGATGCCGGACATCGTCCTCAGCACCCTCAACGCGAAATACATTCATGCCTCGTTCGGCCTGCGCTATCTGCTCGCCAACCTGGGTGAGCTGAAGTCTCGCGCGTGCCTCGTCGAGTTCGACATCAACCAACGGCCGCTCGACATCGCCGAAGTCCTGCTGGCGCGCGAGCCGAAGATCATCGGCCTCGGCGTCTATATCTGGAACGTCACGGAAACGGCGGAACTGGTCGCCGCGCTGAAGCGCCTCCGTCCCGACCTCATCATTGTCCTCGGCGGCCCCGAGGTCAGCTTTGAAACCGATCAACAGGAGATCGTCCGGCTGGCTGATTTCGTCATCACAGGCGAAGCGGACCTGAAATTCGCCGAAGTCTGCGGGCAACTGCTGCGAGGCGAGCGCCCCCAGCAGAAGGTGATCGTCGCTCCGTTGCCGGCGATGACCCAGCTACAGTTGCCGTACGACCTCTACGATGCCGACGACCTCGCCCATCGGATCATCTATGTCGAAGCGTCCCGTGGCTGTCCCTTCACTTGCGAATTTTGTCTGAGCTCGCTGGATGTGCCGGTGCGGGCTGTTGAGTTGGAACGCTTCCTCGCCGCGCTCGACGGCTTGCTGAAGCGGGGCGTGAAGCAGTTCAAGTTCGTGGACCGCACCTTCAACCTGAACTTGAACACCAGCCGCGCGATCCTGGAATTCCTGCGCGCGCGCTTCGAACCCGGGATGTTCTTTCATTTTGAAATGGTGCCCGACCGCCTGCCGGAAGGATTGCGTGAGTTGGTAAAGCAGTTTCCGGCTGGCTCCCTCCAGTTCGAGGTCGGCATCCAGACGTTCAACGAGTCGGTGGCCGCGTTGATCAGTCGCCGGCAAGACTACGAGCGGCTGGCTGAAAATCTGCGCTTCCTCCGCAACGAAACCACCGTCCACGTTCACGCCGATCTGATCGTCGGGCTGCCCGGCGAATCGCTGGCCAGCTTCGGCGCGGGCTTCGACCGGCTCATCGCGCTCGGCCCGCAGGAAATCCAGGTGGGCATTCTCAAGCGACTGCGCGGCACGCCCATCGTCCGGCACGATCAGGAATGGGGCATGACTTACGCCGCACACCCGCCCTACGAGATCTTGCAGACGCGGCTGATTCCCTTCGCGGAGATGCAACGGCTCCGGCGGTTTGCGCGCTACTGGGACCTCGTCGGCAACAGCGGCAAATTCGTCGCGACCACGCCCTTGATCTGGAAGACGGACCGCTCGCCATTCGCCGGCTTCATGAAATGGAGCGACTGGCTATTCGCGCAGACGGGTCGCACGCACGGCGTCGCGCTGGTACGGCTTATGGAGTTGCTCCTGGATTTTTTGAGCGCCGAAGCGGGGGTGGACCCGGACGAAGTGAAGCAAGCGTTGCTCGCCGACTATCGGCGCATTGGCCACAACGACACGCCGAAGTTCCTGACGGCGACAGGTCCCGCCTCAAGCGGGCCAGCGCCGACTGTAAAGCGTTCAGTCGCCACACGGCAGCAACGGCATCTCGCGTTGTAGGACAAGGGATCCCGCTCTACTGGCTCGCCCATTGAGTCGGCACCTTGACAGCCCAGGCCGCCAGCGCGAGCAGCGCGATCACTCCCGCCAGCACGTAGAACACGAGCGCGTACGAACCTGTCACCGCCACACATTGCGCCAGCAAGAGCGGGCCGACCGCCGAGGCCACGACCGTCATCATTTGTGCGGCACCCTGAATCCTGCCGAGGTGCGCGCGGCCGTACGTGCGACTCCAGAAGCTGAAGAAGATCACGATCACGAATCCGCCCGCCACGCCCATGAACACCGCCCACAACATCACCTGCGGCACCGTTCGCAGGAAAGGCAGCGCCAGCAATGCGAGCGTCAGCAGGCCCATCGCGAGCGCCATGAGCCGGTTCGCCGACCAGCGCGCGGACAGCCAGCCGCCAAGGAAATTACCGGCCAGCGAGGTGATCGCCGTGACCGCGAGCGCCTGGTGATAGACCTTCGCCGCGAAGCCGCGCTCGGCAAAGATGGACTCGTTGAACAGGCCAATGCCGGAGACGATGAGATTGTAAATTGCGGTGGCCAACGCGAACACCCAGAAGGCCGGAGTGCGTAGCGCCTCACCGAAGGTCGCTCCGGCGGCGGGTGGGGTTCCGAGTTGCTCGTCCTCTTTGCCCTCCGCCTGCAGGCCGCAGGATTCGGGATCGCGACGCACGGCCAGCCAGACGAGCGGCAGCAAGCCGAGCAACAGCAGCCAGCCCAGTCCGCTCCACGCCACGCGCCAGCCGCTATGGGTCACGATGCTGCCGATGATGGGAACCGCCGCCATGAAGCCGATGCTCATGATGACTGAGTAAAACGCCATCGCCTTGGGGAGTCGCCGGCCGAACCATTGACCAACGAGGCTCAGGCTCGCGACGGACAGCGCGCTTTGACCGAGTCCCCGCGTCAGGGTCACGAGAACGAAAAGCATCGCAAAGCCGGTAGCACCGGCCATGACCACGACCACCGCGCCAAGCAACGCGACAATCACGCTCATCACGGCGCGGCTGCCGAACCGGTCGAGCAAGCGACCGAACCCGAGACAAAACAGCGAGCCGATGAGCGTCGCCCACAGATTGATCTGCGCGTAGCCGACGCGGTCGATCTGGAGATCGCGCAGCAACGGCTCGGTGATCAGGCCGAGACCCTGGGTGCGACCGGGCAGCGTGCCGACCATCGCGAGCGCGGCGACGGTCATGTTGACCCAGCCGTAATAGAGCGGCAGACGATCAAGCAGAGCCGGCGGGCGCGGAGCGGGAACAGCGAGCGAGGTCATGGCAATGATTCGAGACAGAGTTCGACCGCCGAAGGTGTCAGCTTATTCCGAAAGGTTTCGAGACCCAGGGAGGCTCAGAAGTCGCGGCAGCGTCTTGGAGTGCGTGTGCTGCTGCACCGCTCCGTGGGATGTCCGCAAGCGCAGGCCTGCTTCGAGATTCTGGATCGCCTACCATCCTCGACCAGAAAGCGGTGGAGCACCGGCCGCAGTCCAAAACCTGGCGGAGGCACGAGCCGCCCCGTAATAGCAAGCGCCTCGTGGGGTGCGCCACGCGGGAGGTGATCGTTTCACACCACCACCACATGATTCTCCAGTACACCGATGCCGTTGATCTCAATGCGGATCTTGTCGTCGGCTTGGAGGGTGAACCCATCACCGGGCACGAGGCCGGTGCCGGTCAACAGCACTGCGCCGTGCGGAAATGTCTGGCTGCGAAACAACCAGTCCGCCAGCTCGGACAGCTTGCGCTTCATCTGCGAGACGGAGGTGTCGCCCTCGAAGACCGCCTTGCCGCCGCGGTGAATCGCCAGCTTGATCGTCCATGCGCGCGCCTCGACTTCCATCGCGCCGACGTTGATCCACGGACCGAGCGCGCAGGAGCGGTCGTACATCTTGGCCTGCGGGAGGTAGAGGAGGTTCTCGCCCTCGATGTCGCGCGAGCTCATGTCGTTGCCGATCGTGTAACCGACGATCCGGCCTTTCGAGTTGATGACGAGCGCCAGCTCCGGCTCGGGCACGTTCCACTTGGCGTCCTTGCGGATGCCGACCGCCTCGCCATTGGCGACGACTTTCTCGGGCAGCGATTTGAAGAAAATCTCCGGTCGGTCAGCCTCATAGACCTTCGCGTAAGCCTGCGCGCTGAAGTCGGATTCCTCCATGCGAGCGGCCTTGCTGCGCAGGTAAGTGACACCGGCGGCCCAGACCTCCTGTTTCTCGATGGGCGTGAGCAGGCGGATGTTCGCGAGCGGCGCGGCCATGAGTGTCTGGTTGGAAAGTTCCTTGAGCCGGGCGCCCAAGTTATCGCTTTCGAGCAGTGACGTGAGGCGGCCGTGTTCGGCGGAACCGATGTCGGCAACGGTCTTGTCGTCGTGGATCAAGCCGAGCCGAAGTTCGTTGTAGGCGTTGAGATAGCGGCAGAGTTTCATTTGGAAATGAGTCAGTGGTTCGTCGTCAGTTGTTCAAGGTGCATTGAAATGGCTGGGCGTTGCGGGCAATTGGAAGCCTCGTTTCCCCTCACCCTCACCCTCTCCCCGAAGGAGAGGGAATACATTGCGGCCGCGCTCGAAGATTCCAAGGCCGCCAGCCTTGCCCGCCGGTTGATGACCTGCCTCCCTCTCCCCAAGGGAGAGGGCCGGGGTGAGGGGGAAGGAGCGCCAGTCAGCCCGAGAGTGGCCGACCTTTGCACAACATTCAGACTGGGAGACAAAGCGATCACGCCGAATAATCCAGATACACCGTCTTGATGCGCGTGTAGAAGTCGATGGCGCCCGCGCCCTGTTCCTTGAAGCTGTCGGTGCTCGATTTCTTCACGCCGCCGAATGGTGCCTGGAGCGCGAGCCCGGTGCTGATCTGGTTGATCTTCACCACGCCAGCCTGAATGCGCTCGGAGTAGACCATCGCCTTCTTGAGGTCACGGGTAACGATGGACGCGGACAACCCGACATCGACGCTGTTGGCAACGGCAAGCGCTTCCTCGAAGTTCTCGACCTCGATGACGGCGATCACGGGGCCGAAGACTTCCTCTTTCGCGATGCGCATGTTTGGCGTCACGCCCGTGAGAATCGTTGGCTCCATGAACCAGCCATGCTGGAGATCGCCGGCGGTGAGGCGCAGGCCACCCCAGGCCAGCTTCGCGCCTTCCTTCTGCGCAATGTCGATGTATTCCAGATTGCCGTTGAACTCCTGCTCGTTCACCGCCGGTCCCATCGTCACGCCGTCGTGCAGGCCGTTGCCGACTTTGATCGCCTTCGCCTTCTCGATGAGTTTCTCGACGAACGCGGCGGCAACTTTCTTATCGACGATGACGCGGCTGGTCGCCGTGCAAGCCTGGCCGGTGAGACCAAAGCCGGCGATGGCTACGAGCTTCGCGGCGAGATCGAGATCGGCGTCTTCGAGGACAATGGTCGGGTTCTTGCCGCCCATCTCCATCTGCGCGCGCGCCATGCGGGTGGCGAGCTGCTGGTAAATCTGGTTGCCGATCTTGTACGAGCCGGTGAACGAGACCGCGACGACGTCGGGGTTGGTGGCCAGTTCGCCGCCGACCGCGCGGCCGTCGCCCATGACGACGTTGAGCACGCCTTTCGGCAGGCCGGCTTCGGCGAGAATCTTCGCGACCTCGCAGGTCATGGCCGGCGCCTGCGACGCGGGCTTGATGATCACGGCATTTCCGCTGACGAGCGCGGGCGCCATCTTCCAGGCCGGGATGGCGATCGGGAAATTCCACGGCGTGATCAGACCCACGACACCGAGCGGCTCGCGCCGGGTGTAAAGCAGGTTGCCGGGCAGATCATGGGGGATGGTCTGGCCGCCGAGCGTGTAACTGATGCCGCCGAAGAAGCGGAAGATGTCGGCCGTGCGCTGCACTTCGCCGGTGGCCTCGGCGAGCGTCTTGCCTTCTTCGCGCGTGAGCAACTTCGCCAGCTCGGGCTTGCGCGCTTCGAGGAGTTGCGAGGCCTTGCTCAAGATGCGACCGCGCGCGACGGAAGTTTGCGCCGCCCACCCAGGGAATGCCGCCTTCGCCGCCGCAATGGCCGCCTGCGTATCGGCCTGTCCGCTGAGCGGGTATTGCGCGACCTGCTCGCGGATGTCGGCGGGGTTGATGGTGGTGAAGGTCTTGCCCGACTGCGCGGCCACCCATTCGCCGCCGATGAAATTGTTAAAGGTATCCATGCGTTAAGTGGGCGAAAGATTACCGGGAAGTTGGAGCGGACAAAGAACTTTTTGCCAGCCAGCTTACTATTGGAACGGATGATGATCCCACCACCAGGTGAGAAGCGTCCGGTAATCGGCAGCCAGCGAGTTGAAAAACTTAAGTCCGTGCTTCAGCGCTCGGATTAGAATGACCGGTGTACCACCAGCCAGCGCCAGCAGCAGAAGGAGAATCCAGAAGAAGAGTTCAATCAGGGTTTCGACAAAGGCTGAATGGAACAATGACCCAAGCACGGGCAACAGATACCTCTTGTTGGCGCACCAAGCAAGCTGACAGGAAAACCCCACCCACGTGGTCATTCAATCATCTGGCGCTGCGGACCTGCTGGTCCGCCGTAACTTCGCCGCCGACGAGCGTAGCGAGGTCGGCGGCATCGATTGCAACCAGCGCGATCAAACTTTCACCGTGTCGCGCAATACCGCGCTGGTCTTCTCCACCCACCCCTTATCCGGCAGCGCGTACGGCCGGAACGTCTCCGCGGTGCCGGCCTGCGCGTTGTAGAGGATCGCGCGGTGCAGACCAAGGTTGCCGGCGGCGGGCGAGTCCATTAGCGAGGCCGAGTCGGTGGCGCTCATCTGGAAGAGCACGCGCAGCTCGAATTCGCTGATCGCCTTGCGATTGAGCTGCCGCGTCAGGTTGTTCCAGGTGTCGCACCAGCAGAGCACATGCATTCCGCGATCCGCGCCCTCGCTGATGAGCTGGTTGAACACCGCGCCCGGCTTCGGCCCGCTGCTGTCCGCGTCGGATGAAAAGCTGAAGTCGTCCTCGATCTTGAGCCCCTTGAACCGTTGCAGGCCGTTCACGACGACGAAGATCGCCGGAGCCGTCGCGGCCACCGAGGCATCGGCGCGGCGATTGAACTCAGCGGACAAGTCGGTCATCACGGCATCGACGTCGAGCACGCCCGCGAGCGTGGCGTCATGCGGAAGCGGTTGCACGACGCTCTCCATGAACGCGCGCTGCGCCGAGCCGGCCGGTAACGCGTCGAACACGATGAACTTCGCCGCGTTGACCGGGTGCTGCGCCGCAAGCGTGGCCATGCCGATGCCCAGCAGCGCCAGTGCGGTTTCATCGCGTTGCCCGACAATGAGCAGGTGATGTCCGCTCTGCCGATGGAGCGCGATCTCGGTCGGTCCCTTGATCGAGTTCGGTGCGCCCAACCAGATCCGGGGTGCGGCCGGTGCCGCAGTCGAGGTCGCTGCCAGCGTGGCCGACAGCAAAGGATTCTCGCGCAGATCGGCGGGCGCGTTGCCCTCGAACACGACCGGCATCCGGCTGGCGAAAGGAGATTGCGCGGCGTGCTGCTGAACCTTGCCGAGCCAGACATCGCGCTCTTCATCGCCGAGCCACACGATCTGAAACGGGTTGTTCCCTGCTAGGGCGCCGGCCGCGTCGTTGTAGATCGCCTCGCCCGGACGCGAGAGGAGACGCGGCGCGGGATTGTCGTCCTCCATGATCAGCATGGCGTCGGCCTCGTTGCACTGGAGCGCGATGCGGACAACCATCTGGCCGAGAGTGGTGCGCGCGAGCGTGTAGGCGCCACCGAGCGTCTGCGAACCGAGCAACACATGGATGCCAAACGCGCGGCCCTGACGCACGAGGCGGTCGAGCAGCAGCGACGCCGTCTGGGCCACGCGATCGTCCTCGGTGAAGAACTCCTGGAACTCGTCGATGATCAGCAGCGTGCGGGGCAAGGCCTCCTGCCCACCGGCGCGCTTGAAGCCCGCGAGATCTTGCACGCCGAGTTTGCGGAAGAGATCGCCACGACGGCGCAGCTCTTCATCCACGCGTTCGAGCACGCTGAGACCGAACTCGCGGTCGCTCTCGATGGCCACCACGCGCGCGTGCGGCAGGCGATGCGTGCCGTAGCACTTGAACTCGACGCCTTTCTTAAAGTCGACGAGGTAGAACTCGACCTGATCCGGCGAATACCAGAGCGCGAGGTTGGTGATCAGCACGTGGAACAGGGTCGATTTGCCGGAGCCCGTCTTGCCGGCCACGAGCACGTGTTGCTTGGTGCCCTTGCCGAGCGCGAGTTGCTGGAGCTTGGTCGCGCCCGTGCGGCCGATGGCGACGCGCACCTCAGTCGTCGTTTCGAGCGACCACAGCTCTCCGTCCGCCGGCACGATGTCGGTGAAGGGCACTTCGACGCGGTTCGAATCCAAGCTCGCGCGACCAACTCGGCCGAGAAAGTCGGTGACGAAGTCCGCATCCGGAGGTGTCTCCAACTTCAAGAGGGCGCCGTCGGTCGGGCGGTCGTTGATCGCGACGTGCTCACCGCGCGCCTTGAGGCAGACGCTCGCGGCCCGCAGATCGTCGGGCACGAACTCGTTCGGCAATGGCTTGCGCAGGTCCCAGTGAACGAGCGTGTAAACACCGCACCGCTGGCCGCTGGCCGCGATGCTCATCAACCGGCGCGCGGCGAGGTCGGTGAAGTTCGTCGGGAAATCCGCGATGACCAGGAAATGATACGGCTCGGCAATGCGCCCGGCCTGCTCGTTGTATTCGGCGATGGTCGCAAACTCGTTGCGCAGGTAGAGCTGCGTAACTTTTTCGATGTGCTCGTTCAGTTCGGCGAGCCGTTGCTCAATGTGTTCAGGCTGCGTCCAGATGCGCTGGTTGATCAGGCGATCCTCATGATCGGCGAGGTGCATGAGGCCGGCGAAGCTTTGTCCGAGATCGAGCGGATCAAGAATCGTGAACACCGCGCGGCCCGGCGGCGCAATGGACAGCACGCGCAGGACAAGATCGTTCAAAGTAGCAATAGCTGCGGGCCGGCCGGTGTCCTTGGTCTCGAACAGCAGGGAGCCTTGTCCGGGATAAGTGAGCAGGAGAGGCACGTTGAAATTCGGCGAGCCCGGCAGCTTCAAGCGCGCGTCTTCCGGCAAAGTACCGGCGAGTTTCGCGAGGTCGATGGCCAAGTTTCCCAGCGGCGCCGCGCTCGCAAATTTCGTCGGCGCGGTCCATTGGCGCAGCTTGGAATCGGTCCAGGCCGGGAAGTCCAACGCGGCGGCCGCGCGCACTTCGGCGAACGTCTGGAACGCGCCCGTCGTCACTTCGGACCATTTCGCAATGGTGGCTTCCCAGCCGGATCGCTGGGTCGTTTCGAATTCGCGCAGCCGGTCGTCGCGCGTCTTCTCGAAGGCCACGCGAGATTCGTTGACCTCCGCCATTCGTCGCGAGGCGAGCGCGGCGAAGTCGCTTTCCACACGGGCGTAGCTTTTCTCGCGCAGCCCTTCGTTGTGAGTGTGAACCCGCGCGAGGCGAAGCTCCAACTGGCGGGCCAGCTCGTGCCGCATCTGATCCGCCTCGGCCTTGACCGAATTCCACCGCTCGTTGAACACCGCCGAGCGCTTCTCAGCATCGGCCCGAATTCGGGCGCGGGCATCTTGCTGTCCGCCGTCAACGCCCTGCACCGTGGCAGCTTGAAGACTTCGCAGTTTGCCCGTCGCAGCAATCATCCTCGCGGCCGCGCCACCGGAGATCAGCCGTCCCAGCAGATGCAAAACAACCAACACTGCCAGCGTCACGCCGCCCCACGTGCCCGCCTGCAGCCAGGTGATCGGGTTGCCGCCGACGGAAAACTTCAAGGGCACGGCCGCCACGAAGCCGGCGATCACGATCGGGACCAACATCCACGGCGGCAACAAACTGAAAAAGAACACCGGCGGCGAGAGCCGGAGGACCAAAGCGGCGCTGCGGGTCGTGGCGACTTGTTGCCTCAACGTCTCGACCGTCTGCTGAACCTCCACCGTTGGCCCGCCTTCTTCATAACCCGACGCCGCCAGCCGCCTTTGCCAGCCGGGATAACCGCGCACGGCCGCGTTCGCGCTGCGCTCGATCCTTTGGACTGCGGCGCTTTCTTTCTCCAGCGCTTTGCGCAATTCGGCGAAGCGCTGATCGGAGTCCTTCAAGGCTGTCTCCGTGGCGCGGTTGATCTCCAGCAAATCCCGCTGTACCTGGGCGATCTGCCGGCCTTCGTGCGCCTCGATCACGGACAGCCGGCTTTCGCGGGCGCACTCGAAAGCCTGATGGATGCGGAGCTTGAGCTGGTCGTGGCGAAAGTTGATGCCGTTCTTGCGCGTGTCACGGGTCGTCTCGGCGCCCTTAAGCGAGGCGGACAGGTGACTTTCCAGCGTGACGATTTCCTTGTCCGTCTGGCGCCGGATCTTGCCGGCGTTGGTAGTGAAATCCAGGTCGAGCTTCGCGGCGTTCGCGGCGCATTCACGGATCGTATCGCGCAAGCGGTCGAGCCAGCCCAGCGTTTCCCTGGCAGCCAGATGTTTACTCACAGTCGGTTCGGAGATTGCGGAGAATCTGCTCCAGGTTGTCGATGCCGGCGCACGTCACATTGGCGACGGTGGCAAGCTCGCGCATGAAGCGCTCCTCAAACTCGGCGGCCTTGGCGTCGGTCCACGCCTGCCGGGTCTGCTGCCAGTGTCCTTCGAGTTGTTTGGTCAGCGCTGTCAGCCGCGCCCCGCTTCCGCTGCTGCTCATGTGGTTTTGGAATTGGACTCCGCTGCCGCCAATGTGTCACTTGCGACCGGTGCTTCGCCAGTGGAATCACCCGCCGGCTGACCGACCTTCCGGATCTCCGCGTAATCCGACAGCGTGCTGGCGGCTTGTTCGAGGAAGGCGATCGCCTTACGCAGATCGTGATCGACCATCTGCCGCATCTGGATGACGACCTTGGCCTTGGGCTCGACGGCTGACCCGTAGTGCTTCACCCATTTCTTCACGCGCTCGAGCCGCGCCTCGGTTTCGCGGAGGGCGGCCTTGCACTTGTTGACCACGATGCGCCGCGCTTGCACGGCCTCGGGCATGTCCGACAGGCGGGCAGTCATCAACTCCTGATCAGCGGCGGCGAGCTCCTTTTGCTTGAGCCAGACCTGCTTCTTCCAGTGCGGCAGGCGATCACTCTGGAGCCAGACGCGGGTGCGAACAATCTCGTCATTCACGTCATCCAGCAAACGCCGGGAGCGCGCGACGTAGACCAGCAGCTTCGCCCGGAAATCGTCGAGCACGTCGATCGAAGTGACGCGGGCGTTGGTGGCGGCTGGCATGCGCGCAGTATGTCACGAGGCCGGGGCGATTGCCAACTTTGGAGTCGGGCGCACGCGCGAACGAGCGAATCCTGCCCCAAAATCCCGAAGGGATAAAACGTGAATAGCCGGGGGTGCCAACCCACGGTCCGGCAAACCGAATGGGTTCGACCCCGCTGGGGTCGAACTTTTCTGCCTGCCGGCACCGCAGGTTTCGCCTGCGGCTATTCACATTCGGCCTCGTTGAGGCGGGGCCATGCGCCCGCCGGCAGGGCCTGCTTATTTATGCGTGCCGAACCCGGGCCAAACGAACACAATGCCGCCGCGGGCTGTCTCAGCCCCGACATGAACGAAGACCGCACCATCCTTCAGGCCGCCTGGTGGCGCCAGCCGATCGCGCTGGCGCTCGGGCTGTCGCTGCTGGCGCACGCCGCCTTCTACGGCACCTGGCGGGTCGGCACCGCGTTCGGTTGGTGGCAGTTCTCGAGTCCGTTTCTTTCGCAACTCCTTGCCAAGCTCAGCGCGGTGATGGTGGATCCCAAACAGATTCAGGAAGCGCTGGAGCGTCAGCAACAGCGCGCCGCCGAGGAAATGCCGCTGACGTTTGTCGATGTCTCGCCGGACCAGGCCACGACCGAGCGGCCCGACAAACCGAAGTTTTACAGCGCGATGAACTCCAAGGCCGCCAGCACAGCGGCCAGCGAGCAGGACAAGGAATTGCCGCAGATCGACGGCCAGCAGGACAAGGAGATCAAGACGTTCGACGTGCCGCGCAACGACCCGCTGCCGGCCGTTCCGGTACAACCCGTCGAGGTCGCGAAGCTCGATCCGGCACCGGCCGTGATCGATGCCGACAAGCTCCAGCCAAGCCCCGAACCCGAGGCCCAAGCGACCGGCAAGCCGGAGGTGCCGGAGTCGCCCGTGGTGGAAGCCAAGGCGACCAAGCCTGGAGCAGCTGAACAGTTGCAGGTCCCGGCGCCCCTCTCGCCCAAGCCCGGCGATCTGGCCCGGGCCACCATCAACACGCAGCCGGACAAGGGCGACGGCGCGGCGCGCAAAGGCGACAACGGCGAGCAGCCGCAACCACGGCCGCGAACCGTGGCGCAGGCCCGGGCGCAGTTGCCGCAGGAAACCGGCATCGCCGGTGAAAAGATGAAGCTCGAGGGTGCGAGCCAGGTCCAGCGCGTCATGCCCAGCTTCAACACGGAAGGCACGCCGTGGGGAAGCTACGACGCCAAGTTCATCGCGATCGTAAAGAACCAGTGGTACCATTTTCTCGACCAGCATCCCGAGGCATTCAACTGGGCGGGCCGGGTGGTGGTGAAGTTTCATCTCCAGCACGACGGCCGCATCACCGACTTTGAAGTCGTTGAGAATTCTTCCGGCGAAATCCAGGGCTACGGCGCACAAAAGGCCATCATTCGCGACCTCGGCCAGCCGTACGATCCCTGGCCACCGAGCCTGCGCCGGACCACGGCGAAGGACTACCGGGAGTTGCGTTTCACATTTTACTACAACTAGGCTGCGGTGCGGCGCATGCCGGCCCGGGCAAGACACACATGGAAATATTCATCTTAGGTGCATTGGTCATCACGTCGATCGTCGGCATTACGTTCATCGTCGAACGCGGTCTGGCGCTGCGTTGGAAGCTGGTCATCCCGCCCGGCGTGGAGGCGGCGTTGGAAAACTGCCGGGGCACCGAGGATGTTTCCACGCTGAAACAGGTCTGCCTCGGCCAGCCTTCGCCGCTCAGCCGGGTGTTGGTGGTCGCGATCGAACATCTCGACCAGCCACGCGAAGAGACAGTCGATGCGCTGCAAACCCGCGCCCGGCATGAAGTCGTGAAGCTCGAACGCGGCCTCGTCGTGCTGGAAATCATCGTCGGCATCGGCCCGTTGATGGGGCTCACCGGCACGATCATCGGCATGATTTCGTTGTTCAGCAGCTTGAACCAGGCGGGCCTCGGCGACAGTTCGGTGTTCGCGAAGGGGATTGCAACGGCGCTGTACGCGACCTTGCTGGGTCTGATCGTCTCGATCCCGTCGCTGGTGGCTTGGAGCTATTTCAATCGCAAGGTCGAACGCATGGCCGTTGAAATCGCCTCAGTCTGCGACGAGTTTCTCCGCCGCCAGCACCGGCTGCGACGCAAGGGTGCCGGCCAATAACTTTGCCCGCCATGGAGTTTTTTCCGCGCAAGAAAAAGAATCCGCCCGCCGTGATCATCGTCGCGTTGATCGACGTCTTGATCGTGGTGCTGATCTTTCTGCTGGTCACGACGACGTTCAAGCAGCAGCCGTCCTTGAAGCTCACGCTGCCGGAGTCGTCACAGGCGAAGACCGAAGGTTCGAGCGAGCTCGCGCCCGTCTATGTCACGTTGGACAAAGAAGGCCGCGTCTACCTCGGCGCGAAGGGCGAGCCGATCACCATGGACAAGCTACAGACGCAACTAACGGCGCTGGTTCGCGCGAACCCGCAGGTGCGCGTCGCGCTCGAAATGGACGAAGGCGGACCCGTCGGAGCGTTCATCAAGGTGACTGACGCCGTGCGGGGAGCGGGCGTCAAGAGCGGTCTGGTCATTAACACCCGCAAGAAGGAAGTGAAGTGAGCCGCGCCCGTTTCATACAGCGCGCCGGAACACTGGGGTTCATCGCCCTGACGGCGTGGGTGCAAGCCGGCGCGCGGGGCGGTGCCGCCGATTTCCCGACCACGCTGCCTTTGAGCGCCCGGCAGTGGAACGATCGCGGAAGCAAGTTTGCGCAGGAACAGAAGTGGCAGCCGGCAATCGACGCCTTCACCGAAGCCATTCAGCTCGCCACCAACCGCTCCGAGATTCTGGTGAACCGGGCGGTGGCGTTACAGAAACTTGGCGAGTGGGAACGCGCCGAGGCCGATTGCACCGCGGCGGTGGCGATCAACCCCGAGGACACCCGGGCGTTTCTCCAACGCGCCATCGCCCGCGCGGAACTCGGCCGGAACGAAGACGCTTTCAAGGATGCCAGCCGCGCCGTCCGGATGGAGCCTGAGAATTCCCAGTGCGTTTTCATCCGGCACCTCCTGGCGAGTCGCACCGGCCGCCACGACCTTGGGCACGTCGCCGGCGAAACGTACATCGGCATCCACGGCTGGGCCGATCCGTGGTCGCCTTACATCGCGTTGTTGAACTACGTCTCGCTCCGGCGCGCGGGTAATCCGGCGGCGGCAAAGGCACTCGTGGCCGAAGCGGGTTCATCGTTGCCCCCGGCCGACTGGCCCACGCCGGTTACGCTCTACCTGCACGGTGACCTGGATGAATCAGCGCTTCTGGCGCTGGCGACGCAACCCGATCGCGCGACGTTGGCGCGCTATTACATCGCGATGCAGCATTGGCTGGAGGGCGACACGGCCAAGGCACGGGAACTTTTTGAAACGATCGTCGCGACGGGTGACCGGGCTTTTCTGCAAACAAAGCTGGCCGGCGATCACTTGCAGGAGCTGCGGGCGCAAGCCGCCAATCCATCCGGCGCGTCAAAAGAATAGCCACGCGAGCAGCGGCGCCACGACCAGCGCTGGCAGATAGTCGCCGATCTGGACCTTGCGCACTTCGAAGACGAGGAGCACCGCGCAGACGACGAGCAAGCCACCCGCGACGTTGACCGAATGCAAGAGCATGGGCTGCGGCGCGCTTTTCAAAGCCAGCGCCACGAGCAATGTCAGCGTCCCTTGCAGTGCCAGCACCGGCAGCCCGGCCAGCACCACACTCCAGCCGAACACCCGCACGAACGCGAACGCCGCCAGGCCATCCATCGCCGCCTTGACCATCAGCACGAATGGGTCGCCACCCAAACCCTCCTGGGCCGGCCCCAGGAGCGAGAGCGGACCGACACAGAACAACACCGTGCAAGCCATGAAACCGTCGTTGAAGCTGACGGCGCCTTTGCGTTTCTGAGCTTTGGCAAACGTCTCGCCGGCAAAATGCCCGAGCCGGTTCATTCCCGCTTGAAGCTTGATTCCTTTGCCGAGCAACCGTCCCAGCGTCGTCGCCAGCAGGCCGATGCCGATCAGCCCAAACGCCGCGCCAAAGCTCACCGGTCGCAATCCGGTCCAGACCATGTGAAAGCCGGCGAGGATGATGCCGATCCCGACGGCCGTGCGCAGTTGATTCTGTCGCGCTGCGGGGAGATCGCGGCGGATCGCAATGCCGAGCACGCCGCCGAGCAAGATGGCGGCGACGTTGATCCAAGTGCCAGGTGCGAACACGCGAAGACTAGAGCACTCGCGGCGAATGCGTTCCAAGACAAAAGCCGCGCGCCAGGTGTGCGCCTTGCTGTCTCGACCACCATCCGCAGCTCATTTCAGCACCTTGATCCGCATATTGCGGAACGACACGGTGCCGTGATCGCCTTGCAAAAAGATCGGGCCGGGTTCCTTCACGTTGCCATCTATCTCGCTGCCGGTCGCCACGTCGCAGACCACGTTGTCGTGGATCTTCTTGCCATTGAGGATCACGGTAATCTTGTTGTCGATGATGGTGGCCTCGACCGTCTGCCACTCGCCACCGGGTTTGGACGCAAACTCCGACGGAGCCGTATGATTATAGATTGCCCCATTGCCGCCCTTGGTTGCTTTGCCGCTTTTGAAATCACCAAGGATCTGAATCTCGTGGCGGCCGCGCAGATAGAAGCCGGAGTTCGACCCGTCCGGGACTTGAAACTCATACCGCACGGTAAAGTTCCAGAACTTCTTTTCCGTGACGAGATCAGTGCCGTGTTCACCCGCGTTGACGGTGTTCTTGAGAACGCCGCCCGCGATGCTCCACGAGTTGTGGCCGTCGGCGCGGCGCAGCTTCCAGCCCGTCGTATCCTTGCCATTGAAAAGCGGGTCAAACCCTTCCTCGGCGGCAAAGCCTGACGTGGAGGTGAAGGCAATCAGTGCCACCAGGGAGATTAATTGTTTCATGAACGGTTGGAGTTAAAGGGGTTTACTTCGCCTGCGGCGTGGCATCGCTCTTTTCGAGACCGAGCGCCCACTTGATGCCGCCTAGAATGTGCGTCTGATACTCCGGCATTTCCCAGACGTATTCGTTGTGGCCGAGCGAGGTGTAGAAAACTTTGCCCGTCCCGAAATCGCGGCACCACGATATTGGATAGTGCCCCGGCTCCTTCGTGTTCGGATGTTTGTCGAGCACCAGCAGTTCGCGCACGGCTTTTTGCGTGTAGCTCTTGATGATGTAGATCTCCTCCTTCTTGCCACCAATGTCGAAAGAAGCGCCGAAGTGCTTCGTCGCCGGATGCTGCGGATCGACGTTCAGGCAGTTGACTATTTCCTGCGCGCCGTGAGTCTGAAACTCGCCACCCAGCATGTCGATGTAGGGTTTGAACCCGTGAAAGGTGTCGCTGCCGCTGTGCATCGCCACAAACCCGTGACCCGCCTTCACCCAGTCGACGAAGGCCTGATTGTCCGGCAACGGCAGATCGCCCGTCGTGTTGGCAAAGATGATCGCGTCGTAATTCTTCAACGCAGCCGGGCTCATCTTTTCGGCGAGCACCTTCTTTTGATCATCGGCATAGGACTGCTGCGCCTCCTTGAATTTGGCTTCCTCAGCCTGAAATTGCGCCAGCTCGGCGTCATACTTTTCCTTGCCTGCCTTGTCCTTCGCGGCATCGCCCGTTTCCTTGGGAGCATTCGGTTTGCGCGGAGCCTTGGGTGGAGTGACGCGGGCGTAATCCACGGTGAACACGCCACTGTCGTCGCCGAGCTTGGCGATGATCTTCTCCGCCGTCTCGATGGAGCTGTGGCGGAAGCCGGTGGTCACGGAGACCACGAGCACTTTTTTGGGTGCGGCACTGGCGGCGATGGCCAGGCCGGCGATGAGGAGGGAGCTTAACAGTTTTTTCATAGGTTCAGGATGCTGGCGTGCGGATCGGGCTACAAGGCGGTTCGACGCGCGCCACGGGAATAGTCATCAAATAGCGGTAAAGACTTTGCCCGGCAAGGCCCGTTTCCGGGGTCGCGTCAGAGTCGAACCGCGGAGACTGGACGGCGACCTTGAGGAATTCAATCCAACCCTTGACCCCGCCGCCTTCCTGCACAACAGTGCGGCCGCAATGGATGGGGGCGCACCGGTTTCGACTGGATGGATGCGCCAGCGATTGCATGCCGAGGACGATCCGTTGGCCTCGTAAATCATCGGGTCAAAAATCAACTGCTAACCAAGAACTAGCACTCGCGGCCTAAGTGCCTCGACGTTCGCCACTGGACACCGGCTACGGTGGACGAACGCCACAGCCGGTTAAGTCAATGACGGGGACGGCGCGGCGTTGACTGAATCTTATTCATGCCGAATATGCGACGGGACTGTTGTCGGAGAGGTAACCCGTGGCAGACAATCTCCTCCGGCTAAGCATGTAGTGGTTGCTGGTAATTTTGTTCAGGACGCGGGTTCAATTCCCGCCGCCTCCATTTCCTTTTCCCGTCGCTTCCAAAGTTTTTCCGGGCAATCGTCCAAGGAATCCCGTCGGTGCGTGTCATACCTGTAGCGCAGGCAATGGCGATACCAATCAACAGGCAGCGCAGGCCCCGGGGCAACAGGACTCAACCGGAACTGAAATGACCGTGGCCCTGCTCAAAGACGCCGCAACTCGAGATCCTTCAACGGAATCTCTGGCCGAACTCTTTGCCGCCCTCGAATCGCCCTTGCTCGCTTACGCGATGAAGCTCGTCCAGCAATCCGAAACCGCCCAGGACCTCGTGCAGGAGGCGTTCCTCCGGCTCCATGCCGAGTTCGACGCCGTGCGCCAGCCCCGGCCGTGGCTTTACCGGACGATCCACAACCTCGCCGCCAACCACCATCGCAAGCACCGCAAGATCGTGCCCTTGGTGCAGGCCGACGGGGATGACGGTGCGCCGGTCGAATGGCCGGACGACGCGCCCACGCCGGACCAGGCGCTCCAGCGTCTCGAGGCCGCGGACCAGACTCGCCGCTGCCTCGCGATGTTGGATGAGCGCAGCCGGCATCTGATCCGGTTGAAGTTCGAGGAGAAACATTCGTATCAACGAATCAGCGAATTGACCGGCATCAGCATTGGCAACGTGGGTTACATCCTGCACCACGCGCTCAAGCAACTGGCGGAGGAACTGAAACGGAAAGGAGTCGCGCCGTGAAGAACAGCAGCCAACGGAATGTTGGAGTTATGGAGTATTGGTGCGATGGATCCCGGAACACCGGCTGGCCTCAAACTACTCCGGGGCTCAACCACTCCATCACTCCATCGCTCCATCACTCCGCCCCTGTTTCTAGCACGAGGACGACGACGAGGACGATTCCCACACGCCTATGAACCCCGAACGCCCCACCGATCCTCGCGAGCAGATG
Organism: bacterium; assembly: GCA_031362805.1. Classification (GTDB taxonomy): domain Bacteria; phylum Verrucomicrobiota; class Verrucomicrobiia; order Limisphaerales; family RI-55; genus RI-55. The sequence continues at coordinate 200,590 of JANLTG010000143.1, forward strand.
GAAGTGCGCATCACGGCACTCCTGCTCGGCGAAGCCAGCGCCTTCGAGGAGGCCGAACTGCTGGACGCCATCAAACAGAATCCGCAGCTCGCCTCGTACTACGACGAGATGCGCCGAATGGTGAACCAGATCGAAGCTACCGTGCAGTCGGCGCCGCTGGAGACAGTGGCGGAGCGTCCCCGTCTGACGGATGAGAAGCGCGCCAAACTGGAGGTGCTGTTCAAGCAACCTGCGGCCAGGACCATCCCCTTGGAATCCACCGCGCGGCGGGTGCGACGGCGGGTTTGGTTGCAACAAGTCGCGGCGATCGCAGCGGCATTCGTGATCCTGGCAATTGCGATTGGAATGTTTATCCCAGCCGGGGGAGCGGCCAAAGGCAAAGCCAGATTCGCCCGGTTGGAGGTCGAGTCGGCTGGCGAGCACACCGATTTCATGAGCCGGCCACAGGAGCCAAGCTTCACCAATGGCATGCTGAATTCAGGCGCGCTTCAGTCGCCTTCTCCGATTGAGAAGGATGCGGGCCGCGACGACGCCCGGCGGCAGATCAACGCCGCCCTGGTAAGAGGAGAGGCCGCGCTTGAAAAGTTCAGTTCGACCCCGACTGCCCCCAAGGAAGGTCCTCGTCCTGGCAATGGGGGCGGAGATGCACCCGAGGTTCAGATTGATGAACGGTTCCTATTGCGCTACGGAACGAGCCAAAGCAAAGACCGCTCGAGCCGACGGCGGGTTACCGCTCAGGTCGAGACGGAAGCACCCGTTCCCGCCAAGCCCGCCGCCATCTACCTGCCCAGTGCGGACAAGGAAGCCGGTGCCATTAATTCCTATGCGGCGGTCGTCACACCCCCGCAGCAGGCGGGTGCTGCGGGCCAACCGATGACCAGCAACTTCCGCAGTGCGGCCCCGACCGCGGGACGGCCACTCTCGTTGCACGCCCAGGACGACGGTGTGGTTGCGGTCCCGCTCGATAGTCCCGCCATAACTTTCTCGGTGCCGACGGTTCGCAACCAAGCGATGCCGACACCTGCCGCGCTGCCGATTTCGTCGCCCCCGCAACCGACGCCCGCACTTGGACTCGCCAAGCTTGCGGACTCGGTTGAGATGAAGTCTGTGATTATCGTTGGCTCTACGCTTCCCTCAATTCAGTCTGCTCAAGCGGCGGACCGGACCGGGGAAGAAATGGATCGGCTGGGAGCGGTTAGCGGCAAGGCGGACAACAGCCAACGCGGCTGGGCGAGCAGTGATGCGCTCAGTGTTGAGGCGAAGGACCGAGTGCAGATGAATGGGGCCGCAAAACCCAACGCGGATCGCTATTACTTCGCCCAGGCCGGTGAAACCGCGACGGCGGGCGTGCCCATCAATCAACCGGCGCCTACGGCTGACAACGTGGTCATCGCGCAGGACATAGCGCGCACGGGCTTGGAAAGCGTTGCCAAGTTACCGCATAATCAGCTCGCGCTGGGTCGGAAGAAACTAAGCCAGCAAGCAGCCGCGATGAGCGCGGGTGGAGCGGTTGGCCGGCCGGCAATTGAAGCTGGTGTGAATCAGTTCTCGGAATTTGCGAGCGCCCAACCCGTCCCAGCGGCCGTCGATTTCGGCAATGTACGGGCCGCGCAGGACGGGGACATCAACGGCCGGCGCGACGGCTTCGAGCTGTTCGCCAAAGTGCCGGCCGGCCCGACAATTGGTGACTCGTTGAATTGGGCTGCGCCGTCAGCCGCCGGGGCGAAGGACCCAAAGCTGGCCTTCCGTTACCGCGGGTTGAACGAGCAAGCCAGCGCCGATCTCGCCACCGAGCGGGAAGACGTTGCGCGTCGGGAGAAGGTCGAGGCCTTTGACGTTGAGTCGAAGCGCCAGGCTGGGGACAGAGAAATTGTGCTCCTTGAAGAACGGGAAGACAGCATCAGGTTGGGCAAGCAACCGGATGCCCGAAGCGAGACGCGCATGTTTCGCGTAAGCCCAACGGTGGTGGCAAATGATATGGATGGCGTATTTGCGAGCTCGCTTGGTGGCAAAGCCGGCGGGGGCGGGGGCGGTGGTATTGCCGACTTGGCGAATGCCTCACGAGCCGCAAACGGGAGCATTTTTGCACAAGCATCCCTGGCCCCCGGCGGCGGCGCGGTGCCAGGTCAATCTGGCGACGGCGGTGGCGGTATCCGTTTTCTGACCGCAACCAACCACATGAGCGGGGTGAACACGGCGATGCTCGATTATCTTAAGAAGGAGGCCGGCGTCGAGTTGGGTGCGCCGAGCGCGATGTATTACAACGATCGCACCGGGATGCTCATGGTGAAGGCACCTTTAGAGCAATTGGAGCTGGTTCAGCAAGCGGTGGAGAAGCTCAACCGCCAACCAGATCCGGCAAGCGCTCCCGCCACGGCTCTTTCGCGATTTGATGCGTTGAGTGACGTCGATCCCGGTGACCGCACCGCCGAGGGTTTGCTTGGCGAAACGCGATTAAATGGACTGGCTGACATTTCAAAAAGCGACGTCGCTGACAAGATTGCACCCGTCGAGTTGGCGGTGGTGACAAAACGCGTCGACTATTCTGTTGTAGCCGAACCCGCCACGCCGCCTCCACCTTCCCTCGAACCGCTGCCCGAGATCAGCACGAAGGCAAACGCCTTCTCGACGTTCTCGCTCAATGTCAGCGACGTCTCATTCCAACTTGCGGCGTCGAGTTTGGAGAACGGTCAGATGCCGGACGGCGCCAGGTTGCGCAGCGAGGAATTCATCAACGCTTTCGACTACCGTGATCCAATGCCCGCGCCGGGTCAGCGGGTTGCGTTCAATTGGGAGCGCGCCCGGAATCCGTTCGCGCACAACCGCGAGCTGCTGCGTTTCTCGGTGCAAACCGCCGCCGCCGGTCGCGAGCCGGGTCAGCCGTTGAATCTCGTCCTGCTCCTCGACAACTCCGGTTCGATGGAGCGCGCCGATCGCGTTCAGATCACCGAGCAGATGCTGCGTGTCCTCGCGGCGCAGCTCACCGGCTACGATCGCGTGAGCTTCATCACCTTCGCCCGCACACCACGGTTGATCGTTGACGGCGCAAAGGGCGGCAATCCCGAGGCGCTGCTAAAACAGGTCATCGGCCTGAATCCCGACGGCGGCACGAATCTCGAGGACGCGATGAAGCTCGCCTACGAGACGGCGGCCAAGCATTTCCTGGCGAACGGCAACAACCGCGTGATCCTCATCACCGACGGCGCGGCGAATCTTGGCAATGTCGATCCGGCGCAGCTCCGCGAGCGCGTGATCGACCAGCGCAAACGCGGCATCGCCCTCGATTGCTTCGGTGTCGGCTGGGAGGGTTTCAACGATAACCTGCTCGAATCGCTCTCGCGCAACGGCGACGGCCGCTATGGCTTCCTCAATGATGCGGAGACTGCACCGACCCAGTTCGCCAGCCAGCTCGCGGGCGCGCTGCAAGTCGCGGCGTCCGACGTGAAGGCGCAGATCGAGTTCAACCCAAACCGCGTCACGGTCTATCGCCAGATCGGTTATCAGCAGCATCAGCTGACGAAAGAACAGTTCCGCGACAACACGGTCGATGCCGCCGAGATCGGCGCCGCCGAAGCGGGCAACGCGCTTTACTCGGTCGAGGTCAACCCGAACGGCAGCGGGCCGATCGGAACGTTCCGTGTGCGGTATCGCGTGCCGTCCACCGGGCTCTACGAAGAGAAGGAGTGGGTGCTGGATTACACGCCGAACAGCATGGATCTGGAAAAGTCTGCGCCGGCCATGCGACTTGCGAGCACATCGGCGGCGTTTGCCGAGTGGCTGGCGAACAGTCCTTACGCGCAAACGGTGACGCCGGATGCGTTGCAGAATCTGTTGCGCGGTGTGCCGGAGGTTTACGCGCCCGACCCACGGCCGACGAAACTTCAGACGATGATTCAACAAGCGCGGGTGATTGGCGGTCGATGACCGAGGAACACCGAATGAACTCGAACGCACACGAATCAAGGTGTTGCCGGCAGCTTGCCGGCAATTCGGGAGTGCGCCCGGCCAGCCCAGCCCAGCGGGCGGCAAACATCGCTGCGCTCGTTTGCCGGGAGTCACGGCGGAGCAGCAGCACCGCCCTACCAATTAAGGTAGGGCTGACCTGCCGGTCAGCCCAAATTGTAGCGAACCAACGCAGCGATGTTCGCAATCAGGCGGCGAGCATCGGCGGTCAAATTGTCGCGCCAGCGTCTTGGAATGCGGCAGCCCTCTGCCGCTTTGTGGCGGCTCCATTTTTGCGATGCGTTTCCAAAAGCGCCAGTGGACTTCCGCATTCCAAACCCTGGCGGAGGGTTGCGACATCGCGTCAATGCGAACCGCGGGGCAACCGGAAGATCGCAAACAATTCTGTAGCGGCGCAGCGGCGCCCAGAACGGCAGGAACAATCAATTAGCGGGAGCAAAACCGGCGACAATCTCGACGAAAGAAACTGACGTATGTGGAAAAACTTAATGGCTTCATGGACCGGCGCGGCGTCGCTGGCGCAATCTCTCACCGAACGCGAGCGCCGGCTCAACTTTTTGCCCGCGATGATTCGCCGGGCTTCCGAACTTGCGGGAGTCGCGTTCCCCCTCACCCCGGCCCTCTCCCTTGGGGCGAGGGAGCTTCAGCCACGCCGTCTCGCGCGTTTGAGCCGCGTCGCAGGTTTCCTGCGGCACCAGCCACAGCCCCCTCTCCCTTGGGCTGAGGGGGAAGGGCGACATGCTTGTCGCCCAGTCGCGCGCCGGGGCGACAGGAATGTCGCCCTTCCGTTCCTGGTCGCGACGTTTGCGCTCTTGCTGAACGTTGCTCCCTTGTCCGCCGCCGACGCGCCGACGGGCACCGTCGATCAACTCAAGTTCGGAGGCGAACTCACCGAGGAAGAAGCGAATTTCAGCTTCAGCGGGCGCATCAAAGGCGCCCCGGGCGAGGATGCCGAAGCGATTTACTCCTCACGCGCCATCGCCTCGGGCATTGCGCAGTCGGATGCCTTCACGCAGACGGTTCAGTTCGAGGCGAACCTCGTGCGCGGCAAACTACGCGAGTTGATCATCGCCATGCGCGGTGAGGGTGAAGTGCTCAAAGCCGAGGGCGACGGCGTGCTCGATTGGAGCGTGCGCCGTGATCGTGAGGGAAACCGCTACCTGGTTGTCCGCGTTGATGAAGCGAAGAAGAACCTCCGGCAGCTCAAGTTCCAGATCGAGACCCGCACGAAGCTCGACAACCTGCCAGTGCGGTTGTCGCCGGTGATCTTCGTGCCCGTGAATCCCGCACTGCACGAGGGCCTGCTGCGATTCGTGGCGGCACCCGAGGTGGCGATCAAAGTCGCGGAGTCGGCGGAGTTGACCCGCATTGATGCGACGCAATCCGGCGCACTCTTTCCGAACATTGCCGGCCAGGGCGCCGCCGAGCCGCTTGCGTTTCGCTTCTTTGCCGCGCAGCCCAAGCTCGTGCTCGATTTTTCATCCGCCGATCCCGATGCGCTGCGGGCCGTGTTCGATCAATTCACACTGGCTGGCCAGATCGCCGGCGACCGCGCGGCGTTCACGTTGAAAGGTGTCGCGCGATTGAAGAATCCCAAGGGCGGCGAGTTGCTCGTGTTGTCGGGTGGCGCGGCGTTGACGGATCTCGGCGCCGGCAAGGCGTATCGGATCGAGTACCGCGGCGCACGACTTTACCTCGTGAAAGTCGGCGATACGTTAAGTGAGATTGCCCGATCGAACGGAGTGTCCGTCGCTGATCTCAAAGCGGCCAATGGTCTCGGCGACGAGGTGTTGCAGGTCAACCAACGGATGATTCTGCCCCGGCCCGACTTCATGCCTGGCTACTATCTCGTGTTCGATCAACCAGGTGAGTTCCCCGTCGAGTTGAAGTTTGATGCGCGCTTGAGCGAGCGCGATGGCTGGCGCAGTTTGAACTTCGATGTCGCCCCCAGTTCGTTGCGACCGGTCACGATCACTGGCTTGCCCGCCGACACGGAGTTTCGTTTCACCACCACGTCGAAACCCGAACGCAACGGTGAAGCGTTCGCCGCGCATCTGCCTGCGAACAGCCGACTGGCCCTGGAATGGAAAGGCGCGCGCGCCGAGACGGAGGGCCGTTTGTTTTACTCAGTTGAAAGCCTCGCCGAGATCAGCGTGAGCCCCGGCCTGCTGCGGCAAACGCATCTCTTCGATCTCAAGGTGATGCAAGGCGAGATGACCCGTGTGACGCTCGAACTCGGCGGCGATGGTGAAGTGATCCGTGTCGCCGGACCGGACATCTTGTCGTGGGCCGTCGAAGGAACGGGTGGCGAGCGGAAGCTTATCGTCCAGCTTAACCAGGCGAAGAAGGCCGACTTCGCGCTCGCCGTTTACACCCAGACACCGCTCGGCGCGTTTCCGCTGGCGATGAAACCGATTCGCTTGCGGCCGGACAGCGCGACTCGTTTCGGCGGCTACTTGCGCGTGATCAACGACGGCGCCGTGCGCCTCGAAGTCACGACGGCCACGGGCTTGTCGCAAGTTTCGCCCGCGCAATTTCCCCAGACGCAGGCGCTGCGAACCATCGCCGATCAGCCCGGCTTGCAGGTGTTCGCCTATCGTTTCAGCGATGGCGCCTACGAACTCGCCGTGCAGGCCGACAACATCCTGCCCGAGCTCAGCGTGTCGCAACTGCTCGTGTATCACGTGGGTGAGACGGAGGCCACGATCGAGGCGGAGATGGAACTCGAGATCCGCGAGGCGCCCCTGCGCGAGTTTACGATGTTGGTGCCGGCGGGCTATGTCGTGGCGCAGATCAACAACGCGCACCTCGGCGATTACTTCGTCACGAAGGATGAAGCGGGCGGACCGTCGCGTTTGCGGCTCGTTTTCTCGGCGCCGATCTCGGGCCGCGAAGTGATCCAACTGCGACTCGAAGACAACCGCACGTTGCAGATCACGAACTGGGCGCTGCCACGCATCCAGCCGGAGAAGGTGAAGTCCGTGCGCGGCTACGTCGGCATCGCGTCCGATCCCGGCCTGCGATTGACCACAGTGAGCGCAAACGAATCGCTGACCGAAGTCGCGCCGGCCTTCTTCCCGCGCAAGCAGGAGGGCTTGCAGCTCGCGTGGCGTCTGCGCGATGCCGACTGGAACGCGACCGCCGGCATCGAGCGGCTCCAGCTTTCGATCCAGGTCGATGCGTTGCACCTGTTCTCGATCGGCGAAGGCATTGCCTACGGCAGTTCGGTGATGAACTACTTCATCTCGGGCTCGCCGGTGTCAGTGTTGAAATTCACCGCGCCAACCAACTACAACAACGTCGAGTTCGTGGGGCGCGACGTGCGCGGCTGGCGGCAGCTCGCGCCCGGCAGCTTCGAAGTCTCGCTAAACTCACCGGTGTTCGGTGCCTACACGTTGCTCGCGACTCACGACCGGCAATTCCCACCGCAGGGCGCGACGCTCGCGTTTGACGGCGTGCGTCCGGATGGCGTGCAGTCCGAACAGGGCCACGTGATCGTCATCAGCGACTCCCAGTTCCAGGTCGCGCCGACCAATGTCTCGACTGGCTTGATCGCGCTCGAGCCGGCGGAGATTCCCGCCGAGCACCGGTTGCTCTTCGCGTCGCCCGTGCTCGCGTCCTATCAATACGTCGCCCGGCCGTTTCAATTGGAGTTGCAGCTTACGGCGCTGGCGCAGGGTGAGACGATGAACCTCGTCGTCGATCGCGCGTCGATCCAGTCTCGCGTGTCGAGCGAAGGCCATGTGCTGACCGACCTCAAGTATCTGCTCAAGAGCAAGGGCCACGCGCATCTGCGGATTGCTTTGCCCGCGGGCGTCGAGCTGTGGAACTCGATGGTCGATGGCGCGAAGGTCGTGCCGGTCGCCGATGGCAAGGACACCTTGATTCCGTTGCCGCAACACGCGGATCCGAACGCGATCATCATGCTCGACCTCAAGCTGGCCAGCAAATCGATGGACGCGGAGGAAGTCGGCCTGAAGCTGCCGGTCGTGGCGGCGCCGATTCTGCAAACCGACTGGCAGGTTGATCCGGAGACGAATCATCGGCTGGTCTTCCGAGGAGGCTCGCTCCTGCCAGTCGGCTCCGGCATCGAGTTCACTGGGTTCGAGTGGTTGCAAGGCGTCTTCAATCGTCGGCCAGACGCGTCGTTCCGGTTGCTCGCCTTCTCCGCAGCGTTGCTGCTCGTCGGTCTGCTGCTGATGCGTTGGGCCACCGGCGCGGAGCGGACCCGTGGCGACGCGAAGAATCTCTTCGGCGTCGTGCTCGGGATTGGCTGCTTCGTGCTTTCGCTGACCTTGCTCGTGGGCACCACGCTGGGCAGCGGGGAGTCAGGGCAAAGCGCAGCACCGTCGCTCACCTTCTCGACGCCGATCCTCGACGCCGGCAGCGCGGTGGCTATCGAGGTGGAAAATCTCGAAGCGGGTGAATCGCCAAGCTTCATCTGGAAACTATGGCCGGCATTGCTCGCGGTCGCAGCGTGGAGCTATCAGTTCAAGTTTCAGGCTGGCTTCCTCCGTGCCTTGTTCGCGCTGCTCGGCTGGGTGTTCGTCTTCTGGGCGGCGTTGCGCGCTCCGGTGGGCGGCTCGTTCTTCGGTCCGGCGTTGGCGGCCTTTGTCTTCATTCACCTGTTGCTGCCCGCCTGGGCCGCGCAGCGACGACTGCCGCGCGCCGACGATGCTCCGACCGGCACTTCGCCGATGAGCGGTGCGACCGCGCTGTTGTTGCTCGGATTGTTCCTGATGCCGACCGGTTCGCGGGCCGCAACGGCTGCGGACAAGGCGCTCGTCGTCACCTCGATTGAGCAGACCGCCCGCGTGCAGGGCGATACGCTCGCGGTGACCGCTCGCATGAAGTGGTCGGCGGAGGCGGGTCAATGGCTGGATTTTCTGCGTCAGCCGGCCGTGCTCGTGCGCATCGACTACCCGACCGCGAACCTGAAGCTCGTTGAAAGCGCCATTGACGGACGGCAGGTGTATCGGCTGACGGCCGGCGCGGCCGGCCAGTTCGAGATCGCGTTCGACTACCAACTGCCGCTGGCCAAGGGCGAGGCGAGCCGTATGATCGCGCTCCCGACGCACTATGGACTGGTCAACCGGCTCGTCCTCGAAGTTACCGATCAAGATGTCGAGGTAACTTCGCCGCAAGCAGTGTCGATCAAGCGTGAGCTGATCAAACGCAACGACCGCGAGACCACCCGGGCCGAGCTGGTGCTCGCGCCCAATGAACAGAGTCAACTAAACTGGCGTCCGCGCAGCCGCGATACGAGCACCGAGGCGGCGGTCTTTTACACCGAGTTCGCGCATCTGCTCATTCCCGGTGCCGGCGTGATCGAAGGTGTGCACGACGCGAACATCCGGCTCGCACAAGGCCAGCTTGCCGGCATCGAGTTCATCGTGCCCGGCCATTTCACCATCACGGATGTGCAGGCGGACTTCGTCTCGACGTGGCGCTTTGATCCCGATGCCCGAAAATTGCGGGTGCAGCTCAAGTCACCGCTTGCCGGCTCGTTCAGTCTGCGCGTTACTTCGCAGGCGGCGGCGAAACCGCTGCCTTACGAACAAACCCTCGAACTGCTTACGATCAGCGGCGCGGCGAACCAGATCGGCACGGTCGGTGTGGCCACGGGCGGCGATTCACAGATCGAGGACGTGAAGGCGGAGAACCTCTCGCCGATCAACCTCGAGGATTTCCCGCGCGCCGGCGTTGCATTCGCGCAATCCCGCGATGCAGCCGTCGTCTTGCGTCGGGCGTATCGGTTCTCGGCGCCGGGCGCGAAGCTGACCATCGCGGCGGCGGCGGTGGAGCCCGACATCCGCGTGGTTTCACAGGAGACGTTGTCGCTGGCCGAGGATCGCACGGTGCTCGCGCTCAACCTCGTGGTGAACATCACGCGCGCCGGCATCTTCAAGTTGAGCTTCGCCTTGCCCGCCAGGTTGGAAGTGGAGTCACTCGCCAGCCCGGCGATGAGTCACTGGACTGAGTTGCGCGACCGCGATCAACGAATCGTCACGATGCACCTGCGCGGCAAGACCGAGGGCCAGCAGACCTTTGTCCTCACGCTGACCGGGCCGGGATTGACCGGCCAGGCGCAGCTCGCCGTGCCGCGCGTCACCTTGCGCGAAGCCAGCAAACAGACCGGCCAGATCGTGGTCACGCCCGAGCTGGGCATTCGCTTGCACGTGCGTGATCGCGAAGGCGCGACGCAACTTGATCCCAAGCAGCTCAACATCAAACAGCCGGGCGTGCTCGCGTTTCGCCTGTTGCAAAGCGCCTGGCAGCTCAACCTCGATGTCGAGAAAGTCGACCCCTCACTTCAAGTCGCCGTGTTGCAGGATGTGACCGTCAAGGAAGGCCAGATGCAGGTGATCGCGAACTTGGATTACCAGATCGAGAACGCCGGCATCAACGCGCTGCGCGTCCAATTGCCCGCCAACGCCGAGAGCGTGGTGTTCAACGGCGAACACATCACCGACTCGATCAAGCTCGATCTGGGGACGAATCAACTCGCGGGCTGGACGGTGAAACTTTCGCGCCGCGTGATCGGCGGTTACAAGCTGAAGGTCACCTACAAACTCTTCGGCGGCGACGGCGCGGCGATCAACCTCGCCGGCGTGCGCGCCGACGGTGTGACGTTGCAGCGGGGACATCTCACGGTGCGCAGCGGCGGCCGGTTGGAAGTGCAACTGCCGACGCAGTTGCCCGCGAGCTTGGCCAAGGCCGACTGGCAATCGGTGCCCACCGTCTTGCGTGACGGCGTGAAGTCCGAGGAGCCGAATCACCTGTTCCGGGTGGTGGAGCCGGCCTTCACGCTGGCGTTGACCGTCGTGCGACATGAAGCAGCCGCGATGTTGCCCGCACGCGTCGAGCAGGTGAATCTCGTCTCGACCGTTTCGCCCGCTGGCGAAGTGCTGACGGAAGTGCGGCTCACGTTGCATCCGGGCGACAAGCGGCTGCTGCATCTCAAGCTGCCCGCGGGCTCGGAGTTCTGGTTCGCGTTCGTGAACGGCGAGAGCGCGCTGCCATGGAACGATCAGGACGAAGTGTTGATTCCGCTGGAGAAGAACTCCGATCCGAATCAACCGGCCGTGGTGGAGTTTTTCTACGCGAGCCAGAAGCCCAAGAACATTCGCGGCTTCGACTATCGCCTGCCCGGACCGCAGTTTGATCTGCCGTTGCAGAACATCACCTGGACCCTGCACGTCGATGACCGTTGGAACGTGACGAAGTGGGACGACCGCTGGCAGTTGCGGGCGCAGGCCGTGGCGCTCGCGTCGGGCGGGGCCGGGCTGGAGAGCTACCTGTCGATGGCCAGCGAGCGGCGCAAGGCCAAGACTGTGCAGGCCGAGACGCTGTTGCAGAAGGGCAACGAGTTCCTCCAGCAAGGCGATCAACAGATGGCGCGCAAATCGTATCGCGCCGCGCTCGAGCTGTCGTCGCACGACGCCGCGCTCAACGAAGACGCGCGGGTGCAGTTGCAAAACTTGAAACAGCAGCAGGCGCTCGTGGGGTTGAATTTGGGTAACCGGTTCAACTTCGAGCAGCAGCGGGCCGATCCGAATCAGGCCGTGAACGCGGCGCCATTCCAGCTTGGTGAAAAGGCGAACTACACGCAGGGGCAGGCCAAGGAACTCATCGAGCGCACCTCGGGCGAGGACAACGCGGCGCTCATGCGTCTGGCTGATCGGCTCGTGAAACAACAGGACGCCGCCGTGAGCCGGGCCGAAGCGATTCGTGCCACGCTGCCGGTGCAGGGCCGCAGCGTAACATTCACCCGCGCGCTGCAAGTCGAGTCCGGGCCGGGCAGTGGTCTGGAGCTTGGACTCAATCTGGATCGGTCAGCCACCGGTCAGGCGCCGCGCTTCTGGCCGCTGGTGCTGTTGGCGATCGGCGTTGGCCTGCTCTGGCTGATCGGCGGCAAGCTTGTCCGCCGCGAAGCAAGTAACGGCTGACCGGCAGGTCAGCCCTACCGCGAACCGTTCGGGCGCTGCCGCCGTCGAATCCGGCGAACGATTAGCGAGGCGAACATTCGCCTCCCCCCGGCCACATGCCCCTCGCGAACCACACCCCGTGGCGCGCTCTGCAATCTGCAATCCAGCGCAGCGTAGCGGGCGGCGGCTGAAAGTGCCCCCGCCTTCGCTCCACCACTTTGGGTGGCGGGCCGGGTCGAGGTCGGGTCCCAATCCATTCGCCAATTTTCATGATGAAATGGCAACAGCCCCGCCCCTCGCCTTGACTCGACCAAACTCACTCCTACACTCCGGCCGTGATTTCTAACCATCGGCCCACCCGCCGCATCAGCGCGTTCGCCATCGCCTCCCGCCCATGAGAAAGCCCTCGCTCCTGATCATCTTTCTCACGGTGTTCATTGACCTGATCGGCTTTGGCATCGTGCTGCCGCTGCTCCCGACGTACGCGGAACACTACGGCGCCGAAGGCTTCACCATCGGCGCGATCATCGGCTCGTATTCGTTGATGCAGTTCTTCTTCGCGCCGTTCTGGGGCCGGCTTTCGGATCGCATCGGGCGGCGGCCGGTCATCCTCTTGAGCACGGCGGGCTCGGTGGTGGCGTATGGTTTGTTCGGCCTGTCGGCGTCCTACAACGGGCAGACCGGGCTGTGGATTCTGCTGGGCTCGCGGATGTTCGCCGGTTTCTGTGGCGCGAACGTCTCGGTGGCCTCGGCCTACATCGCGGACATTACGAGCGCGGAGAATCGCTCGAAGGGCATGGGCTTGATCGGCATGGCGTTCGGGCTTGGGTTCGTGCTCGGTCCGGCGATCGGCGGCCTCAGCTACACCTACCTCGGCCTGGCGGGTCCGGGCCTGGTCGCGAGCGTCATTTGCGCCGTCAACTTCCTGCTCGCGTGTGTGCTGCTTTCGGAAAGCCGGCCCGCCAACGGCTCGTCCGCCGTGCAACGCCCGCGCTGGGAGCAATGGAAACACGCGTTCGGCCGGCCGCAGTTGCGCCTGCTCATCCTGCTTTTTTTCCTGGCGAACTTTTGCTTCATCAGCTTCGAGGTGACGCTGCCGCTGCTCCTGGGGTCCGCGTCGGTGAAGGCCAACGAACTCAAGCAGCCGGAAACGTTGCCGGCCGCATTTCGCAATGCCGCGACTCCCTTGCAGCAGGCGGTCGTGGTCGAGTTTCGCAAACACCAGCCGGCGTCGCTGGACCTGACCGCGACCAACACCACGCCGGCCGCGTGGCTGGATGCGCTGAATCATTTCGTGCAGGTGGCACCGCTGCACAAGGACCCCGCGATCCAGCTCGACGCCGGACAACCGGAACTGCCGAAGCTGCTCCGCGAAGCAGCCAAGAACGGGCGCTCGCCGCGCTTCAACCGGCTCGCGCTTGAAGCCGCCTTTCCCAATCACATAGCTCGCCAGCGCTTCCCTTTCGACAAATCGCAGATCAGCTACCTGTTCGTGTTTTGCGGATTGGTCGCCGCCTTGGTGCAGGGCGGCATGATCGGCCGGCTGGTGAAAACGTTTGGCGAGCCGAAGCTGGTGTGGACGAGCCTGATCGTGGTGGCGGTGGCCATGATGATGATCCCGATCGTGAGCGGCCTGGCCCTGCTGCTGTTGGCGCTCGCGCTGTTCTCCGGCGGCTCCGGCGTCAACCGGGCACCGACGATGGGGATGATTTCGAAGAGCGCCGATGCCGCTGAACAAGGCGCGATACTCGGCGTTGCCCAAAGCGTCGGCACACTGGCCCGAATTGTCGGCCCGGTGTTTGCCACCACGTCGTTCGCGATTCACCCGACGCTGCCCTACCTGACCTGCGCGACCGTGGCGGTGATCGCCAGCGTGATCGCGTGGGGACGTCTGCGGAGCGTTTGAGCCACGGGAAGGTTTCCGAGAATTCCGGGCGGTCCGCCAGCTCGACGAGCCCCGACGAGCAAGGCATTTTGAAATTGTAGGCGGGCTTTCGAGTTGCGGAATGAAAGTCCCGTCCGTTGTCCCTGGCGTAAACGATAATGAACCGACGAATCACCCGCCTGCTATTGGTTGCGGCCATCGCAGCCAGCGTTCTTCCGGCTGCTGCCCTTGCCGCGGACGGCTTCGACCACGCGCATACCCGCTACGCGCGCGTCCTCAGCAACTTCGTCTCGCAGGCCCGGGTGGACTACGCCGGGCTCCAGGCCGCGCCCAAAGAACTTGATGCCTACCTCGCGGAGGTCGCCTCGGTGAAGCCCGGCGAGTTTGCGAAGTGGGCCAGGGACGAACGCCTGGCGCTCCTGCTGAATCTGTACAACGCGCAGACGTTGCGCTTGATCATCGATCATTATCCGCTGAAGAGCATCCGCGAGATCGGTTTGCTGCCGGGCGCGGCCTGGCGGGAGCCGGTGGTACGTTTTGGAGGCGAAGTCATTTCGCTCAATCACCTCGAGCACGAGATCATCCGCGCGCAGTACGCGGAACCGCGCATTCACTTTGCGCTCGTCTGCGCGGCGGTCAGTTGTCCGCCGTTGCGGCGGGAACCCTTTGTTGCCGCGCGATTAGCCGAACAGCTCGACGATCAGGCGCGCCTCTTCCTGGCGACCGCGGAGAAGAATCGCTTCGACGCGCCGACCAACGTCCTGTGGCTCTCGGCGATCTTTGAATGGTATCAGGATGACTTCGCCAAACCGGCTGGTTCGCTGGTGAACTACGTGACGCCATTTCTGCCCGCGCAAACGGCTGAAATCCTGGGGCGGGCCAAACAGATCAAGGTCAACTTCCTCGAATACGACTGGGCGCTGAACGACTGGAAGCGCTGAGCCGGATCGATTCCATTCGGGGGAGCGCGCGCGTCTCGCGTGCCGTGTTCGGCGTCGCGCCGCACACCATTTGACTCCCGCACCGCACCGTTTGGTTTGCCAGCCCGTGGCCGCCAGAAGGCGTCGCCGGGACGGCTCCGCAGCACGCGAGACGCGTGCTGCTCCCCAATCCAACTGCATGGTTCCGGCCAGGGGCGTTGACTGCTGGCGCAGCGGCGGTTCGCTTGGAACGCTATCTTGCCGCCACGTCGTCTGCTGCCTTAAAGTCGCCGAGGACCGTTTGTTACCATGACCGAAGCTCCCTCAACACCTGCCTTGCTCTGGCACCCGTTCACACCGAAAGGTGTCGCCGGGGCGGCCGCCGCGCCGCGCTGGCAGGTGTGGATCGCCATGGGCCTGACCGCGGCGCTCGCGGTTTTCAGCCTGTTGAACTTTCTCAACCAATGCTGGTGGCCGGTAGTCGTGGAGGCCATCGAACACCTCGAAGATGGCGGGCTGATCCGCAACGGAGTCCTGCAACCGGGCGGTGCCAAAACGGAAACCACCCTGGCCCGCAACCGCCACCTGGCGATCGGGTTGAACTGGACGGACACCAGCCTGCGCGATCAGGCGTCGGACGTGCGCGTTTTTCTGCAGCTCGATCGCGCCCTGGTCTGCTCGCTGTTTGGGTGCGTTGCCGTGAGCTACCAAGGCCTTGGTGACATGCCCCTCGGCCGTACCGAAACCGGTGCTTGGTGGCGCGCCTGGAGCCCGTTCCTCAATGCGGCCGCGGCCTTGGGCCTCGTGTTGTTCCTGATCATCTCCTGGTGGCTGCTCGGAATTCTCTATGCCTGGGCCATTCGACTGCTGGCTTTCTATCTGGATCGACAGGTGGATTTCACGGGGGCGGCGCGAGTCGCGCAGGCGGCCTTGATTCCGGGCGCGTTGTGGCTCACGGCCGCGTTGTTCGCCTATGCGAATGACTGGCTGGATTTGGTGGGGCTGTTGGTCGTCTTCGTCATGCACGTGCCCGTGGGCTGGCTTTACGCGGGACTGGCCGGTCGCAACCTGCCACCGCGTCCGGACGTGCTGCCGAACAATCCGTTTCAACCGAGCGAGTCGCCTGAGTCGCCCACCGCTGTGAGTACGGAGAATCCATTGGGCAAAGCGGGCGAGTAACTTGCCGAAAGTTATTCGGTAACCTCGCGGTTGGGGTTCCTCAGTAAATGGCAGGTATGAATAGCGAACCGAAACCTTGTCCTGACTGCGGCGTTCCCATCCCGATCAACGCCCCGCAAGGCCTTTGCCCCAAATGCCTCATGTCGAGCGCGGCCGCGCCCACCGAGACGGGCACCCTGGCGGGCACCCGGCCCCCGCTCCCGGCGCCCTCCGTGGACGAGATCGCACATGCGTTTCCGCAACTGCAGATCATCGGCTTGATCGGTCAGGGCGGCATGGGTTTCGTGTATCGCGCCCGGCAGCCGAAACTCGAACGCGATGTCGCGCTCAAGATCCTGCCGCAACATCTGGCCGCCCACCCGGGCTTCGCCGAACGCTTTGCCCGCGAAGGCAAAGTGCTCGCGAAACTGAACCATCCCAACATCGTCAGCATCTTCGACTTCGGCGAGTCGGGCGGGTACTTCTACTTGCTGATGGAATTCGTCGATGGCGTGAACCTTCGCCAGGCGATGCGCGCCAGCCGGTTCACCGCCGCGCAGGCGCTGTCGATCGTGCCCCGCATCTGCGAGGCGCTCCAGTTCGCACACGAAGAAGGCGTGCTCCACCGCGACATCAAGCCCGAGAACATTCTGATGGACGCGAAAGGCCGGGTGAAGATCGCGGATTTTGGGATCGCCAAACTGATGGAGCGCGGCTCTGCGAGCCGCAGCACGACCAGCACGGAAGCAGGCTCAATAACTGCCAGCGCTCGCTCGGCGGACGACGCTGCTGCGGGTCACAGACCCGCGGTCCGGGAACTCACCGCCGTGAGCTCCATGCTCGGCACACCGCAATACATGGCGCCGGAACAGATCGAGCACCCGTCCGACGTCGATCATCGCGCCGACATCTATTCGCTCGGCGTGGTCTTCTACGAACTGCTCACAGGGGAACTGCCCATCGGCAAGTTCGCGCCGCCCTCGGCCAAGACACCTCTCAGCGAGCGCGTGGATGAGATCGTCATGCGCGCGCTCGCCAAGCAACGTGAACTCCGCCAGCAAAGTGCCGGTGAATTGAAGACGCAGGTGGAAACGGCGGCCGCTCAACCGGCCCAAGCCACAGCGCAAACCCGCCTGCTGGGTATGGGCAACTGTTATGTTACGACCCCGGAAAAACTCGCCACCTTTAGCGGACAGTTCTTCCATTTTCGAAATCACGGGCAGCTGATGCTCGAACCGCAACAGATCATCATCAGCCGGGGAGCGATGGTAACCACCATCCCGTTCGCAGCCATTCGCGACCTGAGCATCGGTCGTTACCCCGTCATGGTGAATCCAGTTGGACTCGACTTCATCAGCATCCGTTACGAAGAACGCGGGCAGATACGGACGATCATTTTCACGCCGCACGAGGGGTTGTTCGGCAGCCCATTCAGCTTCAACCAATATGTCACGGAGTGGTTCGAGACTATCCAACAGGCAGTGCTGGCCGTCACGGGGCAAACACCAGGGCGCACGCCCGCAGACCAGTTGGGCACGCCTCGCAGCGCCCCGGGTGGCCTGGTCTTGTTGGGTGTAGCGGTGATGCTCCCGGCGTTGCTTGGAATCTTGATTTTCGCCACCGCGCGGAACGGCATGGCCGGAAGGTACTGGCCGATGCCGCTGGGACTGACTATTGCCGTCCTGGCGATCGGTTTACTCTTGCTGCTGGGACTCCGAAGTCTGCGACGCAAAGTCGATCCGAAGCACGTCGCCAATGTATCCGGTCCGGCGCCCAACCCCTGGCCGCATCGCCTGTTCTGGCTCATCGTGGGACCGATTGCCTTGTTGATTACGGCCGTGATCGCTGGATTCCTCGCGCCGGCCTTGCAACTGAGCCTTGGAAATTCCGCCGGCCTGATTGCCGGGATCGTCCCCATCCTGACCGGTGCGCTGTTGGCCTGGCTGTTTCTCAGCACGCGACCTTCGGGTGCGCCGCCAACAGCCAGTTGGAATCCCTGGCCGAGGCGCCTTTTCTGGCTGGTCGTCCTCGTAGTGATCGTGCCCGCGCTGGCCATTACCATCGGCCTGCTCGTGCCGAGTTTCTTTTACATGCGCGAGCGCGCCGTTCAAGCAACCATGGAGCAGGCACACGCCGTAGCGGCCGCCGCACACTTTGAAGCTGAAGGAAATCCTTTCAGAATCGTCGTCCACGTTGAGAGTCCGACGGGCGATCCGGTGCCGGATGCGCAAATCACCGTCGCCAGGTTGGCCGAACCATTCGTAGTAATAAGTGCGCTGACCGATGGGCAGGGGAGGGCCAACGTCGCGCTCCATGGCGGCTTTAAGCCCAAACAGGGCATGGCTATCGAAGTCAGCGTTCAGATTGCTAAAGACGGCTATGTGGAGACCAACCCTCAGCGCTCGGGGCTGCGCTACCTGGTAGCCGCGACCCGGCCGCAGACTGCGGACGATTGGACGAAACAGTTGTACATCATCCCCCGTGAACCGCTCACAATCCGGGTGGTTCTGGCCCGGGTTGGACCTTGATCCGTGAAAGAATTGTCCCGCACTCCGCCCGCTGCCTTCGTCACCACGCACTGGACGCGCGTGCTGGCGGCTCGCGGCGAATCGGTCGCAGCGAAAGCCGCGCTGAGCGAGCTATGCGCCCTTTACTACGCGCCTGTCGTCGCGTACTTGCGGGCGCGTCTGGGCGAAGACGATCGGGCGCGCGACCTCGCCCATCAGTTCTTCGAGCGCTTGCTGGCGCAGGACGCCATCGCCGGCGCTGATCCGGAGCGCGGCCGCTTTCGCAGTTATCTGCTCGGCGCGGTGAAGCACTTTGTCGCGGATCGGCGTGATCGCGAGCTCGCGGGCAAACGTGGCGCCGGTGCCGAACACCTCCCGCTCGACGCCGGCACGGATACCTCGCCGGGCATCGACCCGCCCGCGCCAGATGCGCGGCCACCGGAGCTGGAGTTCGACCGGCAATGGGCGCTGACGATCCTCGACCGGGCGATCACCGCGCTCGCCGCCGAACACGATGCCCCAGATCGGCGACCACAGTTTGAAGCTTTGAAGCCGTCGTTGACTGGCGGCGGAACTTCGCAGGCCGACCTGGCGCTTCGGCTCGGCATGAATGAGGGCGCGGTCAAGGTCGCGATCCATCGCCTGCGAAAGCGTTTTCGCGAGCTGGTCAAAAACGAAATCTCCAGCACCGTGCGTGATCCGTCGGAGCTGCAGGCGGAGATGAGCTACCTCGTGACGGTGCTGGCCGCGTGAGCGAAGCTTACTTCGCCATCAACTCCTCAATCTCGTCGACCTCGATCGGCGTGTCGGCCATCAAGTCGATCGGCGCGCCCTCCGTCACCACGATGTCGTTCTCGAGCCGGATGCCAAAGCCTTCTTCGGGCAAATAGAGACCCGGCTCAACGGTGAGCACCCAGCCGGGCGCGAAGGGCTTGCTCAAGATGCCGACGTCATGGACATCGAGTCCGAGCGGGTGCCCGAGGCCGTGATTGAAGTACTTCTGCGAGGCGGGCGTGTCGGCGTCCTGCTTCTTGATGTCCGAGCGTTTCAGCAGTCCCAGCGCGAGCAGTTCCTCGTTCATCAGCAGCTTGGATTGCTTCTGCCAATCGCGCTGCAGCACGCCCGGCCGCGCGGCGTCGATCATCGCCCGGGTCACGCGCAGCACCGCGTTGTAAACTTGTTTCTGCCGCCGGCTGAACCGGCCGCTCACCGGAATGGTGCGCGTCAGGTCGGCGTTGTAGTTCGCGTAACTGGCGCCGACATCGAGCAGCAACACCTCGCCCTTGTTCATCCGCTGATCATTGGCGATGTAGTGCAGCACATTGGCGTTCGCGCCCGCGGCGATGATCGGCGTGTAGGCAAAGCGCGCGCGGCTGCGGATGAACTCGTGGGCGAACTCCGCCTCGATCTCGTGCTCCCAGCGGCCGGGCTTGGTCTTCTTGAGCGCGCGCAGAAAACCTTTGCGCGTGATCGCGCACGCCTGCTTCAACAGGTCGATTTCCTCCGGCGATTTCACGACGCGCAATTCGTGCAGGAGCGGCGCGAGCCGGCGGTAGTCGTGCAGCGGATACTCGCGCATCAGCCGCCGGGCGTTCCGGGCGTCCCGGGTCTCGACGTCGATCACCGCCCGTTTGTGCTCGTTCGCGTTGAGGTAAACGTGTTCCGCCTCGCAGATCAGTTGGCGCAAGGTGAGCGGCAGCTCGCTGAGCAGCTTCACGGTCTTGAGGCCGCTGATTTTCGCGGCCTCCTCCTTCGAGTGCTTCGCGCCTTCCCAGGTTTTCAACAGCTCGCTCGCCTCGCGCACGAACAGAATTTCCCGTTGCTTCTCTTCAAACGCATCGGGCGCGAGCAGCAAAACGGTCTCCTCCTGCTCGATGCCCGTCAGGTAAAACAAGTCTGAGTTGGCGACCATCGGCAAAGTGCCGTCGGAATTGGTCGGGACAATGTCGTTGGCGTGAACGATGGCGAGCGAGTTGGGCGCGAGCCGCGCCGTGAGGCGCTGGCGGTTCTCGCTGAACAGTTTTGAAGGAATGGGGGCGTGACGCATGGCGGGTTTATGCCTGAACCGGTCGTTGCTGGCCATCGTGAAAAGAGGCATGCCCGGAATCGCAGGAAGCCTTTCCGATTGTTTGCGAGTAACAGGTTGTGTTTTACTGCGGGCAACCACTCCAACCATGGCGATGCCTCCACCTTTCTCTTTCCCGCCAGCCATCGCCGCGCTGATCTGCGCATCGACCCTGCCGACGACGGCGGCCGAGTCGCTCAATTACTTTCGTTCGGATGGCGGTGTGGCACGGATCGCCGGCTCGCTGCCGGACGACTTAAACAACCCCGACGCCTTGCGCTGGAGCGTCACCCTGCCGATTGGGCAATCCTCGCCGCTCATCAGTCAGAGCCGGATCTTTCTCACGGGCTACGACGGCGAAACGAAGAACCTGGTGACACTGGCGATCGAGGAGAAATCCGGGAAGGTGCTGTGGCAGCAGCCGATCAAGGTTGAGCGCATCGAGGAGTTTCATCCCCAGACGGGCACGGCTGCTCCGGCAACGCCGGCGTGTGACGGCCAGCGCGTTTACGTTTTCTTCGGCAGTTACGGACTCGTCTGCTACGATCTCGATGGGAAGCAAGTGTGGGAGCGTCGCCTGGGCCCGTTTCGTGACGAGTACGGCGCGGGCAGTTCGCCCATTCTAATCGACGACAAGGTGGTGCTCAGCCAGGACCATGACGTGGACAGCTTCGTGGCGGCGTTTGATCGCGCGACGGGCAAGGAGCTTTGGCGAACGCCGCGGCCCGACGCGGTACGCAGTTACTCAACCCCCGTGATCTGGCAGCGCAGCGGGCACAAGGAACTGCTCGTGGCCGGCGCGCTTGAGCTGACGGGCTATGATCCCGCAAATGGCGAAAAGCTTTGGTGGACTTACGGTCTCGCGCGCATCGTCATCCCATTGCCGATGGTGGACGGCGACCGCATCTACATGGCGTCGTGGTCGCCGGGCGGCGACCCGAGTTCACGCATCGCGCTTGATGCTTGGGACGCAGCACTCGCCAAATGGGACGCCGATAAGAACGGCCAGCTCACGCGCGCGGAGATCAAGGACGCCAATGTGCTAGACCGTTTTTTCCGGATGGACCTGGACCAGAGCGGGCAATTGACCGAAGGCGAATGGAACCGCCACGCCGAAGTGTTTCGTCGCGCGCAGAACGCCTTGCTCGCCATCCAGCCGTCAAAGGCCCACGGACAGCTCGCCGAGGAAGACGTGATCTGGAGTTATCCGCGCGGAGCGCCGTATGTCGCCACACCGCTGCTCGATCGCGGCACCATCTGGATGGTCAAGGATGGCGGAATCGTCACGAAGATCGAAGCCAGCAGCGGCCGGCGGTTGGCGGAGGAACGCCTCTCTGGGCCGGGAAGTTATTACGCTTCACCGGTGACGGGCGATGGGAAGGTGTACTTTTGCAGCGAGCCCGGCGTCGTAACCGTGGTGGCGAATGAACCTGGCTGGCAGGTGCTCTCGTCGCGCAATTTTGGCGAGAAAATCCACGCCACACCGGCCGTCAGCGGCGGCAGGATTTACATTCGTACGGCAAAGGCTCTTTACTGCTTTAGCCGCAATTGAATTCCGGCTCCCCGACGTTCATCCAACCGCCAACCCAATTCTTGACCGCCCTTGCCCATCCTACAACACTTCGAACCATGAAAGCCCCGCTTGCCCTGCTCGCACTGCTGCCCGCGCTCAACCTCCCGGCAGCCGACTTCAAGCTGCATCAGTTCACCAAGACCCAGGTCGATCAGCACTTCTGGTCCGAGGGCGCCAACTTCGGCGACTTCAACCAGGACGGGAAAATGGACATCGTCTCCGGTCCCTTTTGGTACGCCGGACCGGACTTCAAGCAACGGCATGAATACGCGCCGTCCGACAGCCGCGTTTCATCGGGCGGCAAGGCGCCTTTCAAACTCAAGCAAACCGACGGCAGCGAGAAAGAGGTCCCCGGCTTCGAAGGTGGGCTCGGCGTCAACAACGCTTACTCCGATAACTTTTTCGCCTACTCCCACGACTTCAATGCGGATGGTTGGTCGGACATTCTGATCCTCGGCTTTCCCGGCGACGCCAGCCATTGGTATGAGAATCCCAAAGGCAAGGACGGGCACTGGGCGAAGCATCTGGCGATCGACGTGACGGACAACGAATCGCCGAGTTTCGTCGATATCACCGGCGACGGGAAACCGGAGATCCTGTGCAGCTCGAAGGGTTTCTACGGCTACGCGGAACCGAACGCCGCCAACCCGACCGCGCCGTTCACGTGGCATCCCATCTCGCCGAATAATAAGTATCACAAGTTCACCCACGGCATCGGCTTCGGCGACATCAACGGCGACCAGCGGATCGACATCCTCGAGAAAGACGGCTGGTGGGAGCAACCGGCCTCGCTCGCCGGCGATCCCGTCTGGAAGTTTCATGGGTTCGCATTCAGCCCCGGCGGCGGGGCCCAGATGTTTGCGTATGATGTAAACGGCGACGGGAAGAATGACGTGATCACCTCCCTCGCGGCGCATGGTTACGGTCTGTGCTGGTACGAACAAGTCGTGGAGAGTGGCCAGCTTGTGTTCAACCAGCACATTTTCGTAAACAAGGAGCTCGACGAAAATAGATACGGCGTCGCGTTCTCGCAGATTCACGCGGTCGATCTCGTGGACATGGACGGCGACGGCCTGAAGGATCTCGTGACCGGCAAACGTTTCTGGGCGCATGGCTCGCACGGCGACGCGGACCCAGCCGGGGCGGCCGTGATCTATTGGTTCAAGCTGGTGCGCGGAAAAAATGGCGAAGTTGATTGGGTGCCGCAGTTGATCGACAACGACTCCGGCGTCGGTACGCAGGTCGTGGCGAAAGACATCACCGGCGATGGCTATCCCGAGATCGTGGTCGGCAACAAGAAGGGCACGTTCTTCCACGCGCACACGGTGAAGACGGTTTCAAAGGATGAATGGGAGAAGGCCCAGCCCAAGCCCTACGTGAAGCCGAAGGATTCGGCCGCGGGCCTGGTTGGTTCGCAAACCACCGCCCTCGCCAGCGCGGAGGCCAAGCCAGGGGCGCTGCCCGATCCCGACGGAGTGAAGTTCGCCGGGCTCACGGCCGCCAAGGCCGCCGCGATTGCCGAGCTGCCGCCGGGCTTCAAGCTGCACGCCTTCGCCAGCGAGCCGGACGTGCAACAGCCGATCGCCTTCTGCCTCGATGATCGCGGTCGCGTGTGGGTGGCCGAAGGCTACACCTATCCGAAGAAGGCGCCGGCGGGTCAGGGCAAGGATCGCATCCTCGTGTTCGAAGACACCAACGGCGATCACCAGTTCGACAAGCGCACGGTCTTCATGGAAGGGCTGAATCTGGTCAGCGGGATGGAAGTCGGTTTCGGCGGGGTGTGGGTGGGTGCCGCGCCGGAGTTTTTTTTTGTCCCGGTCAGCAACTGGGAAGAGCCGAAGCCGGCGGGCCCGCCGCAGCTTTTGCTCGATGGCTGGGACGAGAAGCGGGATTCGCACGAGACGCTGAACACCTTCACCTGGGGGCCGGACGGCTGGCTCTACGGTCTGCACGGGGTGTTTTGTCCGTCGCATGTCGGCAAGCCGGGCACAGCGCTGAGCGAGCGGCAACGCGTGGACGCCGCGATCTGGCGGTATCATCCGGTGAAGCACGCGTTCGAGGTGTTTGCCGAGGGCACGAGCAATCCTTGGGGCATTGACTTCAACGAGTACGGCCACGCCTTCATCGAGGCCTGCGTGATCCCGCACTTCTGGCACATCATCCAGGGCGCGCGTTACCAGCGGCAGGGCGGTCAGCATTACGCGACGACTCTCGACGAGATGAAGCGGGTGCAAAAGTTTCTGCCGGCGAATGCCCCGCAGTACCTCAACCCTTTCATTTACGACGACATCAAGACGCACGGCGACCACGTGCATTTCACCGGCAATCAATGGAATGACAACGATCGTTCGAGCAGCTACTCACTGGGCGGCGGTCACGCCCACGCCGGCCTGATGGTTTATCTCGGCGACAGTTGGCCGGCCGAATATCGCGGCAAGGCTTTCATGAACAACATCCATGGCCAGCGCTTGAACATGGATGTCCCGACGCGCGCAGGCTCCGGCTACGTCGGCAAACACGGCGCGGACTTTCTCAACTTCCAGGATCGCTGGTCGCAAGTGCTCAACCTGCTTTACGATCAGGACGGCTCGGTGTTCATGATCGACTGGTATGACGCCAATCAATGTCACCACAACCGCGACGACGGCCACGACCGCAGCAACGGCCGCGTCTTCAAGGTGGTTTACAACAACCAGCCCGTCACCAGGGTGGACCTGCAAAAGCTGAGCGACGACGAGCTCGCGAAATTGCAAACTCACGCCAACGACTTCAAGGCCCGCCATGCACGGCGCATTCTTCAGGAGCGCGCGAGCAAAGGAACCATCGCAGCCAGCGCGCGGCAGCTCCTCGAACAGACCGCGACCACGGCCAAGACGACGCCGGACAAGCTGCGGGCGATGTGGACGCTCCACGTGACCGGTGGCCTGGGCAAGTTGACCGATCAAGCATTGCGCAGCGGGGAT
Organism: bacterium; assembly: GCA_031362805.1. Classification (GTDB taxonomy): domain Bacteria; phylum Verrucomicrobiota; class Verrucomicrobiia; order Limisphaerales; family RI-55; genus RI-55. The sequence continues at coordinate 225,552 of JANLTG010000143.1, forward strand.
GAGTACGTCCGCGCCTGGGCCATTCAACTTGCGGTTGAGGACGGGGAAGCCTCGGCCACCGAGCTGGCGCAGTTCGCCTCCATGGCCGCCGGCGACAAGTCGCCCCTGGTTCGTCTGTACCTTGCTTCGGCCTTGCAACGGCTGCCGGTCGGGCAGCGGCTGCCGATCCTCACCGCACTGACCGCTCACGGCGAAGATGCGAGCGATCACAATCTGCCGCTCATGTATTGGTATGCGATGGAGCCCGTCGTGGGTGCGGACGCGGGCAACGCGATCAAGCTGCTCAGCGACTGCAAGATTCCGCTGCTCCGCCAATACGTCACCCGCCGTATGACCACCGAGAGCCTGGCGGGCACCCGCTGAGCATCACTTCGAGAGCGAACATTAACTTGAGAAAATTCATGAAGAGAACGCTTTGCCTACTCGCTTTGACCTTGCTGGCGCTGGCTTCGGCAGCCCGGACGAGCCACGCCGCCGATGGCCTGGCCCCACTTGTCCAACTGCTCGGCTCGAGCAAAGACGCCCAGCTGCAGCTCGATGTTTTGCGCGGCATGAGCCAGGCCATGGAAGGCCGCGCCCAGGTGCCGATGCCGGATGGTTGGCAAAAGGTAGAGCCGGCCCTCAGCAAGAGTGACAATGGAGAAATCCGTTCACTCTCCCAAACGCTCGGTTTGAAATTTGGCAGCCCGACCGCGTTGGCAACTTTGAAGGCGACGCTGAAAAACACCACCACCGGTGCGGGAGAACGACGCGACGCGTTGAAAGCCCTGTTGTCCGTCAAGGACGCCGGACTGCCGGCCATATTGCAGGCGCTATTGAAGGACGCTGCGATCAGCGGCGACGCGATTCGCGGGCTGGCGGCATTTAACGATCCCAAGACGCCGGAGGCCTTGCTGGCCGCCTACGCGACCTTGGACAACGCAGGCAAGCGCGACGCTGTGAACACGCTCGCCTCGCGCGTGACTTATGCGCGTCCTCTCTTGGCTGCCGTCGAGACCGGCACGGTGCCACGGCAGGCGCTGACCGCCGATCTGCTCCGGCAGTTGCGCAACCTGAACGACGCGGGGGTGAGCGCTTCGATCGAGAAGGTTTGGGGCGCCTTCCGCGAGAGCTCGGCCGACAAGCAGAAGCAGATCGAAAAATTCAAGGCGACGTATTATGCCGGTGGCTCATCGCCGGGCAATGCCTCCCGCGGTCGCACCGTTTTCAACCGCATCTGCGCCCAATGCCATACGCTCTTCGATTTTGGCGGCAAGGTGGGGCCCGATCTGACCGGCTCCAACCGCGGGGACATGGATTACATTTTGCAGAACATGGTGGACCCGAACGCGGTGATACCGAACGAGTATCGCACCTCGACCTTCGAGCTGAAAGACGACCGCCTGATCACTGGCATCCTGAAAAGCCAGGACAACAACGCGCTGACCGTGGCGACCGCGAACGAGTTGCTCGTGCTGCCCCGCAAAGACATCGCGAAGACCCAGCAGAGCGAGCTGTCGATGATGCCCGAAGGACTGCTGGACACGTTGCCAGAACAGGAAGTGCGCGACCTGATCTATTATCTGCGCCTGCCGAATCAAGCGCCGCTGCCGCCGCAGTAGCCGGCCAAGGGCGACCTTCGCTGGCGATCAGTTGAGCCCGGTCTGCTGACGGATCCAGTCGGAGACGGCCGCGAGCGCCACCGGGTTGAAGGTTTCTTCGATCGTTCCGTACTCGGACACCGCGCCGGTGGTGCAGGTCTGGAACAGGTGATTCAGTCCCGCGAATTCCTTGATCACAACCTTCGGGTTGCCACCCGCCGCGAGCGCTTCGCGGATCGCCGCCAGATTTTGCGTCGCCGCGACTTGCAGATCCTTCTCCCCATTGATTGCGAGCACGGCACATTTCACCTCCCGCAATGTGGGGCGCGGATCGTAGGCGAGCAGTTTGAGAAACCACGGCGTCAACACGGTCTGCAACTGGCCCTCCAGCATCGCATCCGAGTAGCCGAGCAACTGGCGCTGTTCGTCCGTGACCTCGGCCAATTGTTTCTGGAAAAGCTCGCGCAGCTTTTTCTCCATGACCGGCCGTTCGATCGGCTCCTTCAAGAGCTCGAAGATTTCGCGCTGCGACTCGGCGCTCTTCTTCAACGCGTCGGCATCGGCACCCATGACGCGGGCGATGTCCTGACCCTGTTGCACGAGCAATTCTTCCATCGGCACACCGACACCAGCCAGCAGCACGATGAACGCAATGTCGGGGGGCTGCTTCACCGCCGCCAACGGCGCGACGATCCCGCCTTCGCTGTGGCCCGCGAGGCCGAGCCGTTTCGGATCAATCTCCTTGCGCGTCTTCAACCAAGCCAGCGCCGCCAGAGCATCGGTCACAAAGTCTTCGTGCGTCGCCGTGGCGAAGGTGCCGGTCGATTTGCCCACACCGCGATCATCATAGCGCAACACCGCGATGCCCTGCCGCGTGAGGTGATCCGCCAGCACGAGGAACGGCCGATGACCGAGAATTGCCTCGTCGCGATCCTGCGCGCCGGAGCCGGTGATCAGCACCACTCCAGGATGCGGTCCATTGCCACGCGGCACCGTCAAGGTGCCGGCGAGCTTTAGGTTGGCCGCAACATTCTCGAACACGATTTCCTCTTCGTCGTAGGGATAAGGCTTCTTCGGCTCCTGCGGCCGGCTGAAGTTGGGGGCCTTCTCCAGCCGTTTGAAGATAAGCGGCGACTCGCCGCCGCCCTGCTTCCAGGTGCCGTCAATCTCGGAGCCGTCCGCGCTGACCTTGCCATCGAACACGCCACCGACACTGCTCGTTTCGAGATGCACCGTGCCACCTTTCTCCGTGAGCGCGGTCACCGGGATGCGCACCTTGCCTTGATCCACGCTGACGATGACGGCCGTGGGTTGGCCCGCCGGAGTGTTGGTGACCTCGAGCACGAGCCGCAGTTCGATGACGGGCGATGGCTTGAGCGAGCCCTGCCAGTAACCGACGAGCCCTTTGCCGGGAAAGCCCTTCGAGGGAGTTTCCCCAGCCATACTCGTGGCCTTTGCTTTGCGCTCGAGCTTGAAGGGAAACGTCTGACCGCCCTGCGTGAAATCGCCGCTGAGCGTCTTGGCATCCGCGGCCAGCTTGCCGGCAAACTTCGGATCGCCGGGAATGGCCGGCATGGTGAATGACACGGCGGCGTCCTTGACCGTGATATCGCCCAGCTTGAACCCGCGCAAGGCCTGCACGGGAATGTCGATGCTACCCGCCCAAGCGTCGGCGACTTTTTCCAGATCGACGCGGACGGCGAGTTCGGTGCCGGGCAAAGTAATGGTACCTTCCCAATGGCCGGCGGGAGTGGTGGCGGCAAGCAGCGGATCGGCTGAGAGGGCGAGACCGAGCACGGTCAAGGCAAGGAAGCGAAGGAGGCGTTTCATTTTGATAATATGGTTTCGGCTTGGGTTTTGTTGCGACGTTTTTTGTCAATCTGGTCTCGATCAACCGGGGTGGCTGTCCGCTGAAAGTTCCGGGTCCGAGGCATTCCTGCCGAGTCGCGATAGGCTTACGCCTCCGGGTTGGTGAGCTTGGCCCGGAGCGATTCCAGTTCCCGGCGGCGCGGTTCATAGAACTTGCGGATGGCGTAGTGCTGCCACCACTGGATCGTCACGAAGGTTCCCACCATCAGCAACGCGATCACCCAGTAGGCCCAACTGGGCGCTTGTTGCAGGCGGAAGAGAACGAGGACGAACAGGCCTGCGGCGAACCACGCGGGGATCAAACCCCACCACACGATGTCGCGCGCGATCCGAATCCGAAAGGCGACGTGGGCGAGTGCGCGTTCGAGATCGCCCCGAATGGACTGGGCCAGGTTTTCCTCGCGCTGGATCTGGCGGCGGCGTGCGCTCCACATGTAGGCGGCGCAAAAGAGCCAGGCCACGCCGGCGAGAAACAGCGCGGCGGCGTCCCAAGGTGATACTGATGCCTTCAACCAGGAGAAGGTGGCCAGCCAGGCGGGATCACCCCAGGCCAGGCAGCCGGCAAGGACCAGCGTCACCAATCCAGCGACGGCGTTGACGATGGTCTCGATGGCATGACGCACCGCCGTCTTTCGGTGCTCGTCGTCGCGGCGCTGCCGGACGAGTTCGTGCAGCGCGGTCTGGGGGACCACGTAAAGGGGTTCCTTGTCTTGCGAATCCCAGACTCCTTTCAGTTCTTCAAAGTTCATAGGTGGTGTTCTCCTGCGATTGTTTGATGAAGTGGGCTTTGATGCGGTTGAGTTTTACGCCGACGTTGCTCTCGGTGATGCCGAGGGTTTCCGCCATTTCGCGGTAGCTGAGCCCGTCGAGCAGCAACAGCGTCAGCGAGCGATCGACGTGATCGAGTCGCGCAATTTGTTCATAAAGCCAGTCGAGCCGCGGGCTGGGTGCGCGCGTGGGCGTCTCCAGCACGAGTTCGGAGCCGTCGAGCGCCTGCGTGCGGTCGCGGTTGCGGCGCTCGCGGCGCATCCAGGCCAGCGCGGTGTTCAACGCCACGCGGTAGAGCCACGTGGTCACCGCCGAGCTGCCGCGAAACTGGGGGATCGAGTTCCACACCTGCGTGATGATCTCCTGGAACAGGTCGTCCTGGTCGTGCGGCGTGAACGCGTAGGCGCGAACCACTTTGAAGATCAGCCCGCGATGGCGCGCCAACCATTCGTCAAACGTCTGCTGTTGTTCGTGCTCGTCCATGCCCGTGATTCAATTCACTCTCATTAGTAGCGGGCAGCGCGAGGTTTCTTACAACGATCCATAAAATTGCAGAATGTCGGCTGGTCTCGCCGAGCGCCAACGTCCGCGCGCTGGCCGGCGAACGTCATTCGTAGGACTGCGCCAGTTCTTCGAGCTGACGTTTCTGGGGCAGCAGCTTGCGGAAATTATGCCAACCGAACCAACCCACCATCAGCGCGACGTAGTCGGGCCTGCTCCCTCAGTGGCATTCAAGCACCGTCGCCCGTGAAGATTTCCTCGATGGGCCGCTTGAAAAGCTTCGCCACCTTGAAAGCGAGCGACAGGCTGGGATCGTATTTCTCGGTCTCGATCGCGTTAATGGTCTGGCGCGAGACGCCGAGTTTGTCGGCGAGATCGCCCTGCGACCAGTTCTTAGCCGCGCGCAATTCACGAAGCCGGTTTTTCATCGGTAGCGGCGGTTGGCCATCACGAGTCCGCCGATGTAGAGGAAATAAGTGAAGGCGAAATAGCCTTCCCAGCCGAACGTAAGACTAGTCGCGAATCCGGCCAGCCGTAGGAGATCAACAGCCAGGGCGATGAACAGCATTCCCAAAGTGCCAAAGCAGAGCGCCTCGAGCTGGATTCGCCGCTGCATTTCATCCAGCGAACGAGCCCAACGATAGATCGCCCGCAGGTAGAGCGCCGCCGGCACGAGCACCATCCAGGCGACGAGCACGCGCGGCACGCCGGCCAGGTCGTCAGACTTCAGCCAGATGCGCGACGCAAACGCCGCGATCACCGCCACACTGGCCCAGGTGTTGAGTTTGAGGGATGCCCAGACGGACATCTGCATCGGTTCGGGTAACGCGGAACATTTGGTTGTCATGCCGGCGACTGTAAAGCATGCTTTACATGCACTTTGGGCGGCAACCGGCGTCGGTGCCACGGGGGCGATTCCCTGAACAGACCGTGAATCCGCCGGCCCCAGCTCCGTTGGGAGCCGACCGTTTATAGACACGTCGCAATCATCAACGGTCCAGGCTCGGTCGGAGCGGCTTCAAGAAACAGGCCGCTCCTACGGAGCTTCGTCATCTCTGACCGGGGAATTCTATAAACGGGTCGGCCCGCCGGGCCTGGAAAGCTTGCAACCGATTGCTCCGTTGATCACGGCCCGGACCGCAAACATCGCTGCGCTCGTCTGCGGGATATTTCGGCGGACCGGCAGGTCCGCCCTACCAAACAAAGGTAGGGCGGCGTTGCCGCGCCGCCGTGACTGACGTGAGCGCCAACCATCAACCAGCCGTGACCGCTTGAATGCACCGGCCACAGATGGTCGGGTGATCGGCGTTGGAACCGACGTCAGTTTCCCAATGCCAGCAGCGGGCGCATTTCTTGCGTCCTTCCGCCGATGCGGGCACGACAGTCACTTCATCGTACACCGAATCCGAGGGCTGCAGGAGAATCTCGATCGACACATGCGACACCCCGAGTAGTTCGCGCAGGTTTTCGGCTCCATATTCTAATTCATACTGCAGGGCTTTTCCCGGCAGGTTAGTCCTGATGCGAACTACTGCATCAAGCGCTTTGCCAATGAGCTTCTTCTGACGAGCCTCCTCAAGCTTGGGCAGCACCTTGAAATGCCGATAGTCGAGCAGATCGTCGATCAACTCGCAGCTAAAGTCTTTGGACATCAGGTGCGGGCAAGCCACACCGACGTGAACAGAAGTGTATTGCCTTCCTGGAACTTGTTCCCAAGCCTCGTCGGTTGTGAAAACAAGGATTGGCGACAACATCTGGCTAAGGCGTGTCACCATCTTGTAAAGTGCTGTTTGAGAAGACCTCCGCCTGTGTTCATTCGCACCCGCAGTGTAAAGGCGATCCTTAATGAAATCGTGGTATTCCGAAGAAAGTTCAACAGCAGTGAACTGGCTGATAATCTGATAAACACTGTGGAACTCAAAACGATCATAGGAACCTTGCTTTGAAAGTTGGAGCTTTTCGGCAGCCTTATCCCATTTTCCCATGACACCAGCTTCCACCTCCGAAAACTTCCAGAGAATCCAACGGTCTAGTGGCAAGAGCTGGTCGTCCGGCACGGTGTGCTTCGCGGGATCGAAATCGTAGAGGTTCGAGAGCTGGTAGCGGAGCGCGTTGCGCAGACCGCGATAGGTCTCGCTCACTTTCTTGACCCGCTCATCGCTCACCACGATGTCGCTGCGGAAATCCTGCGACGCAACCCACAAGCGCACGACGTCGGCGCCGTAGTTCTTCACGTAGGCCTCGGCGGTCTGCGGTTTCTCGTAGCCGCCCTGGCCCTGCTTGCTCTTGGAAATTTTTTCGCGGTCGGCATCCACCATGAAGCCGTGGGTGAGCACGGTCTTGTAAGGCGCGGCGCCGTTGCCCGCGAGCGAGAGCAACAGCGAGGACTGGAACCAGCCGCGATGCTGGTCCGAGCCTTCCAGATACATGTCGGCCTGGAACGGGAGCGCGGACGGCTCGTCCGCAGTCGATCCGGAAGTCCCGGCGGGCGAGCCGCCCGCGCTCCGGCGTAATTCAGGTCGCGCGGCGGTCACGGCGCGCGACGACGAGCCGGAGTCAATCCACACGTCGAGGGTGTCGGCGGACTTCGCGACGGCTTCGGGACCGGACCAGTCGTCGGGCCGCACCATTTTCCAAAGCGTCTTCGCGTTCTGCTCGAACCAGATGTTCGAGCCATGCTCAGCCACGAGGTCCGCGACCCGCCGCACGATGCGCGCGTCGAGAATCGGGTTCTTGTCCGCGTCGTAGAACGCCGGGATGGGCACGCCCCACGAGCGTTGCCGCGAGATGCACCAGTCGGGACGCGACTCGACGGCGCCGCGGATGCGGTTGATGCCCCAATCGGGAATCCACTTCACGCGATCGATCTCGGCGAGGGCCAATTGCCTAAACGTAGCAGCCGGGGTGATGAGGCTCTGATCAGCTTTAGCCCCGGGAGAAGTGAGCCTCCTTACGTCGGCTGCTACAGAAGTTGGAACGTGATCAATCCGGATGAACCACTGATCCATCGCGCGGAAGATCACGGGCGTCTTGCTGCGCCAGCAATGCGGGTAGCTGTGCGTGTACGCCTCCTGATGCAGCAGCGCGTTCTTCGACCGCAGAAGTTCGAGCACCGCCTCGTTGGCCTCGCTCTTGTGATTCTTCTCGAGGATCGCCTTGCCGACGAGTTCGCTGGGCATCTGTTGCTCGACGGGCAGATCGTTCGTCAGCGCGAGGCAGCCGTCGTCATCGACCGGCGAATAGATCGGCAACCCGTTCGCGAGGCCGAGTTGATAATCTTCCTGGCCGTGGCCAGGTGCGATGTGGACGAAACCCGTGCCCGTGTCGTTGGTCACGAAGCTGTCGCCGGCAAAGATCTTCCCCGTGCGATTGCAGAACGGATGCTGAAACTCGACGCCCATGAGTTGATCACCCGTAAGGCTCTGCTGGATCTCGTAGCCACCCCAACCCGCCTTTTGCGCGATCGTCGGCAGCAGCATGGTCGAGACGATGAAGGTCTCGCCATTCGCCAGCACTTGCGAGTAGCTGAAGGTCGAGTTACAGGCGACCGCAAGGTTCGCGGGCAGCGTCCACGGCGTGGTGGTCCAGATCAGGATGAACGTGCCGGGCCGGCCGATGACCGGGAACTTCACGTAGATGCTCGGGCTGACGTGGTCCTGATACTCGACCTCGGCCTCGGCGAGCGCGGTGCGGGCCGGGATGCTCCAATACACCGGTTTCTTACCGCGATAGACGAAGCCCTGCTCGACGATGTCCGCGAACAGCCGGAGCTCGTCAGCTTCGTATGACTTGTCGAGCGTGAGATAGGGCTTGTCCCATTCGCCCAGGATGCCCAACCGCTTGAACTGTTCGCGCTGGATGTTGATATACTTGCGCGCATAGGCGTCGCACGCCTTGCGGATAGTCGCGGGGTCGGCGTCGGTGTTGCCGGCCTTGCGCATCTCCTGGGAAACCTTGAACTCGATCGGCAGGCCGTGGCAGTCCCAGCCGGGCACGTAGGGCGCGGCCTTCCCGCGGATCGTCTGGTAGCGGAGGATGATGTCCTTGAGAATCTTGTTCAACGCGGTGCCGACGTGGACATCGCCGTTGGCGAAGGGCGGTCCGTCGTGGAGAATGAACTTCTCGGCACCGGAGCGCGCGGCTTGAATCTTTGCGTAGAGGCCGTCGGCCTCCCATTTCGCGAGTCGCTGGGGTTCGCGCGCGACGAGGTCGGCCTTCATGGCGAAGTCCGTGCGCGGCAGATTGAGCGAATCTTTGTAGTCGGTGCTCATTGTAAAAGAGCGCGGACGCTAGCAAGCAGGGCAGGGGGAAGCAAGGGATTGGGCGGCAGGGTGGAACGATCGAGGATCAAAAACAGGTAAAGGCCCTTCGGTGATCGCCACAACGCGGCAACCTGGCAACCTGGCCGAGGGCGCCGGCCGGCTACGCCTTTTCTTCGATCAACTCGCGGCGAGCGCCGGTCAGGAGTTGCTCGACGAAGTTGGTCGAGTAAACGCCGCGGCGGAAGTTCGGGTCCTGCAAGATGGCCTGCTGAAAGGGAATTGTAGTCTTGATGCCGGTGATCATGTACTCGCCGAGCGCGCGGTTCATTAAGTCCATGGCCTCGCGCCGGTCTTTGCCAGTGGTGATCAGCTTGCCGATCATGGAATCGTAGTGCGACGGGATCGTGTAGCCGGCGTAGGCATGGCTATCGATACGCACGCCCCGGCCGCCTGGGGCGTAATACATTTCGATGCGGCCGGGACTCGGCCGGAAATCACTGAACGGATCCTCGGCGTTGATCCGGCACTCGATGGAGTGGCCCTTGAACACCACGTCGCTCTGCGACATCTTCAACGGTTCCCCCATCGCGATCATGATCTGCAGCTTCACCAGGTCGACCCCAGTGACCTCCTCAGTGATCGGGTGCTCGACCTGGATGCGCTTGTTGACCTCGAGGAAGTAGTAATTTCCCTTTTCGTCGACGATGAATTCGACGGTGCCGGCGTTCGTGTAGTTGGCGACCTCCGCAATCTTCACTGCCGCCTTACCCATCGCCTTGCGCAGGTGCTTGAACTTATTCTCGATGAAGGGCGAGGGGGTCTCTTCAACGATCTTCTGGTTGCGGCGCTGCACGGAGCAGTCGCGTTCGCCCAAATGAATGATGTTTCCCCGATTGTCGCCCAGAATCTGAAACTCAATGTGGTGCGGGCTTTCGATGAACTTCTCGATGTACACGCCCGAATTGCCGAAGGCTTTCTCCGCTTCCGTTCGCGCCGTGTGGTAGCCCTTGATCAACGAAATGTCATTGTGGGCGACTCGCATCCCGCGCCCGCCCCCGCCCGCCACGGCCTTGATCATGATCGGGTAGCCAATCCGCTTCGCCGTACTGAGGGCTTCCTGTTCGTTTTCGATCAAGCCGTCGGACCCGGGGGGCAGAGGCACGCCGGCTTTCTTGGCCAGGTTTCGGCTGACAGATTTGTCCTCCAAAGCGTTCATTGCCCGAGAACTCGGGCCGATGAACCGGATATTGCAGCTCTCGCAGACGTCGCTGAAGTGGGCGTTCTCGGACAAAAATCCGTACCCAGGGTGAATGGCATCCACATCTGCGATTTCTGCCGCGCTGATGATGCGATCAATGCGCAGGTAGCTCTCGTTGCTGGGAGCTTTGCCGATACAAATCGCCTCATCCGCCAACTGCGCATGCATCGAGTTGGCATCCGCCTCCGAATAGACCGCCACGGTCTTGATGTTCAACTCCTTGCAGGCACGAATGACCCGGACAGCGATTTCACCGCGATTGGCTACGAGGATTTTTTCAAACATGGCGAAAGCAGAGCGACTTGTGGCCGGCGGTGGTGGCTTAAAGCGGCCGAATCTTGAATAGCGCCTGGCCGAATTCCACCGGCTTTGCGTTATCGACACAAACTTGCGTGATCACCCCACGGACTTCGGCTTTGATTTCGTTCATCACCTTCATCGCTTCGATGATGCAGACCACGGTATCGGGATCGACCTCAGTACCGACATCAGCGTACGGGGCAGATTCAGGGGAAGGCGACCGATAGAGGGTGCCGATCATCGGCGACTTGATCTCCATCCCGCCCGGAACCACCGCGACGGGCGCGGCGGCAGCAGCGATCGCCGCATGGGGGGTCGCGGAGGGCAGGACATAGTCTTCAGGAAGTATCTGCATCCCGCCCTCATGCCCACGCCTGAGCCGGATCTTGAAGTTGTCCTTTTCCAGTTCGAACTCGGAAATCGAGTTCTTCTTCATCAGGTCGACGATCGACTTAATATCTTTCAGGTCCACATTTACTCCGGGGTTAAGTCGCGGCCAATTCGGTGAAACCGCACTGCACGTATTGATCAAGAAAGCAGTTGCCGACAGTCGACATTGCTTGGAAACGGTTTGTTAATTCGGGGCGCAGCGTAACAACACGAGTTATGACGTCAACAGGTAAAACCGGGCGCGAAGGTTGATAAAGACAGTTGCAAAATCAGTGGACATTTACCTCAGAGTGAGTCTGCTTTTGATTCGCGTTAACGCTCACGGCTGCATCTAGCGCCAAGAGGTAGCTGCTTAAGCCAAACCCAGCAATGACCCCCTTCACCACGCCAGATAGGAAGGAATAATGACGAAACGCCTCGCGCGCGTGGGTGTTGGAAAGATGAATCTCAATTGCCGGCACGCCACACCCCGCAATCGCATCTCGGATCGCCAAACTTGTGTGGGTCAACGCACCTGCGTTAACGACAATAACGCTGAAACAATCCCGCGCACCCTGGATCCAGCCGATCAATTCGCCCTCAGCGTTGCTCTGACGGAAGTCAATCTCCACCCCGATGGCGGCAGCTTTATCCCTAACGCTTCGCTCGATCTCCCCCAGAGTCAGCTTGCCGTAGATTTCGGGTTGTCTCGTGCCGAGCAGATTCAAGTTGGGTCCATTCAGGTAGAGGACTTTCATTTCGAGCCAATGCTATCGGCTGGCTGCGGAGGTGTCGACGTGATTTGCAGCTTCGCGACACAGCGAACCGAACAAAAAGAATGCCGGCCAGGCGATCGCAGGGATGTAGAGACCGAACTCAACCAAGCATTGCAGAATCCAGCCCGCTAGTCCGATCCATATCACAAAAGCAAACGCCGAACTGCTGAAACTGAGGTTCCGAGAGAGCCACCAGAAACCGCCCCCAACAAAAACAAGAAAGCTCAGGAACCCGACACCACCCGAATCGGAGGCCTGTTGTATAAAATCGTTGTGTGCAAGTTGCGCCATCTCCGAGTCGGCGGATTTTCTAACTCGATACGCCTCGCCAAAAGTTCCAGGCCCTGTCCCCGTAACCGGGTTATCCACGAAAGCTTGGCCGGCAGACACCCAGTAGTCCGTGCGTGCGCCCACGCTTTTGGCGCCGCGCTGAAAATAGTCCAGATTCCGAATCACCAGACCTGCCACCCCGACAATCGCAATTGTGATCACGATCATCCGCCGCCATTTGGTTGGGATTGAAGACCGCAAGAACAACAATCCTCCTTGTACAACTGCAATCAGCCAGCCAGCCTTTGAGCCCGACCAGATCAAACAAAAGCCGGCGCCCATCAGGATCAACCCGGCGAGCATTGAGCGGGTGATCCGCGAGGCGCCTCCAAATGCCAGCCAAACAGCTGCCACCAATCCGGGCGTGAGCAATAACAGCACTCCAGCGAGGGTGTTCGGGTAAAACAGCGTCGAGTAAATCCGCCGACTGTTCACCTTGAACTGGAAGAGTGGTGACTGCCAGATTTCGCGAACCCCAGGCCGATCGAACGCGGCCTGAAGCTCTGGAGTTTGTTCTCCCCGCGCCAGCTTCTCGTAAAAGATCCGGGTTTCCTCCAGACCGCCAAACTGTTGCTGAAAGCCGATGGAGATTACCAAACATAGCCCGATCCCGATGCCCAGCCAGATCGGCATTGAACTTGGGATCCCCCGCGTTGCCAACAGTCCAAAGTAGAAGCACGCCGCTACCACGGTTAAGTGAAATACTGTCAGCCGCGACAAATCGGGTAGGATAGAATCGGCAGCGGCGACCCATTGCCAAAGCAGCCAAACGCTAGGTGCGATCAACAACCACTTTGGAAAGCGGGCCGGAAGCCGGCAAAGCGGAAGCAGCAAGACTCCGATGATTGCGGCGATCACCCAACCCCATTGGATTGGCCAGTTGAAATGAACCAGTTCTGAGAGGTTGGACGGCGGAGGCAGCTTGCCTTCGAAGATCACCGGGTTGCCAAACTTGAGCAATGCCAGCCCGAAGAACAACCCAACTACTACAAAGAGGCTCTGGGAATAGATCAGAGCCATCTTCGGCCCCTTGTTGGGCTTGCCGCGATCTGGATTCGCGCGCGCCATATGGTTTCAAAGGCTCAACTTGAGGAGACCGATTTCCAGTGCCAACGCCTCCTGAACATTCGTCTGGAGCAGCCTTTGGGTAGTTTCCAAAACCTCAAGATTGCGCGTCGCTTTTGCAGCATCCAGACGGCTGGCAACTCGCTCGGTCGCTGAAGTTAACTGCGGAAAAACGGACACTCCAGGTTCGAGCACCTGGCGAACGGCCAACCAGATATCGCGCAGCCAGAACTGTAGGGCAGCCAGCAGGTCCGATCGCCGGCGCCGATACTCCGCCTCGATCGCGGCTGCCAGCTCATCTTTCCATTGTTCGATCAGTTTCGGATCGGCGTCTTCATAGCGCTCGATGGGCGACTGGTTGCTCAGAGTTTTCTCAACCTCTTCTTTTATGGTGCCGAGCCGTTGTTGCAATTCATCCAGCAGTCGGTAGCGGCCAAACAATCCTCCGCCCGTGTTCGAGGCGGTTTCTGAAAACGCGGCTACCCAGCTCACCGTTTCCGGAGGCACCTGACCACCTCGTGCGCCGCAATGTAGTCTTAAACATCGCGAGAGAATCGTTTCCAGAATTCGCTGCGGTTCCGTGGAGAGGAGAATGAACACGGTGTTGGGCGGCGGCTCTTCCAAAGTTTTCAGGAAAGCGTTGGCCGCCTGTACATTCAAACGATCAGCAGCGACGAGGACGGTGGTTTTGAAGCGCGCTTCCGTCGGTTTCAGATAAATGGTCTGCATCAACTCACGAATCTGATCAACGGAAATGATGCGGGACTTGGACTCGGGGCGAATCCAGCGGACGTCGGCGTGATTGGAATGCTCAATCTTCGTGCAACTTAGGCAATCATCACAGGCATCTGCCTGCGCAGGAAACTGTGTGTGATGGCGCACGCAATTGAGCGTTTTCGAAAGGTTGCGGGCGAGCGCCTCCAAATCATCAAGCGAGTCACCCAAGAAAAGATACGCGTGTGCGAGCCGACAGTTGGAGAGACTTCGTTGAAGCAAGCTAACAGGAGCAGCCTGTTGCGGAAGATCGGAAAAGGCCATGCCGGAGTATGGTGAGCGCGGCCCATCGCGCCAGCCCAAATCAACTCCTCCAGTCGAAGGCGCGCTTCTTTAGCGCGTAAATATAGCCCACCACCAAGATCCCCATGAAGGAGATCATGCTAAAGAATATCAAGTTGGTCGTGGCAGGGTTGACGAGCATGGACTTGTAGACGACCGCCCACGGAAACATGAAAACAACCTCGATGTCGAACAGGATGAAAAGCATGGCGACGAGGTAAAACTTCACCGACAATCGCGCATTGCCCTCACCAATGGGGTTCATGCCGCACTCGTACGCCGAGTCCTTGGTCTTGGTTAGCTTTCCCGACTTACCCAAAACCACCGACAACGCCAATGTGCCGAAAGCAAACAATAGCGCGACGACAGCGAGGATCGCGACCGGCAAGTATTCTTGCAACTGTTCCATGGCCTTGAAGCTAGAAACCACACCGAGCCAAGGCAAGCCAGATTCCATACGCGCTGGACACCTCGGCGTTGCTGGCCCAGTACCTTGCAGAACCGGGCGCGGAACGGGTTCAAGCACTGCTTGAGGATGCCCTGGTGGTGGCGGGCTCTTCCATTCTCTCGCTCGATGAGTTCGAACTGCGCCTGCATCAACTTGGCGTAGACGCAATAGCCCGCGCCGCGGAATAGAACCGTTATCGCGCCTTGCTCAACGAGATGGCGGTCGTGGACGAAGCCGCGCGGAGCGAGGCCATTCGATTGCGAAACAGCGCGACCGCCCACGTTGCGGCGATGGATGTTTTGATTGCCGCCACCGCTTCGCTGGCGAACGCGACCCCGGTTCACCGTGACCCGCACTTTGCAGCCAATCCCGTGAATCTGTTGAAGCAGGAAGTTTTGCCCACGAAGTGAGGGCTGGTCGCATTGTCGAAGTCCCTGCCAATGCCTGCGGGGGCCGTCCAACAACACCCTATTGGCCCGAATCGATTACGAAAACAAGAACCCGCCTTCGCCGAACGACCGCTTCGGCGTGGCACGCGAGGACGGTCCGAAGCTGCGGTCACTTCCTCACGCCTTACCGCTTCCGCCCGCCAAAGATCGAGCCCAGGATTCCCCGCACAATCTCGCGGCCGACCGAACTGCCCATCGCCCGCACCGTGCTCTTGGCCATCGCAGTCACGAGCGATTCCGGCTGTCGTCCGCCGCGACTGCGCGGCGCCGGGCTTGCTGCACCGCCACCAATGCCGCCGAAGATGGACCCGAAGAGCGACGGCTTCTTTTCTTCCGCGCCGGCCAGAGTGGTCGCGCCCTCCTGCGCCTTTTGCAGGAGCTCATAAGCTGACTCACGATCCACGGCCTGCTCGTACGTGCCGAAGACCAGCGAAGAACGGATGATCTGCTGCCGCACCTCGGGCGGGATCGGCCCAATCTTGCTGCGCGGCGGACAAATGAACGCCCGCTCGACGACGCTGGGTTGTCCGCGCTCGTCCAACATCGACACCAGCGCTTCGCCGACGGCGAGCTCGGTGACGACGTCGGCGGTCCTGAACTTCGGATTCGGCCGGAAGGTGTCGGCCGCGGACTGCACCGCTTTTTGGTCGCGCGGTGTGAACGCCCGCAGCGCGTGCTGCACACGGTTGCCGAGCTGGCCGAGGATGTTGTCCGGAAGGTCGCGCGGGTTCTGCGTCACGAAATAAACGCCCACGCCCTTCGAGCGCACGAGCCGGACGACTTGCTCGATCTTTTCCAACAAGGCCGGCGAGATGTCGTTGAAGAGCAGGTGCGCTTCGTCAAAGAAGAACACGAGCTTCGGCTTGGCCGGATCGCCGACCTCGGGGAAGCGCTCGAACAATTCCGACAACAGCCACAGCAGCATCGTGGCATAGACCTTCGGCGAGTGCATGAGCCGGTCGGCCGCGAGGATGTTGATCACGCCCCGGCCGCTGGCGTCGGTTTGCAGGAAGTCGTCGAGGTTGATGGCCGGCTCACCGAAGAACTTGTCCGCGCCCTGTTGCTCGATCGTGAGCAGGTTGCGCTGGATCGCGCCAATGCTCGCGGCGGAAACGTTGCCATATTTCGTGGTGAACTGGGCCGCGTTGTCGCCGATGTGCTGGAGCAACGCGCGGAGATCCTTGGTGTCGAGCAGCAACAGGCCGCGTTCGTCGGCGATACGGAAGGCGACGTTGAGCACGCCGGCCTGGGTCTCGTTCAACATCAGCAAACGCGCGAGCAACAGCGGACCCAGCTCGCTGATCGTGCTGCGGACGGGATGACCGCTCTCGCCGAAAACATCCCAGAACGCGACCGGGCAGCCGCTGAAAGTGAAGCCCTCGAGCTTGAGCTGCTTGATGCGCTCCTGGATTTTCGGATTCACCGCGCCCGGTTGGCTGAGGCCGGCGAGATCGCCCTTCACGTCCGCCATGAACACCGGGATGCCGAGGTTGCTGAAACCTTCGGCCAACACCTGGAGCGTGATCGTCTTGCCGGTGCCGGTGGCGCCGGCGATCAGGCCGTGGCGATTCGCCATCTGCGGCAGCAGGAAAAGTTCGGACTGCGACTTGGCGACCAGGATGGGTTCAGGAGTGCTCATGCGTTCAGACGTTTCGGCGTCGGGGTCTTTGTGGCGGGTCGCTTCCGCGCTGGCAAGCGGAGAGATGATGAAGAAGCGGGGAGGTGGAGTGATGGAGTAGTGGTGTGGTCAATTGCCCGCGATTCATTGACTCCAATGCTCCATTACTCCAACACCCCGATCGGGCATGGTTTGCTCGATGGTCCGGCGTCACGGCGCGGTCAGTTTCACGCGGAAGAAGTTTTGAGGTCGTTGGGCAATGGGCAGGAGATCGTTGACGGTGATGGTCACGCGGCCATTGGCGGGCGGACTGACGGTGACTGGGGCGAGGCCGATCCAGGCCGCAGGGCCATTCTTGCTGGAGATGGTCAGCCAGGTATCCAAGAAACCGAGGTCGGTGCTGGTTTGAATCTCCAGCAGCGCACCGGCGGGCATTGGGTCGAGAATCGAGAACTGCACGGCGAAACGCGGGCCAGAGCCGTCGTCGGTGACGATGGGCTGAATCGGTGAGGTGAGCCCGACGATCGCCAAGTCAATCGAGCCGGGATAAACGGCCGTCGCGAGCGTGTTGGCGGACGTGAGGGTTTCCCCGGAAACCAGAATGGCGATGAGCTCATCCGTGGCAACATCCAGCGCTGCGTTGCCATTGGAGTCGTGGTAAAGCGCGGTGCCGGGGGTGCCAATCACCGGTGAAGCGCCGAGGAGATACTGCGCCTGAGTGCCGCTCAGTCTGAGTTTGTCCGTTTGTGAGGGCGTAAAATCTTCGATGATCGCGTAGCCATTCAAACCGGGCGAAAAGGGTGAGCCGTCGTCGTAGAAGCGGACGGTGCCTTCGCCGAGGACGAAGGTGTCGGCGTTCGCCCCGCCGTTGAGGCGGTCGATCTCGCCCGCGCCGCCACTGCCGTTGAGGAGGTCGTTGCCGCCCTCGCCGCGAAGATAGTTGTTCCGCGTGTTGCCGGTGATGTTGTTGGAAAGGGTATTGCCCGTGCCGTTCAGCGCGTTGCCGGTGAGCGTCAGGATCTCGACGTTGACGGGCAGGGCGAAGTTGACGGCCGAGCGCACCGTGTCCGTGCCCTGACCATTGCCATCGGTGACCACGTCGCCGGGATCATCCACAATGAACGTGTCGTTGCCGCCGAAGCCATCCATCGTGTCCGCGCCGGGACCGCCGTCCAACCAGTCATGGCCGGCGGCACCCCGCAGCGTGTCGTTGCCCGCGCCGCCAAAAAGCCGATCGTCACCTATGAGGCCGGTCATGGTGTCCGCTTTGGACGTTCCGGTGAAATGCATACGCTCAAATTCTACCACGCTCAGTTGATCCAGCACCGCGCCGCTGGTGATGCGGCGCCGCTGGCTCTCGATCACGCCCGCCGTGTCGGCATCGTCGCCCACTGAATAATCGAGTATCAACAGGTCATCTCCGGCCCCGCCGTAGAGGACATCCTTTCCCAACCCTGGATTCAGAATGTCGTTGCCGCCCTGCAGGCGCACGGTGTTGTCCTCGCGCCCCGTGAAGATCAACACGTCCGGGCCGTCGCCACTGTAGAAATCAACAAGCTTCTCGAAGCCAATGAACCAGGAACCGTCCGGGAAGACATGATCCGAGGGATGGTTCTGATCGAAAAGGATCGGCTGCGTCTGGTTGCTGAAGTCCGCGGTGAGCGCGTCGAACCCGCTGCCGCCGTCGAGGCGCAGTCTCGTCGTCGCGTGGGCCGCGATCGGCATTTGGTTGTTCGGGTAGTAGTCGATCACGAAGTCATCGCCGGGGCCGGCCTCGATCAGGTCGAAGCCCAGCCCCTGCGTGGGATCGACGACGACCAGCTCCCGATTGCCGCTGATGCGGTCGTTGCCCGGACCACCGCGCACGATGTCATTGCCGCCATAAACATCAATGTCGTCATCACCCTCGCCCCCATCGACCAGGTCATCCCCGTTACCAGCGTCGATGATGTCGTTCCCGCCGCCGCCGTAAAATATGTCCGGGAAACTGAGGCTGAGCCTCGACCCAAACAAAGTGTCCGGGCCGTTTCCTCCGGTGATTTCAAATCGCTCGAAACCGATGTGATTAAGGATCACGGCACCACCGGGGGCGGTCCCTTGGTAACCCCAGATCGCAATGTCGCGGGTATCGACCAGGCCGGAGGGCACGAACATGTTCACGCCGTGAAGATTCGCCAGCGGGATCTTGGAGTAGTCCACGCGCAAGGTGTCCACGCCCTCGCCACCAAAGATCCGGTCAGGAAGCACGATGTCCGTCTGATTAGCCCGACCATTGCCCAGGGGATTGATGATGTTCGGCCCGGCATCACCGGTAAGATTGTCAATGTGCTCCGACCCGATGAGGTTCTCAAAGCCGCTCATGTGCATGAACTCGAAGTCGGGGTTCGGGGGATTCTCGGGCAATGGCCTATAGTCGATCTCAAATATAGTCCCGAGCGCCAAGTTGACGCGGGCTCCATCATATATGGTATATGGGTTCGGTTCCCCCCTGGCGTGCTCGAACGACAGGGTGTCGTTCCCGTCGCCGCCATGCACGCTATCTCCCGTGGGGTTATAATTTCCATTGGGCAACAGATAATAGTGGCGTGAATCCGCGACGACCAGATCATCGCCGCCGCCGGCGTTGATCATCTTCGGGTACATGTAGTCCTCCCCGCGCGGGGACAGGCGGATGATGTCGTTGCTAGGGCCGGTGGTGAGGCTGCCCAGCCGGAACATGTTCGTGAACCGGTCGCCGCCAGGGAATGTGAAAGCGTTGTTGGTGCCGGTCGTGAAACGGAGCGGGACGGCATGGTCCGAATAGTCGGCCGAAAGCCGGTTGGTGCCCGCGCCGCCGTCGAGGAAGTCCGCGCTGAGCAGATCGATGGTGATCAAATGGTCGTTGCCTTCGCCACCGATCAGCGTGTCCGTGCCCCCGTCACCGTCGAGATCGTCATCACCCAAGCCCCCATCCAGCATGTCGTTGTTCTCGCCACCGTAGAGTTTGTCGTTGTCTGTTTGCCCGAAGAGTTGGTCGTCGCCGGCATCGCCGTAGATCGTGTCGGCGTCGAAGCCGGCCATGAGCGGGGCGACGTCCGCGGGGTATTCGGTGGGGAAAATGTTGTTGTCGCCGAAGAGGATGTCGTTCCCGCCCGCACCACGGATGAGGTCGGTGCCGCCCATGCCGTGGATGGTGTCGGCGTTGTCGCTGCCGGTGAGGTAATCCCCAGTGCCGGCGGGGGTGTTGACGCCCTGCGGCACGCCGGAGCCGATGAGGATTTCAAAGTTGGAGAAGACATCCCCGACGGCATCGCCGCGCGTGCCGGTGCCGGTGAGGAGGCTGACCGTGACGGGTGAACCCTCAATGCCGAGCAGAAGCGGCAGGCCCGAGGCCAGATAGGAGAGCGTGTCAATGCCGTCGCCCCCGTCCAGCACGTCCGCCCCCGCACCGCCGTTGACCATGTCATTGCCCGCACCGCCCAGCACCGTGTCGTCGCCCGCATCGCCTTCGAGGAGATCGTCGCCGCCGTGGCCGCGAATCAGGTCATTGCCTTTCAACCCGCGGAGCAACTGGTCCGGTCCCTCGCTGCCGTCCATCGTGTCATCATGGAAGGTACCCTTGTAGCGTTCGATGGAGATGAGCGTGTCGAAAACGGCCACGCCGGTAAACACGCCGGTGCGGAGGTCGAAGGTGATCGAGCCGGCGGAGTCGGCCCAGGAGGCGGTGTCGTTGCCCGGACCGCCGTCGAAGGTGTTGATGCCCAGCCCGCCGATGAGTTCGTCGTTGTCCGCCTCACCGCGCATGATGTTTTGGCCGCCCTGGCCCCGGAGCTTGTCCGGGCCGTCGCCGCCGGTGAGTTCGTCCCAGCCGCCGCCGCCGGTGAGCAGGTCGCGCTTGTCGCCGCCGCTAAACAGGACCGGGATCGTCACGTCCGGATGGACATAGATGATGTCGCCCCGATTGCCGGAGTTGGCCACGATCTGGACGAAGGGATCGGAGAAGGTGTTCTCGTGGCCAAAGCCCGAGACGACCAGGTTTCCCAGGACGTTCGTGATCGCGATCTCCTCGGCGCGGTCGTCGAGGTTGCCGTGGATGCGCCGATGCGCGCGGTCGCCGATGTTCAGGACGAGCTGCGCGGGATTGGCCGAGCCAGGTTCCGCCAGCACCGGCACGTCGGTGTCCCGCGAGTCGAAGTTCAGGATCACAACGCGTGGGCTTTCGAACTCGAACTCCACGCCGAACGGCGGCCAGCCGATTTCCAGGTACGCACGCAGCCCGGCCGAAAGCTGGCCGGCGGCGTAGAACAGACTGTCCACCGGCAACGAGCTCAGGGTGTTGCCGCGCACGCGGCCCTCTTCATCACCAAGCAGGTCGTCGAGATAGATGCCGACGGTGGCCGTGATGTCGCCCTCCACGCCGACGGAGGCGATGGCGAGGTTCAACTCGACGCCCGCCGTGACACCGAACGACAGCTCGATGCCCGTCAGCGGGCTGCCGTCGTTTCCGAGCGCCATGGCGTAGAAGCCATTGAACAGGAGGTCGGGATTTACGAAGTTGTTCGTACTGAAGTCGTAGAGGCCACGTGTATCGTAGCCGAAGCCGAACTCGGTCTTCATCCCGATGTTCCCGCCGAGCGTGACGCCCACCGGTCCGAGCACGGGGAAGAAGAGCGGCCCGAGATCCGCGTCGAACCCGAGCTCGCCGGTTTGGTAGGAAAAGAGCGTCGCGTCGCGGCCGAGCAGCAGGTTGGCGACGACCGTCGCGTTCGTGAGGAGCGGGAAGTTCAGGCCTTCGATGCCGCTCGCGAGGTCCATGAAGTCATTGAGGTCGGCGTCCCGGGTGGACGACGGCGGGTTCACGACCGAGCCGGGGATCTCGTCGAGCGTCTGCATGCGGATATCGCCCGAAGCCAGCGAGTAGTCGCCGAGATCCGTGAAAACGTTTCCATTTCCGCTGAACGAGCCGGCCGTGTTGGCGAGGTCCAGCACCGCGCCGAGGCCGCCGATGGCGTCCACCAGCTCCGGGCTGACCCCGAACAGGTCAAGAATGGTCACGTCGTCCGAGCCGAGGTCGCTGAGGAGCGGGATCGCCACAGTCAGCACATCGATCACCGGCTGGAGGGGCGCGGTGACCCCTACGACCTCCTCCAACGCGCGGCCGGCGAAGCTGTTGAAGAAGGAGTCGAGATTGATGCGGTTGTTATCAAGGCTGAGGAGCGGCCGGTTGCCGAAGGTCTCGTTGTCATCGGTGGGATCAACTGGAGCAGCGCTGAAGACCCAGATCAGATTCAAGTCGGTGCCCACTTGCGGCAGCATCGCGGAGGTGGGGACGGAGGACAGAAGCTTGACCGCGAGCTTGGTGCTGCCGGTGACGGTCGCATCCAGCAGGTCGGTGCCCGACAATTCGTTTAGCCGCACCTTGTTGTCCGGGTCCTTGAGCGTGATGGCGAAGTTCGCGGGGATGCTCGTCCGGGTGGCGCCGCTGGTGTTGTTGTCGGTGATCGTATGAGGCAGCTTGGTGAAGCGTCCGGCGGCGTTGAGACTGTTGATGGTCGTCGTCGTGTTGGCACTGAATGCCGTGGCGGGTGTCGTCAGATAGAAACCACCGCCATCCACCCCGACGCTAAAATTGAAGGCCCACGCCGTCGTCGTCTGGCCGCTGGGCGTGCCCGTGAAATGCAGGTCCAGGTTGGGAATTCCGAAGTCTTGCTCCAGCGGCACCGCGCCAGCCGTGAAGGTGTCGGAAGTGATGAAGGTGAGTTGCGCCTCATTGTTCGCCGTCGTCACCGAGACGGAGCTGGCGATGAAGTTGGAGCTGACCAGGCGCGAGTTGATGGGCGCGGCAACCTCAGCCAGCGAATAGTCGGCCGCCCCGGTCAAGGTGGCCAACCCACTGACCACGGCGCCGCGCAGCTTGGTCAGGTAGCGGAAGCCCGCCACGTTGTTCGACCAGGCCACCTGGAAATTGTTACCGACCAACGGAAGCGTTTCGCCGAAGACCTCCGTGACGACACTGTTCTCGATGGCCGTCAGGGTTGATGACAAGCCCGCCTCCAGGGCATCCACTTCCGCCTGGGTCACGCGGACATTGGCCCCGGCAGTGGAGAAGCGCGGCTGGGGTCCGCTCCCGGAAGAACGTTGGCCTCCGTGACCAACATGGAGCGCAGGCGAAGGGATCCCCAAAGTCGCCGTCATTCGTTCGTCTTGATATGGCGCGCCAACGAGCCTTGCCTCGTGCCTCGCTTCGGAACTGGCTGCCGGCGGAGGCGCGACGCGCGTTGCTGCCGCCAGAGTCGCGTACGGTGCCGCGGAGACAGCCGCCCGAGGCAACGCGGCCGCGACGACGCTTTGCTCAGTTGATGAAGTGGTCGCCGCCACGTCAGCGACCGCTGCTTGCTGGCTCGTCGAAGCTGGCTCTTCAGCGGTGATCGCGCGGGAAGACAAGAACACGGGCTCCGTCTTGACGAGGCGCGTGGGCGGATCGGTGACTGAAGTTCCAGCGATGAAGAAGAGCAGGCCGAAGATGGGTAGGAAAATCCGCTTCACCCTTGAAGGCTACCTTGTCCGCAATTTCCGAGGCGAGATTTTTTGGCACTGACGCCAGCCGAAGTTTGAAATGTCTGGCGGGCAACGATCTTGCGAACGACCACTGCAAATCGTGCGACCCCGAAGTGACGATCACGAAGGCAGTCCACGAAAGTCGGACCCAGAACCTTGAGGACGCTCCCACCGCTACGGCAGGGTCCGGATCAAGTAAGCCCAATTCGCCAGCACCAGTCCACCGGCGATCCACCACACGGGCCAGCGTCGGAGCCACGCCTTGACCTGCGGCTGAATCGGCCGGGCGCGGAAGCGATCGAATAACCACAGCCCGAACCAGAGGATCACCGCGACGCCCGCAAGAAAGACCAGCGGGTTGAACTGAAACGCGGTCCATAGGTCGAGCTCGGCGGCCGAACGCAGTGCCCGCGTGCCGCCGCAGAAGGGACACGGAGCGCCGGTGAATTGCTTGAACCCGCAGGCGGGCAACGGGACGTTCCATTGCAGCGCTACGCGCGCGAACGCGGCCGCGCCGAGCATCGCCAGCAGCCACCAGAGCGGTTCGCGTGAGCTGCGCTCGGCAGTCTCGTTGGTGACGAGTGGAGGTGGCCGGCTCATGACGTCCAGAAAGCCGAAGGACGAACGCCGAAAGCCGAACCAAGGCCGAAGACCGAAAGCTGAATCGTCCAGATGGCCGCGGTCGCACTTGCCCCGTTCGGCATTCGGATTTGGGAATTGGTTCGGCGTTCGGTCATCGGCGTTCAGCTTTGCTGCCTCCCCGCACTTCCTTCACGCTGGTACCCAGCGCCCAGAGCCAGGCGGTGACACACAGGATGATCCCCGCGAAGGCCACCGCCATCCAGGGCAGCCAGTGCGCGAGGAAATCCAACGCGGCATCGGGGTCGTCGGTCGGATTCGACAGTTGCTGCAACAGCTCGCCAAGGTGCGGAACGGCGTAGGTCAAAAACGCGGTGAAACAAATGACGCCCAGCACGGAGAGGCCGAGCTGGAAGTAACCCACCTTGCGGCCGGCCAGCACCGTGCCGAAGCCCGGCAGCGCGGCGTTGGCGATCGCGACCACCCAAGCCTTTTCGCGCCGGGCGTTCGCGGCTTTTGCGCCGGCCGGGTTGAGGGGCGGCGGTGTGGGGTGGGCGGACATCGTTGGTTTACGACGATGAACATGCCCGTTCGTTCCGTCGCGAACCAGAATTTGTTTGGCGGCGCGGGATGCCGGGGCACCCGCCGGGGATCGACCTCAAGGTTTCGGTTCGCCGAAGATGTCTTCGTAGGCATACATGATCGCCCCGAACGCGATGGGCGCGGTCAGGAACACCCCGACGATCAAGACGAAGCCGCCGACCGCGAACAGGATGCCGGCGACCACCGCGAGCGCGAACACTTCCCACCACCGTTCGTGGACGACTTTCCGGCTAAGCTCCATCGCGGGCCAGAAATCCAGACCCCGCTCATAGCTCAGTTGGTAAGTGAACAGCCAGGCGACCACCAGATAGATGCCGGGCAGGATGCAAAAGAGGAGCCCCGCCGAGACGAGCACAAAGATGATCGTGCTTGCGAGCAGCAGCGGCACAAACCCGCGGTTGAAACCGGCGAAGACGTCGTTCACTTCCGCCTTCTGCCCGCGGATGGTTTTGAGGAATACCACGCCCAAGCCGGCGGAGAACGCACCTCCCAGTGCGATGGCGGCGAGGTTGCCGGCACCCGGAATGGAATGAAGAAGCGACACAATAATAAGTGTTATCGCGGTGGTGCCTGTAAGCAGGCCGAAGTGGGTCGTGTAGAGTTTCCAACTGCGGCTGAAGCAATTGCTGACCGAAAGATTGTAACCCCGGCCGATGATTTCAGCGGCCAGTTGATCCGCCTTGGCGGAGTCGAGTGGCGGCGGCACCGGGGAAGCGGATTCCGACTTGCCGGGGCTACCAAAGGCATCGGCAAACTCGGGCCACGTGCCCAGCGGCGCGAACTCCGGGCGGTCGGCGCGACGGATCCGCGTGTCGGCGTTGGCCCTTCGTTGGGTGAGCCACTCGCGCAATTGCGCCGCAGTCACCGGTCCATACTCGCGGCCATCGCCACCGATCATGAAGTAGCGGTCCGGGACATTTCGGGGCGGCTCCGGCTCGCGGTCGGAAGAGCTTGAAGGCGCGGCGGGTTCCGTCCGATTGCCGGGGGTGGGCTCGGTGGTTCCGCCGGTTCCACGTTGCGGACCTGACTCCTTCGAAACTTCGGCCGCAACGTCGATCACGGGAGTTGCCGGCGCGGGGAGCGGCGGGGTTTCGTTGCCCGCATTCACCAAAGTATCGAGCTCATTGATGCGTTCGAACAGTTCGCGAAACTCATCGACCTTGGCGGCGGGCTGCCAAAAGCCGGCGCCCTCGGCCCGCAGCAGAGTGTGGCGGCTGACGGTTCCGGCACCGATGAGCTGGCGGATGGTATCGGCCGGCAACGGGCCCACGACCTGGTGGTTGGTATCCTGATAACTAAACATGGCTTGTTGGGCGGCGGCGAACAAGACCGCCGGCCGTTGGAGGAATAACACGACGGCCGGCGGCAAAGTTGCAAGTGATTCGCCAGGTCTCGCGATAGGAACCAGCGGCGTGCCGAGCACCAATCTCCGGTGCGTGCGTGTCTCGGAAGAAGTCAGCCGCGCGGGAGGAACGGGCTTGAAGCTGGCGCCGGAAAATTCTTTTCGCGAACCCCACGCCGATTTTCAGGGGCCGAATGAGTTCCCCCTTGGCGGGCTGCACGAATCGTGCTTCGCTGCGGTCACCGAGCTAAGCAGATATGACACTTGATCAGGCAATCCCCCGGCTGCGCGATTGTGCGCGCAAGATGAACGAGATTTACGGCCGCACCATTTTCGACGAATGGGCGGTGGTCAGCCTCCTGCCCGAGTGTTCCCGGTTGCTGGACTACTCCGGGCCACGCAAGGACGAGTTCGCCGGCAAATTCAGCCGGGACTTGGCGGCGCTGCGGCAATCGCTCCTGAAGGGTCGGCATCATTTCGGTGATTTCGAGTTCACCCGCGAAGGGAAGGGCTCGCAGTTTGACGCCTTCATCTGCGTCGGCGACGGGGTCTATGTGATGTGCAACAACCTGTACACCACGATGGCGGAGATCAGCAAGGATGCGAAGTGGCTCGATGCCCAGGTGCCGTTCGTTGAATTGAGCGAAAAGTTCCGCTCGAGCCCGGTGACCTTCACGGCCTGAGCGGCGGGCGGCCCCGCGGTTGGGAGCGCGGGTTTGCAACCCGCAGCTAGTCACCCCCACGGGAGCGCTGGGACAATCCGGACGGCCGGCTCCCTCGTCGTCGCTGCGCCCGGCCAGTCCGCGCTTCGCCGGTGAGTTCAACTGGGGAGGCCTTGCCAAAGAAACACGGCATAGGCGACGAGGAACAGCCAGCCCATGGCGCGCGGCAGACGGCCGAAGATCGCGACCAACGCGAGGTGCATTACCAACGCCCCGGCCAGCACCAGAACCGCCAGATCGAAGATCGCCGGAACTTTTGCCGGCGTGAACAGCGCGTAAACTCCCAGACACAGCGGGATACAAATGTGGCCGTCACCAACTTGCGAGGCATAGACCACTTCGGAGCGACGGCGCCAGCCGTAATACAGCGCCAGCAACGCATTGGGGAGAACCATGAGCCAGGCGCTCAGCCAGCCAAGGTTCCGGGCGCTGACCCAGCCCAACTGCACAGTCTCCAACCATCCCACGAGGCCGCTGATGCTCCAATACACGGCCACCGCTCCGACCAGCAACACGGCCAGTTCGGGATAGATCGACCAAGGCAATGTGCGGTTCGTGCGCACATTGGACTTCATTACTTCAAAGACATGGAAGCACTGCCAGAAAAGGAAGAGGCCGACCAAGACCAACCCATCCCCGAAGTTCAACCGGCCGTCGCGGGAGAGCGCCCACACGGCGCCGGTAAAGAAAAGCCCGGCCAGCAACGTGAGCAGGAGTGAGAGGCGGTTGATCTGCTGATTTTGGGCGGCCGCTTTGGCGAGCTTCTTCTGCTTGCTGAAGACGGCGGCCCCCCAGATCACCGTCGGCAACCCAATCAGCAACGTGAGATTGGTTACGTTGTTGACGAGGCAGTTAATGAACACCTCGGAACTTGCCCCGCGCTCGCGACCCATCACCCAGGCGAACACGAGATTACCGATGCCGGAGCAATAGGGCATGATCAAGGTGCCGAGCACCGTGCCTTCAAAGCCTTTCCCGCCGAGCACCTCGAGGCGCCAGATCATCAACGCTGAGGCGCTGAGGAAAATCACCGCCAGCAACCAGGGAGCAGCGGGACCAAACGAACGCCAATCAATCATCGCAAGCGACTGCGTCATGGCGGGGCCTCAGTTGGCGTCTACCTCGGGTGCCACCGGTGGAGCCGCCACCGCGAGCATGCGGAAGATGGAGTCGCCGTGTTTCAAGGCCTTGATCTCACGCCAGACGGGCGGGACGTGGAGAATGTCCCGGCGGGCGTGACCCAGCACAAGCAAACCGCCGGTTTCGATCAAGCCGGGCAGGTGCGGGTCATCCAAGGTTCGTTGGGCGAAAGATTCCGAACGCTTGGCGGCATTTTTTTCGCCATAAGGCGGGTCGGCCATCACCAAGTCGAAATGCGTCGCGCTGGTGGCCAATTGCCGCAACGCATCGAACGCGTCCATGATCCTTACCTGAAATGCCGCACCAGCCAGATTGGTCAGACGCGCGTTATCGCGAATAAAGGCAGCATGCTTGGCGGATTTCTCGATGCAGATCGCTGCTTGGGCGCCCCGGCTCAGCGATTCTAGGCTGAGCGCGCCCGTTCCTCCAAACAACTCCAACACCCTGGCATCCACCACGCGGACGCCCAGGCTGTTGAAAATAGCCTGCCGCACGAGGTCAGGCGTCGGCCGCACCCCGAGGCCTTTGGGCACTTTGAGGATTCTGCCACCTGCGATTCCACCGATAATGCGCATACTGATTGTTTTGGACCCGCCCATTTTCACTGCGGGGCGGCCAGCAACGCAGGGATTCCAATGGGAAACAACAGCAATTTTCTAACATATAGAAGCAGTCTCTTTATGTGCGTTGAAACGCACACCCTGTGCCCCGGAACGCACAGTTGTTGCAGATCGTTAGAGCACTTAAAAAGGGGAAGTCACATGAACCGTTACCATCAGTCTTGCCGTCGTTGCCCCGCACCAAGCGCGGTGCCCAGTCGGTCGACGCCTGAGGCGACGTTCATCAACCCCAAAACCACTACACAAACTATGCGTAACCAAAGTGCCATGAAGCGCGGCTTCACACTCATCGAGTTGCTGGTCGTTATCGCGATCATCGCGGTACTGGCTGGCATGCTCCTCCCGGCGCTGGCCAAGGCCAAGGCCAAAGGCCAGGGCATCCAGTGCTTGAACAACCTCCGCCAGCTCGGTCTGGCGTGGGTCATGTATGCCGATGACAACGCGGGCAAGATCGCCCCCAACAACGGCAATGTCGGCGAAGGCGGACCCGGCGCAGGTCAAAAGTCCTGGGCCAGCGGCTGGCTGGACTTCACCTCCAGCTATGACAACATCAACACCGACTTCATCATCAACTTCGAGAAGAACGGCAACTACGGCCATCTCGGACCCTACCTCAAGAATCCGGCGGTGTTCCGCTGCCCGGCTGACAAGAGCCAGGTGACGATCTTCGGCCGCTTGATGAACCGCGTCCGGTCGATGTCGATGAACAACTGGGCGGGCGGCAACGCCTACTGCGGTGGCAACGGTGGCGACCAATGGGTGCCGCTTCGCAAGACCGAAGACATGAGCAACCCGGCTCCGGCCAAGACCTGGATCCTGATCGACGAACGCGAAGACTCGATCAACGACGGTTGGTGGGCGGTCCGGATGGGTGACAAATACGGTGGCTTGTGGCTGGTGGACTATCCCGCGAGCTATCACAACGGCGCCGGCGGCATCAACTTTGCCGACGGTCACTCCGAGATCAAGAAGTGGATCGATCCGCGCACGACGCCGATCCTCAAGAAGGGTGAAAACATCCCCCTTCAAGTGCCGATGGACCCTGCCAACGCGGACATGGCCTGGCTCCAGGAGCGCACCACGAGCCGGAAGTAAACGGCTGCCTCCAGCTAATCCTCTGCAATCACAACGGCCCGGGCGAAAGCTCGGGCCGTTTCTTTTGAAGTGGTTTGGAAATCAAAACGACTTGCGAGGGAACGCTTGCTGGGCGGTTATCGCTTCCCTTCGAGTAGCTAATACGGCTCAGGGCGTTTAAATTTAGATGCGCTGAAAAACCGCCGACCGCTTCGCTGCATCTTTCTTTTCATCAAACAGTTAGCTGCGCCTACTCCGCTCAAGATCTTGCCGGAGGATCAACCTGTGCGTCGAGACGCACACTTGTCACAATGGAAGCAATAATATACCAAAAGCACTGTTCACATGACGGGAAAACTTCAAAATGACTCACGCGTCTTCCAGAAGCATATGCTGCTGGAGAAGCGGGTAATTGAGGTGCCCGCCAAAACATCCAACTCAAAACCAACCTAGATAGCTATGCGTAACCAAAGTGCCATGAAGCGCGGCTTCACACTCATCGAGTTGCTGGTCGTTATCGCGATCATCGCGGTACTGGCTGGCATGCTCCTCCCGGCGCTGGCCAAGGCCAAGGCC
>JANLTG010000146.1:0-19717 GCA_031362805.1 bacterium
GGTCTGCCATGACGGCGCCACGGCCGGCGGATTTCCCGTCGGGCTGGATGTTCCCAAGCCCGTGCCGACGGGCCGGGTGTTGTGGGTCGATCAGGTGAACGGCAACAACACGACCGCCGTGCGCGGTGATCTGCGGTTTCCCTATCTCACACTGACGGCAGCGAAGACGGCATCCGTCTTTGGCGACACGATCATCGTGCTGCCGGGCACCTATGATGAACGGAACCTGTTCAAGACCGGCATTAACTGGCACTTCATGGCCGGGGCCAAGGTGGTGAACACGGCGGCGGCCAGTGGCGCCATCTTCGACGATAGCGCCACGGGCGCGAATGGTAACACCATCTGCCGCATCACCGGCGACGGCGAGTTCATCAACAACAGCGCGGACGCTTTGTCCTGGGCAGTGTTGATCAGCAAGAGCGGATCAATCGTGTCGATCGACGCGCAGTTCATCGGCGCGGGGACCAAGGGCTGCGTGCGTTGCACCAACGGCAACACGCGTATCCACTCGCGACTGATCACGTCGGGCGGACCTCGGGCGGTCGAGCTCTATGGCGGCACGAACTTCGTCCGGGCGGATGAGATCACATCATCGGGTGGCGATGGCCTTACGCTTGGCGGTGGTACCAACGTCGTTGACGCCGACCTGATCGCCAGCACGGCGGGCACTGGCCTGGCGTGCTCGGCGGGCACGAACAACGTCACGGCCCGCGAGATCCGATCATCGGCCGGCTACGGCGTGCATCACGCCTTCGTCGAGGATCCCTTCACGCTGACGGTGAACGGTGCCCGGATCGTCAGCACCTTCGCAGCGGCCGGCGGCAAAGCCGTTCAGGTGGATGGCAGTGATGATCTGACGCTGAAGGATTGCGTGCTGGTCTCGAGCGCGGCGGCGTCGACGTCGATCGATGCCGGGGCCGCGCAGAACGTGCGGCTCTACGGCTCGACGATGGCGAACAAGGCGGCCGGTGTGAACGTGACGTTCCTCACCGGCGGCGCGCGGTTCGAAGTGGATGCGAATGTGAGGTAGGGATGCCCGAAAATTCCTGACAATTCCTGACAGAAAAGTCGTGGTTTGGTGCGTGCAGGTGCGCGGCAGCAATGGTCGAGTATGCAAAATGCCCAATGATTACGCACCTGTTCGCTGCACCCCGAAATTCGGGTCGGGTTCGAGCCCCGCCACTCCCGCCATTTTTTCCACTGCAATTCCCTTCCACCCCAACGTGAATTGCTTTGTTCATGCGGCGGTTGCGGGGTAGAAGGAGCCCACTTTCCTATGCGTGTTCTCATTGCCACGGTCACAGCTGGTGCGGGTCATTTGCAGGCGGCTGCCGCAGTCAAGGAAGCCTGGTCGTTGATCGCGCCGGACGACCACGTTACCCAAGTCGATGTGCTGGATCATGTGCCGAAGCTTTACCGGAAGGTTTACGTGGACGGCTACGTGAAGCTCATCGAGAAAGCGCCGGAACTCTGGGGCTATATTTTCAAGAAGACGGACAACCACCGACTGCTGGCAAAAGTCGGCAGGTGGCGGGGGGAACTGGCCCGGCACACGTACCGGAGCTTCGCCAAGCTGCTGCGCGCGCATCAGCCCGAGGTCGTGATCAGCACACATTTTCTGCCCCTGGAGATTCTCGCGGGCGTGCAACAACGGCATCCGGAGTTCAAGCCGTTTCATGCCTGCGTGGTCACGGACTTCGAGGCGCACGCGCTGTGGCTTGAGCATCAGGTCGATCTCTATTGCGTGGCCGCGGAAGAAACTCGGCAGAGCATGGTCGCCCGCGGGTTGAAGGCGGAACGGGTGGTGACCACGGGGATCCCGATCGCCCAGCGATTTTCGGGCGCCATCGATGCCCCGGCGGTACGCCGTCGCTATGGCTGGCGCGACGACCTGCCGATCTTGCTCGTGCTGGGCGGCGGCTTCGGGATGGGCCCGGTGGCGGAAGTGCTGGAGGCGCTTGACCAGGTGGCGCAGCCGTTTCAAACGGTGGTGGTCGCGGGTCGCAATGCCGAACTCCGCGAATCGCTGGCCGCCATGGATCGCAAGCATCCGACCGATGTGCTTGGGTTCGTGACCAACATGCACGAACTGATGAGCGTGGCGGCCTTGATCATTTCCAAACCCGGCGGTCTGACCACCTCCGAGGCGCTGGCGCTGGGCAAGCCGCTCTTCATCCTCAATCCCATTCCCGGGCAGGAAGCGGCAAACAGCGATTACCTGCTCGAACGCGGTGCGGCAGTGAAGGTGAATCGCGTGGAAGACGTGGCCGCCCGGGTCGAGGAGCTATTGGGCACGGGCAAGTTGAAGGAGCTTTCCAAGGCCGCCGCACGCCTGGGCAAACCGGGCGCGGCGATGGACGTTTGTCGCGCCGTGCAACAACGGATTCAACGTCCGGCCGGCCATCTAGCTTAGAACACGAGCTTGGACTCGGCGCGAACCTGGGCGCTGCGCAACGAGAGTTCGGCGTCGAGCAACGGGTAATCGGAGTCTTCCGACGGCGATAACTTGGTGAAGGACACTTCGCTGTTGGGCTGGATGCAAATGATGCTGCTGGAGGTGCCCGCCTGACCGATCACCAACCGCACCGGTTCGCCGGCGGCGGTCTTCACGATGTCGCCCACCTTGAGTTCACTCCCGACGATCAGCGCGTTGCCAGCGCCGTCGAGCAGCTTGCCGGTAAGCGACGTAATCCTGGCGAGGACAACCGGGGCCAGGGAGGAGGTGTCCTCCGCCACGAGCGCCGGGTTGCCCGCCGCCAGGAGGGTGAGGACGGCGGTGACCGTGAAGATTGATCTCAGATTTCGTTTCAAATTCATGGAGCTCGCTTTAGCCGCCGGGGTGCCAAACCGCAGGCAACGTCGCAAGGGAAATGATTGCCGTTTGCAGGAATTCGAAATGCGTTTGCAGCGATGAGAAGCCCTTGTCCTTGCGGGGCGAGGCATCGCTCCCTCGCCTGTCCATCGGCAACAATTGCTGTGCAGAATTCAGGCGGACGATCGGCGACTCGGACAGGAGCTTTTGAGACAGCTACGCACCGGGACAGACATGTAATCGGCAGCGGAGCGGCGAAGAATGATCCCACCTTAGGGCGACAAACGCTCGCGACCGGCAAAGCCGGAATCGATGTCGTGCCAAAACTCGACGTCGTCCTCATCGACCTCCCAGCAGAGAAAGACCTCGCGCCCGCCGATGATGGCCGGAAAGTCCACCAGCCCACGATCGGGGTCCTTGATGAAAATCTCGCGCCGGTTGAATTCCCGAAGGAGTTCGTGAACGCGCGCGGTGGTGGTCGCGTGCTGATTCACGGATGGGCCGCCCGCATCGGTGCCTGCCGCCATAATCGACTCCAGGCGCTGATCGATCTGCACGAGTTCGCGCCGCAACTTCTGGATCTCCAGCAACCAAGCGCGCAGCTCCGGCAGTTGGGCGCGAGCCTCTTCACGGGTGTAGTGGTGTTTGAACTGGTGCTTCATTGCGTTGGTTGCTCCGCTCGTTCGGTCAAGGCGTCCAACTTTTTCTGCACCTTGGCATCCGGCTCAAGCTTTACCGATTGCTCCCAAGCCTTGCGGGCTTCAACCGGATTCCCCGCCGCTAGGTGAATGTCACCAAGGTGATCAAAGAGGGTGGCGTCCGGCTCTTCCTGATACTTCAAAGCCGCCTCGATGTGGGTGAGTGCGGCTTTGGGCTCGCCGAGCTTGAACAGCACCCAGGCCAGGCTGTCCAGGTAAGCCGCATTCATCGGCTCCAGATCCACAGCCTTTTGGATCAACTTGCGCGCCTCTTCGAGATTCGTCCCCTGGTCGGCCCACATGTAGCCGAGGTAATTGAGGGCGGGCGCGAAGTCCGCCTTGCGATCAAGGCACCGTTGAAAGGTGGCGGCAGCCTCGTCCAACCGCTGCGCCCGCTCCAACTGGGCGCCCATCTGAAAGTAGAAGAAGTGGTCCAACCGGCTCGGCATCGTGGCCTTGGCGATGATCTCAGCCAGCGTGTAGTGCTCGACGGCTTTTACGTGGTTCTCGAGCCGGCTGTAAACCACGCCGGAAAAATACTCGGCGACGAAACTGTTGGGGTATTTCTCGCGGACGAGGGCGAGAAGCTCGATCGCTGCCTGGTCTTGATTGGATTCAAGGAGCACGGTGGTCAACGAATAGTAGGCCTGCTCGAAGTCCGGTTTCAGTTGGATGGACTTTCGATAATAATCAGCCGCCTTCGCGAAGTCCTTTTTCTCGTACGCCACGGTCGCGAGCAGGAAATTTGCCTGCGGGTTGGTGGGATGATCGCGCACCATCGCTTCGAGCTGCACCAGCGCGCCTTCCGTGTCCTGGCCGGTGAGGTAGAGCGCCACCAATTTCTGGCGCACCCCATCCCGGGTGCGCACGTCGTCGAAATTCTCCTCCAGGACGCCGAGCAAAATCTCCACGGCGCGGGCATTGTCGCCGGCCAACGCATAGCCGTCGGCCAGCTTCTGCTGGCGCATTGGATTGGCCACTCCGAGTTCGCGCGCCCGATCGAGGCACTTCTTGAAAGGTCCGGCCACTGCGACCTTCTCGGCGGGCCGGGCGCGAAAGAAATTGGCAAAGAGCTCAGCGAGATCGAGCCAGTAATCCGCCGAAGCGACATCGCGGGCCGCCGCCGCTGCGAGCACGGCGCGGGCTTTGCCGTTCTCACCCTGATTCAGGTGCAGGGTATAGAGGTTGTAGTAACCAATGAGCGTATCGGGCGCGAGTTCAATGGCTTTGCGATTGGCCTGCTCCGCTTCCTTTAATTTTCCGGCCTCAGCGTACAAGACCGCCAGCTGGGCATAAGCGATCGCCGAGGCGCCCGGCTGGTCGGCGGCGAGCCGGCCCAGCTCCAAGGCGCGCGACAAATCCTTTTTGAGCAACAGGCGGCGGCTGACTTCGAGGGCCAGTTCCTCGTTTGAGGGATCCGCCGTCACCGACTTGATAAACTCTTCCAGCGCCTGGTCCGGCTCGCGCCTTAGCTCGAAGGCGAGTCCGGCTGCGTAGCGGGCCTGGGCTTCGACGCGTTTCTCCGCGAGCGCTTCCCGCTGCCGGGGCGAAAGCTGGGGTTGGGGCGCCGCGACTTCCTGAGGCGGCGAAGTAACGCAACCAGCCCACACCACAGCCGACGCGGAGAGCAGGATCCAAAGGATGCTCGTCCGGGTAGGTGTCATGGCGGGAGCTTACAAGGAAAGCCTGCCGCCGTCCAACGAGGTTGACGGCGGCAGGCTGTGAAAGAGGATGGCGGGGGCGCGGACCCTTACTTCTGCCACGTACGCTTCTTGTGGCGATTCGCGCGCAGCGCTTTGCGGCGTTTGTGTTTGTTGATTTTCGCTTTACGGCGTTTCTTCAGTGAACCCATAGGTCTTTTTATCGCTCAATAAACCACTTTATTTAGTGGATACTCAATGATGCCTTCGGCACCGGCAGCTTTCAATCGGGGGATCAATTCCCGCACAACATGCTCGTCGATGATCGTTTCTACCGCCACCCAGCCCTTGAGCGTCAGGCCGGAAACGGTTGGATTACGCAACGCGGGGAGAGTTTGCAACAACTTTGGCAGGTTCTTCTCAGGTATGTTCATCTTCAACCCGACCTTGGCCTCGGCTTCCATGGCCGCCCGGAGGAGCAAGGCGATGGTCTCAATCTTCCGCCGTTTCCACTTATCCTTCCACGCGCCGTGATTGGCGATCAGCCGCGGCGTGGACACCAGCAGCGTATCGACAATGCGTAATTTGTTGGCGCGCAAGCTGGAGCCGGTCTCGGTTACTTCCACAATGGCATCCACCAGTTCATGGGCCTTCACCTCGGTGGCACCCCAGGAAAACTCGACAGCCGCCTTGACCTTGTGCTTGCGCAGCCAGCGCTCCGTCAATTGAACCACTTCCGTCGCGATGCGTTTGCCCTTGAGGTCTTTGACGGACTTGATCGGCGAATCCTCGGGCACGGCGAGCACCCAGCGCGTCGGTTGCCGGGATACTTTGCTGAAAATAAACTCGCCCACCTCGTGCACGTCTGAACCGTTCTCCTGGATCCAGTCGTAGCCGGTGATCCCGCAATCAAGGTAGCCATGATCCACGTAACGGCTGATCTCCTGCGCCCGGATCAAACGGATTTCCAGCTCGTCATCGTCCACATAGGGAATGTACGAGCGACTGGTCACCTGGATGTTGAATCCAGCCTTGGCCAGCTTCTCCAGGGTGGCGTCCTGCAAGCTGCCTTTGGGCAGTCCAAACTTGAGTTTGCGAGTTGGTTGCTTCTTCATGGTATCCGAGAAAAATGTCACGGCGCAGCCAGTGCCGCGCAGGACTTGCCGGCCGCGTCACTTGGACGAGGCAGAAAGTGGTTTGCCAGTCACCGCGAGCGAAGGGAATCTTTTTCTTTGTGCAAGCGAACGAAGGCGGGTCAAACGGCAAACGTGCGCCGACCTTCGATACGCACCCGGCCCGTCAACAAATCCCGCAAGGCGGCCGGATACAGGCGCCGCTCGGCCTGTTGAATTCGCGCATGCAGCGTCTCCGCCGAGTCGCCGCTTTGCACCGGCACGGCTTCCTGAGCAATGATCGGCCCGGTGTCGATCCCCTGATCGACGAGGTGAACGGTGCAACCGGTCTGTTTGACGCCGTATTCGAGAGCCTGCTTCCACGCTTCCAAGCCGGGAAACGCGGGCAACAACGAGGGATGGATGTTGACCACCCGGTGCTCGTAATGCCGCAGAAACTCGCCTTTAAGGATTCTCATGAAGCCCGCCAGCACCACCCAGTCGGCCTTGGCTTCTTGAAGCAGCGCGATAAGCTTTTGCTCCGTTTCTTCATCAAGCTTCGAGCGAAACCTGCCCGGTGACAGAAACTCGGCACGCATCCCCCGCTGCCGGGCATGCTCGAGAATTCCGGCGGACTCCACATCGCTGACAACCACGGCTACTTCGGCGACGAGTGCGCCAGCGGCCATCGCGTCGGCCATCGCCACGAAATTCGAGCCTTTGCCCGATCCCAGGATCGCCAGTCGAGGTAGAGTTGTAGGATTCACCGGCGCGCGATTGTGGCGACCGGCATCAAAACGGCAAGCAGAACCAAGGAAAGCAAACGAGACCTGGGCCGCCTGAGCTGCATGCGGGGCTTCGTGTCACGAAACTGCTGCGGCTGCGCGCTGACTATTATCGCTTGAAGCAGGCATCTGCGTTGTCAATCGCGAGCGCCATCGAGTTTCCTGTTTACAGTCGAAAGTCGGTTGTTAGAGTCACCGGACTTTAACCGAGTGTTCCCATGAAAAAGATCGAGGCTATCATCAAACCGTTCAAGCTGGAGGAAGTGAAGCAGGCTCTCTCCGAGGTGGGCGTCGAAGGTATGACCGTTTCCGAGGTCAAGGGCTTCGGTCGCCAAAAGGGACACACCGAAATCTATCGCGGCAGCGAGTACACCGTGGATTTTCTGCCGAAGATCAAGCTTGAGATCGTCGTGCCTGACGCCGCTGTCGCCGCCGTCACCGCCGCCATCGTCAAGGCCGCCAAGACGGGCAAAATCGGCGACGGCAAAATCTTCGTCCTGCCCGTCGACGAGGCCATTCGCATCCGGACCGAGGAAAAAGGCGATAGCGCCGTGTAATCCTTTTCCGCGCTTGATCGCGCCGCCGCAAGCGGCGCGGTTTTCCATTTCGTTAGCCCCTCAAGAATTCAGCGCCGCCAGACGGAAGCAGTTGGGATCAGTTTGACCATTAAACCAGTCATGCGCTCCGTGTCCCCAAGCTCAGCGAATGCCCGCGTCCGAAGCGCATTTCCCGCCCGCCTCGCCGCGGCCACCAGATCTGGAGAAGATGAGCCAAAACTGCGGAAAACCGATCCGTGAATAACCTGTGAACAATAGTTAATATGTTGTCCTCGTCACGGGTGAATTCATTGCGTAGATACGACCTCCGAAACCTGAACGTTGTGGCGTGTGATGGCATTCGTGTCGTTACCCTGCCCAAAGCATCACCGCAAACAATCTGCTATTTCCTGTAATGCAACCAGTTACGCTTCCCAATAAACGGCTGCACCCCAAAACCGTGAATTGGGAACCGTCCCGCATCCTGATGAAGCCTTGGTCGGGATTAATAATCACCAGCATTTGCGAAGGTTACACCCGAGTGTCACCAGCCGGTGAATAAAGCAACCTAGTTCAGCGAATTTAAGTAACTGATTCGATGCACAAGAC
The DNA here is from genome assembly GCA_031362805.1 of bacterium. GTDB lineage: Bacteria > Verrucomicrobiota > Verrucomicrobiia > Limisphaerales > RI-55 > RI-55. Next base: position 8,193 of record JANLTG010000146.1, read on the forward strand.
AGCCGACAAAATGTGGGACGAGGCGCTGGAGGTTCTGCGCCAGATGTTGAACCCCGAGACGTTCAAATTGTGGTTCGCAAGGATCAAAGCGAAGGCCATCGCCGGCACTACGATTCGGCTGGAAGTCATCGACGAGTTTAACGGTGTATGGCTGAAGGAGAATTACCTGGGGTTGATCCGCGATGTGCTGGCGCGCGTCTCCGGCCAGATTTGGACAATTGAGTTTGAAGTCGGCAAGCCAACCGTTCAGGTGCCGCTTACCGAACCCGCGCCCACCGAACCGGCACAAGTCGTCCGTCGAACGAGCCAGCACACCGGTGGCAGCCGCAGCCAGCCTGCGGCGCTGGATTCCGTTTTCAATTCCGCCAATACGTTCGAATCATTCGTGGTCGGCGACAGCAATACGTTTGCCCATGGCGCCGCAATGGCGGTGGCACAGTCTCCCGGCAAATCCTATAATCCGCTTTTCCTTTACGGAGGTGTCGGGCTCGGCAAGACGCACCTGCTCCACGCCATCGGCCAGCACGTGCAGGCGCAGAAGAAAGGCGCCAAAGTGGCGTACGTTTCTTCCGAGCGTTTCACCAACGAGTTCATCGACGGCATTCAGAACAACCAACTGGCGAAATTCCGGCGCAAGTACCGGCAAACCGATGTGCTGCTGATCGACGACATCCAGTTCCTCGCCGGGAAAGAGCGCATTCAGGAAGAGTTCTTCCATACCTTCAATGCGCTGCACGAAGCCCGGAAGCAAATCGTGCTGACCTGCGACCGCACAGCCGCGGAAATTCAAAACCTGGAGCAGCGCTTGGTGTCCCGATTCGAGTGGGGCCTGGTAACTGACTTGCAACCCCCTGACGTGGAAACTCGCGTCGCCATTCTCCGCAAGAAAGAACGGGCGCTGAACCTGCATCTGAATGACGACATCATAAACTTCATCGCTGAGCGTGTGCGCACAAATATCCGCCGTCTCGAAGGGGCCATGATTCGCGTGGCGTCGTACGCCTCACTTACTGGCCGCGAAGTCAGTGTGGACATGGCGGAGGATCTTCTTCGCGAGGTTTTGCATGAAGAAGGCCGCTTCGTCATCAACATCGAAGCCATTCAGAAACGTGTCGCGGAACACTTCGACATCCGGCACGCCGACATGACCAGCAAGCGCCGCCCTGAACACATTGCCTTCCCACGACAGATCGCAATGTTTCTCGCGCGCCACCTTACGGAGAGCTCGCTCAGCACCATCGGAGAAGCATTTGGCGGTCGCGACCACGGTACGGTGTTGCATGCCTGCCGCTTGGTGAAGGATCGGATGGAAGTAGATTCCAACGTCCGCCACGTAGTGAATTATCTCGAGAAGCAGTTGCTGCGCTGAGGCAACTGCTCCTCCCTTATTGCCCCGCCGCCGGCACTGCCCGGGGAGGTTGTCGTTTCCTGCTACAAAGGCCGTGAAGTGCCGATCATTTCCCTTGCGCGGGCCATTGCGGTGTGAAAACTTCGCATCATGAAACCGGCACTCTTTCTCAGCACCTTAGCGGTGGTTGCGTCCATCGCCGCCGTTCCTTCCCTGATCGCCCAAAACACGCCGACGAAACTGACCCAACCGGTCGTCAACGCCCAAGCTCAAGCCCAAGCCCAAGCGCAGGCGGCAGCCGATGAGCAACGGGCAGCGAGGGATGCGCGGTTCAAGTCCTCCTATGGATCCTCCGCGCCACGAGGTCCACAGCCGGTAGCCGCACCAGTGGCACCGCCCACAGCACTTCCAGTGGCAGCCCCCGCGCAACCTGGAGCCAAAGCCGCCCCCCCCGTTGTTGCCCCTGCGCCGGCACGAAAGCCCGATCCTGAGCGGGAACAGCGCGTCATCAATTTCCAGCGGCAAAATGCGGTCTCCGGAAACCCGTCGTCGCAGTATGACTTGGGTATGCGCTATGTGAAAGGTGATGGGGTCGAGAAGGACGACAAACAGGCGATGGAGTGGCTGAAGCTCGCTGCCCAAAACGGTAATAGTCGCGCCCAAAAGGAACTTACGGCCTTGGAGGCGCGAATCGCAACAAAGGGAACGCCGGCCACTTCCGCCCCGCCAGCGCCAGCAGCAGTGGCACTTCCCGCGAGTAAGTGACGATCGGCTTTTTTCACCATCTCGAAACAAAAAGGGCGGCCCAGTCGGCCGCCTTTTGAGTTTTCAAGATTGAAGCACCGAAGTTACTGACGGCGCACGCCGTCGATCTTTAGCACCTCGCCCTCGACCAACTTGGCCGTCGAACCATCGCTGTTAATCACCGTGCCGTCGCCCAGGATTTTGGTTCCATCGGCCATCATGATTGATTGCGACAGCCGCAAGGTGAGTTGCGAGCCGTCTTTTTGAACGATGACCTTCCCGGCCGTGAGGGTCGCCGTATCGGTGGCCGGCAAAGTCGACCCGTCGAGCTTGATCAATTGCCCATCGAGCAGGCGGGTCCGGCGGCGGGACTTGTCGATGTAGGTGCCGTCGGCCATGATGATCGACCCATCCGCCAGTTTGGTTTCGCTTTCCAAAACGGAAGCGACCCCATCTTTGAAAAGCGTCACCTTGCCGTTTTTCTGGGTAAGGTGATCCATCACCGGAACCAGCGAGCCATCGGGGCTTTGGAGCATGCCGTCTTTGTTCAGAATCTGGCCTTCCATCAACTTGCGCTCCCTCCCGGCGTTCACCGTGAAAGTCAAATTAGTCATGACCTTGACGCCGTAAGGCAGCGCGACGCTGTTGGTCGGCGTGAAGCTCTTGCCTTCGGCGAGCGCGATCACCTCGCCGTCCAGCACCCGCACTTGATCAACTTTTTGGAGCGGAGCAGACGCCTCGCCCAGCACGCTTTCCTCCGCCCCCTGGGTGCAAAGGTTGGCCATGCCGGCAATCAAAAGCGCGGCGGATAAGCTGCTCATTCTGGAGGTGGTTTTCATATCGCTTTAGGTCGTTCACGGGGGCGCCGGGCGCTCAGGCGAACGGCCGGACATTGTCCGAAGTGTCCTTGGTTTGCAACATTCGTGCCTGCGCCCGCAATGCGGCAATCTGCGTAAAAACCAACCGCTACGAGTTGGGGACGTGTCCAATAGTTGGAAACCAGACAGCACCGGCCATCCCGGTCAGGCCGTCCGCCGACTAGGCAACAGCCTCCGCCACAGCCGCCCCAGTCCGGCCCACCAACCGGCAGTCCGGGCTCCGCCGTAGCGCGAGGCGGCGATCAACCGGAGGTTCTGGTGAAGCTGCTCCCACGCCTGCCAGGCGAACAGGCTGTTGATCATCAAGGATAGCGCGATGAACACCGACAACTGCATGCCCTCGGGAATATCTGACCGCATCCCCACGGACGCCACCAGATTCAGGAGCCCGAACATGATCCATGGCAAGACGAGGATGCGCACCAAGGCACTGGTCAGGGCCTGGCGGCTGTTGCGCCCAATCAAGCCATGCCACAGACCGACGACGGTGATAGCAGCACAGTCGATCACGAAGAAGACGAGCATGGCCGCAAACCACTGGATCACCTGGCGGGATTCCAAGTCGTAAATCTTCACTCCGCCCACCAAGAGGAAGAATACATCGACCGCCAGCAAGACCATGATCGGCCAGCGGAAATAGCGCACCACGTTCATGATCTGCCCGCGGATGATTTCACGGACCGTCAAGGGCGTGCAAAGGATCAACTCCAAGGCGCCTTGCTTGAACTCCTCGGAGTAGGCACGCACCGAGTCGGAAGCGACGAACACTTTGATGACGCCCTGCACAAAGAACATCCAGGCCATGTTCATCGGCAATAAAAGCATGTTGGACGGATCCTCCACGTAGGCCCAGAGCCAGCCGACCAGCGCGCAGGCCAGGAAGACCCACAGCCAAACCCCGCGCAGCCGACCGCGACCACCCAGCCAACAGGTAGGGCTTAGATCCAACAATTGTTGACGTTGCTCACGGGCCGCGGCGTTTCCTTGCGGCCCAACCCGCGAACCTTTCGCTTCGACGCGCTGCTGCCAGATGCGCGGGACCACCAGCGCAGCAACCCCGGCGAAGCAAACCGCGTAACCGAGCGTGAGGGAGATGCTGGCCCAGTACAATTCCCATGAAATCTCACGGGGATTGTTGACGAGGGCCGCCACCATGCTCGTGCCGGGACTCAGGGCGAAGAGCCACTGCCATTCGTCGGCTCGCTGCAGATAGGAACTGATCAACAGGACCAAGAGCGGAACTCCCGCCGCCAGGAAGGCGATCAGCAGAAACGTTCCAACCGTGGCCTTTCGCTCGACTACCGAGAAGGCTGACACCAGCAATCCCGTGCAGACCGAAAACAACGCCGTGCAAAGCAAACTGATGGTGGCCCGCCAAATTTCGCCCAGCGTCACGCTCCCGAGGAGGATGGGTATGGCCAGCACCGGGAGCGTGGCCACCAGCGCGTAGAATGCATCCAGGGCCGACGCCACCAGTTTGCCCAAGACAATGTCCACGCCCTTGAGATCTGTGAGAAAAAGCAGCCCCAGCGTGCCTTCGCGCTTTTCGCTGCTGATGCAGTCACTCGTCACGCGGACTCCGATCAGGAGCGCGTAGAGGAAGGCAAACCCGTTCAACACGCCAAATATAATCTTGCCCATCGCCGCCGGGGAGGTCGAACCCTCGTTCGAGATGAACAGATAGACGATGGCGGCCAACGCGATGGCCGCCGCCGCCGCGCCCAGGCGCAACACATAGGTTCCCCAGCGTCGCGACGAGACACGCAATTCACGGGCAACAATGGGAAGAACCGTCATGGCGAATGCGTGAACGCTACCTGCTGCCTTTCGCGAACTCCAAGCGGAAACCCTTTGCCCCAACAAAAAACCCGGCCATCGGGCCAGGCTGACAAACAATGTTTTCGCGGACGGTCTAACGCTGCCGTCGGCGAAACCACAAGGAGCCGGCACCCAGCGCCAGGAGCGCCCAAGTGCCCGGCTCGGGCACCGGCGTCAGTTGCAGGTGGTCGAAGTCAAAACGGAAATCGGGACCGGGATCTGCGTAGTTCTCATAATCACCCTCGATCGACCACGCGGTCACGGCCGCGGGATCAAAGTTTCCATCGGAGAACGAATAGCCACTCAGCAGAACCGATTCCTGCACAAACGAGACGCCCGAGAAATTCGCCGCGTTGAAGGTGTATTCGCGGACAGCACCAGTGCCCGCGATGCCATTGGCAAACAAAACCCTGAACGACCCCGTAAGGTTATTCGCACCCTCGCGTGCCGTCACCTGGAGCGACTCGTAGGCGGACAAGTCAAGGGAGAGGTCTACTTGAAACCGACCAAAGCTGCGCGGATTTCCGGCGTTGATTGGCCCGATACTCACGTTGCCGCTGTTCTGTGTGTATTGAGAGTCGGGCAATTCATACCAAGTATCGAGAAACACCGCCCCATCACCATTCAGGTTGCTGAAATCGCTGAGCACGGTCTGCGCATCCACGGGTAACGGCAAAGTCGCCAGCGCGACGCCTGCAAAAATAGTGACTGCCTTCAACTTCATGGGCTCACAATTAGCGGAAGCCTCCGTCCCATGCAAGCCGTGATTGCTCGTCGGTTGACAAAGCCAGCGGGCTCACCAACCGTCCCTCCGCGTATGATGCTCGTGCGTTGCCGAATCGGCCCCAGCCCGCTCGACGGCCTGGGCGTGCGCGCCGAGGAACCGATCGCCGCCGCTCAGCCCGCCTGGCGACTGAACCCGGAACTAGATCGCCTCATCGTGCCCGCCGCAATTTCGACCCTGCCCGGTGCCCAGCAGGAATTTCTGAATCGCTATGCCTACCTCAATCCGCGGCCGATGCGGTTCCAGCCTCAAGGGTGAATGACCAACCAACCGCCAAACCCTTTTCAAATTCGACCCGCGATGCCGGCTGACGCAGACGCCGTCCGCCGCTTGTTCGAGGAACACCTCGCCAGTCTGGGCTCCGCGCCCGACGCGGAACTCGACGCTGACATGGCGGACTTCACGGCCAGCCACGCCGGTGATGCAAACGCTTTCCTGCTGGCAGTTGACTCCGATCAACGACTGGTCGGCACGGGCGAAGTTCGTGACGGCGAGATCCGGCACATTTTTGTTCAGCCAGATTTCCGCGGCCGTGGCGTGGCGCGATCGCTGGTGCGGCAACTTCTCCGAGCCGCCAGCGCGGTCGGCCAGCAGGATTTCCGCGCGCTCCTCTCGCGCCACAACGAATACTTGCGCCCGGTTTTTCAGGCGTGCGGTTTCCTGCCAACCGGCCTGACGCCCGATCACCCGAAGCTGCGCGATTACGAAATCCTCCGGTTGACGCGCCCTCAGAATTGCTCGTGGCCGGTGGTGGTGATCACCGGCGGAAGTCGCGGCTTGGGTCGCAAGCTGGTTCAACACTTCGCCCCTGATTACAACGTCGTGTTTGGCTGGTGGCAGTCCGAAGCGGCGGCGCTCGAACTCGCGAGGGAACAGGCCGCGCTGGGTCATTGGGTCCTGCCTCTGCGCTGTGACGCGCGCGACTGGAAGCGCATGGAATTCTTCGCCGACCTGGCCCACGCCGTCGCCGGCCCCTGCCAGACGCTGATCCACACGACGGGCACGTTCAGCCTGAAACCACTCGACGAGATCGATCCCGCGACATGGCAGGAAGAACTCGACTCTACCGTCACGGCCGGGTTTCACGGGTGGCGGGCATTCACCGGGCAGCTCAAGTCGCACCCGCGCTCGCGCGTGGTGTTCATCGGCGACTCGGCGGCCGAACAGTTGCGCGCACGCCGGCATTCAACTGCTTACTACATTGGCAAACATGGACTCGTGCTGCTCGCGCGAGCGATCGCGAATGAGCACCAGCAATCCGGACTGACGTGCAACGTCGTCTCGCCGGGCGTGCTGCCCAACAGTATCGACCTCGATCAACCGGGGATGAAGGCCAACGTCGGGTTCGAAGAAATCGCCGGCGTGATCGATTTCCTGCTGAGCCCGGCCGCCGACGCCGTCAGTGGTTCCCACCTCATCGCCAGCCGCGGCTGGAATGTCTGAGCCAGCACTTGTCAAAAACTTGAACCCACTCCTTCGTGCCAAATCCATCCCCATGAAAGCCTACACCATCACGACGGGAATCATCTTTGGTCTGATCACGTTGGCCCACGTCTTCCGCATAATTCTTGAAAACCATGCGCTGGCCAAAGACCCCAGCTATGTGCTGCTGACCGTGCTCACCACAGCACTGAGCATCTGGGCGTGGCGGCTCGTACGAACCCGCGCGACGGCACCGGAGTCACGGCGCCAGCTCTGACAAATCGAGTTACGTCATTCGTGGGTTGCAAACGATGTTGCGGCAAATTCGAGTTGAGCGCCTGCCCCGGGGCAGGCGCATCAAAGTCACGAACGCCGCGGACGCGCCCGGCCCGACCTCCCCGCCCACCGGGAGAGAAATGAGGTGAGGGAGAAAGGCTGGTGCGCGGCTTGCGGGCGATGGCGGTTAGAAGCTGGGGCGACGGATTGAGCACGAGCTGGCGTCTGGGTTTTAGGTGGCGTTCTCCCTCACCCTGGCCCTCTCCCGCTGGGAGAGGGAATCCGTTGCCACACTGGCCGGGCAATCGTCACGCTCGAGGCTGCGATCCTGCGTCTGGATCACTCCCCAGCCTCGGATCACCGTGCGGGTTGTTTGCGTGGCCGGACTTTTTAATGCGTCGACCCTGACGCCCGCCCTTTCCCGGCTCGACAGAGTTTCGTCCGCAGCCTACAACGCATCGCATCACCATGAACACTGCATCGCTCACCCGTCGTCGCTTCCTCCGCACCGCCGCCGTAACCACCGCCGCCATTTCTGCCGCCCCTTACATTCGCGCGCAGGACAAGTCCGGTAACAAGCCCGCCATCGTCGGCACCGGCGAGCATACTTACGAATGTCACCACGGCTGGGGCGAGCTGCCCTCGCACCTGAAATGGGGTGAAACCCACGGCGTCGCCGTCGATGAAGCCGGCTTCATCTACATCAAGAACAACACCGGGTCGTCCGGCCTCCGTCATCAGGACTGCATTGTGGTGTTCGACCCGGCGGGGAAGTTCGTCCGCAGCTTCGGCAACGAATACAGCGCCTTTAACATTCACACGGTCGGCCACGGCATCGACATTCGGAAGGAAGGCGGCACCGAGTATCTTTACCTCACGCATACCTGGGCCAATTTGATGACCAAGACCACGCTCCAGGGCGAGATCGTCTGGGCGCTCAGCACGCCGTGGGAGTCCGGCGTTTACAAGGATCGCAAGGAATTCATCCCGACCAACGTCGCGTTCCATCCCACGGATGGCAGCTTCTATATCGCGGACGGATATGGCACCGGCCACATCCATCGCTACGACGCGAATGGAAAATACCTGAGCAACTTCGGCGGCAAGGGCGGCAAGGAGCAGCACGGCAAATTCACGACGCCGCATGGGCTGTGGGTGGACAACCGACCCGGCCGCGAACCGCAGCTCTGCATCTGCGACCGCGCCAATGCCCGGCTCGAATACTTCACACTCGACGGCAAGTACGTCAGCACGATCGAGGGCCTGAGCTACCCCGCGCATCTCGACATCCGTGGCGACGTGCTGATGTGTCCCGACCTGCATGCGCGTGTGACGCTCTTCGACAAAAACAACCAGGTCATCACGCACCTCGGCTTCGATCAGGCGTGGACGGACAAGGTGCTGAACAAGGGCGGTCAAGGCGGCTTCATCATGCGCACCAAGCCGGAGACCTGGGAGAACGGCCGGTTCATCCACCCGCACGACGCGTGCTTCGACAAGGACGGCAACATCTTCGTCGTGGAATGGGTGAGCGTCGGGCGTGTGACCAAGCTGCGAAAGGTGGGCTGAGGGTGGCTGGGTTGTTGAATTTAACTCAACGAGCTAGCCGAAAATGAAAACCCAAACTCCGACCTGAGATGCGGAACCCGAAGCTTGAAGAACTTCGTGCTGGCAAAGGCTTAGTTTGGACTAATGTCTGTTCAAGTTAGGCGGAATCACGTCTCGTGACTTATGGTATTACAGATTCAGGCGGCATACCACCGGGCTCTCCGGTCGGCGTTCTGGCTTCAGATGTTCAGCATCTTGCTCTGCAGCCTCGTCCTCGATTTTGGGCATTTCTTCTTCCGCTACCTCTGTGTCACTGGCGCGTTCTGGATGGTGGCTGGCTTTCTCGCGCTGACCTATTCGCACCCGCCGAAGCTTTTGCGTCTACTCTTGGGCATCGCGCCGCAGCTCATCTTCTGGCTGATGTTTTTCTTTCCGTGGTGGATATGATGCCGTTCAACCATGCACTGCATATAACCCGGGGGGAGCGTTGTGGTTGCAATCCATGCGTCCCGTGCGCCGGGTCGCTGAGCTGGGGTCGCTGACGTATGCTTCCGCCATTGCGCCATCGAATTTGTGCGCGACCGATGACGATTTCATGGGTGCTTGGCACCTTGATGCTGTGGATTTCTGCCACGTATGCTCTCCGTCGCGAGGGTGTGTTCCCGGAAGTCTTTACCGATGTTACGTCCATTCTCTGCCTTTTGCTGGCTTACGCCTGTCTTTCTGGACTCGGCTTCTTTGCGGGTGCCTTTACCGTGCTCTGGCTGGTTATTCGAGTTTGTCGTTACATCAATGGCGCTCCGTTTGTCGTCGGCGACCATGTCACCATTCTTACCGGGCCACGGACTGGAACTATTGCGCGAGTGTATGAGCTTTCCGTCGGTCAGGGCGGAGGCTTGTTGCCACGCCTCGACCTCGGCGCTGAAGTTGCCGCCAAGTATCTCGACATATTCGATGACTACTCGTTGTTGCGTCGGTCTAGCGAAAGCACGCATGGCTTTTCTCACACAACTAAATCCAATGCGAACGCCGCCTAGCAAAACAGGCATAGCTTTGACCGAGGCAGCAGTCCCCAACGCTCCCCATATTTTTCTCGGTACCACGCGGAAGCCCTCCCTGCCCTGCCTAATTGATCGCTTTAGCCGGCGTGAATTCTCTGGCCCACTTCCGCTTTGAGGCTGACTTGGCCGGGCGATCGTCCTTCCATCTCCCGTCGCAACCGACGGCGCGACTCATCCGAAAGTGGCAGACGGAAGGTTGGGTTACAGTTTGCTTAACCGCTCAAGCCAAGGAATCGTCGGCCCTGCCGTTGCACACATGATTGCCGTGAACCCCGCCACCTCACCCGCCACCGACCTTGTTCCCGCCGATCCCACCGGTGAAGTCATCTATCGCGCCCGCGGTTTGACCAAGATCTACGGCACGGGCGACGTCGAGGTGCGCGCGCTGGCGGGCGTCGATCTCGATCTTTACGCCGGCGAACTGGTGGTGCTGCTCGGCGCGTCGGGCAGCGGCAAGTCCACGTTGCTGAACATCCTCGGCGGACTCGATGTGCCGACAGGCGGCACCCTCAACTATCGCGGCACGGATCTCACCGACGCCGACGAGGAATTCCTCACCCGGTTCCGCCGCGATTCGGTGGGCTTCGTCTTCCAGTTCTACAATCTGATCCCCAGCCTCACTGCGCGCGAAAACGTCTCGCTCATCACCGACATCTCGGTCGCGCCGATGGAACCTGAGGACGCGCTGGCGCTCGTCGGTCTGGCCGAGCGCATGGATCATTTTCCCTCCCAGCTTTCCGGTGGCGAGCAGCAACGCGTCGCCATCGCCCGCGCCATCGCCAAGCAACCCGAGGTGATGCTTTGCGATGAACCGACCGGCGCGCTCGACGTGCGGACGGGCATCAGCGTGCTCGAAGCAATCCAGCAGGTGAACCGCGAACTCGGCACGCTCACGCTCCTCATCACGCACAACGCCGTCATGGCCGAGATGGCGGACCGCGTCATCCATGTCTCAGACGGACATATCACGCACATCGACCGTAACGCCAGACGCCGGCCGGTGTCGGAACTCTCGTGGTGAACGAACCAGCTTCCATGAAAAGGCTTCGTGCTTGTTCGGAAACCGTGGATGAATCGGGACTCGCCTTCCCCCTCACCCCGGCCCTCTCCCTTGGGGCGAGGGAGAACGTTCGGCGGCGTGCTGAAGATGACCACCACTCCCTGTTTGCCGAGCGCGGTCGTCTGCAATGCCCTCTCCTCGGGGAGAGATTGCTCTCAAATGGATTTTCGCGCTTCGACTCCCTGAACTCCGGGCGCCTCCTCTCCCGCCCTTCGGGCAGCCTCTCCCCCTCCGAGGGGGGAGAGGGACGGGGAGAGGAGGCATCCCGGTTCATGGGAAGGGTCAGGGTTCGGGGAATCACGGCTAACGAGTGTTCTTCTCGCTCAATTGAACCATCGGATCACCCGGCCAATGAAGGTCACGACGGCGCCGCAGCGCCGCCCTACCGTTCTGTGGTAGGGCGGACCTGCTGGTCCGCCGATTATTTCCGCGAACCAGCGCAGCGATGTTCGCGGCTCCGACAGGCCAAATCTCTGAAAGGTAGCAGCCGACGTAAGGAGGCTCCATTTAGCGGCGGTCTTAAAAGAGTGAGCCTCATTACGTCGGCTGCTACCCAGTTCAATTGCGCTCGCCGCCGGCAGTCGTT
>JANLTG010000161.1:0-3348 GCA_031362805.1 bacterium
CGGGCGAACAAACGGTCAACCCGGTCCTTGAGCGTCGTCTCATCCAACCCGTTCAACCGGCCAAAATACTCGACCATCTCCTGCGCGGTCAGCCGGCCATAAAGCGCGGTGGCGGTGGACAGGAAGCCCACCTTTTCACGGACCGCTTTGGGGTTTTTCACAACGTCCGCGCCATCGATCACCGCAGTGCCGCCGGTTGGTTTGAGCAAGGTGGCGAGGATGCGCAGCGTCGTGGTCTTGCCCGCGCCGTTGACCCCGAGCAACCCAAAAATCTCCCCCGGCCGGCTGGTAAAATTCACCCCGTCAACCGCCTTCACGTCGCCGCGTTTGCGGTCGTGGAAGTGTTTGGCGAGGTTGGTGACTTCGATCATGGGCGGAAGCGATGATTGAGTTCAGCGGTCAAAGTTCAAGGTTCAAAGTTTCGATGCCACGAGGCAACCCCCGGCAGCCATGCCTTCACGTTCTCGACATGGCATTTTGAAACCGTGCGCCGCGAACACAAAGCACCGCTAAACTGCCGGCCACCAGCGGTAGAGGAAGCAATAGACCAGCACGCCGGTCACCGAGACATACATCCAGATCGGCCACGTCCAGCGAGCGATGCGCTTGTGCGCTTCGAAGTCCCCGCGCCGCGCCCGCGCAATCGTCAGCAACACGAGCGGCACAATGGCCATCGCCAGCACGACATGCGTCAGAAGCATCACGTAATACACCGTGCGAATGAAGCCCTCGCCGCCAAACGGCGTATGGACGCCCTTCACCAAAACCTTGTGCGTGACGTAGCAGACGAGAAACACCGCCGAAGTGGCAAACGCAGCCATCATGCAGTTCCGGTGCGCGTCCTTGCGTCCGGTTTTAATGCAGATGAACCCCGCCGTCAGCAGCACGGTGCTGAGGCCGTTCAACGTGGCGTTCAACGCCGGCAGGTCGCTCACGCTCATGGTTCGGCAAGTAGTTGGTTCACCGTGGCGACGGCCTTTTCGTTGGCGCCCGGCTCCGTGCTCTCGATCACGGCCCGCAGCCGGCCATGCCGGTCCACCGCCATGAAGTAAGTGCTGTGAATAAAGAGATCGTCGGGAGTTTGCTGTTCCTTCGCGTCCTTGTCCACGGCCACGAATTTGAGGTCGTCGATCGCCAGCCGGCGCAGCTCACGATTCGCTCCAGTCAGAAACCACCAGCGCGCCGGATCAGCGCCCAGCTTCTCGGCATAGCGTTGCAGAACGGCGGGCGTGTCGAACTCCGGATCAATGGTCAGCGTGACAACTCGCACGTGATCATTTGAAGGAAGTTGCTTTTGCAGGCCGGCCAACTGACGAGACATCGCCAGACAGGTAACAGGGCAGCGGGTGAAAATCACGTTCGCGAGCCAGACCTTGCCGCGCAAGTCGGCCAGCGTGACGGCGGCGCCCAGTTGATTCGTGAGCTGGAAATCGGCAACGCTGGAAATCACCGGCAACTCCGGCCAGGTTCGGCGCTGGATTTCCTGCCGCACGAACACGACCGCGATCAGGCCAATAATCAACGCAAGGCCGCCACCGACCATCCATTTGGTGGCAGTCGAAGTTGGTTGACCGATCGTTGCGTCCATAAAGAGAACCGCCCGGCTGCGTGGCCGGGCGGCTGAAACTGGTTGTCTTGGGCCGCCTGTCGCGCTTACTCGAAACTCGCCGGTGCACCGCCCGCGGCAGGTTTGAACCCGCCGAGCCATTTATCATACTCCGCCGGTTCATCCACCGTGAAGAAACCGCGCATCGCCGAGTGCGAGTTGCCGCAGAGCTGCGCGCACACGACTTGGAACTTGCCAACTTTGGTCGGCGTGAAATGGATCGGCACCATCAGGCCGGGGATCGCATCCTGGTTTACCCGCAAGTTGTAGAGCTTGAACGAATGGATGACGTCCATGGACGTGAGTTTGATGACGACGGCCTTGCCCAGCGGCACATGAATATCGTTCACGCCCGGCGTGATGTCATCGGCGTGAGCCGGATCGTCTTGAACGTAGCCGAACTTGTTTTCGGCACCGAGTAAACGAGCGTCCTGTCGGCCAAAGACGCCGTCCTTGACCGGATAATGCGCATTCCAGGCAAATTGCTGGGCGGTCACGCGCAATACGGTGGACGCTGATTCCGGCGGCAGATCATCGACCACTTTAGCCCAGAGCGGCACGGCGAAACCCAGGAGCAGGACGGCTTCGACCACCGCAACGCCCACCTCCAACCAGGTGGAGGCATGACCCCGCACGCCATGGTAATCGGCCTTCGGGTTGCGGCCCTTGCGGAAGCGGATCACGCAGTAAAGGAAGTAGGCAAACCAGACCGCGAACAACCCCGCCATCAGATAATGGACGTAGATGATCAGCAGATCCACATCCGCGCCGTGCTTCGACGTAAGCTCCGGCAAGCCCATGAGCTTGCCGACAATTTGATTCAGTTCGTTCATTGCGATTAACGGACGTTGGTTTGATGCGTCGCCGCGCGGCGCGCAATAAAGATGAAAAAGGCGGAGATGCCGACCAGCACGCCCAAGACGACCGCCAGCAGCGTAAAGATGCCCCAGTTCATGCCCTCCGCGAGCTTGGAGTCGGACTTGCCGAAACACGTGGCGCACGCTTGGGCCGCCGGTGCGAAATGCACCAGGGCCGTGGTAATGGCCAGCGCGAGCCAGCGTTGAATGTTCAAGCGCTTCACAGGTAGCTGAGGTGCCGGAGCTTTTTTAGGACGTACTTGCCGTAGTAAATGAGCCCGATGGCCGTCGTGAAAGCCGCGACTGCACCCACAAGATTCCAGCCGCCACCTTCCTGGAGGAAAGCATGGAACAGCAAACCGCACACGACGAAGGACGCTAGGACGGTGATGGCCACAAAGGCGATGTGGAATGCTTTCAGGGACATGGCTAGTGGTGGGCCGCTACGGGCGCTTTGATCAGCCGGGTGTGCTCGCTCTCCGCCGGCAGGTCATTCATGGCCCACAAGGTGAGCACGACCAGGCCCAGCACGAAAAAGACGGTCACACTCAGAAACATGTAGATCGCCGTTTTCTCGGAGATCAAGTGCATGAAGAACAGCGCGACGAGGCCCGCCTTGACCGTGGCGATGGCCAGGCCGATGCCGATGTTCGCATGGTGGTCGCCGAAATCAATCTGCGCCGCCAGCACCGTGATTACGGTGCCGACCAGAAGAAAGGCGCCGATGATCAAGTAGGTGCGGACATGCTTGGCGATGTCGTGATCGTGGTCGTGTCCGGCGGCAGGCGTTTTGGAATGGTTGTGACTCATGGTGTGGAGCGAGGGTACGATGAACTACATCAGGTAAAGGATCGGGAACAGAAAGATCCAGACGAGATCGACGAA
>JANLTG010000162.1:0-22108 GCA_031362805.1 bacterium
GCGCAATGTTTCGATGTCAGGCGCTTCGAGCAAGGAGTAATTGTGAGACTGGTCGGTAGCGACCCACTCACCCCGAATGCTCACTTCCACTGGAATCGACGCATAGAACTCTTTTGCAAGCATGGCGAGTTCGCTCATCTCCGCCGCCTCAATCGCAGGGAGGTTCCGGCGGCAATTCAAATCCCACAGCCGCAACCAATGACCGAAATGCTCGGCGCCAATTCCCAACGGCACATGCGCCGCCGCGAAGCCGCCCGGATACCGTGATGGCCCGCCCGTTTGCTGCGACCAAAACTCCGCGATCTTGGCGAGATGCACCGGCCAGTCGGAAATGTGCGCGTTGAAGATCGGGCCGAGCACTGCGTGCTGGCGCACGTCGATGTAGAAAGTATGGATGAGCTTTAGGGTGCCCGCATGGCCGCCCAGCCGGTCGTAGATTGATGAGTCCAGGTTCGTTCGAGAAAAACACACGCTCGCGTGTGCCACGCGTCCGTTCCGTCAAGGCCGGTGCAGGAGAAACACTCCTTCATCGCCCGCAGTGTTGAGCCATTGCTTGTGAACGAGCAGGCTGTGGCGAGCGAACAGTTTATTCACCTGCTCCGGTGTGTGGCGATACGAGAAGAACAGCCCGAATCGCTCGCCTCTTTTGCAGCGCCATTCCTTGCCGCCGTAGTGCAGCACGCAGGCTCTGCCGAAAACGAAATCCGCTTCCACCCGCAGCAGGCGGCTGCCCTCTGGGCACCGTGCCACGCGGAACTCCATGCGGCCGTCCTCCGGCACGACGCCGAGATCCGCGAGCACGTAGAACAGCCACTCGGCGGTCAGCGTGTTGTCGTAGGACGGGAGAATCTGGCGCACGCCGGCGGCGTAATCGTTTCCGGGCGCGAGATTGGCGCTCACCAGCAAAGCGTCCTTCGGCGCGAGCAGACCAGCGAGACGCGGCAATGCCTCGGCGGGCGAGAAGTTCGGCAACATCCCGAAAAACGTGACCACCCGCTGCACGCCTGGCGTCAGGACTGATTGCAGTGCCTCACCCCAATCATTCGCCCGCGCGAGATCGAGCACCAACGGCGCGCAATCCGCAGCGGACATTCCTGCCGCCAGCGCCGCCGCTCTCGCGACCAAGGTGAGGCTCACGCTGACATCCGTGGGCACGTAGCGCACGCGGCGCTTCGGGTGAAGCGCGCGCAAGGCGCGGAGCAAACCCAACTCCTTCTGCCCGCCGCCGCAGCCGAGGCTCACCACGTCGACGTCTCCGCGATTGAGCAGGTGTGTCGCAGCGTCCGCTCCCAGGTCGTAGGTAGCGCGGCAGGACAAATCCTGGCGGGCCGGGGAAAACGCCTCATGCACCCGCAGCCAGCGCAGCGCCTGCTTGGGGGTGTCATAGTGAAACTTGTGGTTCATCCGGCGGCTCCGGAGCGACGCGCAAAACGCCTCCTCGATGGCTGCAGGAAACTGGCTCGGATGAATCAGCACGGCGACCGTCGGTTCCTTCGCCACGAGCGTCGTCGCGGGCTTTGCCGCTCGCGGCGAGTTCGAAGGACGGCGGACCGCTGTGTGCTGGTGCGTGCTCAGGCGAACAAGTCCTTCACCTTGGCCAGCGCTTCATCCAGCTTTGTCACGTCCTTGCCGCCGCCGCGGGCGTTGTCGGGTTTGCCGCCGCCTTTGCCGCCGACGATCGGCGCGATGGCTTGGATGAGCTTGCCGGCCTGCACCTTGGCGGTGAACTCCGGCGACACCGTGGCGATGAGCGCGACGGCATTCTCCGAGCCGCCGCCCAACACGACCACCCCCTTGAAGCGACCCTTCAACGCGTCGGCGATGGCCTGAAGGAAATCACCGGTCGCACTGCCGAGGTTGTGCGTGATGAGCGGAATGCCGTTCACGTCCTGCGCCGAGCCGAGCAGTTCACTCGCGGCGTTCGAGGCGTTGCGTTGCTGGGCGAGTTGCACTTCCTTCTCCAGCGCCTTCTGCTGCGCGAGCAGCGACTCGATCTTCTTCTCCAGTTCGCCGACGGGCGAGTTCACCTTGCCCGCAACCGATTTGATCAACTCGCGATCGAGGCGCATCACGTCGTAGGCGGTGAGGCCGGCGACGGCTTCGATTCGACGGACGCCCGCCGCCACCGCGCTCTCGCTGACGATGCGGAACAAGCCGATCTCGCCGGTCGCGCGCGTGTGCGTGCCGCCGCAGAGTTCCATGGAGTAGCCATCGAGCTTGTTCGCGTGGCCGCCGATCTGGACGACGCGGACGGTGTCACCGTATTTGTCGCCGAAGAACTGCATCACGTCCGCGCGCGACTTCACTTCGGCGTGCGGGGCTTCCGTCCACGAGACGACGGTGTTTTCGAGGATGCGTTCGTTGACAAGCTTCTCGATGTCCGCGATCTGCTCGGGCGTGAGCGCGGCGCTGTTGAAGTCGAAGGTCAGCTTGTCCGGGCCGACGAAGGAACCTTTCTGCGAAGCTTCCTTGCTCAAGACTTCGTGGAGCGCCCAGTGGAGCAAATGCGTGACGGTGTGGTGGCGCTCGATGGCGGAACGACGCTTGTAATCCACGAAGGCTCGCACCTTTTCGTCGCGTGGAATAGGCAGGTGCGGTTGCTTTAGAAAGTGCAGGAAGGTGCTGCCCGACTTGGTTGTAGCTATGACTTCGTAGAAGTTGTTGCCGATGCCCATGTGGCCCGTGTCGCCCACCTGACCACCCATCTCGGCATAGAACGGCGTGGTGTCGAGGATGACCCCCGATTTCCCTTTGGACTCGAAGACTTCCACCACGTTTGCGAAAGCGCCTTCCAGATGGTTGAAGCCAGTGAACTTCGTTGGCGTCGTGGTCTCAATTTGAGAAAGCTCGATGACTTCTTTCTTCTGCGCGGCACGGGCGCGGGTCTTCTGCTCTTCCATCAACGTGTCGAAGCCAGCCTTGTCCACGGTCAAGCCACGCTCGCGCGCCATCAATTCGGTCAGGTCGAGCGGGAAGCCTTGTTCGTCGTAGAGCCGGAACGCGAACGCGCCGGAGATTGCCGGCGCGGCGTCCGCCGCTCCTAGGGGAGCGCACGCGTCCCGCGTGTTCTGCGAGCCGTCGCGGCGAGCATCCCCCGGCACACCGCTCGCCAGCTCATTATCCGGTGTCCATAACCAGGTGTAAGGTTCCTCCGTGGTCACCACGCGTGCCTCCCACGGATTGCGGCAGATATAGTGGAACTTCTCTTCCAGATCCGCGTCGGATCGGATCATCCGGTCGAACGACTCTTTCTCCCACCAATTGACTCCCTTTTGGTTCGCCTGCTTGTTCAGTTCATGTGCGGTGAAGGACTTGATGCCGTGCATGATCTCGGTCAGTGACCAGAACAACGGCTTGCCTTCCGGGTCATTCTCTTTGATCTGCGGTTCGAACAGCAGGTGTGCGTGGTCGGGCATGACACACGCCGCGTAAAGCTGATAGCGCTGCTGGCGGTGCCCAAACAATATGCTGTCCAGGACGATTGTGCGTTGCTCGGGGGTAAGCTGGCGTTTCTCCAGCGCTGTGAACGTGACCATGTACTTGGCCCAGGGGCGTTCAAAATGAGGGAGGCGGCGCTTGTAATAACGGGCGCCCTCGGCCGGAGTGGTTCGGCGTGACGCCTCACCTGCACGCGAGACGCGTGCGCTCCCCTGGGCGGTTGGCACCGCCGCGCGGACATTCGCGACCTCTTCGTTGAAGAGCGTGATCCCTTTATCCAACGTCTTGTTAAACGACTCCTCCTCCCGTTGGATGACTTCCTCCACATGATTCCGCTTCGTGCGGATTTCAGGGAAGACATCGCCCATCGTGGCGGCGAGCACGTCCACCAGTTTGTAGAAGAACGGCTCGTGGAAACCGAGCGTGCGGCCGTAACGAACCGCCCGGCGCAGGATGCGGCGGAGGACGTAGTTGCGGTCCGTGTTGCCGGGCTGGATGCCGTCCGCGATGGCGAAGCTCAGTGTGCGGATGTGGTCGGCGATGACGCGGAAGGCCACGTCGATCTTCTCCTGCTCGGTGTCGCCGGTGCTGCCGGGCGGCGGAAGCGTGGAGCCATACTTCTTGCCGCTCAGCTTCTCGATGGCGTCGAAGATCGGGCGGAAGATGTCGGTCTCGTAGTTGGAAATCTTGGCGTTGGCAAAGTCGGTCAGGCCCTTTGTCCCCTGCATGATGCTCGTCACGCGTTCGAAGCCCATGCCGGTATCGACATGCTGCGCGGGCAGCGGCGTGAAGGTACCGTCGGGGTTCGCGTTGTACTGGATGAAGACGTTGTTCCAGATCTCGATGCAGCGGGCGTCGGAGCCGTTGACGAGCAGCGCGCCGGACTTCTGCGCTTCCAAGTCTGTCTGCGCCGGGCCGGGCCGGAGATCGACGTGAATCTCGGTGCAGGGACCGCACGGGCCGGTCTCGCCCATCATCCAGAAATTGTCCTTCTTGTTGCCGTTGACGATGTGGATGGCCGGATCGAGTCCCACGCTGCGGAATTTCTCGGCCCAGAAGTTCCACGCTTCCTCGTCGCGCTCGGCAGGATCGTTCTTTGACTTGTCCGGCTGGTAGATGGTGGCGTAGATGCGGTGCGGCGGGAACTTCCAGACTTCGATGACCAGCTCCCAGGCCCAGTTGATGGCGTCCTTCTTGAAATAATCGCCGAAGCTCCAGTTGCCGAGCATCTCGAAGAACGTGTGGTGATAGGTGTCGAGCCCGACGTCATCGAGGTCGTTGTGCTTGCCACCGGCACGGATGCACTTCTGGGTGTCGGCGGCGCGGCCGGGCGTGTAGGGACACTGGGTCTGGCCGAGGAAGATGGGCACGAACTGGTTCATGCCCGCGTTCGTGAACAGCAGGTTCGGGCTGTCCGGCATGAGCGAGGACGAGGGGACGATGGTGTGCTGCTTCGACTTGAAGAAGTCGAGGAACGACTGGCGGACTTGCGTGCTGGTCATATTCAGAGCGGCGGAGGTTAGGGAAGGACTTTCGGTTCGGCGAGTTGGAAGTTGTGCGGCCAAGAGCCGGCTTGTTTCGGCTGACGGATCGGTGCAGGTTCTTCGGCACTTCACCCACATGCCAGGCAACTCAACCGAGCACCGCAGGCTGGCAGCGATCATGTTCACGGACATGGTCGGCTACAGCGCCTTGTCGCAGCGGAACGAGGAGCTTGCCCTCGAGTTGCTGCACGAACACCGCGAACTGCTGCGAGCGGTTTTTCCCAGGCATCAAGGGCAGGAGATCAAATCGACGGGCGACGGATTTCTCGTGGAGTTCGCCAGCGCGCTGGCGGCCGTGCGGTGTGCGGTCGAGATCCAGCAACTGATGCGCAAGCGCAACGAAGCGCGGTCGGCGGAGCGTCGGGTTTTGATCCGCATTGGCATTCATCTGGGCGACGTGGTGCGCCGGGAGAACGACGTCTTCGGTGACGGCGTGAACATCGCGGCGCGCATCGAGCCGCTGGCTGAGCCGGGCGGAATCTGCGTCTCGCGCGCGGTGTATGAGCAGATCGAGAACAAGGTGGCTCACTCCCTGGTGCAGTTGAGCCGGCCGGCGCTGAAGAACATTCAGGCGACCGTGGAGGTTTACCGGTTGCTCCTCGACGAACCGCGCGGGTCCCGTCCGTCGCCGGCGGCGACGACACGTTCGCGCTGGCCGCTCGTGGTCGTTGGCTTGGCGTTGGTGGTGATCTCAGTGCTGGCGATTCCCAAGCTCCGTTCACCGACAACATCGGAGTTGGTGACAACCAACACTTCACCCGCAACCGTCGCTGCGCAGGCCACGCTGACGAACCGGCTGGCGCCATTGAAAATTGAGTTCAAGGTTCTGCACGATTTCGGCCCAACCAACTCGGAAGGGGTGAACGGCTGGGGGCCGGTGACGCTTTCCAAGGATGGCTATCTCTACGGTTGCACGGTGAATCTGGGACCCGGGGGCGGGGGCGCGATTTACCGCATCCGCACCAACGGAGCCGATCCTGCGCTGCTGCACGCTTTCAATCGCGTGAAGGACGGCGCGGAGCCGACTGGTGGCGTGATCGAAGGGAGCGACGGGTTGCTCTACGGCACTACGTTTCGTGGCGGGACGCAGAACTCAGGTACGATTTTTCGGATGGCCCGAGATGGGGGCGGCTTTCAAGTGCTGCATCATTTCGCGAGCACGAACGACTGCCGGCATCCGCAAGCTGAGTTGTTGGAGGCGAAGGACGGCTGGATTTACGGCACGGCCACCGGCGGCGGTGGCTTTGGCATGGGAGGGGTGTTCAAGTTCAACAAGGACGGCTCGGGCTACGGCACGGTGACGGGCTTCTATCGCGGACTTCCGGACGATCCGCGCCAGCCAGTGGGCGGATTGATTCAAGCCGCCGATGGCAATTTCTACGGCACGACGAAGAGCGGCGGCGAGAAGAACAATGGGACCCTCTTTCGCCTCGAAGAATCGGGGCGGCTTATCGTGTTGAAGAGCCTGGGGCTGGTGGGGGGCGGTGCCGTGCAACCCGAGGGTACATTGATCTTCGCCGGTGATGGGCTGCTCTATGGGACCACCACGCTGGGGGGAACTGCCGGCGCGGGCACGATCTTTCGCAGCGCGCCCGATGGCAGCAACTTCGCGATCGTCTACAGCTTTGGGACCAAGGTTGATGAGGCGCGCCAACCGAGTGCCGGGCTGGTGGCGGGCGGCGACGGATGGTTGCTCGGCACGTCGTTCGCCGGCGGCGCGGCGAACTTCGGGACGGTGTTCCGTGTCGAGAAGGATGGCAGCGGCTACCAGACACTGCACGAGTTCGTCGCTGGAAGCGGCGACGGCATGCGTTCGCGGTCGGTGCTCACGCCGGCGGCGCCAGGCGTGTTTTACAGCGCCACCCTCAGTGGCGGTCGCAACGGATATGGCGTGGTCTACCAACTCGCGATTCCGGAGGTCATCCGGGCGGCAACCGATGCGGGCGATCCCGCGAAGCGTTGACCCGGGAAGCAACGACTTCACGGCCCGAGGCCCGGCTTGACGAGCTGGGGTCGCTGCCTGGCGAATTGCCCGGCTCGAACGCTTCAGCCCATTCTCACTGATTGACGCGCCGGATTCTCCGCCTAAGCTCTCGCCCTCGTTGCCGCAGACAGCACCCGGACGGCGTCGCTTCCAAAGGCAAATCCAGCTGGCTGGTCCTTTCACCGAAGTTGCAGCGGCCAACGACCCATTTGATTCATGCTTACAATTCGTGATTTGAAGATGACCCTCGGCGGGCGCGTGCTTTTTGAGAGCATTGCGTTGCAGGTGAACTACGGCGATCGCATCGCGCTGGTCGGTCCTAACGGCGCCGGGAAGACCACTTTGTTTTCAATCATCCTCAAGCAGAAGGAGCCGGACGCGGGCACAATGGAGCGCGACGACTGGACGATGGTCGGCCATCTGCCGCAGGAGGCGGAAACTCACGGCGACGAGACGATTCTGGACGTGGCAACCGGCCGGGTGGATGAACTGCCCCGCTTGGAAAAGCGGTTGCACGAGCTCGAAGCGGCCGGCCAGGTCTCCGGCCCGGAGTATCTGGAAGCGCACGCCAAGCACGACAAGTTGAACGATCCGCAGGTCGAGACGAAGGCGAAGAAGATGTTGCGCGGCCTCGGCTATCGCGAGACGGACTTCGGGCGGATGGCCCGCGAGATGAGCGGCGGCTGGATCATGCGCGCCCGGCTCGCGCGCCTGCTGGTGATGGAGCCGGATCTCCTGCTGCTGGACGAACCGACCAACCACCTCGATCTGCTGTCGCTGCTCTGGTTGCAGAGTTATCTGAAAAACTATTCCGGCGCCGTGCTGCTGATCTCCCATGATCGCCAGTTCATGGACGAGGTCGTGAACCAGGTACATGAAATTTCGGAGCGGAAGCTGCACGACTACACCGGCAACTACACCGACTTCCTCCGGCAACGCGAAGAGCGCTACGAGCAGCAACTGGCCGCTTACAAGAACCAGCAGAAGGAGATTCAGGCGCTCCAGGAGTTTGCCGACCGCTTCCGCGCCGTGCCGTCCAAGGCGTCGCAGGCGATGAGCAAGCTCAAGCAGATCGAGCGGCTTGAGCTGATCGAGAAACCGATGGCCCCGCGCAAGCCGTTCCGCTTCCAGATTCCGCAGCCGCCGCGCGGCGGTCAGCGGGCGGTGACCTTGGAAGGGATTCACATGGCCTACGGCGCGAACAAGGTTTACGCCGGCCTCGACCTCACGATCGAACGCGGCGAGCGGACCGTGCTTGTCGGTCCGAACGGCGCGGGCAAGTCCACGTTGTTGAAGATCCTCGCGGGCGTCGTCGAGTTTCAGCAGGGCGAACGCAAGCTCGGCCACAACGCGAAGCTCGGTTACTTCAGCCAGCACCGCGCCGACACGCTGGATCCGGAAAAGTCGGTGCTCGACGAAGTGCTGGCGGTCGCGCCGGCGATGCGCGAAGACGAGGCCCGGGGCGTCCTGGGCTCCTTCATGTTCCGCAAGGACGACATTTTCAAACTGACCAAGGTGTTGAGCGGCGGTGAGAAGAGCCGGTTGAATCTGGTCAAGTTCCTCGTCGATCCGCCCAACCTGCTGTTGATGGATGAGCCCACGACGCATCTGGACATCCACACCGTCGAATCGCTCACGATCGCGCTGGAGCGATACGAGGGCACGCTCGTCTTCATCTCGCATGACGTGCATTTCATTCGGCACCTTGCGGCCAAAGTGCTGCACGTGAAAAACGGCCAGGTCTCCGCCTACGAGGGGGGCTATGATTACTTCCTTGAGAAGACCGGGGCGCTCGACGATGAACGCGCCGCGCTTACCGCCGGGTGATTCCTGCTTTCCTCCGACCCCGAAGCGGGCGCACACTCCCGCCTTCACGTGAAAGCACTCTCCGAAAAACTCTCCCGGCTGCTGGGCCAGCCGGACTATCTCCCACTCAACGTCCCCGAACTCCTGGCCGCCCTCCGCCTCGCGCCCGGGCAACAGCAGGAATTGCAACAAGTGCTGCGGGAGGACGAACAGGCTGGCCGCCTCGCCCGCATCAAGGGCAACCGCTACATTTTGCCGCGGGAAGCGGACTTGATCCCCGGCCGGATTCGCATGAACCGGCAGGGCAAAGGATTTTTGCAGCCGGACGACGCGACGTTGAAGGAGATCGCCATCCCGGAGAACGCCACGTCCACCGCGTTGCACGAAGATCGCGTGCTGGTCCGCCGCGACGTACGCGCCACGGGTCTGGGGAAGGAAGCCGCCGGGCCGGCGACCGGTTCCGTGGTCCGCGTCCTTGAACGGCACCGGACGCAGTTTGTCGGCACCCTCCAGCGCGGCCGGCAATTTCTCTTCGTCATTCCCGATGATCCGCGGATGCCGCACGACTTTTATGTGCCCGAGCCGAAGGACGTCGGCCGGCCGGCACGGGTCGGCGACAAGGTGGTCGTCGAGTTGCGGGCCTGGGAATCACGGCACACGAATCCCGAGGGCGAAGTCATCGAAGTGCTCGGCGCGCCGGATGAAGAAGGCGTGGACATGCTCTCGGTGCTGCGGCAGTACAACCTGGTGCTGCATTTTCCGAAGCCGGTGTTGCAGGAAGCGCGGGCGATCGGATCGGTGGTTCAGCCGGCTGACCTGGCCGGCCGCGAAGATTGCCGGCGCCACCAAGTGGTGACGATCGATCCGGATGACGCGAAGGATTTCGACGACGCGATCTGCCTGGAACGCGTCTCGGCCGAGCGCTGGAAGCTGTGGGTCCACATCGCGGATGTCTCGCATTACGTGAGCCCCGGCACCGCGCTGGACGACGAAGCCCGCCGGCGGGGCAACTCGACATATCTCGTGGATCGCGTCATCCCGATGTTGCCCGAGGCTTTGAGCAACGAGCTGTGCTCGCTCAAGCCGCAGGTGGACCGCCTGACCAAGTGCGTCGAATTTCTCGTGTCCAACGACGGCCAGGTGTTGCAGACGCGGTTCTTCCCGGCGGTGATTCATTCCCAGCAGCGCTTCAGCTACCGGGAGGTAATGGCGCTCTTGCAAACGAAACCGGCGGAGCCGATCGCGCGCATGTTGCATGACGCGCACGAGCTGGCTCAACGCATCCGGCGGTTGCGGTTCAAGGCCGGCTCGCTCGACCTGGATTTTCCCGAGAGCAAAATCCGGCTCGACGAACAGGGCCGGATCGCGCGCATTGAGCGGACGGAGAATGACGTGTCGCACCAGTTGATCGAGGAGTTCATGTTGCTGGCGAACGAGGCGGTGGCGACGCGCCTGATGCAGTTGAACTTGAAGGCGATTTACCGCGTCCACGAGGAACCGGATGAGCGGCGCCTGGCGGAGTATCGGGAGGAAGTTCTCAGCCACAACGTGCCGTGCGGCAACCTGCGCCAGAAGTCCGAGGTCCAGAAGCTCCTGCAAAAGCTCGGCACAATTTCGATCGGGCAGGCGCTCAAGATTGGCTTTCTCAAGTCGCTCATGCGGGCGCGCTACGCCGTCGAGCCGCTCGGCCATTACGGTCTGGCCAAGGAGAAATACACCCACTTCACCTCGCCGATCCGCCGCTACGCCGATCTCGTGGTGCATCGCGCACTCTTTCAAAGGCAGGCTGGCACCACGCAATCGCTGGTGGAGACCGCCCAGCATATCTCCGATACCGAGCGCAATTCCGCCGACGCCGAGCGCGACAGCAAGGACGTGAAGCTCTTCGCCTTCCTCAAGGCGCAGCTGGCATCCGGTGAGCCGGAGCGCTATCCCGCGTTGGTCACGGACGTGCGGAACTTCGGCTTCTTCGTGGATGTGCCCGGACTTGCGATGAGCGGGTTGGTGCCGCTGTCCACGATCGCCGATGATTTTTTCGTCTTCAACGTGCAGCGGAATCTGCTCGTGGGCCGGCGCACCCGGCGCGTGATTCAATTGGGAGACCGGCTCGAGGTGCAGGTGGCCAAAGTGGACAGCTTCAAGAAGCAGGTGGATTTCCGATTGGCCGGCACGGCCCGCCCGAGCGCCCGCCCGGGTCATCGACCGAGCCTTCGGCAGACCCAACCTACCGCCCAGCGCCAGACTCAGCGTTCGCCCCAGCGGCAGCCCCAACGTCAGGCGAAGCCGCCCGCGTCCAAGTTCCCACCCCGCACGGTCCGGGGCGATGGTCGGCCCGCGCCCGGGAGTCGGCGGCGTAAGCGCTAGTGCCCGCGCCTGCGGCGACGAGTTTTCCCAGCCGGAAGTTTGCGTGCGTCGTTTACAACTTGGGCGGCAGCCTGCACAGTGTTGTCGCCGACGGGGAAACATCTATTCCGTCGAGCGAGTCAACTCAGCGAAGAAAGCTAAACACATGGGCGATCGATCCCCGAAAGCAAACCAGAAGAAGTCCTCACAAAAACAGGCCAAAGCCAGCTCTGCCGATCAGCAGAAAAAGCAGGCGGTAGCGTCGAAGGCAGCTTCTGGTAAGAAGAAGTAACCCCCCTCCCCGCTGTCTCCCCGAGCTTAAGAATTTGGGGAGACAGTTTTTCCTTCGCAGTGGTCAAGCAGTCGTCGGATTGCAGCCAACGCTGGTTTCCCCTATTCGCTAAACGTCCGGTTTCCGGTCCGCTCGTCACCGCAAGGGCAGCAGTCCCTTTGCTTCGGCGGCTAGCGCGCGGGCGTTGAATTCGGCCAGGCTGGCCGCGAGCTGTTCGCGGGAGTGGCGCTGTTTCAAAGCCATGATCGCGGCGGTGGCCAGTTCATCGCAGCGCTCGTTCCCCGCGTCGCCGGCGTGGCCTTTGACCCAGTGCCAGTTGACGGTGTGCTGGGCGACAACGTCCACGAGTTGCCGCCACAAGTCCGCATTCTTCACCGGTTGTTTGCTTTTTGTTTTCCAGCCAGTGCGTCGCCAGCTGGCGAGCCATTTGGTGATGCCGTCGCGCAGGTAATTCGAGTCGGTGTGAAACTCGACTGCGCAGGGTTGCTTGAGCACGGTGAGGGCTTCGATGGCCGCCCGCAGTTCCATGCGGTTGTTGGTCGTCGCCGGTTCCCCGCCGCTCATCTCCTTGCGGTGAGTGCCACTGACCAAGACGGCGGCCCAGCCGCCCGGCCCGGGATTGCCGTGACAGGCACCGTCAGAATGAATAACGACCGGACGCATGCGCCAAGTTTAAGCGGGTGGGCGTTACTTCTTCTCTTCCTTCTTACCGTGTTCGAGGCCGACCCTGGCTTCCAGGGCGGCGAGGCGCGATTTAAGATCGTCGACTTCGTTGATCAACGCGGTGGCAATCTCCTCATTGGTGATGATCGACTCAGCTTCGATCTTCGCCGCGAGGTCCGGGATGCGCGCCTTGCCGATCCGGCTGAGCTTCTCCATCACCTGCGCCATGTAGTCGGCTTCGTTGAGGAACTTCGTCTCGAGCAGGTCCAACACCTTGATGGTTTGCTCCTGAGTCAACGGTAGCTTTGCGATGTCCTCGGGTGCCTTGCCGGTTTCCTGCTTGATCACCAGCTTCATCGCCTCGGGGATGGCGGTGTCCAGAAAGCGCTTCCGGCCGGCGGCGGTGCGCATGACATTGCGCTGATTGAATTCGCGGAGCACTGCACCCAACAGGCTGAAGTGCGTCGCCTCGGGCGCATCCAGCGGCACCGCGACAAACTTGTCGCCGTCCTTGATCGCGGAGTACATCGCGATGCCTTCGTGATTCACCCGGGGCATCCACTTGTCCTTGTTCGACAACACGACGCGC
Organism: bacterium; assembly: GCA_031362805.1. Taxonomy (GTDB): domain Bacteria; phylum Verrucomicrobiota; class Verrucomicrobiia; order Limisphaerales; family RI-55; genus RI-55. Next base: position 12,660 of record JANLTG010000162.1, read on the forward strand.
ACCGCGCTGATGATCTCCTGCTTGATCTCCGAGGAAAGAATCGGGATCTGCGGCCGCGGCGCGGGTTCGGGCGCCTTGGTGGGGGTGGCGGACGAGGAGGCGGGTTTGACGGTGGACGCCGGTGCGGGCGCGGCCACGGCTTTCGGGGGAGGCGGCGAAACCAGCGTCGCGGTGGGCACCTGAGTCGGATCGCTCGGCGGCTCGGGAGCGATGATCTTGGCCTGGCAGGACGGGCACTCGATCTTCTTGCCGGAAATGGAGCTGTCGACTTTGAAGTTCTGGCTGCAGTTAGGGCAGCTGAATTTGAATTCGATCATGTGGCGGGCGCAGCTTAACCGATTTGGTCAAGGCCGCCAGACTTTGCTCGCCAAAAAATGCACGTTGCTGCTGATCGGGGAAAAGTGGTGGCAGCGCAGTTTGCCTTTCACAGGCCGTTGACCGGGCGGGCGGGTTTGGCCTCAAGTTTTCCGCGGTTCAGGCCGAACCTATAGAGTGGATCGGTGGAATGCCGGTCGGCCATCACCATGAAAACATTGCTGACACTCTCCCTGGGCTGCGCCTTGGGTAGCTCCTTCGCCTTCGCCGCTGAGCATCATGATCCGGGAGTGCCGGCGGCGCTGCAGATTCCCAAGTCTGCCGCCGCAGCTCCCGTTGCGCCGCCCAGCCACGCCAAGCCCGCCGATCCGGCCGCCAGTTCCACCACGGGTCACGACGTCGCTGGGGACGATGCCGCAGCGGACGGCCCGTCACCGGATGTCGTCTTGCGGGAACTGAAAGAAGGCAACTTGCGCTTTGTGTCGGATCGCATGGTTCACGATCTGATCTCCGCCGCCCGCCGGGCCGAGTTGTCCGAAGGCCAGCATCCCATCGTCACGGTGCTTTCGTGCTCCGACTCGCGCGTGCCGCCCGAACTGGTTTTTGATCGCGGCTTGGGCGAGCTGTTTACGATCCGGGTGGCCGGCAACGTCGCGGACACGGACGAGATTGGCACCATTGAATATGGCGTGGGGCACCTCCACACGCCCGTCCTGTTGGTGCTGGGTCACACCAGCTGCGGCGCGGTCAAGGCCGTCGCGGAGAATGCCCCGCTGAGCGGCAGCCTGCCCAAGCTGGTGGATAACATCGTCCCGGCCGTCCTGCGGGCGAAGGATGAAGCTTCAACTCCCGAAGGCGTGATTGACGCCGCCGTGCGCGCCAATGTCTGGGTTTCGATTGAAGACATCTTTCAACGCAGCGAAGAGGTTCGTCAGCGGGCGGTGGCCGGCAAGTTGCGAGTGATCGGCGCGGTTTACGATTTGCATACCGGCATCGTCAGTTGGATGGGTTCGCACCCTTCACAGAAGTTGCTCATTGCTGGCACCGTGCCGACGACGTCCGCCGCCCCGGCGGCAGTGGCTCAACCCAAACCAGCGGTGGCCAAGGTGTCCGGCGAGCCCAATCACTGAGCCCAAATCAAGGCTGGGCCTGATAACCCGTATACGGCCAGGTGCCACCTTCGGCGCGTTGGACTTGGCGCGTATCGCCGCCCCGCGTCTCGCGAATCAACGAGGTGAATGGATCGCCGTTGTAACATATTTCGCCGAAGAACGTGAAGCTGCTGGCATCCCCAGTGACGAACATCGGCGCGAGTTTGCCCGCGGTGGTCGTGTAACTGAACCCGCCGAGCACTTCGCTCCGGCCCTTGCTGCTGGTGGATAAAAGCGTGCCGCCGCGCTCCGTCTTGTAGCCGAGAATCCAGAGGTCACTGCCGTCGTTGCTCAGGTGAGTCCCTTCATTCTCGATGTTCAACTGCCGGGCCCAGACCCGATGTCCCCGGATTTGCAGGTCATGCGTGACGACATCTTCGAGGAACAGTTCACCCCCCCTGGCCGACGCCGTGAACTTCAGGTCGCAGTCGGAAACACTGCGCATGACCAGCGTGCGTGCCGTGGCGACCTCGAGCCCACCGTGGATGTTGGCGAAGTGCTCCAGAATGACCACGGGCGCTTCGCCATCTACGAGTCTGAAATCGGGATGCAGCCCGACGCCGTAGTTGATCATTCCGCCCAGGCCGATCAGGCGTCGAACCTTGTCCCGGATGAGCACGGTCGAACGCAGGTTGTAGCTGCCCGGAAAAAATACGGTGCTCGCGCCGGAGTCGAGGGCGGCCTGAATGGCGGCTGACGAATCTGCCTTGCCCGTCGGGTCCGCGCCAAATTTATCCACGCTCGCCCAAGTGGCTGGATCGTCGTGGGGCAACTCGGGCGCCTCCTTCACCGGCAAACGCATCGAGCGGGCAGGGGAGGGAAAGAGGCTCGTGGCCGGATGCGAAAAGTATTCTTCAATGTTTGGCCCGAGGCTGCCGGGCTTGTCAGCGCCCTTGAGCTGATAGGCTGCCGCAAGATCCGGCGTGGCAACATCCGCCAGCGCGCGGGCGTAACCGGCGGTGGCAATGTCCCGCAACATCAACCGACCGCCGTTGTAGTTCACCAACGCGGGGAGTTCGCCCGCCCCGGCGCGACCCGTCAGTCGGGCTTCGATCAAGCAGAGCAAACCGTAGCTGCGAAGCGCCGGCACCGCGTTTTCACTGGTGAGCCCGCGAATGCTGATGGTTTGCCCGGTGTTGTCGAAACCGAACTCCGATTGGCCGCGCAGGTTGATATGTTCGAACACCTGGCCGTTCACCGAGTGACCGGTTGTGATGCCCCGCCGAAAGCCGATCACCTCACAGTTGCGCACCAGCAACGGGCCGTTCATGTCGCGATGGGCGAGATCGAGGCCCACCGCGCCGCTGCCTTCACCCGCGATGAAGCGGCAGTCCCGCACGGCGCCCGAGTTGTTCGAGTAAAATTGCAGCGCCGTCGCGCCGGGATTGTTCTTGCCCACATCAAACGTCAGCCCTTCGACGTAGTTGTGAAACCAGTCCGCCGAACCAAACCCGCCACACCACATCATCGCCTCGGGCTGGGCGGGGTTCGTGAAGACGCCGTCTTTGGGCCGGATGACGCTCCGCTCCCGGCTTGCTCCCCGGAGCTGGGTCATGCCCCAGTTGTCGCGGTTGTTCCAACGTTTGGGCCACGTCAAGGTGCGGCTGACAAGGTAGGTGCCCTTCGGGAAATAAATCGCCTTGTGGTGTCCGACATTTTCGTTGAGCGCGAGTTGAAGTGCATCCGTGTCATCGGTGAGGCCATCACCCTTCGCCTCGTAAGGCGGTTGCGTTACATCGATGACGAACGCGCTGGCGGGATACCGCCACTCGCCGGCCGCGCGGGCCGGGGAGAGTTGGGCCAGCGCGGTCGCGCCCAGCACCAAGCTGGTGGTTAGCAGCCTGACGGCCCGCCGGAGAATCGAAGGTGACGACATATTGTTGCACGCAGTTGCCGGGCGCATTCTGGATGCGAAGGTTAAATTTGCAAATGCCCCGTATCTGCGGGCTTCCTCCGGCGGCGGCACGCCGCTAGCATTTCGCCGGTGCCCAACGATCTGCCCAATCACTACGCCACGTTCGGCCTCGACCGGGGATGTTCGCCTGGGCAGATCCGCGACGCTTACCGCATCCTCGCCAAGAAATTTCACCCTGACTTAAATCCAGGTTCCGCCGATGCGATGCGGCTGACGCAAGAGCTCAACGCCGCCTACGGGATTCTCGGCGACCCGGCGAGTCGCCTGAGTTACGACGAAGCGCTGGCCGCGGACGCGCGGCAAAAACGTGTTCCGCGATCGGGTCGGGCCAGCCAGAACGTGGCGCAGGACGTCCACCTGCGGATTGAAGAATTCTTCCGCGGCACGACGTTAGAAGTGCGCGTGAACGATCCGGGGAATCCGGAAGGTCCGGAAGTTTACGCGCTCGAAGTTCCGCCCGAAACGGCTCCGGGAACGCGCTTCCGGGTTTCGCGGGAAGCCGCGCCCGGCGGTGGTTTTGTGCTGGTGCGCGTGAAGGCGCGGCCGGATTTTCGATTCAAGGTCAGCGGCTCGAATCTGCGCTGCGATCTGCGCACCAACGCCCGGCGTGCAGCGCAAGGCGGCACTGAATCCGTACGGGGCGCGACGGGCAACTTCGTGCGCGTTCCGCTTCCGCCCGGCGTTCCGCGCGGCGAAGTGATCCGCATCGAAGGGGAGGGGCTTCCCCGGGTACGCGGCGGCCGCGGCGATCTGCTGGTGCGCATCGTCTACCAGCCCGAGGTGCGTATCCGCCGAACGGGCTGATTAGGTTGCCGGTTTGTGGGAATTCAAAGCGCGGCCACGTTCGTTGGTCGCTGACTGGGATTGCGATCCGATCTGCTCATTTGGTATCATTGCCCCAATGGAAAAGAACCGGCTTGAAGCCTTCAGCGACGGCGTCCTCGCCATCATCATCACCATCATGGTGCTAGAATTGAAGGTGCCGCACGCGACCGAACTGGCGGAATTGAAACCGCTCCTGCCGGTGTTCCTGAGCTACGTGTTGAGCTTCGTCTACGTGGGCATCTATTGGAACAATCATCATCACATGTTCCATTCCACCCGACACGTCACCGGCGGGATCTTGTGGGCAAACCTGCACCTGCTGTTCTGGTTGTCGCTCTTTCCATTCACCACGGGCTGGATGGGCGAGAATCATTTCGCGCCGACACCCACCGCCGTGTATGGCCTCGTGCTGCTGATGGCGGCGATCGCGTATTATATTCTGCAACGCACTATCATTCGCCAACAGGGACCGAATTCGCTGCTCGCGAAAGCCGTGGGTAAGGACCGCAAAGGCAAACTCTCGCCGGTGTGTTACCTCGCTGCCATCCCGCTCGCGTTCGTGAGTCCGTGGATCGCGGGCGGCCTGTATATGTTCGTCGCCATCATCTGGCTCGTGCCCGACCGCCGCATCGAACGCGTGCTGGCGAATCCGAAGAACTGACGGTCGCTCAATCGGAGTGTGGCGTAAGCGCCATCCCGCCGCCGCCGCATCGTTGGAGTCGATCCGCCGACTTTGCGTCGGGTCACTTATACTTCTGATTCAACTCCACCGGATGCGCCGCCTTGCGCAGCCGCAGGTTGAGCATCTCGACGCCGAGCGCGAACGCCATGGCGAAATAGATGTAGCCTTTCGGCACGTGGATCTTGAAGCCCTCGGCCATTAGCGTGAAGCCGATCAGCATCAGAAAACTGAGCGCGAGCATCTTCAGCGTCGGGTGGCGATTCACGAAGTCGCTGATCCTGCCGGCGAACACGAGCATCACGCCCACGCTGATGACGACGGCGGCAATCATGACTCTGCGGTCGTTGGCCATGCCAATGGCTGTGATGACGGAATCGAGAGAGAAGACGATGTCGAGCAACATGATCTGAACGATCACTCCCGAGAACGAGGGCGTCACGCGGGCCGTGGCTTCGCCGTGTTCGCCTTCGAGCTTCTCATGCACTTCCTTCACCGATTTGAAAATCAGGAACAACCCGCCCACGATGAGGATCAAATCCCGGCCGGTGATTGGCAGGACCTCTTTCATCGCCAGCAGCTTCGGGATCGTGAACCACGGCTTGGTGAGGCCCATGACCCAGGTGAGGCCGATCAGCAGCAAGATGCGGGTGACGAGCGCGGCCAGCAGACCGAGCTTGCGGGCCTTGGCCTGCTGCTCCGCGGGCAGCTTGCCGGCCAGGATCGAGATGAAGATCACGTTGTCGATGCCGAGAACGATTTCGAGCAAGGTCAGCGTGACCAGTGAGATCCACGCTTCCGGTTGTGTGAGCCAGGATAAATCCATGCGCGCGGAGGTTAGGGGAGCTGTTCGGGAACTCAAATGGAAAGTCGCCGGGAAGTTTGAAGTTCGTGATGGCGGTTCGTTGCCTTCGCTTGAGCGACCAAAAATCGTGATCGACGACTACGAACCAGCAATCGGGGATAGCGATTCTGCCCAAACAAACCATTGACTCCCCCGGTCTGGTTTCGACACTGGCGCCGCGCGTCGCGCCCGATGAAAACCCTGCACTGGTATCTCATGCGCCAGATCCTTGCCACGCTGGTGGCGACGGTGGCCGTGTTTGCCGGCATCCTGCTCTTGGGGTCGGTGATCAAAGAGGTCCTCGGCATCCTGCTCAGCCAGAGCGCCAGCGTGTGGGATGTTCTGCGCGCGATCGGCATGTTGATCCCGTTCATCCTCGTGTTCGCCCTGCCCATCGGGATGTTGACCGCGGCGCTGCTTGTATTCGGCCGTCTGAGCGCCGATCAGGAACTCACGGCCATGCGGGCCAGCGGCGTTAGCCTGGTGTCGCTGGTTTCGCCGGTGCTCCTGTTCAGCGCGTTGATGTGCGTCGTGTGCGCGCTGGTGAACCTCGAATTCGCGCCGCGCGCGCGGCAGGCGTTCAAGCAGTTGATGTTCGAGTTCGGTGAGAAGAACATCGGGCTCATTTTGCCGGCGGGCGTGTTCCACGATTTTCCCAAGGCGGGCTTCACCATCTATGTCGGCAAGGCTTCCGGCAACGAGCTGAGCGATGTCTCGATTTATGAAATTGTGGAAGGCCGGGCTGTGAAGGTGTTTCGGGCCGATCGCGCCGAGCTGAAAGTGGATCGGGAGGCGCAGGCGCTCGGCGTCACATTGTTCAACGGCCACTTCATGGACTTCGACAACGAACTGCCGTCGTACTTCGATGAATTCCCGTTGTCAGCATTGCCGCTGGGCGGCGGAGCGACCATGGGTGAAGCCGCGCTCGCCAACCGGTCCGTCTTCGATCTCGTCGAGGAACGCCGCCGCCGGCAGGCGATGGGGATCGATGTCACGCCGGTCACGTTTCAGATTCATTCGAAGATCGCGTTCTCCTTCGCGTGTATCGGCTTCACCTTGGTGGGGATTCCGCTGGGTCTGCAAACGCATCGCCGCGAGACCCGGGTCGGCCTGTTCGTGGCGTTGCTGTTGATCAGCGTTTACTACGGCTTCTTCATCGTGGGCGAAGCCTGGTCGTCGCGGCCGGAGCTTTATCCGCACTTGCTCGTCTGGGTGCCGAACTTCCTCTTTCAAGGACTGGGCGCGTGGCTGCTCTATCGCGCCGATCACGGCGTTCGTTGAGTCGGGCTGGAAGATCGTAATCGTCCTCGTCATCGGGCGCCCTGACACTGGCCCCAGATCCCGGAGGAATGAAATGTGAATAGCCGTGGGTGCCAACCCACGGTCAGGCAAATCGGAAGGATTCGACCCCAACGGGGTCGAACTCTACCGCTGGCCGCCACCGCAGGTTTCACCTGCGGCTATTCATATTCGGCCTCGTTGAGGCCAAGTCGTTGGAGTGGCTGGCTGCACCTGAGTTCGTCGCCGGCGTGATTCCCGAATTGACCGCGCCGCTCCGTCGGGCAAGCTCCGCGCATGAACCACCGCTTGCTGCTTCGTCCCGGTCTTCGTCTTGTCGCGAAGAATTCCTTCTTCACCCTGGCCGCCTTGCTGGCCGCTGGCCTCGCCCAGGCTAACGTCAAGCTCCCCGCGCTGTTCACCGATCACATGGTCCTCCAGCAGGGCAAGCCCGTCGCCGTCTGGGGCTGGGCCGACAACGGCGAGGAAGTCACCGTCGAGTTCGGCAAACAAAAGGTCAAAGCCACCGCCCGCGACGGCAAGTGGTCCGTGAAGCTCAAGGCCCTCAAGGCGTCGGACGTCTCCGCGAAGCTCATCGTCACGGGCAAGAACAAGGTCGAGGTCAACGACGTCGTCGTCGGCGAAGTCTGGATCGCCAGCGGCCAGTCGAACATGGAGTGGGCGATGCAAAATTCCTTCGGTGGCAAGGAGGACATCGCGGCGGCGAACAGCACACGACTCCGCCTGTTCACCGTGCCGAAGTTGAAACAAGACGCGCCCATTAACGATGTGAAAGGCAGTTGGACGAACAGCACCCCCGAGACGGTGAAGAACTTCTCCGCCGTGGCCTACTATTTCGGCAAGGATTTGCAAGAGGCGCTCAAGGTGCCGGTCGGCATCATTCACACGTCGTGGGGTGGTTCACCCGCCGAAGTCTGGATGAGCGACGATGTCCTCAACGCCAACGCCGACTACAAGAAGACCATCGTCGACAGCTACCAGACGCAGAAGGCGAGTTACGAGGAAGCATTGCCGAAATGGGAACAGGAGAAGGCTGCGGCCGAAAAAGCTGGGCAGAAGTTTGACAAGGCACGTCCCGGCCTGGGCTGGAAGCCGACCGAACTTTACAACGGCATGATCGCGCCGCTCATTCCCTTCGCGATCAACGGCGCCATCTGGTATCAAGGCGAGTCCAACGCCGGCCGCGCGTATCAGTATCGTTCGCTCATGGCTGACCTCATCAAGAACTGGCGCCGCGACTGGGGCCAGGGCGACTTCACGTTTCTCCAGGTCCAGCTCGCGCCGTGGGATCGCAACAAGAAGCGCAGCATCGCCGACATCACCAAGGAACCCGGTGACAGCGATTGGGCCGAACTCCGCGAGGCGCAGGTTCACATCACCAAAGTGCTGCCCAATGCTGGCATCGCCGTCATCACTGATGTGGGCGACAAGGACGACATCCATCCCACCAAGAAGAAGCCCGTCGGCCAGCGGCTCGCGCTCGCCGCGCAGGCCATCGCCTACAGCAAGAAGCTCAACTACGCCGGCCCGATGTACAAGAGCGTGAAGTTCGATGGCGCCAACGCTGTACTCAGCTTCGAGCACACCGCCAAGGGACTCGCGGCTGGCTTGCCGTCGTCAACGACCTTGCCCGGAGCCGAAGGCAGCGCGGTGACCAGTCCGGTGACGCCGACGGTCGAGAAGACGACCAGCTATGGTGGTGATGTCGAGATTGTCATGGGCCGCGACGCGAAACTCACGGGCTTCCAGATCGCGGGCGCGGACAAGAAATTCCATTGGGCCGACGCGGTGATCCGTGGCAAGACCGTCGTAGTCAGCAGCCCGAGCGTGCCGAAACCGGCGTCGGTGCGCTACGGTTGGTCGGATTACCCGGTCGTGAACCTTTACAACAGCGCCGGCCTGCCGGCGTCACCCTTCCGCACCGATGACTGGCCGGGTGTGACATGGCCGAAGTGACCACATTGATCCTTCGCAATTCATAAACTTCACAATGAAAACCATTCTTCTGATGATCTCCGTCGCTGCAATTTGCTTCCTTACTGGATGCGGAGGAAGCAGCTCACAGGGCGCTTCAGGTTTTGACGGCACTTACATCGAAGTAGACAACACCGATATTTCACTCGTTGTAAAAGGTGATCGGTGGCGCCAAGGGGCAAGTGACATCTATGCAGACTGCACGTTCGTTTCGAGGAGCACTGGCGAGAATTCCTACGAAGTGGATTTGACGTTCCTGAATGAATTTATGGAACTTAAGGGCCACAAAACTACCGTCATTCTGCGCAAGGAGGGAGATTTTGTTATAGTGATAGATAAGGACTCCAGCGAAGAGACGAAGTTCAAGCGCAAGTGAATCGCGGGCGAGTACAGTCACGGCGGCGCAGTAGCGCCGCCCTACCCAATATTGGTAGGGCGGACCTGCCG
>JANLTG010000092.1:0-38841 GCA_031362805.1 bacterium
GGCCTTTCGAAAGGGTGATCTTCACGCCCAAGGAAGACTCCATCGCAAAACGAATGGTTGGTTTTATTCTACGAAGAAGCTCTGCGATTCGAATGACACGCGCCGTCACCTCGACACGATCCTCGCCGCTCTGGGGGACAAGATCGAATTGATTAAAGGACTTCACGAGAAGGGTTGTAGTTTTGACATCACTTGTTACTGGTTATCATCCGGACAGGGAGGCCCCTGGTTGATGCCGCAACAGATGCTCAAGCTGGGATTGATGGGCATCAGTATTTGGTGGGACATATATTTCCAAGGGGACGATGGGACCTGTCGATCCACCAAATGAGCGCCCCAACTCTTGCCAACAGGATATTTTGCCTACTTGCTCTGTGATTCCTAGCCCAGATTCGAAGTCTTCGTCTGGACTGCTTTCAACCGGATCGACATCTCTTTCCAAATGAAATCCCAGCGTGACGACTTGCACCGCGAGGATGGCTGGAGCCGGAAACTCCAGTCGCCGACGTTGTGGATCATGGTGGCGGCGTTGTTTATACTGGTGGTCAGCGCGCTGGTGATGCCGGCCATCCCGAAGCTCAGGCCGCAGCCCCACGTCGTCGTTTACACCTCGCAGGACAAAGTTTACGCGGAGGAGCTTTTCGAATTGTTCACCGCCGAGACAGGCATCGAAGTCCGCGCGGTGTACGACAGCGAAGCCGTCAAGACCGTCGGCATCGCGAACCGGTTACTGGCGGAGAAGCGGCGCCCTCAATGCGACGTGTTCTGGAACAACGAGGAATTGCGCACCCGCCAGCTCGCCGCCAAAGGTGTGTTCGACGAGACGGCCGGCTGGTCGGCGTTCGGCTATCGCAGCCGGCGGCTGGTGATCAACACGAACCTTGTCTCGGCGGAGAAGGCGCCGCGCAGTTTTAACGAGCTGACCAACGCCGTCTGGCGCGGAAAGTTTGCGATGGCGTATCCGCTCTTCGGGACGACGGCCACGCATTTCATGGCGCTGCGCTCGCGCGCCGTGGAAGCGGACTGGCAAGAATGGTGTCGCGCGCTGGCGGCCAATCAACCCATGATCGTGGACGGCAACTCGGTGGTCGTCCGCCAGGTGGGTCGCGGCGAAGTGGCGATCGGCATGACGGATTTCGACGACATCGCCGCCGGTCAACGCGAAGGGTATCCGATCGTGGCGTTGCCTTTGTCCCCAGACAGTTTGTTGATTCCCAACACCGTGGGACTCGTACGCGGCGGACCAAATCCTGTGGGTGGCCGGCAATTTATCAAGTGGCTGACCAACCTGCAGGCACTTCACAGGTTGGTGGCGGCGAATGCCATCGAGGGGATGGATCCGCTGAAAGTGAGCGCAACGACGTTGGCGCCAAACTGGCCGGCGATTTTGAAAGACCTGGAAAACGCAACCGGCGAGCTGAAGCGGGTATTCCTGCGCTGAAGACGGGGAGTTTTCCGCAGCGGCGAAGAGCTAACGGACAACGTCGAACTGCAACTCAGTACGGGACTTGGCACCTACCGAGCGGATATCCATGTCCTTGAGCTGGTAGTTGCCGTTGGCGTCCTTTACGAAACTGCCGGCGGCGAATTCCTTCAACAACTTCCCGGCCGCATCGTAGGCTTCGGCTTGCAACAGGCCGAGGTGCTCCTTCTCGATCCACGAGCGGACGCGGGCATAGCCACCTTCGCGAGGATTGGGGTTGAGGCTGTCGAGGACGAAACAGGCCTGGCCGCGGCGCATCTCGCCGGAGTGAAGGCGCTGGTTGGGCCATTGAAGAAATTCAATGCCAAGGTCGCTTAGTTGAAAGTCCGAGCCGGCAAAGGGTTTCGCCGCCGTTGCGCCATCAAGGCGGGCGGGCTGTGCCGGAAGGTCCACTCCGGCGGCGGCCTTCCAGTAAAGATACTCGGTCCGCCCGTCGTGGTAGCGGACCACGATCAGCTTTTCAGCGGGGCCGTTGGTGGTGGCCGAGGAATTATAGATCGAGAGCCAGCGATTGGTTTCGATGAAGATGTGGCAGGCCACCGGAATCTCGATCGTCGCGCGATTGGCGAGCCGCCGTTTCAATAGGCCGGTCCACTGGGTGTTGGTCGCCGGCCGCATAGCCTTCAGCTCAGCGGCGATTCGCGCTCCTTCAATTGGATCGCCGCCGTTGTCCGCGGCGATGACGGCATATGCGCTCGTCAGCAAGGTGACCAGAATCAGCGCAAGTGTTACGCCGCGCAGGTTCATGGCTTGTGCAAAGCCAAGGGCAGAGCTTCGCTGATCCGCTCAACGAAATGGACCTTGAGTTTCTTGCGCGTCTCGTCGGGGACTTCCTGCCAGTCGTTCTTGTTGCCGGCAGGCAGGATGATTTGTTTTACGCCGGAACGGGCCGCAGCTAGGACCTTCTCCTTGATGCCGCCAACGCGGAGCACGCGACCGCGCAGGCTGATCTCGCCGGTCATCGCCGTGTCGGAGCGTACCAGTTGCTTGCGCGCCAAAGATGCGAGGGCAACAGCGATCGTCAGGCCGGCGCTGGGTCCATCTTTGGGCGTCGCACCTGCGGGCACGTGGATGTGCAGATCCCATTTGTCGTGCTCGGGCAATTCGAGCTTGAGCGCCTTGGCCTGGCTGCGCAAATAGCTGGTGGCCGTTTGCGCGCTTTCCTTCATCACTTCGCCGAGCGAACCGGTGAGGATCAAGCGGCCGGAGCCCGGCATCAGCGTGGCTTCGATGTAGAGAATCTCGCCACCCACCGGGGTCCACGCGAGACCGATCGCAATGCCCGAGTCCCGGATGCGCTCCGCATCTTCCGAAATGAATCGGGCGGGGCCGAGCAATTCCGTGAGGCGCTCGGGATTGATGGCCATGAGTTTCGCCGCACCGGCCTTGCGCACAATTTCACGCGCGGCTTTGCGGGTGACGGACGCGATCTCGCGCTCGAGCTGTCGGACGCCGGCTTCCCGTGTGTAATCGGTGATCAGGTGCCGCAGCGTTGAGTCGGAGATCTTGACGCGCTTCGAGGTCAGGCCGTGCTCTTCGAGCTGTCGCGGAAGCAGGTAACGTTTGGCAATCGCCAGCTTCTCACTGGTGGTGTAGCTGGGCAGTTCGATGACTTCAAGCCGGTCGCGCAAGGCGGGGTGGATCGGGTCCAGCCAGTTGGCGGTCGTGAAGAACAAGACGCGCGAAAGGTCAAACGGCAGATCAAGGTAGTGATCGGAGAACGTATTGTTCTGCTGCGGATCGAGCACTTCAAGCAACGCGGACGCGGGATCGCCCCGGAAGTCGGCGCCCAGCTTGTCAATTTCATCGAGGAGAATGACGGGGTTGTTGCTCTCGGCGCGCTTCAGACTTTGGATGATGCGCCCCGGCATGGCTCCCACGTAGGTTCGTCGATGTCCGCGGATCTCCGCCTCGTCGCGCACACCGCCCAGCGAGATCCGGATAAACTTCCTCCCCAGCGCATGGGCAACGCTCTGACCGAGTGATGTCTTGCCGACGCCGGGCGGGCCAACGAGGCAAAGGATGGGGCCCTTGAGGTTGTTCTTGAGCTGCATCACCGCGAGAAACTCCAACAGGCGGTCCTTAACTTTAAGCAAACCATAGTGCTCGCGATTCAGAATCTTCTCCGCCTCACCCAAGTCGTATTTGTCTTCGGTGCCCTGGTCCCACGGCAAGCTCGCGAGCAGGTCGAGATAGTTGCGAGTCTGCGCGTACTCGGCGATCGCCGGCGACATGTTTGCCAATCGGTCGAGCTCTTGGTCGGCCACCTTCCGGGCTTCGGCCGGGAGGGTCCGCTTGGCGAGGCGCTCACGCAACCGCTGAACTTCCGACGCGTTGGGATCGGCATCACCCAGTTCCCGCTGGATCGCCCGGATCTGTTCGCGCAAGTAAAAGTCGCGCTGCGATTTGGAGATCGACGAGGCGACTTCACTTTGAATTTTCGAGCCGAGCGTGAGCAGCTCAAGTTCCTTGGAAAGGAGTGGCAACAGGCGGCGCAGGCGACGGGCAACGTCAACGTCTTCAATGAATTGCTGGCGGTCCTCGAGGGTGAGATTGAGGTTGCCGGCGATTAGATCCGAAGCCTTTCCGGGATCCTCGATGTTTACCGCCGCGACCTTGACCTCCTCGGAGATGGCCGGCGACAAATGTATGATGTCCTGAAAGGCCTTGGTCGCGCTGCGGTTGAGGGCCACCAACTCCGGGGAATCACTTTTGATGTCGTGTAAAACTTTAACACGGGTCGTCAGGTAGGGCTCGGACGAGATCGCACTCAAGATTTCGAACCGTCGGACGCCTTCCACCAGGACCCGGACGCTGTTATCCGGGAACTTGAGCATCTTCAACACCCGGGCGAGACACCCGTGGCTGTAGAGTTCCTCAAGTTTCGGATTGTCGGCCTTGGGATCCTTTTGCAGCACCAACCCAAGGAGCCGGTTGCCACCCACTACGTCGTCGATCAGCTTGATGCTGGAGCTGGATTCGACCAGCAACGGCGACACCATGCCGGGAAAGATGACGATGTCCGAGAGCCCAAGAATCGGGAGTTGATCGGGCCACGGACGGCGCCCCGTGCGAAACATCGCGGTGTCCGATGATCCCGGGGCCGGCGTCCCGATATTGATGAATTCCGTTTCGGCCATTGTCAGCTCTTTCAGCGTTGGATGCCAACAGCCACCCTTTAGTTCAACCTCGAAAACTTACTCCTCGGAAATGTCGATGGAAACACTCTTGCCAGCAACCTGGATTTGCTCCGGAACGTCGATGCGCAGGAAACCATTCTGATAAGACGCGCGGGCCTTCGAGAGATCATAACCAGCGGGGAGATCGACCATGGTTTCGAATGGTCCATAGTCAATTTCCATGACGACAAAACTACATTTGCCCGTGCGACAACCGTCTGAGCGATGACCGGAAATCCGCAGTTGCTGGTTTTCGACCGTCAACTCGAGGTCCTCGCGGCGCATGCCGGCAAGTTCCACGCGAATAACCAGCCCTTCTTCGGTAAGATACACATCGGTGTTGGGCGCCCAATGACCTTCATGGGAGGAGCCCCTGATGCCCACGGTGTGCGAGCGGCGCATGAAATCCAATGCAGAACTGGCTTTGCTCATGGTCGAAAGATGGCGGAAGCTAGCCTAGTGGGCACCCCTTCGCAAGCGCGGTTTCATTTCAGCTTAACGATCAACTGCGCCCGCTGTCCTTTGCGGCCTCGCAAAGTGGTAACGGGGGGCGACTCCGAAGCGGGGCCGCCACTGCAACCGCAGTGCTTCCCCAATCCGGAAGCTTTGGTGCGCTTTCGAGCGCGCGCCCAAACAAACAAGGCAACGGTCGACGCAACGATCGTCAGAGCCGCGATTTGCTGCCAATCCATGAAGCAAAGCCTAATTCACGATCCCGACTTGGCAATTCCTTCCTTAACCTTTCGACCTTGGAACTTCCCGGCCGCAGGCGACCCCGTTACGCGGCAGGCTTGACCACTTCAAAGAGGCGATGGGTGCGCGTCAACCGCAAGATCTGTTCAACCTGCGGCGTCGGATTCAAGAGCCGTACGGCACCTTTGCGGCAGCGGGTCGTCTTGTGCAAACCGATCAAGGCGCCCAACCCGGAGCTGTCCATGAAACTAATGCCTGACAAATCAATCTCGATGTCGCGCTGCGCGTCACTCATGGTGGCCCGCACCTGATCGCGAAAGGCGAACGAGTTCGCCGCCACCAGTTCGGTAATGCCGGTCACGATGACCTTCTCGTTCTGGACTTGTAGTTTCATCGGGTTTGGATTCATAGCTCGCACAACACCTTTGCAAAAAGCACGATCAAAGCCATCGTCAACAAACCATTCATCTTGATTGCAAGTTCCTATCAGCAGCCGACCTCGAAATTCTCAGATAAACCAATCGCTCAGCTGTGCCTGCGTCGATGCTGGCGCAAACCTCAGCTCCGAAGGCGGGAACCAGCATTGAAAGGGTGGTCGGCAAATTCAATCCTTGATTGGTAACATTTGTCGTTCCCACAGTCACCCAGTTTGCCGGTGCAAGTACCCGGTTTAGCCAATGAACTTCTGCACCAACACTCGAAGCACCAGGCAGTGCACTCTCGTGCTCACATCCATGTGCGTGCTGCTCTCAGCTTTTCAATCAATTGGCCAGGCGAACAGCAAGTTTGAGCCGCGTTACCATTCGCTCTACCTCACTGCCAAAACGAACTGGACGGCGAACGCCACCAACTCAACGGCCGCCTGGGAGTTCTCGCGGGCGACGTTCGACCTCGCCGAGTTTGCGACCAACGATACGACGCGAGCGCAGCTGGCGGTCGAAGGCATTGACGCCGCCCGCGCAGCAATCCGATTGAACGAGCAAAGCGCGGCGGCCAATTATTACCTGGCCATGAACCTCGGGCAGCTCGCGCGAACCAAGCTGCTCGGCGCCCTTAAGCTGGTTGGTGAAATGGAGAAACATTTCACCCTCGCCGCCGCGCTCGATCCGAGCTTCGACTACGGCGGGCCGGATCGAAATCTGGGCGTCCTCTATCGCGAGGCGCCCGGCTGGCCAGCGAGCATCGGTAGTCGCGCCAAAGCGAAGGTCCACCTCAAGAAAGCGGTCGAACTGGCGCCCGCGTATCCCGCCAATCATCTGGAGCTGCTGCAGGCGCAAATTGACTGGAAGGAAAACCGGGCTGCGGAGAAAATGCTGCCCGTTGTGGAAGGGTGCATTGCGGCCGCCAAGGCCGAGTTCGCCGGCGAGAACTGGGAATGGGCCTGGGATGATTGGAGTCAGCTATGGGAGCGCTTGCAGGCCAGGGTCCGAAAGAACTCCAAGTGAATGGCCGGCGGCTGAGCCTCGACTTTTCGCCTCGCTCTGCCATCGTGCGCGCCCGATGAATTCTGCCGCCCACATACTCGCGGACGACGCCGCGATTTTTAAAATGCGCACCAAGGCTCCTGGCCCGGCCGGGAGCTTGCCGCTCACCGAAGCGATCCTCCGCGACTGGTCCAGTGGTGATCTTTTCGGCCTTACGCAGAACGTGGGGATGGGTTGGAATCCGGCTGAAGTCGGGCGCAAACAGTTCTTGATCCTGAGCACGCAGGGAGGCATGCGGGCACCCGATGGCAAGCCCATCGCGCTCGGCTATCACACCGGCCATTGGGAAGTAGGACTGCTCGTTGAAGCGGCGGCGGCCGAGTTCAAGCGTTTGAAGGGCCTGCCGTTTGCCGCATACTGTTCCGATCCCTGCGACGGGCGGACCCAGGGAACCACCGGCATGTTCGACAGCCTGCCGTACCGAAACGATGCCGCCATGGTTTTCCGAAGGCTGATTCGTTCGTTGCCACAACGGCGCGGCGTCGTCGGAGTCGCCACCTGCGACAAAGGGCTGCCCGCGATGTTAATGGCCTTGGCAGCGATGAAAGATCTGCCGACCGTGCTCGTGCCCGGCGGCGTGACGCTGCCGCCAACCAACGGCGAAGATGCCGGCAAAGTTCAAACCATCGGTGCCCGCCATTCGCATGGCGAGCTGACCCTGCAAGAAGCCGCCGACATGGGCTGCCGCGCCTGTGCTTCGCCGGGTGGGGGCTGTCAGTTTCTAGGCACCGCCGCGACCGCGCAAGTTGTGGCGGAAGCATTGGGCCTGGCGCTTCCCCACTCTGCGCTCGCTCCCTCGGGCGAACCCGTCTGGCTCGATCTCGCGACCCGATCAGCGCGCGCGGTGGTGGAACTGGAGAAGGCCGGATTGACGACCAAGGACATCTTGACGGATGCCGCCGTGCGCAACGCGATGGTTGTCCACGCCGCTTTCGGTGGATCGACAAATTTGCTGCTGCACATCCCGGCAATTGCCTATTCCGCCGGCTTGAAACGGCCGACGGTCAATGACTGGATTGCGGTGAATCGCCAGGCGCCGCGCATTGTCGACGCCCTACCCAACGGACCGCGGCACCACCCCACGGTGCAGGTCTTCGCGGCGGGGGGCGTCCCCGAAGTCATGTTGCACTTGCGGAAGCTCGGCGCGCTCGACACCGAAGTTCTGACGGTCACCGGCCAGAAACTGGGGGCGACGCTTGATTGGTGGGAACATTCCGAGCGCCGACAGAAGTTCCGCCAGTTGCTGCGCGAGCAAGATGGCGTCGAGCCCGACGATGTCATCATGTCGCCCGACCAGGCACGTTCCCGCGGGCTCACGGCCACGGTCACGTTTCCGCGGGGTAACATTTGTCCCGAGGGCGCGGTCATCAAGAGCACCGCGATCGATGCCTCCGTCGTCGATGCCGACGGCGTTTACCGCAAGGAAGGTCCAGCCAAAGTTTTTCATTCCGAACGCGAAGCCATCGCCGCGATCAAGGCGGGCGACATTCAAGCGGGTGACGTCATGATCCTGATAGGATGCGGACCCTTGGGAACGGGCATGGAAGAAACCTATCAAGTCACGTCGGCTTTGAAACATCTCCCCTTCGGAAAACATGTGGCGCTCATCACCGACGCCCGGTTTTCAGGTGTGTCCACCGGCGCCTGCATTGGCCACGTGGGACCAGAGGCCCTGGCCGGCGGTCCGATCGGCAAACTCAGGAATGGAGACCGCATCCGAATTGTCATTGATCGCCGGCAAAACCTCGGGACCGTTGATTTTGTCGGTGAGGCGGATCGTGCCTGCTCGGGAGAAGAAGGAAGCCATGTCCTGCTGGCTCGCGCCACTCCCGGCAACCTGCGGCCACATCCGCTACTTCCCGATGACACCCGCTTATGGGCCGCACTACAACAGGCCGGCGGTGGCACGTGGGGCGGTTGCGTTTACGACGTGGAACGGATCTTGGAGAAGCTAAACCGCTGAAATCAGCCCCAGTCGCTCGGCCACTACTGCTGCGGATAGCCGCCTTGCCCGGGTGGCACAATTAGATGCACACGATCTTCCGGCGTCGTAAGACTCGTCGGCGGCAGCGGGGGCATCATGCGGCTTTGCCCGGACTGCTTGAGCACCTCCCGGTTCACTTCGATCAGCACTTCCTGTTCACGCGGGCTCAGCACTTCCATCTGCGCCTGACCGCCCTGCGGCTGCGTGCCAATTTGCGTCGTATTGCCGGGGACGCGAAGCGTTCGGGGCGGCACGGAACGAAGCGCGTCAGCCTGCCGGGTAGCGCTTTGACTCGGAAGAGCCCCTCCGACCGCCGAGACTGAGGACGCCGATCGGCCCAGCGTTTTGCTGTGAGACGTTTCGAACTGCTGCGCTCCCTGGTTCATCCCGGCTGCGCCAGCGACCGGAACGCCCGGAGCCCCTGGGGCGCGCCGTGCGCCACCCGGCGGAATGCCCGCTCCAGGAACGGCCGCCCCCGGCTTCGGTTTGCTGAAAGTGATGGTGGATTCCACGTCGCGGACAGAAAGCTTTACCGTCTTCTCGGCTTCATTGATGGCGAGCACCTTCATGCCGGCGTCGCCTTCGCCGACGGCCCACATATATGAATCCCGTCGCTCACCCTTCTTCTTCTCTACCAGAAACAACGCGACGGTCTTGCCTTTGCGCGAATTGCGGAAGAAGCCGGTCAGCTCGACGTTGGGCGGCGGGTCTGCTTCCGTCTTGGGCTTTTCGTCGACCTTCGCAGCCACCGGAGGCGGAGGATCGACCAGGCCAAAGGGGTTGCGCTTCGCAATGCCCGAAAATTCCTCGGCCTTGCTGGGCGGGGTCACGGCGCTGGCGGCCAGAGTCACCATCAACGCACCCAGCCCCAAAAACACCGTTTTCTCCGTCGCTGTCATGCCGCGCAAGATAGTCATTCCGGAGGGAAACACCAGAGCTTGTTTAAGGTTGCGGTCCAACCATCCAGCCCGCCAGCCGCCTGACGGCTTGCCGATCGGTTCACAATTCCTACACTGACCGAGCCCGCCTCATGATCTCCCATTTATCCGACGAGCTATGGTTCCCGAGTCCGCTCGAGGCTGATCGAGGCGAACTCGACGGCTTGGTGGCCATCGGCGGCGATCTCTCGGTGGAACGACTGGTCCTCGCCTATCGCTCGGGGATCTTCCCGTGGTCGGTCCGACCCATTACCTGGTGGTCCCCCGATCCGCGGGGAATTCTTGAGCTGGATCGCATTCACGTCTCCCGCAGCCTGCAACGGTTCCTCCGCAAATCGCCTTTCACGGTCACGCGCGATCAGGCCTTTGCGGAGGTCATTCGCGGTTGCGCGACGGCGCCGCGGGAAGATCGCACCTGGATCAGCCCGCAACTTGTGACTGCCTACACCCGGCTGCACGAGGCCGGCCATGCCCACAGCGTCGAATGCTGGCGGGGCAACGAACTGGTCGGCGGCATCTACGGCGTCGCGCTGGGCGGACTCTTCGCCGGCGAATCGATGTTTCATCGGGCGAGCAACGCCTCCAAAGTGGCCCTGCTTCATCTGGTAAATCATGTCCGCGAACAGGGCTTCACGCTGTTTGACATCCAGATGGTCACTCCCACCACCGCGCAATTGGGCGCCGTCGAAATCTCCCGGGAGGAATATCTCCAACGCCTGGCGGTCGCCGCAGATTTGGACGTCGGTTTTTAGGCCGGCTGCCCTTCATCGTGGGGAAAGGGGGTTTGACGGATGCGCAAACTTCAATTAATACGTCTGCATATTAATTGCCTGTACCGGCAATCGCCTTGGTTCGATGAATTTGGCCTCCGGTCCTTTCGTTTATCATACGCATGAAGAAACTTGTCATGGTCCTGCTTTTGATCGCCGCGGTGGGCGGAGGCGCCTACTTCTGGCAACATCAGCGGAAGTCAGGTGCCGTCGATTCCGCGAATGGAAAGGAGCGCCAGACGGTCGCGCCGGCCCTGAGCACCAACATCAACTTTGCGGTGACGGTCGCCGGCGAGATTGGCCCGGCGGAACAAGTCTCCGTCCGGCCCGAAGTCAACGGGCGCATTTCCGAACTGCCCGTGGACATCGGTGATCGAGTCAAAAAGGATGCCTTGCTGTTTTCGCTGGACGACAAGGATCTCCAAATCGAACTCGATACGCGCAAGCAGGAGATTGCGAGCGCCCAACTTCAGCTCGAGAAGTCGAAGCTGCGCATGGAGCAGGCGGAACGCGATTACCAGCGCGACAAATCACTTTTCGAGGAGAAGCTGGTCAGCGAACAAGTCTTCGAGACGAGCAAGCAAGTCTGGGATTCCGCGGCGAAGGATACCGAGCTGGCGCTAAACTCGGTTCAGCGCGCCCAAACCACCCTCGCCCTGACCGACGAGAAGCTCACCAAGACGCGCGTCAAAGCGCCTTTCGATTGCACGGTGCTCACGCGCCCAATTTCGGCCGTTGGCCAGGCGGTCTCCGGCTCCGGCGGCTTCAACAGCGGCACCGAGGTCATGACGATTGCCAATCTGGCCGAGCTCGTGATCCTCGCCCACGTCAATCAAGCCGACGTCACCCGGCTGCGCAACGGCATGGAAGTTAAAGTGGCCGTCGAGGCGGTGGCCGGCTTGGTGGTGACCGGTGTCGTCGAGCGCATTTCGCCCCAAGCGACCATCGTCAATAACATCAAGGGGTTTTCCACCCGCATCCGCTTGAAGAGCCCGGATGAGCGGGTGCAACCGGGCATGACGGCCAACATCACGATCCCCGTTGCCTCCGCTTCAAACGTCGTCGCGGTGCCCCTCGCCGCGGTGTTCACCGAGTTCAATGCTGAGAAGCAGCAGAATGAGCGCTTCCTGTATGTCACGACGAGCGGCGATAAATTCATCAAGCGCTCCGTGCGCATCGGCGTGGCCGATTATTTTTTCGCTGAAGTGCAGGAAGGCTTGAGCGCCGGCGAAGTGGTCTCCCTCGAGAAGCCACCGGCCAGCAAGATCACCGAGCCGGCACCCGCGCAGGCGGAACGCCGACCCAGCGGGCAGGCGGCCGTCAACCCACGAAACACCTAACCGGAGAGCTGCATGCCCCTGGTCGAGCTGCGTGACATCCGAAAAATCTACCACCTTGGCGGCGAGGAGATCCGGGCCTTGGACGGCGTCTCGCTCGACATTGCCGAGGGCGAGTTCTGCTCCATCATCGGCCCGTCGGGCAGCGGCAAGTCCACGCTGATGCACATCCTCGGATGCCTGGATTCCCCCACGTCCGGCACGCTGAAGCTGGATGGATTGGAGATTCAAAACGCTTCGCAACGCCAGCTCGCGGGCATCCGCAACCAGAAGATCGGGTTCGTCTTCCAGTTCTTCAATCTGCTGCCCAAGCTCAACGTCCTGCAAAACGTCGAACTGCCGATGGTGTACAGCGGATTCACCAGACGGCAACGCCGCGAACGCGCCCTCGAAGCGCTGCGCCAGGTGGAACTCGACAATCGCAGCAAGCATCGGCCCTCCCAGCTTTCCGGCGGCCAGCAGCAGCGCGTCGCCATCGCCCGGGCCATCGTCAACAACCCGCGCCTCATCTTCGCGGACGAGCCCACGGGCAATCTCGATTCGCACACGGGCGAGCTGATTCTCGACATGTTTCGCCGTTTCCATCGCGAAGGGCGCACGATCATTCTGGTCACGCACGATCCGGAAATCGCCGCCGTGACGCCGCGGCGGATTGAGATCCGCGACGGCAAGATCGCCCAAAACATCGACCGCCGGCTGGCGGGGCTCGACCGGGACCTTGCGCTGGCCGCCAACATCTAGCATGAACCTGCTCAATGTCATCGCGACCGGGCTGCGCGAGATCTGGGCGCACAAGTTTCGTTCCCTGCTCACGATGTTGGGGATCATCCTCGGGGTCTCCAGCCTGGTCGCCATGTCGGCGATGGTGAAGGGACTCGAGCTGGGCTTGAAGGAAGGGCTCGCCGCGATGGGTGGCTTGGAAAAGATCCGCGTGGAAAGCCAGCTCGATCTGCCCATGCACCAACGCCATCTGCAGGATCGCGTTACCGGCGTCACCATGCCGGATGTTTTCGCACTTCAGCAAAGCGCACCGCTCGTCCACACCGTCACTCCGTCCGTCGATCTTTGGGGGCGCGGCTCCCGGACGGTGCTGGCCTACAAGGACAAGACCGCGCGGCCGTTCACCTTCTCCGGCACCTGGCCCAGCGCGCTCGAAATCAACGAGCACGTCATCGAGTACGGCCGCATGTTCAACGAAGTGGATAATGATCTGGCGCACCCGGTCTGCGTCATCGGCACGGGCATTCGCGATCAGTTGTTCGGCGACCCGGACGTCACCGGACAAACGGTTGATCCCGTCGGGTTGACCATCACCATCAATCGCCAGCCGTTCACCATCGTCGGCATGTTCCAGCACTATGAAGGCGAGGCGGCGCGCCAGGAACGGCTGGCCCGGATCGCCGAGCAGAAGAAAAAGAGTGGCCCCCAGCGGAATGACAACCCCTGGAGCCGCGCGAAGGGTGGAAACTTTGCGTTCCGGCTCAAGAACAACACCGTCTATATCCCGCTCAACACGATGTTGCTCAACCTGCAATCCGGCACCAACCGCATGGCTTCCGCCAACGCCCGGCTGTCCACCCTTTACATGAAGGTCAAGGACATCGATCTGCTCGAAACCTCGCTGCAGCAGGTTCGCAATGTGTTGATGATGACGCATGGCGGCCTGGAGGATTTCGCCTTCCGCACCGATGAAGATTGGGCCAGCGAGATCACCAACACCATTCGCGACGCGCGCGTGAGCGGCGGGATCATCGCCGCGATCAGCTTGATCGTCGGCGGCATCGGCATCGCCAACATCATGCTGGCCAGCATTTCGGAACGCGTCCGCGAGATCGGCATCCGCAAATCAATCGGCGCCACCACCAGCGACATCTTTGTGCAGATCCTCGTCGAGAGCGTGGTGCTGGCGATGCTGGGCGGCCTCTTGGGCCTCGGGACGTCCTACGCGCTGACCAACTTGGTCGGCAAATTCGCCGCCTCGGACAACTCGCCCGTCATCACCCTTGGCGCGATGGCCTTTGCCTTCGCTGCCAGCGTGGCGGTGGGAATTGCCGCCGGCCTGTGGCCCGCCATGAAAGCCTCCCGGCTCCACCCGATTCAGGCGCTAAAGTACGATTGAGCGGCGGCGATGAAACTGTTCAATGCCATTCTCATCGGTCTGAAGGATATCTGGGCCCACAAGTTTCGCTCGCTGCTCACGATGCTGGGGATTGTGTTGGGCGTCGCCAGTCTGGTCGCGATGGCCGCCATCGTGAAGGGCATGGAGAACGGCATGAAGGAGTCGATGGTCGCCATGGGCGGAGCGGACAAGGTCCGCATCGTGGATGAGGACTTGCCCCTTCATCAACGGCATCTGGAGGGTCAATCCCCGGGCAAGACGATGCGGGATGTCATCGCCATTCAGAACAACGCGCCGCTCGTCGAATTGATCTCCCCCCAGATGAGCCTCGATTACGCCCGTGTCAGCCGCGCCGGTCGCAATACGTTCCCTGCGGAAACCGTGGGCGTCTGGCCCGCCGCGCTGGACATGGACCTCTTCGAGGTCGCCCATGGCCGGCATTTCACGGACCTCGATCAGGAATTTGCCAGCAGCGTGTGCGTGATCGGCACTGGCATTCGCGATGAACTTTTCGGCTCACCGGAAGAGACGGGCGAAGAGATCATCCCGGTCGGCGAGCTCATTCACATCGGCGGCCAGTCCTTCACCATCGTCGGCATGTTCAAGCACTACGAAAGCGAACAGAACCGCAAGCTCCGCGAACTCGCCCGGAAAGAGGCCGCCGAGAAAAAGGAGAAAGGCGTGCAGCGCCGCACCGGCTGGGGCAGTCGCCGCTGGGATGCCTTCGCGCGGAAGAACAACACCATTCACATCCCGCTCAACACGGTCTGGGTGAAGTTCCGCTCCGGCGGCAGCCGCCGGAGTCCCCTGCCCGACCCGCGTCTCGACGACATCGATATTCGCGTCAAGGACTTCGATCGCATGAGTGAAACACTCCAGCAGGTGCAGAACGTTCTGATGCTCACGCACAATGGCATCCAGGATTTCGAGCTGAGCACGGCGGAGGATCAACTCGCCAGCATCAACAAACGGATCGAGAATGCCCGCATGAGCGGCGGCATCATCGCCGCCTTGAGCCTGATTGTCGGCGGGATCGGCATCATGAACATCATGCTGGCGAGCATCAACGAACGCATCCGCGAGATCGGCACGTGCAAGGCGCTCGGGGCCACCGGCCTGGACATCTTCGCGCAAATCCTCGTCGAGAGCGTGACGCTGGCGCTGCTGGGCGCGGTGCTCGGGCTCGGCATGACGTTCGGACTCGTCGAACTGATCGCCCTGCTTTCGCCGACCGCGAATTCGCCGATCATCACGCAAACGCCCATGCTCGTCGCACTGGGCTTTAGCTTCCTCGTCGGCGTCGCGGCCGGCTTCTTGCCGGCGCTCCGGGCAGCCCGCCTCAATCCGATTCAATCCCTCCGCTACGAATAGCGCCCGCCACTTGACTTCACCGGCGTTTCCCCAAAACGTCGGCCCTCGTGACTCGCAGCGATAAACTGAAATTGATCGGCATTCCTCTGGTGGGCGCGTTGGTTGTCTATTTCGGCGGCTACCTGACCGTCGAGCATCTGCGCCATCGCAAAGGCCCCTGGGAGGTGGCGTTCATCGTGACCAATGCCGCGCCGGCGATCCGCATCAATCAGCCTCACCTGGGCATCTCCAACGTGGTACTGGTGCTTGCGGGCGAACCCGTCGGCAGCGCTTTCACCAACTCGCTGATGACTTATGTGGATCCCCTCAACACGCCGTATGCGGTTCCGCATGGCCGCGTCATCTTCGAGGATCTCACCTTCTTACCCGGCACCGTCACATTTGATTTCAACGGACATGGCGTGGAGCTGCTGCCGCGCACGTTGATTCTCAATGGCAAGGAACACGCCTGGACGGCGGGAACGACCATCACGCTGACCGCGGCTGAAAAAAAGCACCCGCTCACGCCCGCCGAATTCAAGGAACGGATGAAGGCGATCAAGAAGTCGGCGCGCTAGTCCAGCAGGGCGCAGAGAGGAACGGGCAGCAGGGTCGGCGAGGTGACGATCCCAGTTCACAGCGATCGATTTCTTGTCTTGGCAGGCCAAAGTTGCTAGGAGAACAGAAACCTAAACCACTCCCATGCGCACAACTCAACTCGCGGCAATTCTGTTCGCCACCGGCCTGGCCCTCGCCGCCCAGGCCCAATCCACCTTCACCTATCAGGGTCGCCTGCACGAGAACGGCTCCGGGCCGACCGGTCTTTACGACTTCGAGTTTCGGTTACACTCGGCAGCCTCGGGTGGGCTTCAGATCGGCTCGGTGCTCGCGCGTGAGGATATCGGCGTCACGAATGGCCTGTTCACGGTGGCCCTCGACTTTGGTCCGTCCGCGTTCCCGGGCGCCGACCGGTTTCTAACCATCGCCGTCCGACCCGGTGCGAGTGTGGCCGCGCATACGGTGCTGTCACCGCGCCAGGCGGTGACCGCCACACCGTATGCGATCACGGCCGCCAATTTCGGCGGGACCGTGGGCGCGGCGCAATTGAGCGGCAGTTATTCGGGCGCAGTGGGCTTTGACAATCCAGGGAACAGTTTCGTCGGCA
Source organism: bacterium (assembly GCA_031362805.1). Lineage (GTDB taxonomy): Bacteria > Verrucomicrobiota > Verrucomicrobiia > Limisphaerales > RI-55 > RI-55. The sequence continues at coordinate 16,503 of JANLTG010000092.1, forward strand.
GCGGCGCGGGCCTGACGGGCGTAAATGCGAGCCTGCTGAACGGCCAGCCTTCCACGTTCTATCAAAATGCAGCCAACCTCACCGGCACCTTGCCGCCGGCCTTGCTTCCGGGACTATTGGCGTTCACTGACGCGAGCCAGACGTTTACGGGAGCGAACATCTTCGACCGGGGCGCCGGCGGACCTGGCCGGCTCAGGGTGAACGGCAATTCCCCTTTGGACCTGACGCCATTCACGGGTCTTGGTTTTCAATTTAACGGGGACGCAGGCGAGGGGGCGATCATATCCTCGTTCGACGATGGGGCCGGATACTTGTCGTTCTACACCAAGGAAGCCAACGGGGAACCGATCAGGAAGCAAATGATCATCAGCCCATACGGGGATGTGGCGATTGACCAAAACAACCTGAATGACGGTTTCCTCAACAACAACACCTTCGGCGGCGTCGGCCTCAGCTTTGGCAGCGGCAGTGGGGAGGGCATAGCCTCCAAGCGGACGGCCACGGGCAACCAGTTCGGCTTGGACTTCTACACGAGTTTTACCGCCCGGATGTCCATTCTGAATGGGGGGTTCGTGGGGATTGGCCGGCAGACGGCGGTTACGGGTGCCGATATTTTTGCCGTGCGCTCGCCTGCCAGCACAGGGTACGGCGGCATGTACCTGGACACGGCTGGCGCGACCGCCAGGCCGTTTTATGGGTATGCCCTGAACGGATCGGCCATAGCTTGGACTTATGTGGACGGGGCAGACGGGAACAAATGGAAAGTGAACAATGGTGGGGACCGACTGACCATAACGACCGGTGGCAATGTTGGCATCGGCACCCCCTCGCCGGCGAACAAGCTCTCAGTGGTCGGCAACGCCGATTTCTCCGGCAGCGTTAGCATCGGCGCCGCCACGCCAACCAGAGCGAGGCTGGAGATCAGCGGCACCGCCGGCGCCTACGCGTATGGTCAGCGAGGCATTCTGAACAGTTCCGGGGCAACTTCGGGTTCAAACACTGGCACTGACTCCCCTTCCCTGTGGGCCAGCGCCAACGTCTGGGCCAGCGCCTTTCTCGCCTTCTCAGACGAGCGCATCAAGCGCATTGAAGGGCGCTCCGATTCGGCACGTGACCTCGCCACGCTCCTTGGCATCGAGGTCACCGACTATGCCTACATTGACTCCGTCGCCAAGAGCGCCGGGAAGCAGAAGAAGGTCATCGCCCAGCAGGTGGAAAAAATTTATCCGCAAGCTGTGAGCCGCAACACCGATGTCGTGCCCGACATCTACGAGATGGCGGAAGTCCGAAACGGCTGGGTGAAGCTTGCGACGAATTTGAAGAAGGGGGAACGCATCCGCCTTATCGGCACGAAAAAGGAAGGCATCCATGAAGTGCTGGAGGTTGCGCCCGACAAGTTCCGCACCGACTTCGCCGCAGATGGCGATGAGGTCTTCGTCTATGGCCGCGAGGTGAAGGACTTCCGCAGCGTGGACTACGAGGCCATCGCCATGCTGAACGTTTCTGCCACACAGGAATTGAACCGCCGTCTGGAAATGCAGGCCGCCGAACTCAAGGCGCGCGACGGCAAGATCGCCGCGCTGGAACAAACCGTGGCCGACCTCGCCATCCTGGTGAAAAACCTCCAATCGCCCTCGTTAACCAGCCGTTAACCCGCCGACTCGGAGTAAATTAAGAACTGCTGCCGCCGGAGCTGAAATTGGTTCAGCCCTGGCTGCCATAACTTCCGAATCTCCAGCAACGGCTTACCCGCTTTGATCGCCTCGATCGTGGCCGGGTGCTTGAGCAGGCCGTTGAACTTATCCAGACCAAACTGCGCCGGGTAGTTCCGCTGCAACACGAGCGCGCCGGCGATCCCGATGTTGATCACGTCGCAGCCCACGCGGTCGGCCAGCGTGATCCGCACCCCGCCGCATTTCTCGCCCTTGAACTTGCTCGCGTCGGGTGTGAATTCGATCGGATCAAACCGCACGCCGTGAATGCCCATTGCGTTCAGCTCGGCCGCGAGCTGCTTCCCATCGATGTAGGGCGCGCCGAACAATTCGAACGGCGTGGCCGTGCCGCGACCGACGGAGAGTTGCGTGGTTTCCAGCAAGCCGACGCCGGGATAAAGCGCGGCCTGCGTGAGGCTGCGCATGTTCGGCGAGGTGTTGACCCACGGAAAGCCGCACTCGTCCATCCACAGCTCGCGCGACCAACCTTCGAGGGGAATCACGGTGAGCTTGGCGTTCAACTGCCGCTCGGCGTTGAACATGCGCGCCAGCTCGCCGACGGTCATGCCGTGCCGCACGGGGATGTTGTGCCAGCCCACGAAATCCGTCGGGCCATCCACCACCGGCCCGGCAACCGAGTCGCCGTTGATGAGGTTGACGCGATCCAGCACGATGAAGCGAATGCCGGCCTTGCCCGCCGCTTCGAGGCAATTGCCCATCGTGGAAATGTAAGTGTAGAAGCGACAGCCGATGTCCTGGATGTCGAACACGAGCGCGTCGAGGCCGGCGAGTTGCTCGGGCGTCGGCGCGCGGCGTTCGCCGTACAGGCTGTAAACGGGCAGCCCGGATTTTTCGTCCTTGCCGTCCTTCACGAGTGCATCCACCTCGCCGCGAATGCCGTGCTCGGGGCTGAACAACGCGACCAGCTTCACGTCCGGCGCCTGCTTCAGGCGATCAATTGTCGCCCGGCCCTGCCGATCGCGACCGGTGTGATTGGTGATCAGGCCGATCTTCAAACCCTTCAACGGCGCGAATTCATTCTTCGCCAACGCATCGATGCCATTCAGCACTTCCGGCTTGGCCTTCGCCGGTGCGCCGTTCGCTCCATTGGTGCCGTTGGTGCCGTTCTTCTTTGCCTGGGCGAGCAGCGCTCCGGGCACGACGGTATAGTCAAAGTCCCGGACCGCTTCAGCCGCGAGGTTGGCGAGCTTCGCTTGCAGCGGCAAGACGTTGCCCCGGACATTCGGATGAACTCGATTGCTGAGGAATATCCAGAACGTCTTCGAAAACGGATCAATCCAAAGACACGTTCCAGTGAAGCCGGTGTGACCATAGGAACCCAACGGAAAAAGATGGCCGCGCGGCCGGCTGTAGCCCGAATCGATGTCCCAACCGAGCCCACGCCGGGCACTGACTTTCGCGGGTGACTGCACGCTGGTCATCAGGCGAACAGTCTCGGGCTTGAACACGCGCACGCCCTCGAGTTCGCCCAGGTTGATCATCATGCGGGCAAATCGCGCTAGGTCGGCGGCGGTCGAGAACAACCCCGCATTGCCGGTCACCCCACCCATGGCCCGCGCGGTCCCATCATGCACCACACCCCGCAAGGTGCCTTCCGTGGGAGCGATGCGCGGCAGGAGCGCCTCGGCAGGTTTGAAGCCGGTATCCACCATCTTGAGCGGACGATAGATCTCCGCTTTTACAAATTCATCGAGCGCTTTGCCGCTGACCCGGCGAACCACCTCGGCCAGCACGATGAAGTTGAGGTCGCTGTAACGGATGTCGGTGTCAGGCTCGTAAACCAGCTTGTCCGCACAGACCATTTTGATGCCGGTTTCGCGGCCAGTCCAGGTCAGGCGGTTGGTGAAACCCGGCCGCAGCCCGGACGAGTGGGTGAGCAACTGGCGCACGGTCACCTTCTCCTTGCCGTCACCCTTGAACTCGGCGATCCGTTGTTGGACGCGGTCCTCGAGTTTCAGTTTCCCCTGCTCCACCAACTTCATCACGGCCGGCGCAGTGGCGACGACTTTCGTCAACGACGCGATGTCGAAGAGGGTGTCCTCCGTCATGGTCTCTGGTGCGGGCAAGATTGCTCGCTGGCCGTAGGCAGAATGAAAAGCCGTTCCTGCGCGCTCAAGCCACAGCACGCCGCCGGGGATCAACTGATCCTGAATGGTGCCGTTAATCGACTGCTCCATCTCGGTGAGGACGCGCTCGTCGAACACGTCGTTCACTGTTCGCGAGGTCGAGGCGGATGTCTGCGCGGCGGGTGTTGCGGCATTCGCCGACTGGCCGCCGGTTTGACAGGCCGCGAACACCACCGCTAACGTCCCGACCGCCCTTACGGTGAACTTGGTCAGGCGCCACAGATAACTGCGCTTGGAAAGCATGCGGCGCATCATGCAAATCGAAATTCGAGAATGCAATCCGCGACACCGGGCAACCAACATGACCAACCCCCTAAAGTCCTTCAAAGCCGTTATCTTCGACATGGACGGCGTCATCGTGGACAGCGAACCACGCCACGAACGCGCTTTTCACGAAGTTTGGGACGCGATGGGCTACCGCAACCGGCACGGGATCAACTTCCAGGATTACTATGGCCGGTCTGATCGCGCGCTCTGGTTGGATTTCATCGACAAGCATCAGCCGACGCAGACGCTTGAGGAGTTGACCGCCTGGAAGCAGAACCGGCTCATCGAAATCCTGCGCGCCGAACAGCCCATCTTCGACGGATTGCCGGAGGTGGTGGCGAAGTGCGCCGGGCGCTGGCCGGTCGCCGTCGCGTCTGGTTCGCTGCATGTCGTGATCGACGAAGTGCTTGCGATGAAGAATCTGCGGCAACACTTCTCCGCCATCGTCAGCGTCCAGGATGTGGCACATGGTAAGCCGGCGCCCGATGTCTTCTTTCGCGCGGCTGAATTGATGGGGACAAAACCCGAAGACTGCATCGTATTGGAAGACTCTGCAGCCGGAGTCACCGCCGCCAATGCGGCGGGCATGCAGGTCATCGCCATTACGAACACGCTTCCCCGGGAGCGATTGATCCATGCCACGGCAGTGGTCCAAACCTACGGGGAGATCGAACGGCTCTTGTTTGCCTGAGTATGTGGCTACCCGGTCGCCAGATTATCTTCCAAGACCTTTGATTTGCAGGTTGTCAGGTCAGCACTCGTGGCGGCAGCCGAGCCATCCCACACCTTGATCGGCTCATAGAAAGTATTCCTCTGGACAGGCGTGCGACCGGTCTCGCAGATGGCTTTGATCAGGTCTTTCTCTGCCTGCATCTGCGGGGCCTTCGTGCCGGCCATGCGAAAGATGTGTTCCTCGACAATGGTGCCGTGGATGTCGTCCGCACCGTAGCTCAGCGCCACCTGCGCGAGCTTGAGACCCAGGCCAACCCAGTACGCGGTGACGTGATCGAAGTTGTCGAGGTAGATTCGACTCACTGCAATGGTGCGCAACGAATCGAATCCGGTCGGCGGCGTGGCGACGGGGATCTCGTTGTTCTCCGGTTGATAGGCGAGCGGGATAAATCCCGTGAAACCGTGCGTCTCATCCTGTAATGCGCGCAACTGCCGCAGGTGATCCACGCGGTCGGCGAGCGATTCGACATGGCCAAACAGCATCGTGCAAGTGCTGCGTCCGCCGAGCCGGTGCCACGTGCGGTGAACGTCGAGGTATTCGGCGGCGGATTCCTTGCCCTTGGCGATGGCGCTGCGGACTTCCTTGCGGAAAATCTCCGCGCCGCCGCCGGTGAGCGATTCGAGTCCCGCTTCCTTCAACTCGATCAAGGTCTGCTCAACGGTCTTCTTCGCGAGCCAAGCCAGGTGCAAAATCTCAATCGCCGTGAAGCACTTGAGCTGCAGCCGGGCATCCACAGCTTTGAGTGTCTTCAGCATGTCGATGTAATAGCTGAACGGCAGCGACGGGTGCAGACCGCCGACGATATGCAGCTCCGTGATGCCGAGCGCCAGCGCTTCGCGCGCCTTTTGCGCCATCTGTTCCGCCGTCAGCTCGAAGCCGTCGGCATCGCGTTTCTTGCGAGCGAATGAGCAGAACTGGCAGCTCAGGATGCAGTAGTTCGAGTAGTTGATGTACCGGTTGAGAATGTAGCTGGCGTGGTTGCCCACCTTGCGCTGCCGAACGCTGTCGGCGATGGCGCCAACGGCGTTGAGATCCTTCGACTCGAACAATCGGAGCGCGTCCGCGTCGTCGATGCGTTGCCCGGCGGACACCTTGTCCCAAATGTCCGCGAGGCCGCTCTGTCGAATGAGGAAGTTCATCGGGTAATACGAAAGAAATCAGGGAACACAACTTCCGCGAGGGTCACAACGAGAAAGATGATGCTGATCACCGCGTTCAGCCGGAAGAAGGCGTTGTTGATCCAGCCCAAACTGCGGCGCCGCGCGATGAAATGCTCCATGAGCACGCAAATGATGATCACCAGCAGGCCGGCGTAGAACGCAATCCCGCGAAATCGAGCCAGGATGCCGAACGCCGCCAGCAACAGGAGCATCAGCACGTGCGACAGAAAGGCGGCGCGCAGCGCGTTTTGCGGTCCCCAGGCCACCACCAGCGAATGCAGCCCTTGCTTCCGATCAAACTCATAGTCCTGCATCGCATAGATGATGTCGAAGCCGATGAGCCAGAAGATCACAATGACCGCCAGCAGGAGGGGGAGGAAAAAACTTTGTGCGAGCGGCCAAAGGGAAAGAGCGGAACCTTCCACGGCGAGCCAGGCACCGATCGGCGCGAGCGCGAGCGCCAGCCCGAGAAAGACGTGCGTGTAGTCGGTGAACCGCTTGGTGACCGAGTAGAAGCAAATCACAAACAGTGCGACGGGTGACAGATAGAAGCAGGTGGGATTGAGAAACCACGCGGCGGCAATCAAACCGACCGCGCTCAGAACGCACAACGCAACGGCGCTGCTCAACGAAACTTCACCCGTGGCCAGGTGGCGCTTCGCGGTGCGCGGATTCGCCGCGTCGAACTTGCGATCGACGATCCGGTTGAAAGCCATCGCGCAGGTGCGGGCGCAGAGCATCGCGGCCAGAACCAGCAGGAAAACCCGCCAGCCGGGCCAGCCGCGATTCTCTCGCGCTGCGATGGCCATTGATGCCAGCGCAAACGGCAGTGCAAAGACCGTGTGCGACAGCTTCACGAAGGAAGCCCATTTTTGGATCAAGGTGAACATCTGAAATCCAGATCAAAACATTCAACGTTCGACATTCAACGTACAAAGCCCAAGGCAATCCCGCCGGCTCACGGTTGCGAACCGGCCTTTCTTGCATCGCGGTTCTTCGGCTGAAGCGCGTTGCGACGGGCGGTTTGGATACTTGCGTAGAAGATTCGGATCAACTCGTCGCACTCAACTAACACCTGTTTCAAGGCGGGATCGCCGGGAACCCACTTCTTGCGATCAATCAAGCGACTCCAACGACGCGTCTCGCGCAGCTCCTTCAGGCAGATGCGCAAATTGTGAATGAAGTCTTCACGGGACTCGGCTGCTTCCGCTTCCCCATGACTTGGATAGGGGGAAGTTCCGGAACGCAAAATCTGACCGGCGACATGATTGCCAGCCCGCGAAGCTGGGAGTTTTTCAGACAGATCAATGATCGTGGACGCGAATTCGAGCAGACGATCCTCCAGGTCATAGATTCGGTTCGAAGTCTCGCCATCGTGAAGCATCCATTCGGTTTCAGAGGTGATCGCGACCTGGCGATAGCTCACCTTGGAAGTTGAACGTTGGGCGTTGAAAGTTGGTTGTTTTGATTTGGCTTTCATTCGCACTCCTCCCGCCAGCGTTTCACCAGCGTGTGCGCGACGCCCATGTGATCCAGCACGCGCGCGACGATCGTATCGACGACTTGTTCGATCGTTTGCGGGCGGTTGTAAAATGACGGATTGGCCGGAATGATCATGGCGCCGGCCAGAATCAGCAGCTCGAAGTTCTTCACGTGAACCAGATTCAATGGCGTCTCGCGCGGCACGAGGATCAGTTTCTTGCGCTCCTTGAGCAACACGTCCGCCGAGCGGAGCAGCGCGTCATCCGCGAAGCCGTGGGCGATGCGGCCGAGCGTGCCCATCGTGCAGGGGATCACCACCATCACGTCCGCCGGATTGGAACCGCTGGCGAACGGAATGTTCATGCTCTTCAGGCTGTGTAGAGTCACGCCCTCCGGAATGCGCAACCCGTCCGGCAGCTCCTCCTTGATCACCACCTGCGCGTAGCTGCTCAGGATCAGATGCACCTCGTGCGCCTGCGGATCAAGGTTGTCGAGCAACCGTTGGGCGTAGAGGGAACCGCTGGCTCCGGTGATGGCGATCAGGATGCGCACGTGATCAGGCTAGCGGTGGTCGGGGCGACTGACAATCTGGTTACCAAACAAAGTAAGGCGACGGTTGCCCGCCGCCTTCCTCAAACCAATCGGCGCTTAATTCGCGAGATACTCCCGCGGATCCGTGACTTTGCCGGTAAGGGCACTGGCCGCCACGGTCGCCGGACTGGCGAGATAGACTTCGCTTTCCTTGCTGCCCATGCGGCCGGGGAAGTTGCGATTGGTGGCGCTGATGCACTTCAACCCGCCTTGATTCATGCGGCCGAAGGTGTCCACCGGGCCGCCAAGGCAAGCGGCGCAGCCGGCGTTCTCAGTCATCCGCACGCCGGCGGCTTCGAGGATTTGCCAGATGGTTTGATCACCCCAGCGCGTAGATTGCAGGTCGCGCACGATGTCCGGCGTGGCCGGCACGCCGAAGGTGTCGATGACTACTTTCTTGCCGCGCAAGACGCGGGCGAACTCCACGAAGTCGCTGGTCTTGCCGCCCGTGCAGGAGCCGACGTAAGCGCGGTCGAGCTTCACATCGCCCATGTCCTTCGCTTTCTTGCGTTGGCCGGGGTCGGGATGACACGCGACGGTGGGTTCGAGCTTCGAAAGGTCCACGACGAGTTCGTAACAGAACTTCTGCTCGCGGTCCGCCTCGACGGGTTCGTAGCTGGTGGTGGTGCCATTCAAACGCGTGCGGGTGTCCACGTATTCAGCAGTGCGCGCGTCGAAGGGGAAGATGGCGTTCTTGCCACCGGCTTCAATGGCCATGTTCGCGATAGTCATGCGATCGTCCATCGACAAGCTCGCGATCCCTGGGCCGTCGAACTGCATCGCGCGATAGGTCGCGCCGTCGAAACCGATCTCCCCAATGCAATGGAGGATTACGTCCTTGGCCATCACGCCGGGTTGGAGTTTGCCTTCGAGCCGGAAATGCATCGTCTCGGGCACCTTGAGCAGCAGGCGGCCGGTGCCCATGACAAAGCCGGCGTCGGTGTTGCCAATGCCCGTGGCGAATTCATTGAACGCGCCCGCCATGCACGTGTGCGAATCGGTTCCAAACAACACTTCGCCGGGGCGGGTGTGACCCTTGGCGGGCAGCGCGGTGTGGCAGACGCCGGCGTAGTTCGCGCCGTATTGCTTCTTCAGGTTGCCCTTGGTGGCGTCGTATTTCCACTGGCCGTTAGGGTCGTCGATCACGTCGTAGAAATAGGGCAGCCCTTGCTCACGCGAGAAATCGCGGAGGATGTCCACGTTGCGGTTCGAGAGGCTGTCGGCGGTGAAGATGTAATGGTCCGGGATGATGACGACGCGCTGCTTGTCCCAGACCTTCGCGGTCTGGCCGAACTCGCGTTTGAAGACGCCGATGGTGCCCGGCCCGCACACGTCGTGCGTCATCAGGACATCGGCTTTCACCCAAAGATTGTCGCCCGCCTGGACTGACGCTTTGCCGGCGGCGCGGGCGAGTAGTTTTTCGGTCAACGTCATAGGCGCGTGAAACTAATGGAGCACCCAGAGCGCGGCAATAGAGGAATCGCCGGGAAAATGTCCTTTGACAGACCCCGCTCAGCCGCTAGTTTGCGCTCCAAGATGGCGATGTTGAAAACCTTTCTGCAATGGCGGTTGAGCGCTGGCTGCTGCCTGCTGTTAGCCGTCAATGCCAGCGTCGGCGAGAAGGTGCGTTTCGGCCCGCCCAGCGGAGCCCTGCTGCAAACGCAACCGGAACGTTCCGCCAGCGAAACCATTTCGCTTCAGTCCACAGTCGGGCTCAATCAACCCAACGCGGTGGCCACGCCGCGGCCGGTGGCGCCCACGCCCGCTGTGCCCAGTCGTCGGACGGAGGCCGAGGATCAGGACCAGCGCAACTGGATCTTCCGCGACACGCGCAACCCAGCGGCCATGCAGAAAGCGCTGGGCGTGGACACTTACGAATCCGCGAAGCCCAAGGTGGGCGAGCAAGATTCCGTGGCGGTCATTCAGGATTATTTCTCCCGCCAACGATCGCAGGCGACGGACCATCCGGCCGGCGGTAAAGCATCACCCGCCGCGTCCTGGGGCGGGCAATTGGGAAAAACGCCCGGCACCCTCGGCATCGGCGGCGTGAATGCCGATACTTCCATAGGCTCCGCGAGCACTTTGAGCGACCCCCTGTTCCGCAACACGCTGAATGCGGACAATCCGTCCGTGCGACGCTACTTCCGTGATCTCTACGCCAGCCCGAATTCCCCGGCAGCGGGTCCGGCGGCAAATTCCCCCGCCCCTTTAGCAAACGGACCCCAGGTTGAAACGGCAAACAGCGCGACGCGCTCCCCCAGCTTCCAGGACCTGGCGAACCGCGCGGCTTTTGTGAATTCGCTGACGCCTAACGCACCACTTTCAACAGCGTTGAACCCGTCCGCCCCAGCGGCCCAACCAACCGTGCAGGACAGGAGTGAGGCGACCGTGAATCAGGGAAAGTTGTTCGAACGCCGAAACGGGCTCATCGAGATTCCCAGCCGCAAGTTCTGATCACGGGAAGCGGAGAACCTCGACCGGTCGCCCAATTTCCCAAACCACCCCCGGCGGGACGTCCACCAGACCCTGGGCTTCCGCCAAACCCGATAGGATGTGCGAGCCCTGCTGGCCGACAGGGGTGACCTGGCCGCCTCGATCCATCTTCACGCGGACAAAATGCCGGCGCTCGCCCGGGTTCCTCAAGGTTGTCGTCAGAGTTCCCAACGCCGTGGGCAGCCCGACGTCGTTGCCGCCCTGCAACCGGATTAAGGCGGGCCGGACCAGCAGCAGAAAGGTCACAACCGCCGAAACCGGATTCCCGGGCAGCCCAAAAAAATGGCGCCCGTTGAGTCGCCCCCAGGCGAACGGTTTGCCCGGGCGAATGGCAACCTTCCAGAACGCAAGGTCGCCGCCCAGGGCTTCAAACGCCTCCTTCACGAAATCATGGGCGCCGACCGAGACACCGCCCGTGGTGATGACAACATCACCCGCAGCAAAAGCTGCGGCAAGAGCGGCCCGGGTGCCTGGCAGGTCATCTGCAACTATCGGCAGCACCACGGTTTCACAGCCCGTTTCGCGGGCGAGCGCCTCGATCATCGATCGATTGCTCTCAAAGATCTGACCCGGCACGAGCTCACCGCCAGGCTCCACCAACTCACTCCCCGTGGCCAGCAAGGCCACCTTTGGCCGGCGGGTTGCCGACACTTCACGAATGCCCACCGCGCCGAGCAAAGCGATCCCGGCGAAGTTCAATCGTTCACCCGCCCGGGCAAGGCTCATCCCCGTTTTCACATCCTCGCCGCGGAAGCGAACATGGTCCCACGGCCGGACGGCATCCAAAACGGAGACAACTCCGGGCGCGGCCGGATCCATCCGCGTATCTTCCTGCATAACGACGGCATCCGCCCCTGGGGGCAACGGCGCACCGGTGAAAATTCGCCGGCATTCACCAGCCAGCAGGGTTTCGCCGGGGGCGTGGCCGGCCGGCGTCTCGCCTCGCAAACTTAGTTGGACGGGCTTTTCCAACGAGGCCTGCGCCAGGGCCGACGACTGAACCGTGTAGCCGTCCATCGCGGAATTGTCGAACGCCGGCAGGTCGCGGGGAGAGATTACTTCCTGGGCCAGCCAGCGGCCCGCTGCGGCGTGCAGTGGAACGCGTTCACCGGGCAACGGTGTGATGCCGGAAACGACGCGGTCGAGCGCGGCTTCTAGCGAAAGCATGAGCGGGGGACGGGTTAGTGGGCAGCGGTCGTCACCAGCACTTGCTCGAGGGTGGTGAGGCCTTCGCGGGCTTTCATCAAGGCGACGTCGCGGAGCCGCTTCATCCCCTGGTTGATGGCCATCTTGCCGATATCCATGGCGCTGGCCCGCTCGATGATCAGCTTGCGAATCTCATCGCTCACCTGCATCACCTCGATGATCGCGCAGCGGCCGGCATAGCCAGAGTTCTTGCAACGCTCACAGCCGCGGCCCTTGTGGAGCGGCACGCCATCAAACGAGTGGGGATCGATCTGGAGATCCTCAAACATTTTGACGGGATAGTTGATCGGTTCCTTGCACACGGTGCAGACGCGGCGAATAAGGCGTTGGGCGCAGGAAAGAATCACCGCCGAGGAAATGAGGAACGGGGCAATGCCCATGTCATCCAGCCGGGCGATGGCGCCGGGTGCGTCATTACAATGCATCGTGCTCAACACTTGGTGGCCGGTAAGCGCGGCCTCGACGGCGATCTCCGCCGTTTCGGTGTCGCGAATCTCGCCGATCATGATGATGTCCGGATCCTGCCGGAGAATGGAGCGGAGCGCATTGGCGAACGTCAGGCCAATCTCTTTCTTCACCGGCACCTGGTTGATGCCCATGATTTGGAACTCCACCGGATCTTCGACGGTGATGATGTTGAAGATCGGGTTGTTCAGCTCGTTCAACGCCGAATACAGCGTCGTGGTCTTGCCGGAGCCGGTCGGGCCGGTGACGAGGATCAGTCCGTGGGGGGCATCCACGGCGGTCCGGAAGGTCCGGAAAGTATCCGGGTCCATGCCCAGTTGATCGATATTGGCCGAGAGGTTCGATTTATCGAGGACGCGCAGCACGGCCTTCTCACCGTGAACGGTCGGCAACACTGAGACGCGCAGATCAATGTCGCGGCCCCCCATCTTCACCCGCATCCGGCCGTCCTGCGGCAGGCGCCGCTCGGCGATGTCCAGGTTGCTCATGATCTTGAGCCGGCTGATGAGCGGGACGTGCATGTTCCGTGGCGGCGGCGTGGCATCCATCAACGCCCCATCGACGCGGTACCGCAAACGCACCTGCTTCTCGAACGGCTCGATGTGGATGTCGCTCGCCCGGTCCTTGATGGCCTGCACCAGAATAAGATTGGCGAGCTTGATGACCGGTGCTTCCTCGGAAGCGGTCGCCAGGGTGTCCAGATTCACCTCGTCCGTGGTTTCCTTGGCCAATTCAAGGTTTTCCACATCCTCACTAACCTCCGCATTATCCTGAATGATGTCCTCCATGCTCCCGCCACCCATCGTCCCCAGGTGGCTGAACTTGTCCATGATCGCCTTTTCCGGCGCGATCAAAGGCGTGACATCCAGCTTGGTGGCGCGATGAACATCGTCCACGGCGAGTACGTTGAGCGGGTCCGCCATCGCCAGGAACAGCTTGTTCCCCAGGCGGGAGACGGGAAGAACCTTGTGGTTCATCGCCATGTCCCGAGGAATCAATTCCACCAATTCGGGCGGTATGGTAATCCGGCTGAGATTGATGGGGGGCGTGTTCAACACCCGGCCCATCGAGACCGCCATGTCGATGTCGCTGACAAGCGCCTTCTCGGTGATCAACTTCAGCAGGCGCGTGCCCTCCTTCTTCTGCTGTTCGATCAGTTCCTCAACCTGGGCCCGGCTGAGCAAACCGTCATCAATCAGCACGTCGGCAATTTTCTCACCAAAAGTTTTTGCGGCCATAGGTCAGGAGCGGAAGACTTTCTTGATTTCGCGCACCAAGTCAGTGGGCGAGACCAGGTACCATTGAATGCGGCCGGGGCGGGCATCCTGAAGTTCCTTCATCGCCCGCGCATTGAACGGGTTGGTGGTGGCCACGAGCGTCGCCTTGCCGACCCGGTCAAACGGCAGCACGCACCAGCGCCGGCACACCGCCGCCGGATACCCTCGCGCCGTATCCATATGCACGTCGTACAACTCAAGCGGGAGATAGCCCAGCCGCGACTTGTCCAGGAGAAGTTTCAACGCCTTCTCGATGTTCATCATGTTCTTGTCGGCCAACTGCTGGATGAACGGGGCGGCGACATTGTGGCCCGCGTCCGCCGCCGGCCAGCACAGCTCGAACTCGCTGGCGGTGACGTGCTTTCCGTCGACGAACAGCTTGCGCATCATGGAGCTGCCATCGTCCAGGATCGCGGTGCTGCCCGAGGGCACTCGGGACTTTGGTGAATCCTTGCCTGCGGCGGCCGATTTCGCTTCGGGCTCCGACTCCGCGGCCACGGGCTGGCTCGATATCTTGTTGGCGGTGGATTCGATCGCGGACAGCGCTTTGCCGACATCGGGATCATCCGGGCAGCGCTGAAGAATGGTCTCGTACTCGAGAATGGCGGAGGAAAGCTGACCCAGTTGAACGTAGGCCTCGGCGATGCGCTTGGAAGTGCTCACGACCTCCGGCTCGCGGCCCAGCTTCAGGTAGGCTTCCTTGAGAATTTCGAGCGACTGATAATCCTGCGGCTGCGATTGAGTGATGACCTCAAACATCTCAATCGTCTGCTGCAGCTGCGCTTCCTCGCTGGGGGACAGGGTACCGGCCATACTCATTTATTCTCCCCCGCAGCGTTGCGTGAGCCTTGCCTGCGAAAGGGTTGGTTCATTCGAACTGCCGGGACCATAGGAACTTTGCCAGTCCAAAGCAACCACTGGTTCGGATTCAACGCGGGAAAATTCTTTCGCCTGGCGACGCTGGCGGGCGCCGGGCATCAGCTCTTTCCACGCCCCGCCGCCGCCCGGCTCGCAGCGCAATTACTTCGCGGTCGAACCGGAGGGTTTTATGTACGCGGCCAGCACCAGCCCGGCGACAATCCAAGCCAGCACGGTATAGACGGCGTCCACGATATGCACCGGCCACGGATGATACCACCAGATCGGCTGGCTGAGCGGGCTGAACCACGCGATCAGCACGCCGATCATCGCCATGAATCCCACCCGGCGAACGTAGGTGTTCAATACCGAAAGCAAGGCCACCAGGACCAGGGCAGCCAGCGCCATGCTGATCAGCTCGTGGACAAAACCCAGGGCGAGCGTCTTGGGATCGGGTTCGCTCGCGAGGGTTCGCTCGTAATCAACATGCACCGTTGCCAGCGGACCGGCCTTCAGGAGTTCGAGCCGCTTTTCCGGCGGCGCCTGTTTCCCGGGCACGAAGTAAGTGCCGGTCGTTGGAAACATGTCTTTCAGTCGGCGGCCCACCGTTTCGTCGTCATTCGACTGAAGGTAGAACGAGGTGGTCAACGGCGTCATCCAGAAGACAGCGCCGAAGCTAAACATAGCGAGCGTGGCCAGAAAAATTCCGAGTAGTTTTTTCATGCGCGAAATAGTTTTGCCGAATCCGGAGGTTACCGTTCGCTCGCAGGTGAACAAGCCGAATCAAGCCCGGTGAGCGACGTTGTCCTGCGTTGCCGCTCCCCGCAGTGGCAAAGAAAAGGCCGGCCCACGGAAATGGACCGGCCAGAAAAGTCGTCGCGCGAACTTAGAAAATCTCGCCGCTGCCGAAGAACCGCTTCAGCTCGGCCGTCGCCGCCTCCGGTGCGTCCGAAGCGTGGGCGATGTTGCGCATCTTGTCGGTGCCCAGATCGCCGCGGATTGAACCCTTGGGCGCTGCCTTTGAATCGGTCGGGCCTAGCAGATCGCGCACTTGAGCGATGGCGTTCTTGCCTTCCAACGCCAGCGCGATGACCGGCGTCAATTGCATGAACTTCACGATCTCGGGAAAGAACGGCTTGTCCGCCAGGTGGGAATAGTGGTCCTTCAGGATGGCATCGCTGAGCCGCATCATCTTGCACGCCCGGATCTGCAAGCCGGCCTTTTCAAAACGGCCGATCACCTCGCCGGCGAGGTTTTTCTCGATGCAGTCCGGCTTCAACAAGATCACAGTTTTTTGCATGGGCCGGGACGATACGGATTGGCGAAACGGATGCCAGCCAATTTTTGAACACCTTGTCACCCCTCTAACCACGTCTGTTTGCGTGACTTTGGAACTGAACCCCGGCAACGTTTCCCCATGCGCTCACACCTCCGCCTGACGGCTTGTTTTCTCACCCTGCTCGCCGCTTCGGCTATCACTTCGCCGGCCGCCGACTCCCGCATCATCGCGCCTGGCGCTGAACTCCAGAAACTCGCCGGCGAATACGCCTTCACCGAGGGCCCCGCCGTAGATCGGGACGGAAACATTTACTTCACCGATCAACCGAATGATCGAATCGTGAAATGGACTGCTGCCGACGGCTCCGTCGAGGATTGGCTCAAACCCGCCGGCCGCTCCAATGGCACCTACTTCGATCAGGCGGGCAATCTCATCGCCTGCGCGGACGAGAAGAACGAGCTGTGGTCCATCGCGCCCAACAAGCAGGTCACGGTGCTGCTCAAGGATTTTGGCGGCAAGCTGCTGAACGGTCCGAACGATCTCTGGATTCGCCCGGATGGTGGCCTCTACTTCACTGATCCGCTTTACCCCCGCGATTACTGGAAGCGCGACAAGGCCATGCAGCAGGACGGCCAGCACGTCTACTTCCTGGCGAAAGGTGCCCAGGTGCCGGTGCGGGTCGCCACCGATCTCAAGCAACCGAACGGCATCGTCGGCACGCCCGATGGCAAAACTCTTTACGTCGCGGACATCGGCGCGCGTAAGACCTACGCCTACGACGTTCAAGCGGACGGATCGCTGGCGGGCAAACGGCTCTTCTGCGAACTCGGATCCGACGGCATGACCCTCGACGCCGAAGGCAACGTCTATCTCACCGGCCGGGGCGTGACCGTCTTCGACAAGTCCGGCAAACAGATCGAACAGATCCCCGTGCCCGAAGGGTGGACGGCCAACGTCACGTTTGGTGGCAAGGATCGGAAACTCCTCTTCATCACGGCAAGCATGGGCATCTACGGACTGAAGATGAAAGTCGCCGGGGCCTACTGATCAACTTTTGGCCAGGGTGCCGCCAGCGAGCAGCAACGCATAGCCCGCCGTTCAGTGGGCGCACTGAGCGAGATACTTCTGCTGATACGCTTCAGCCTCCCAAAACGTCGTCGCGTTTTCGATCAACGTGGCGACTGGTTTTTCGCCTGCATTTCGTTCTACGACCTCATCGCGCACGCGTTCCGCCACCTCGTGTTGGGCCGGACTACTGACAAAAATCGCTGAACGGTAAGCCCGCTTCCGGTAGCTCGTCGCGGGCTCATCACTGGTCGACCGGTGGTGCGCGAAGAAATGCCGCACTACCTGCTCGAAGGAAACCCGCGCCGGATCGAACATCACTTCGACCGCTTCCGCATGTCCGGTTTTCCCGGCAACCACCTGTTCGTAGGTTGGGTTGATGGAACTCCCGCCCGTGTAACCAGCCCGCGTGCTGACCACGCCCGGCATCTCGTCGAACGCCGCCTGCAAGCCCCAGAAGCAGCCGCCCGCAAAAACAGCCGTCTCGGTTGGACCGGTGAACGCGCTGGCAGTCGCCGCCTTCAACTGGGCTTGTCTGGCGGCGAACACCAGCACGCCAGTCACGGCCGCAAGGCCAACGAACAACGCGATCAACCGTTTCGTGGTCATCGTTTAGAGTCTGCCGTTCTTCAACGCGACCGCCAAGCCCTCTGTTTCAGTGGAACGCTCACTTCGGCTTCAACTGCGGGAAGAGGATCACATCGCGGATGCTTTCCTGGCCAAGGAGCATCATGCACAGGCGGTCGATACCGATGCCGATGCCGCCAGCCGGGGGCATACCGTGTTCGAGGGCGACGAGGAAATCCTCGTCGAGCTTCTGCTGCTCGCCGCCGGCTTGATGCTCCAGCGTGTTGCGCTGCGCGATGGGATCGTTCTGCTCGGTGTAACCGGGCGCGATCTCCTGGCCGTTGATGCAGCACTCGAAGACCTCGACGGTCGTCGGGTCGTCGGGTGAGAGCTTGGCGAGCGGCACGAGTTCCTTCGGCAGATGCGTGACGAAGGTCGGCTGGATCAGGGTCGGCTCGATGAGCTTCTCGAAGACCGCGCCGGTGATCTCGAAGTCTTGGTATTCCTTGCCAATCTCCGCCCCGAGATCGTGGGCGCGTTGACGGCGTTCGGCGGGCGTAATGTCAAACCAGTCGGCTCCGGCTTTTCCTTTGACGAGGTCTTTGTACCGAGCACGTTGCCAAGTTCGACCAAGGTTAATCATTCCGTTCATCACCGAAAGTCGAGGGTCGATTTGATCGATAGCTGCACAGATAGCCGCACATTGTTGGGAGGACTCAACGCCCTGCTTCAATTCAGGTTGATTAAGCTGGGCGCGAATCGAAGCAAACAAGTTGGCTAGTTCGCACACTAGAGCGTAGCAATTGCCGGAATTGAGCGAATGCCCAAGCTTGGCAATTTGTTCGCCTTTCAAGCCGAGCCCTTCTGCAGCCGATGTTTTCTTCAGACCTTGGAAGGCTGCATCTTCAACCAGCAGCCGAGCGCTCTCCATGATTGACGAAACTTCTGCAAGTTGGCTGCCCGTGGGCAGAATCCTGGTTCCCAGAACTTTCTCCGCAACCCCAGTTATCAACGCCTCCACCGTTTCCATCATCGTCTCGTAATCACCAAACGCTTGATACGCTTCCAGCATCGTGAACTCCGGATTGTGCCGGCGCGAGAGTCCCTCGTTGCGGAAGTTCTTCCCAATCTCGAACAGCTTGTCGATGCCGCCCACGAGCAGCCGCTTGTGATACAGCTCTAGCGCGATGCGCAGGTAAAACTCGCAGCCGAGCGCATTGTGAAACGTCTTGAACGGCGCCGCCGCCGCGCCACCCGGAATAGCCTGCATGGCCGGTGTCTCGACCTCGACATAGCCGCGCGCATGAAAGAAAGAGCGGATCTCATGCACAATGGCGCTGCGTTTGAGGAACACGTCCTTCACGTTGTCGTTCGCGATCAGGTCGAGGTACCGCTGGCGATAGCGCGTCTCGGTATCCTCCAGCCCGTACCACTTGGCCGGAGGCGGTCGCAGCGCCTTGCCGAGGATGACGAACGACTCCAGCTTCACCGACTTCTCGCCCATCTTGGTCGTGAAGAGCGTGCCCTTCACGCCGACGAAATCGCCGAGATCGAGGTGCTGGAGAATCTTGAAGTTGTCGTCGCCGATCGCCTGTTTCTGCACATAGACCTGGATGCGGCCGCTCTGGTCCTTGATGTCGAAGAAGAGGCTCTTGCCCATTTCCCGCAACGCGGTGAGGCGTCCGGCCAGCGCGACAGCACGGCCTTCGACGTAGTTCTCCTTGGCCGGCACGCAGCCTTCGGTGGGCGTGAACTTGTTGGCAAAGGGATCAATGCCATGCGCGCGCAACGACGCCAGCTTGGTGCGGCGTTGCTCGATGAGTGCGTTCGTATCTTCAGTGGACATAAATGCGGAGGCCGATGGAACACGACGGACCGGGGGATGTCCACCGCTTTGCCGGGCGGGGAACAAACGCGTCGCAGCGTGGCCGGACGTGCGGTGCGGCGGAGCCCTCCGGCGCGCGACCAGCCGGATTTGTCCTCGACTCGGCGGAGTGAAGAATTCATCTTCTCGACCGAAAATCGAACCAGAGGGACCGACTTATGAGGCACTACGTCAAGAACCTGGCCGCGGCGATATTGTTTGCCACGGCAACCGCATCCGCCCAGCCCATCAACGACGATTTCGCGGATCGCATCCGGGTCATTGGTCTGCAATTGCGGCTGTCCGGGAACAACCTCGGTGCGACCTCGGAATCGGGTGAGCCGGTTCCGTTCTATCCGGCCGGTCACCGGTCGGTCTGGTGGGAGTGGACCGCGCCCGTGTCCAGCACCGTACATATGAACACGGCCGGCAGCGGTTTCGACACGCAGCTCGCTGTGTTTACCGGCAACGTCCTCGACCAGCTGGGTTACTTGACGGGGGACGATGACAGCGGCGGCAATCTCACCAGCCAGCTTCAGTTCGCTGCTTATGCCGGCACGACTTACCAGATCCGGGTGGATGGCTACCTGGGAGCTGCCGGCCCCATCAGCCTGGAAATCCATCAGGACACCGCGTTGAAAATCCTGTCAGCGCCGACCGACCGGGGAGCCGTGGAGGGGCGGGACATGCAGTTTGCCTTCAGCGTCAGTGGCCCGGGAACGATTCGCTATCAGTGGTCGTTCAACAACGTGTCGCTCGCGGCCGCCACCAACCACACCCTGGCTCTCACGAATGTTCAGTTCAGCCACAGCGGAGATTACACAGTGCGGGCCCGCAATGAATTTGGGGGCCTCGCCACGGCGACTGCCACGTTGACTGTCCGCGAGAGTTACGACGTGGCGGTGTTCACCAACGCGACGTACGTGGACGCCAGCCCGAGCCCCTCCGGCAAAGCGGCGAATCTGCGTCGTTCCATCGAGGATCTGGGTTACCGGGACATCCCTTATGGCAGCCTGCTCGAGCTTCCTTCACGCGTCGTGGTGCTGCCGCGGATCGACAACGGCACACTGTTGACGAATCAGCTGGCGGTGCTCGCCGCGCTGGTCGAGGACGGCGGAACGCTCATCATTCCAGGCGGCTCCTATTCATGGGGTCTGCTAGCCGCGCTCAACCCGACTTTGGGTTGGAATCTGGAAGTCAATTATTCGAGCTACGTCGCCACGCAGACATTGGCCGCTGGCGGAACAGCCTTTGAAGGCGTACCCCAGCAGCTCAGCGCCAACTACCAAAGTGGCGCCCTCAGCTTCAACAGCCTGCCGCCGGGATCGTTGATGCTGTATGAATCCTATGGCAACGCGCTGGTGGCGGTGCTGCCAAAGGGACTGGGCCGGGTCATCTGGCTCGGCTGGGACTGGTATGATGCGCGGCCAAGCGGCAATCAGGACGGCGGGTGGAACGCGGCCCTGGGCGCCGCGATCGAATGGGGACGGACCGCGCCACTGCCCAATCGCCAGCCCTTGATCGCCGTCTCGCCCGGCAACCGCCAGGTCACGGCGGGCCGATCGGTCACTCTTGGCACGATCGCGCTGGGCAGCGAACCTTTGAGCTATCAGTGGTATTTCCAAACGAACGCGGTGGTGGGCGCCACCAACGCCACGTTGGTAATGACCAATCTGGTCAACAACCAGACCGGTGTTTACCGCGTCCGCGTCACCAACCCCTATGGCAGCGCGGAGTCCGATCCCGCGCAGTTGACCGTCTTCGAGCCGGGACCATTGGAGTTTCGCATCGAGCATCTCGGAACCGATGCCACGCTCGTGGAACATTACTTCCTGACCGGAGATGACCGGGGCGGGATCGCGCTAACCGACTCGCAAGTGTTCGTCACGGGCGACAACAGCACGGCCCGCTTTCGCAGCGAGGATTTGACCGCGGGCACCCGGCTTAACGTGATTCACGACGGACTCGTCAGTGATCTGCGAACGCGCAATACCTACGTCTTTAACGTCGGGGACACCACCTCGTTAACCTTGCTCGATCCCGAGACCGGGGAGCTGACCGGCGAAGTCATCCAGCTTTCGCAGAACATTCCGACCTGGGGCGGCGGGTCGGCGGTATTTTCAGGATTCGGCCGGGCCATGATCCGGCCCGGTCAGAATGGCCATGCCTACGAAATCCAGCTGCCGGACGGCGAGGTGATCGATCATGGCCCGCAGCCGTTGGAAGATCTCAGTGGCAGCGAATCATGGGCAAGCTGGGGAGTCCTGGAGTACTTCGACGGGCAGTTACAGCTGGTTTACCGCGCCGCTTATTCCAGCACGATCGTGCGCCGGGCGCTCGGCTCATCCGTATCCACCGCGGTCCGGGTGTTTGACAATCTTGGCGATATGGGGTCGTTCACAGTGGATCCCTACCGGGGTCGCTGGTACTTCCATCACTCCGGTTATTCCCAATTCGGCGGATTCGGCGAGACCTTGGGATTCGCTTCCGCCGAGGTCGCGTTCAGCAGCGGATCGAACCAACCGCCGGCCTTTTTCGGCCAGCCCGCCTCCCAGACCGTGCTCAGCGGCCAGCCGGCGCAGTTCTCCGCCTCGGCCTTCGGTGCCAACCCCCTGTATTATCAATGGTCGCGCAATGACCAGCCCATCGCCAAGGCGACCAACCGGGTGCTCATCATGACGAGCGTGACGCCCGCCGATACCGGCGTCTACCGCGTCGCCGTCACCAACGCGTTTGGGGGGACGAATTCGCAGCCGGCGGCGCTGTCGGTCGTGGATTCGGCGACCCTCTTTTTTCAGGTCCATTCGCTTGGCACCAACGCCGTCACGACCGAACACGCGCACCTCACCGGCGATGATCGCGGCGGCATTGCGATCTCCGAAAATCACGTCTTCGTCACCGGCGACGCCGCATCGGCGCGATTTAATAAAACTGATCTCGGTGCCGGCACCAGTCTGGGGTCGGTTTATAGCGGGCTGATCAGCGATCTCCGTTCGCGAACGGCGTACGTGCTGGGCGTCAGCAACGTCGTCTGGAATTCGTACACCGAGCCCGCCACCACCTTGATCCGGTTGGATGCCGCCACCGGCCTGCCCACGTCGGAAATCATTGTCCTGTCGCGGCCCATCCCACTGGCCTGGGGCTCCCAGTTGTTCGCCGGCTTCGGCCGCTTC
>JANLTG010000094.1:0-41436 GCA_031362805.1 bacterium
GCGGGTGATCTTCTTCTTGTCCGCAAACTCCGCTTGCGAAAAACTGGGCTGGTGGGTCATGCCCACGAGTCTAGGAAACCATGCGGCCTCCGTCTGCAATTAAAGCGCCAGACCGGCGGATTAAATCAGCGTTTCCCTAGGGCATCAACTCGATGTTCTTGTAGGCAATGATGCCGCCCGGGGCCAGCGCGTAGTTCTTCACCCCGGGCCGCGCAAGGTAACCATGCGCGCCGTAAAAGATCGGCAGCACCGGCGCCTCGTTGATCAGGAGTTCTTCCGCTTGCTGAAAGAGTTCAAAACGTTGTGCGCGATCCAGGGTGAGGTTTGCCTGCGTGATGAGTCGGTCGTATTCCGGACGGCCCCAGCCGGTCTCATTGTTGCCGTTGCCCGTGAGCATCATGTCCAGGAACGTGTTCGGGTCCGGGTAGTCGCCGATCCAGATCGAGACGCTGAGATCGTACTCGAGTTTGCGCTGGGTATCGAGATACACCTTGAACTCCTCGTTGCGCACCGTGACCTCGATATTCAATTCCTTCTTCCACGTGGCTTGCAGCGCCTCGACAATGGCCTGCCCGCCCTTCGAGGTGGGGAACAGCAATTCCAACTTCGGAAATCCCACGCCGCCGGGATAGCCGGCCTCGGCGAGTAACTTCCGCGCCCCGTCGTAATCCGTCGGCAGGTTGGCGCGAGCGGTGTAGCCGGGGTGCGGCGGCGTATAGGCATGAGCTGGAGTTTCGCCCCGTTTCTGCACCTGGTCCACGATGCCCCGCCGGTCGATGGCCCGACCGAGCGCCTGGCGGACCTTCACGTTGTCGAGCGGCTGGCGCGTGATGTTGACCCGGATGTAGTCAATCTCCGGCCAGGGTTCGATCCGCAGCAGCTCGGGATGTTCCTGCCGGTAGCTCGGCGTCTTCTCCGTCGGCAACGCGTAGGTGATATGCAACTGCCCGCCGCGAAAAGCGCGCTCCTCGGTCGCGGCGTTCTCGATCGGATAGAATCGGATCTCGTTCAGCTTCGTGTTCGCCGTGTCCCAATAATGCGGGTTCTTCTTCACCGCGACGACGTCGTTGGCCCGCCATTCCGTCAGCGTGAACGGGCCGTTGCTGACGAGATTGCCGGGGCGGGTCCACGCCGTGCCGCGCTGGGTCATCGTGCCGTGCTTGAGGATCGTCGCGCGATGCACCGGGCTCCAGCTCTGGTGCGCAATCAACGAAAGGAAATAGGGCGTCGGCCGGGCAAGTTCGACTTTCAGTGTGAGCGGTGCCGGCACGCTGAAGCCCACTTGCTTGAAGTCCTTCAGCTCGCCCTTGTTGAACTTCTCCGCGTTTTTCACCACCCAGTGCATGTAGGAATACTCAGTCGCAAGCTCGGGCGTGAGCATCCGCTCGTACGACCACCGGAAGTCTTCTGCCGTGACGGGATCGCCGTTGGACCACTTTGCCGCCGGCCGCAAATGAAACGTGTAGGTGAGCCCATCATCGGAGATCTCCCAGCGCAGCGCCGCCGCACCCTTCGGCTTGCCGGTCTGCGGATCAGGCACGACGAGATTCTCGAACAACGTCTGACAGAGCCAACTGTCGGTCATCGCCGTGATGATCTGCGGATCGAGATCGCGCGGTTCGGCGCCGTTGCCGACGTGGAGGATCTTTTCGCGATTGCCGACTTCAACCGCGGAGGGCGGCTTGCTGCAACCGGTGACGATGAGCGTCGTGGCGAATAGAAGGAGAAAGGCTTTCACGTTGGATTGGGCATTGGGTTCAAAGGACAAAGTTCCAAGAAATGCCCAACTTCAAACGGCACTTCGGTTTTGGAGTTCGTTGATCATTTGTCGTTTGACCTTGTTCATTCCGACTTGCGCGCTACGGCTTCGCGGGCGCTTCCAGATACACGTGCTTGTAAGGATGATGATCGAGGAACGTCGGGTGCCAGCCCTTCACGCTCGGCTGGATCAGGTAAACGCGGGTGTAGTGGTAGATCGGGATCAATGGCACATCCTCCATCATCAGCGTCTCGGCCTGGCCGAACAGATCGTAACGTTTCTTCATGTCCACGGTGCGCTCGGCCTCGGCGAGCAAGTCGTCGTAGCGCGGGTTCTTCCAGCCGGTCCGGTTGTTTTCGCTCCACGACGCGAACGTGCTGAGAAAGGTATAGGGATCCGGATAATCCGCGATCCAACCGCCGCGGCTCACGTCGTAGTCCAGCTTGTGCTCGGTATCGAGATAGACCTTCCATTCCTGGTTCACGAGTTCGACCTCGATGCCGAGTTCCTTGTTCCACATCTGCTGCACCGCTTCGGCAATGGACTTGTGGGCCTCGGACGTGTTGAACAGAATCTGCATCTTCGGCAGGTCCTTGCCACCCGGATGGCCGGCCGCGGCCAGCAGCTCGCGGGCTTTCTCGGGATTGTATTCGTGCGCCGCCGGGCTGGTGTAGCCGCGGGTGTCCGGCGGCGTGTAGAAGTAGGCCGGTTGCTGCCCGCCGCGCGTGATGCGCTCGACGATCGCCTTGCGATCCACCGCCAGCGAGAGCGCCCGGCGCACGCGCGAATCCTTCAAGAAAGGCCGGGTCACGTTCAGCCGGTACAGGTAAACGCCGAGATAGGGATCAATGCGGATCAAGTCGGACCGCTTCTCCCGATACTCCGGAATCTTCGAGAGCGGCACCTCCTCGGTAATGTGCAGTTGCCCCGAGCGGAAGGCGCGCTCTTCCGTCTCGATACTTTCGATCGGATAGAAATTGATCTCGCGCAACTTCACCGTGGCCTTGTCCCAATACGTCTCGCTCTTCACCACCTTCACCAACTCGTTGACCTTCCAGTCCTTGAGCACGAACGGGCCGTTGCCGACGTAGTTGCCCGGACGCGTCCATTTGTTGCCGCGCTTGTACGGGTCGCCGTGCTTCGCGATGGTGGGCAAATGCACCGGCCAATAGGTGTAATGCTGCGCGGTCATCGCCAGAAAATAGGCCGTCGGACTTTCGAGCGTTACCTGAAAGGTCGCCGCGTCCAATGCCTTCACGCCCACTTCGTTAAAGTCGGTGAGCGCACCCTCGTTGAAGCGCTTGGCGTTCTTGATCGGGTAAAGCATGTAGGCGTAACGCGACGCCAGACTCGGGGTGAGGAGTCGCTTGTAGGAATTGTAGAAGTCATGCGCCGTCACCGGATCGCCGTTGGACCACCGCGCCTCTGCACGCATGTGGAAGGTATAAACCAAACCGTCCGGCGAAATCTCCCAGCTCTTGGCGGCGCCGGGCTCGGGTTCGAGCGTCTTGGGGTTCTCGATCGTGAGCCCTTCCAGCAACGCCATGATGATGTCGTGTTCGCCGGTCCCTTCGACGATGTGCGGGTCGAGTTCCTGCGGTTCCGCTTTGTTGCCGAGGTGGAGCACCTGCTCGCGGTTGCCCACGTCCACGCGGGATTCGGGCTTGCCGCAACCGGTGACCAACCAGCTCAGCCAGGTTAGGGCGGTGACGGCGGAGAGGAAGTGGTTCGATCTAATCATGCCAGGCTCGAAGTTGAATTGTGGCCGGAGAGTCACTGCTTTGCGCGGACCTGTCAACCGACCGGAAACAACTGGGTGCGCTTGAAAGTGGCGGTGAGTGTTCCGTCTCCCTCTCCTCCATTCGGAATGGAGGAGAGGGCCGGGGAGAGGAGACGAGACCGCACGAAGGCTGCTTTGAGATGTGGCGGACGTGCTCGCTTGAATCGCTGGTAGAGCTGCCCCTCTCTCCGGCTCTTTCCCCTCTCGTGCCTCGCGGGGAGAGAGTGACGCCGCAGGCGGTCACGGAGCGCGGGTATGGCGAAGCCTACCCGTAGCGGGTTCGCAACGATCAAGGTCAGTCGGTTTGAGGCGGTCCCCGGGGAAAGGCGCGACCGGAGGATCGCGCCCCACCAACCGCCGGCTCGACGAAAGTGCGGCGGGCGCCCTGCATCGTTGGGTGGGGCGCGTCGCTCCGTGCGCACCTTGCACGGACCACCGGCCAGCGAGTGTCCGCGAAGAGCTGAGTCACTGCTGATCCTGGATCGGCGCCAGCGGTTGGCTCGCCACCCGCGAAGCACTGCGAGCACGGGCATTTCCGCCCATCATCTTTTTTGTTCTCACGCCCAGCGCGGATCGGCAGACTCCGCAGCCGAACCATGAATGGCCGACCTTTGTTCCAGTTGCGCGCCGGGCAAGTGCGATCACTTTTCACCGAATGAAATTCACCCGGACCGAGAATGCCGCGCCCGAAATCGCCGTGGTCTCCCCAGTTCCCGCTGCGCTCAGCCTGGCCGCAGGATTTTTGCTGGGCTGGCTGCCGCTGTTGTTTACGCGCGGCACGCAGGCGTGGTTCAGCGACGCACCGTCGGTCTGGATTTATACGTTGGGCTTCGTCATCGCCACGGCCGGCTTGGGCATCATGGCGGGTGGCTTTGCCTCACGACGGATGGCAGCGGGCAGTCTTCGCTGGCTGTTAACCGCGCTCCTGCTCGCTGCGTTTGCCAGCCTGCCGCTCTTGCCGGCACGCGAGGCGATGGTGATTGCCCCCGCCAACGCCGCGATGGAGTTGCTCAAGTTGCTGTTCGTCAAAGTGGGACCAGTTGCCTTGGTTCTGGGCCTGTTCCTCGGAACTCAGTTGTCGGTGGTGGCCAACACCAATTCCGGCATGGCGACCACGATCGGGTTGCTGGTGGGGCAGATTGCCTTTCTGTTCGTGCTCGATCCCTTGCTGCCAACAAGCCGGCTGGACGTCGCGTTCTCCTGGAGCGTCCTGGCCTTCGCGCTGGTGGCGATCGTTTCGGTTTGGCGATTCCCAACTTCGGCAGCCAGTCAACCCGTCAAGGCCGCCCGCGCTGGCGCCCGTCCGTTGTGGGTGGGCGTGGTCGAGACCAGCCTGCTTGGCGTCATGGTTGCGCTGTTGATCGTGGTGACGGCCCGTTCGATGAGTGATTCGGTCTCGACGCCGAAGCTGTGGATTTTGCCGTGCCTGATCGCCGTGGTGGCGTATTCCGCTGGGCGACTGCGCGCTTCGCTGCAACGCCCCGTGGTCGTTGGAGTTTTGCAATGTCTCAGCGCACTCGCACTGACTGCCGTGCTGTTCCTCGGCGCGACCTGGCCGTTCGCGGTCCTGTTACAAGTGCTCTATGTCGGTCTGGCGACGGGCGTGATGGCATTGGCAGCAGCGGGCGCGCGACTCGCAGCCCAATATCCCGGCGGACCTGCGCGTCGGCCTTCGCTGCTGGGTGTGTTGATCGCGTTGATCCTGGTCACATTCGTGGCGCAGCGATTTGCCTCGGACACGACCGAGTATCCACTGACGATCCTTGTCGGCGCGGCGCTCGTGGTGATGGCCTTGAAGAAAACCGGCGGCCGGGAGTTGACGCGGTGGCTCGGCATCGCGGGCCTCGTTGTGGTGCTGGCCGCGCTGAGTTACGATTTCCACCTTCGCAATCTGAATGCCGTGGGTCGCGTGCGCACGTTCTTCGGCGTGACCACGGCGGTGAAGGTGGGCGCCGGGGCTGATGAATATCTGCTGATGCGCAGCGGCAACTCCCCGCGGGCGGCACAATTTCGCGCCGCCGAGGTCCGCTTCGAGCCGACATTGTTTCACGGACGCAACACGGGCATCGGGTTGTTGTTCCGCTCGCTGCCGAAAGGCAACTTCCGACGCGTGGGCATCATCGGCATTGGCAATGGCGATCTCGTGGCGTATGCGCATCCGACCGATGTTTTCCGCTTCTACGAGTTTGACCCGGGAACAGCGCGGATGGCGGACGGGCAGTTTGGCTACCTCCCGCACGCGGACTTCAATTGGGAGCTCATTCCCGGCGATCCCCGGTCGGTGTTGGCGAAAGCCGAGCCCGAGCGCTTCGACGTGTTGATCCTCGACGTGTTTAGCGGTGGTGCCCTGCCGGCCCACTTGCTCACCGCCGAGGCGTTCGCGGTCTGGCGCAAACATCTGGCTCCGGACGGCGTGCTGGCGGTGAACGTCACCAACGCCCGGTTCGACCTGGTGCCAGTGGTGTGGCGTCAAGCGCTCGAGCTGGGGCTGACCCTGGCGCCAGCTTTCACCAGTGAGAACGCCGCCTCCGGCATCGCTGCCGCGGAGTGGGTGTTCTTGACCGGCAACAAGGAATTGATCCGCAAGGCCGGCTTTCAGGTGCCCGGCGAAAAGGCCAATTCGGAAGCCCGCCAGTTGCCGCTGTGGACCGACGAGAGTTACGAGCCGCTGTCGCGCCTGAAGTGAGCGGTCGCGGGAGGTGGCGCGCTACCGCGTGATCCATCCGCCGCCGACGACGAGGTCGTCCTGATAAAACACGGCCGCCTGTCCGGGCGTGATGGCGCGTTGCGGGACGTGCAGTTTCACGTGGGCGATCTGGTCGGCGCGCGGCGAGATCGTGGCCTGCACGCCGGGATGATTGTAGCGAATCTTCGCCAGCACTTCGACCGGTCCAACCGGCTCATCGAACGGAATCCAATTGCAGCGATCGACGACGAACTCGTCCTTCTCCAGCAACGAATCGTCACCCACGACGACGCGGTTGGTCTCGGGATCGAGCTCGATCACGTAGAGCGGTTTGCCGGTGGCGATGCCCAATCCCTTGCGCTGGCCGATGGTGTAAAACTCGATGCCCTCGTGCTGACCGAGTACGTTGCCGTGGATGTCCACGATGTCGCCCGTATGATTTTCAACCAGCTTGGCGTCGCGGAGAAACTTCCCGTAATCACGGTCGGGCACGAAGCAGATCTCCATGCTCTCTTCCTTATCCGCGGTCTTGAGTTGGCATTGGCGCGCAACCTCACGGGTGTCCGACTTGGTCATCTCGCCGAGCGGCCAGATCACGCGTTCGAGCTGCTGCTGTTGCAGTGAGAAAAGGAAATAGCTCTGATCCTTGCGGCGATCCATCCCACGCTTCATCAGCATCCGGCCGGTGGCAGCGTCACGTTCCACGCGCGCAAAGTGGCCGGTGGCGATTTTCTCCGCGCCGAGCTGGCGGGCCTTGCGGATGAAGTTACCGAACTTGAGATGCTGGTTGCACATGACACACGGGTTGGGCGTGCGGCCGGCCTTGTACTCGGCGGCGAAGTAGTCGATGACCAGCTTCTGGAACTCAGCCGCTTCATCGACGAGGTAATAGGGGATGCCCAGCTTGTGACAGACGGCGCGGGCGTCGGTGACGGCCTGGGGACCGCAGCACTTGTCTTCCGCGCGGTTGACGCAGTCCTGCGGCCAGAGCTTGAGCGTGATGCCGATCACGTCGTAGCCCTGCTCGACCAACAGCGCGGCCGTCGCCGAGGAATCAACGCCTCCGCTCATGCCAACGACCACGCGCTCTTTCTTAACATCCGTCACGGGACGCGGAACATAGGCAGGGACCGGGGGCGTGTAAACCCGAGTTTTGGAGCATCAGAGCGGCTCGTTTGCGAGGTGTGACATCCCGGTTACGGTCGATTGCCGAGGTTTACAACCCGGTCCACTTCGTCCACCTTCCCGGCCATGAAACGATTCAATCGAGGTGTGCTGACTATTGCGAGCGCCCTCCTGCTTTGCGCCACGGCTTGCAAGGACAAGACAACCGCTGAAAAAGTTGAGGACTCCGTGGCCAAGGCGGCGGATTCAACCAAGGACGCCACCAAAGGCGCGGTCGACGCGACGAAAGACGCCTTCAACGAAGCCGGCAAAGAGCTGACGAAGGTGGGCGAAGAGATCAAGGACGGGACCGTAAAAGCCTACGAGGACACCAAGAAAGCAGTGACCGAGGCCGTGAAGAAATGAGGCTTGAGGTGGGCGCTGGCCAAATACGGCACGCGCCAGGGGAATGGCGCGAGGCAACAAGGGGTGTCGATTGCGAATAGGAGGACGATCGACGACTTGGCCTGCGCCGGGATGGACATCATCCAACCCCTCCACTAACGTCCGCCCGCATGTCGCGCCTGCCCTTCGAGCTGTTTCTCGCACTCCGATACCTGCGTCCCAAACGGACGTTCGTGTCGGTCATTACTCTCGTTTCCGTCTGCGGCGTGCTGCTGGGCGTGGCCGTGTTGATCATCGTCATCAGTGTGATGACCGGCTTCGATCGCCAATTGCAGGAGCGGTTGCTGCGTTTCGATTCCCACATGAAGGTGTTTCAATGGAGCACCAACCGAAACGAGAAGATATTGCTCGCCAACTACGAGGAGACCATTCGCCAGATCCGGAAGCAGCCGGAAGTGATCGGCGCCGCGCCCTTCTTCCTCGGCAAGATGATGCTCGAAACGCAGCCAGCGGTGGGCAATTCAAAGATCGATGCGCCATTCTTCCGGGGGGTGCTGCCCGAATTGGAGAGCGAGGTGTCGGACCTCATGAAAGATATCATCGCGGGCGAGGCTGACTTCGAGGGGCGAACCCTGTTGGTTGGGATGGACCTGGCCCGCGTACTGGAGCTGCAAGTTGGGGATCACGTGGCGGTCTATTCCCCAAATGCGCTCAAGCGGATGAAGGACAGCCAGGGTGGCGAGATCATTCCTGGTGACGACTACCGGATTGCTGGAATTTTCGACGCCGGCATGTATGACTACAACTACAACATCGTCGCCACCTCCCTCGAGAACGCGCAGGATCTCTACGGTATCGAAGACCAGGTTCACGGCGTGCTGGTCCAGTTGAGTGATCCCATGCGGGTCGGCGTCGTCCGCTGGGAGTTGCAGGAACTGCTGGGGCCAAACTTTCGTGTGACCACGTGGATGGATGATCATCGCGACATCCTCACGGCCTTGCAGGTCGAGAAGAACATGATGTTTTACATCCTGTTCTTCATCATGATCGTGGCCGCGTTCGGTATCATGAATTCGCAGATCACCTTCGTGGTGCAGAAGACGCGCGAGATCGGGATGCTGAAGGCGCTGGGCACCAGCCGGCTCAGCATTGTGGTGTTGTTCCTGTCGCAAAGCTTCGTGGTTGGCGTGATTGGCGTCGGCATGGGACTGGGGCTCGGAATGGTGGCATTGAGGTATCGCAATGAGTTTCTCGATTTCATGAATCGCATGACCGGCCTCGAGTTGTTTCCCGCTTCTACCTACCAGTTCACACGTTTGCCGGCCGTGATCGACAGCGGCGACATCACGCTCATCTGCGGAAGCGCGCTGGTGATTTGCGTATTGGCCGGTGTGATTCCCGCGTGGACGGCGGCGCGCTTGAAACCCGTGGACGCTTTGCGCAGCGAATGAGGAACCATTCATGAACGGCGGCCCAACAACGTTTCTCAGCGCCCGCGAGCTCTACAAGACTTACGCGCTTAACAAGCGGCAGGTCGAGGTGTTGCGCGGCGTTTCGCTCGAGGTGACCAAGGGCGAGATCGTGGCCTTGCGTGGCGCTTCCGGTGCGGGCAAGAGCACGTTGCTGCATTTGCTGGGCGGGCTCGATTCGCCGGATCGCGGTTCGGTCGTGCTCGACGGCCAGGCCCTGGACCGTTGCAGCGACGCTCAATTGTGCCGCCTGCGCAATCGCATGGTCGGGTTCATCTTCCAAGCCTACCACCTCTTGCCGGAGTTGGACGCACTCGAGAACGTGGCGCTGGCGGCCCGCATGGCGCGGTTGGGGCCGGCGCAGGCGGCGGCCAAGGCGCGCGAACTCTTGGGGCGCGTCGGCCTCGGCGACCGCGTGCAGCATCGGCCCGGCGAGTTGTCCGGTGGCGAGCAGCAACGCGTCGCGATCGCGCGGGCGCTGGTGAACGATCCCTGTTTGATTCTTGCGGATGAGCCGACCGGCAACCTTGATTCGCACACCGGCGAAACCATCCTGCAGTTGCTTTGCGACTTGCGAGCCGAGCGGGATGCCACTTTAATCATCGCCACGCACGATATGCGGGTTGCGAATGCCGCCGGGCGGGTGGTGCAACTGGTGGACGGGTGCATCGAGGGGCAGACGGTTTGATCCTTGCTGTTTCGCTTGGGAATTGAAATCGAGCGGCTGAACATGAAGAAGATTCTGATAATTGAGGACGACCCGATCATCGGGAAGATCTACCACACCCAGTTTGAGAAGGCGGGGTTCACGGTGGATCTCGTGATGGATGGGCAGGAGGGTTACTACCGGGTGCAGGAGGGCAAGTACGACGGCGTGCTGCTCGACCTGATGCTCCCCCAGATGGGTGGCCTGGATATCTTGAAAAAGATCCGCGCCCAGCGCGCCTTCCAAAAGCTGGTCGTCGTGGTCTTCACCGCATCCTTCATGTCGGAGATCTTCGATTCCGCCAACGAAGCCGGCGCCAATCGGATCTTTCACAAATCAAATCTGACTCCCCAAGACCTGATCGAGGTCATGAACCAGGAGCTGACCCTGGCCAAGGGGCCGGGCGGAGCCAGCTCACCGGAAGGGGGCAAGGACGCCAGTGCGGCGAATTACCGGCAGGAATTGATCGAGACGTTCCTCAAGCGGGCGCCTGACTCGCTGACGGCGTTCGAATCGGCATTTCAGGAATTCACCACCGCTGCCGGCAAGTCGGAGTCGCACACCCGCTTGCAGGAACTGTATCGCAAGCTGCATGCGTTCAGTGGCGTGGCGGGCTTGGCGGGCCTGAAGCGCCTCGGCGAGCTGTGCGCTTCGCTGGAGGCGTTGCTCGTCGAGATGCATGAGAACACCGGACTCGACACCGCCTCGCCCCGGCGGACGATCGGTCGCGCCATCGAGTTTTTGCGCCGTCGCTTCAAGGATCTCGCGGCGCTCCCCGAATCGGCCGGCGATCGTCCGGCCCGGGTTTTTGTGGTGGACGATGAGATGATGTCACGTCGGGCGGCCTCGTTTGCCCTGGACTTAGACGGTTTCGAAGTAGCCACCCATGAAGACGCGCGGGCCTCGATCGAGTTGCTCCGCAAACGCGCCTTTCACCTCGTGGTGTTTGATGAAACGATGTCGGGCCTGACCGGCTCCCAGATGCTTGCGCGCATTCGCCAGGGCCCGCCCAACGAAACGACCCCTGCCATCCTGATGCTGGGCCGGGCCGAGTTCGAAGCCCGTATGAACGAGCGGCTGCCGTCCGATCTCGACTTCATCGCGCGGCCTTATCCCTTCGCGGAACTGGCGGTCAAGGCGTTGATCCTGTTGCTCACGCATCAGATGATTGAGATCAAGCCGCTCAATATGGCTGGCGAAAAGTAGGGCCGGCCCGCGAGCTTGCGGTGTGTGACCACGACGCAAGTTTGCGGAACCCCATTCAAGGTCGCACGGCTGTTCCATCCCGTCGGCGCACCGGTTCCCAGTATCCGGGATTGGCGGGCAACGGATATTTCTTCGCCTTCTCCTCGTCGAAGTCCACGCCCCAACCCGGCGCATCGTTCAAGATCGCGTAGCCATTCTTCAGCGTGTGCGTGCCGGGAAACACTTCGCGCGTTGCGTCATTGAAGTTGATCGATTCCTGGATGCCGAAGTTGTGGATGTTCATGTCCAGGTGGAGCGTCGCCGCGTGTCCGAGCGGGCAGAGATCGCCCGGCGCATGCCAGGCGCTCCGCACGCCAAACCATTCCGCCAGCGTCGCAATCTTGCGCGTGGGCGTGAAGCCGCCGGCCTGAGTAAGATGAACGCGGATGAAATCAATCAGCCGCTCCTTGATCAACGGCACCCACTCGTGCGGGCTGTTGAACAACTCGCCCATCGCGATCGGCACCGTCGTGTGCGCGCGCAGCTTCTCGAACCAGCCGTTCTGTTCCGGCGAAAACGGATCCTCGATGAAGAACGGCCGATACTTCTCCAGCTCCTTGCACAGGTTGATCGCCTCGATCGGCTCGATCCGTTCGTGGATGTCGTGCAACAGCTCGACCGCCTCGCCGCAGGTCTCGCGGATGTGAGCGAACATCTTCGGCACCGCCTTGAGGTAGGGCAGCGTGTCCATGTGCCGGTCGGCGGGCAGGCCAAAGCCGGCGTCGCGGTAATCGGGATTCGAGTTGAGATGCTCCGAGCCGTAGCTGCCAAACTGGATGCGAATGTGCCGGAAACCCTCGGCTTGCTTGGCCTTCACCTGTTCCTCCAGCTTCTTGAGATCGTTCCCGCTGCAATGGGTGTAGGTGTCCACCGCGAACCGCGCCCGGCCGCCAATCAATTGATATACCGGCAGACCGGCGCGTTTGCCTTTGATGTCCCAGAGCGCCATGTCCAGGCCGCTGAGCGCGTTGTTCATCACCGGCCCGTTGCGCCAATAGGAACTCGTGTAGGCGTTCTGCCAGATGTCTTCAATGTCCTCGACGTTGCGGCCGCGGGCAAACGGATCGAGGTATTCGTTCACAGCGGTGACGACGGTGAGCGGGCGCTGATTGTAAGTGCCGCAGCCGAGTCCGTAGAGCCCCGGCTCCGAAGTGTCCACGCGGATGACGACGAAGCGAATCGTGCTCTGCGTCGCGCACGTGATCGCGCGAACCTTGGTGATGGTGACCGGCTTGGAACCCTTGTTCGCCTGCGCCGTTGCGGCCTCCGCCGCCTGTACGCCACGATCAATGAAGCCCAGTGCGGTAAGTCCGGCGCCGAGGCCGAGGGATTTGAGAGCGGTGCGGCGATCGAGAGTTGGGTGGGCAACTTGCCTGTCCCCGTCGAAGCGTGTGGTTTTCATAAAACAGTTGCGATCGTTAGGTCAGCATTGCCGTGAACTCCGCGAGGTCTTGGACTGCGGTGCTGCTGCGCCGCTTTGTGAGGAGTCCGCATGTTTGGGAGCACCACAAAGCGCCGGGGCACCGGCGCACTCCAAGACGCTGCCGCGCATGCGTGGGCCGCCGTTCACTGCGCTGGGCATCAAGGGGATCATGGCTGAGTCATGTACCACCGGGTAAACGCGGCCAATGCCAAATGCACGGAAGGAAAGCCACCGAACATAAATAGAAAGTCGGAACGACTTGGGTTGCTGGGTCTCCGGAATCCGACGAAGGCAATGGGAATCCACCCGACAAAGAGCGAGAAGCCGAATGCTCGATAGTGATGTCTGAACAAAATGTCTCCGATCGCAAAACTTAGGAGTACGAGTGCCAGGTTCCACACCAACGCCCACTTGAATGAACTTGCCAACGGCGCGTCCAGTTTTGCGTCGAGTTTGCTCATGGGTTCCAATTGATACATCTGAAGACAGGCAACAAGCCTGTCCTACCTCGCCGCTCTCAGCGACGACGGCATGCCCGGCACTTGCACGCGTTCGCCGGTGTCCTTCACCTTGCCGCCGCTGACGCGATAGATTCGCAGCTCGCGCTCGGGATGGCATTGCACGACCAGATACTTGCCGTCGCTGGTGAACGCCACGCCTTCGGGAATGCGGCCGGTCTTCAATTGTTGCGAGGGCTCGAAGCCGTTCTTCGTCCGGCGATAGAGATAGAGCCCGCCGACTTTCGTGAGATTGGGATTGGTCGGCGCGAGGTTCGAGCCTTCCATCGTCACCACAGCGAGCAGCTTGCCGTCGGGACTGAGTTCGAGACTTTCGGGCGAACTGCCCGTCGTGAAGTGTTGAATCGCGCGCGGGGGATTGCTGGCGAGATCGACTACGCTCACGGCATCGGAGTCCACGCCGTTCGTGCTCATGCCCATGCCCGACGTGATGCCCAGCTTGCCATCGGGCGTGATCACCACACGATAGGGCTGGCCATAGACGGAATACTTGCGCCCCGCGAGCGCCACGTTTTCTCCTTCGACCTTCAACTCCACCAGGATGCCCGCCTTCTGGATGCTCACCAAGGCGCGCTTGCCGTCCGGTGAGATCGCCACATCCGACGCGCTTTCCAGCGGCTCGCAAACCTTCACTTCACGCAGATGCGTGACGTTCTTCCCGGCGATTTTCAGGACCGAGACCGTGCCGCCGGCGCGATTCGCCACTAGGGCCAGCCGGCCGTCGGGCGTGATCGACATCCCGCTCGGCTGCTGACCCGCCGTGATTTGACCGATGATCTTCGGCGGATTGGCCTTGAGATCCAGCAGGTGAATGGCGTTGTGCGGGACCGTCTTCGTCGGGTCAGCGGGGTTGATCTTCAGCGAATCAGCGATCAGCGCCAGCGAACCATCGGGCGTGATGTCGATATTCGACGGCGGACCGATGACGGTGTTCGCGACGGCATCGATGGTCGTCGCCTTCGGCGGGAACGTGGCGAAGTCGAGGAGGGTCAACGTATCGGCAGGCGCGCCAGGCAAAACGACAGGCCCACCCGAAGTGAGTTCAATCTTGGCCTCGTTGCCGGAGATCATGATCTGCGCCGTGGCGGGGCTGCCGGCGGCAAGGCAGGTCAATAGAATCGTTCCACCGAGGGCAGTGCGTTGCTTCATATTGGGATGAGCCGAACTAACCAGAATCTTCAGGGCAGGTAAATCAAAAGAACCGACACCGCGGCTCCGGACCGCAAACCCCTCAAGTTTTCCCGCGAAACGCCGCTTTACAATGGGCAAAGTCACCGCCATCTTGCGCGCGTTTTATGGACAAATTCTGGAGTATTTTCACGATGCCGATCGGCGTTTTCGTCTGCTTCGGCCCGGCGTTGCTCGTCTGGCTCCGCATGGAAGCCAAAGCGAAACGCGACGGCAAAGACTGATCGCCGAAGCGTGCGGCAAGGCCGGCTGAGCAGCGACGGTGGCGGCTGTGCGGCGCCCCATTGATGGACCCCAAAGAACAATTTGATTTCTGGTACGCGTTGAACCACTCCGAGGTGTTGGTCCGGCCGGATCAACAGTTGGAAAGCTTCGGCACGACCTCGGTGCATTACCACCTAGTCACCGAGTTGATGGATGAGACGGATCAGGTGCGCGTGCGCGAGGGTAAGATTCACGCGTTCCGGCCGCAGATCGTGACCCCGCAGAGCTTCATGGAGTCGCTCCTGGAGGGCTTTGAGGAGTCCCAGACCAATGCCTACCTCGAGTGGCTGCGCCGCCATGAGCAGGAACTTTTGATCCTCAAGTACGGTTTCAAGATCCGGAAGGAGGCGATCAGCACCCACGTGATCAACGACCGGATGGAGCTGGTGGTGGACAAGCTGCGCGCCCAGATCGCGGAGCGCGGCGGCGGGTTGCAGGCGCTGATCCGCGGCGTTGAAGAGCCCTGGGAGGTATGCCTGATCAAACTGATGAGCGAGCTGGTCCAGCGTTCGGTGGGTTTGAACGTCCGGGAATTGGGCCGTGATCCAAAGGGCCAGCGGCACGAGATCGATCAAGCCTTCCTGGCCGCCGGCCGTGATCGTTCCAAGATTCAAGCGCTGGCAAATCTCTTGCACGAGATGAATCTATTTGGGGACTACGAGGACCGGTTCTATTCGCTGGTCCGGGGCAAGTAGGAGAGGCTAGCTCACTCGTGATCGTTCTCGTCGTCCTCGCTTTTCCTCGAACGGAGTAATGGAGCGCTGGAGCATTGGAGTGATCGAGCGCTCGCGTTCAGCACTCCACCGATCCATTACTCCATCACTCCTTCTCCTTTCCGTTCAACTCCAGCCTTGTCCCCAAAAATCCGCCTGCTAGCTTCCGCGGCCCTGTGAGTCTGCAAGAACACATCTCCAAGCGCCGGACGTTTGCGATCATCTCGCATCCGGACGCCGGCAAGACGACGCTGACCGAAAAGCTTCTGCTTTACGGTGGCGCCGTGCAACTGGCCGGCTCCGTCACGGCGCGCAAGAACCAGCGCGCCTCGACGTCCGATTGGATGGAACTCGAACGCAAGCGTGGCATCTCGATCAGCTCGACGGTGCTGCAGTTCGAGTACGGCGGTCACCTGATCAATCTGCTCGACACCCCCGGCCACAAGGATTTCTCCGAGGACACCTATCGCGTGCTCACGGCGGTTGATTCGGTGATCATGGTCATCGACGCCGCCAAGGGCATCGAGGCGCAGACCCGCAAGTTGTTCGAGGTCTGCCGTCAGCGCGGCGTGCCGATCTTCACCTTCATGAACAAGTGCGACCGGCCGACGCGCGATCCGCTCGGGCTGCTGGACGAGCTGGAGAAGGTGCTCGGCATCGGCGCGTTCCCGGTCAACTGGCCGATCGGCAGCGGCATCGATTTTAAGGGCGTGTACGACCGGCACGAGCATCAGGTGCATCTCTTCGAGCGCACGGTTGGCGGCCAATATCGGGCGCCGGTCGCGATTGGCGGGCTGGCTGACCCCGTGATCCGCGAGCGGCTTGATGACGAACTGTTCCATCGCGTCTCGGAGGAGCTGGGCATGCTGGAGACGGCCGGTGAATCCTTTGATCACGCGGAGGTGCTGGCCGGCAAGACGACCCCGGTGTTCTTCGGCAGCGGTGTGAACAACTTCGGCGTGCAGTTGTTGCTCGATGGTTTCCTCAAGTATTCGCCCGGTCCTGCGGCACATCATGTAAACGGCGTGACCATCGCACCCGATAACGAAGCGTTTTCCGGTTTCATCTTCAAGATCCAGGCCAACATGGACCCGCGGCACCGTGACCGCATCGCGTTTCTGCGCGTGTGTTCCGGCAAGTTCGAGCGCGACATGTCCG
Source organism: bacterium (assembly GCA_031362805.1). Classification (GTDB taxonomy): domain Bacteria; phylum Verrucomicrobiota; class Verrucomicrobiia; order Limisphaerales; family RI-55; genus RI-55. The sequence goes on from JANLTG010000094.1 coordinate 16,419, forward strand.
TCACGCACGCGCGCACCGGCAAGAAGGTCCGTCTCAGCAGCTCGCACAAGTTGTTCGGCAATGAGCGCGAAACCGTGGATGAAGGCTATGCTGGCGACATCATCGGGCTCGTCGGCCACGACAGCTTCGGCATCGGTGACACGCTTACCACGGACGCGGCGATCAGCTATCAGGAGATTCCGCGCTTCACGCCGGAAACGTTCTGTTACCTGCACAATCCCAATACCGGAAAGTACAAGCAATTTCGCCAGGGGCTTGACCAATTGTTGCAGGAAGGGGTTGTACAGATTCTCCACCTGCGCGATGCGGCGGTGAAGGTGCCGTTGTTGGCGGCGGTCGGTCCGCTGCAATTCGAGGTTGTGCAATATCGCCTGGAGTCTGAGTACGGTGCGGTGTCGCGACGGGAGGATGCGCCCTGGAACATCATCCGCTGGCTGCCGGTCGACTTCAAAGACGCCGAGCTCGACGCGCTGGTGCTTCCGTCCGGCGCGCGGATCGCCTATGACTCGGACAATCATCCGGCGATCCTGTTCTCCAGCGAATGGTCAGCGAACTATTTTGAGGAAACCAATCCCAAGGCGGTGCTGAGCAAACTGCCGCCGGGGAAAACCAGCGATTAACCACGAATGCTCACCCATGGACACGAATCAGTTTGGTCCTGAATTTGTGTGAATTCGTGTCCATTGGTGGTTAACCTAACATGCCCGCCGAAAACTCACCCACTCTCCTGACCGCCAAGGATCTGGTCGTTCGTTTCAACGACCGCATCATCCTCGACCACGCCACGCTCTCAATCCACGAGGGCGAGCGCATCGGCTTGGTCGGCCGCAACGGCACGGGCAAATCCACCTTCCTCAAAATTCTCGCGCGCGAGACCGCCGCGGATTCGGGCGATGTGATGGGCAAGCGCGACCTGCTGGTTGGTTATCTCTCGCAGGACTTCACGCTCGATCCCGCGTTGAACGTGATGGAGAACATCCGCGTCGGCGCGCAGCACGTGCTGAAGGCCATCGCCGAGTTCGAGTCCCTGCCCTGGGACTCGCATCAGCACGAGGAGCTGGAGCACTTCATCCAATTGCACGACGGCTGGAATCTCGACTCTCGGATCGCGACGGCGATGTCGAGGTTGAACTGCCCGCCGGCCGACAGCTCGATCGTGAATCTCTCCGGCGGTGAGAAACGGCGCGTCGCCCTGTGCCGGGCCATCATCTCGCAACCCGACCTGCTGATCCTCGATGAGCCGACCAACCATCTCGACGCCGAGTCCATCGAGTGGCTTGGCGAGTTCCTCAAGGGCTTTCCCGGTGCGATGCTGCTCGTGACGCATGATCGCTACTTCCTCGACGAGATCACGCAGACTATCGTCGAACTGGCGAACGGGACGTTCTTTTCCTACGACGGCAACTACACCGACTACCTTGTCGGCCGGGCGGAGCGCGAGGCCTCGGCCGAGTCCGTGGAGCACAAACGCCAGATGTTTCTGCGGCGCGAACTGGAGTGGGTGCGGCGCGGTCCCAAGGCGCAGACTTCGAAGTCCAAGGCGCGGCTCGATCAATTCTTCGAGATTCAGGCCCAGAAGGTGGTCGAGGCGGAAGGCGACGTTGATCTCGTCATCCCGCCGCCGCCGCCGTTGGGCAATCGCGTCGTTGAGCTGACGAATCTCGGCATCGAACTCGGCGGCCGCCAGTTGTTCAGCGACTTGAACCTTACGTTTGAGATCGGGACGCGAATCGGCATTACCGGTCGCAACGGTCTCGGCAAAACCACCTTGCTCAAGATCATTCTCGGGCAAATGGAGCCGACCGAGGGCACGGTGAAAACCGGTCAGCTCGTAAAGTTCAACTACGTCGACCAAAGCCGGCTTCAGGTGAACGAGGAGAAGACGGTGTTCGACGAGGTGAGCGACGGTACCGAGTACGTGATCTGGGGCAACGACCGGCTGTCGCTGCGCGGTTACTTGAAGCGATTCCTGTTCACTGACGAACGGATCAGCACCCAGGTGAAGTATCTGAGCGGCGGCGAACGCAGCCGGCTGTTGCTCGCGCGCATTCTCAAGAACGGCGGCAACTTTCTCATCCTCGACGAGCCGACCAACGATCTCGATCTCCAGACACTGCGCGTGCTGGAGGAGGCATTGGTGACCTTTCCCGGCGTGATCGTGGTGGTGAGTCATGATCGCTATTTCCTGAACCGCGTTTGCACCGGCATCCTCGCGTTTGAAGGGGATGGGCGCGTGGCGAACAGTGTGGGCAACTACGATTACTACCTTGAAAAGCGGAAGCGCGCTGCCGCGGACGCTGCCAAGGCGCTCTCCACGCCGGCCGCGCCGAAGTCGGCCACCGGCGCCAAGACTGCGTCCGGCAAGCCCCGCAAGTTGTCGTTCAAAGAGCAGAAGGAGCTGGAGGGAATGGAAGCGCAGATCCATCAGGCTGAGGCGAACGTCGCACGATTGGAGGCCGCGTTCCTGGACCCGGAGTTCCATCGCAAGCACGGCCCGCGCGCTGCCGAAATGCAGCGGGAACTGGACGAGGCGAAGCGCGGCGTCGCGAAGATGTATGCGCGCTGGGAGGAGCTGGAAGCAGTGCGGGCGGCGGCGGAGAAGTAAGGACTGGTAATTTGCGTGCGTGTAACGAAGAGCGCGGAGCACCTTAACTGAGAACCACAACATTGACCGTTGGCTCTCAAGCCCCAAAGGGGAGCCATTCGATAGCCCAGGGCAACGCCCTGGGAAACAGCGTTCGGTAACCAAGCCCTGAAAGGGCGACACCTCACTACCGATCAGGCATACGAGAGTTTGTGGGGCCCTTACAGGGCTTGCTCTCTTTGGGATCATCCAGTCGGCTCTGTACCCCAGCTTTCCTGCTGAACTCTTACTCTGCTGCCATTGGGAAAATTGATTGTAACGGACAAGGCAGGTATTGGGGCGCCGACAGTTGCGATCGCACCAGTGTAAAACTGATACTCGACATAGCCTGTTTGGATCTTGGCTGCCCCACCATCAAACCAGAAATCGAAACTGCCTTTTAGATCCCCGACAATTGGGGTCTCGCGCTTATTCGGAACTGTCGCGATCCACAGGAGGATTTCCCCAACTGCCCGCTCATCAACCCGACGCTCGAATTTGAAACTGAGATCCATAGTTTGTGATTCAGCTTGTACCGATCCACCGCTACGGCGATGGCCACAAGTAGAAATTGGCAAACTCGATTCCCAGACCCGCGTCGATGACCCCAATTGGCCTTGGCTGGCCGGCGGTGGTGCCCGCGATGTCCACTTCGGCCGCGAGCTCGCCATCGAGTTGGATGTTGCGCTTCGACGCCATCGCTTTTACGCGCAGACGCTGCCACTTGCCGGGCTTGAGCCGGCCGGGGAATTGGTTCTCGCTCAGAATCACCCGGTAGCCGCCAACTTCGAAGCCGCCACTTACCTGTTCCGGGTCCGCCTTTTCCGGCAGCTTGAAGTCCACGATGAACTCGAAGTCGCGATATGCCTGCTCGCTCCAGAGAATCGGCCCCGGCTTGCCCCCGTTGTCTTTCAACACCAACTGCCAGTCGGACGGCTGCCAGCGGGCTCTGATCTCTTCGGTGGCCTTCCACCCGCGCAGATCGAGTCCGTTGTAAAGCGGGACAAATCCTTCTTCAACCGGAGCGCTGGCCTCCGGCCCGGCGGTGGTTGATGGGAATTCCTTCAGCCGGATGTTCCGAAACTCGACCGGCGAGCCTTCGCTTTCGAGACCGATGTAGCCCTTGCGCCAGTTGCAATTTTCTCCGCCGGACACTTCCTTGCCATTCACGCTCAAGCGCAGCACGCCGTTCGTCGCGACGATCCGGTAATGATTCCACTCCGGCGATGGCTTGCTGCGTTGCTCGGACGGAAAGCTGCGCTGACCGTTGTGCCGGCCGAACGGGTTCATCGTCGAGCCGTGGATGGGAAACACGTCGCCGTGGGTGGTGTACCACTCATTCTTGCCGTTCGCGTTGTAACCGTGATCGAGCACCTGGACTTCGATCGCGCGCAGAAACGGGACGCCGGGCGCCGCGATGGGCGAAGACCAGATGAAGATACCGGCATTGCCGCCGGGCTTGAGATGCCGCCACTCCAGTTCGAGTTCGAAGTTCTCGTAATGTTTCGCCGTGCGCAGTGCGCCCGTTGGAACCCCGGTGCAATGGATCACGCCGTCCTTCACCGACCACGTCTCGGGTGCGCAGTTGACATTTACCCACCCGGCCAGATCGCGGCCGTTGAAGAGCTCGACGAAGTCGGCGGCCTGCAGGGAAGGACTGCCGATGAGCAACGAGGCCAACGTCAGCACCAGCGCTCTGAACCGCGCGGTAGCGTCTTGGACTGCGCGTGCTGCTGCACCGCTTTCTGAGGCCTCCGCACCGGCAGGCAGGCCGAACTTGTTCCAGTGCTCAGTTCCTCCAAAGCGGCGGAGCGCCGGCCGCAGTCCAAAACCTGGCGGAGTTTGGTCGCCAACGGAGTTTAGTGAGAATGTCGCGGTGGAGTTCATGCCCCGTTTCTATTCTACCGCAGCTTCGATGTCCAACTTCAGCGTGGCAAAGCCGTCGATCTCGAAGTGTTCGACCACGATCTCCACTTCGCCGGCGGCGGGTTGGATGAAGGTGCCTTCGTCCGGCGTCGGGCCGTGCCAGGTCCAGTTCTCGAGGACTAGCTTCCCGCCGACAAGTACGCGGATGCCGTCGTCGCTGAGCGTCTTGAACCGCCATTTGCCTTTCGGGAGGTTGAGCTTCGTGCGCGCGATCATGCCGAAGTGATCGCTGCCCAAAGCACTCTTCGCAACGGCGTCACCAAGTTTCTGATCGCGCGGACCACCCCAGCCGTAGGGAAAATCCAGGGCCGACGCCTTGGCACTGATGGCATCCGATCCTTCGGCAAGTTTGCGCCAGCCGGCGAGGTCTTCACGCGGATCGATCTTCCACGGAAAAAACTTCATCTGCCAGTCGGCGGCAACCATCGTCCCGGCGAGTTCGCGGGCAAAGCCGTCGCCCGCCAGCGCGATCCGATACTGGCTCACGCCCGGCGGCGCGCTGATGATGACCAGGCTGGCTCCGACACGAGATGAAGGCGCCAGCTCCGTGCGCCCATTTCCGGCAAGTACCTGCGGCGCCTTGAGCGACTTCACGCCAAACACTTCGAACGCCACCTTGCCCGAGCCAGCGGAAGCAGCCCGCAGCAGCGGCGACTCCTGATCCCACGGCCCCCATTCGTCCATGATGATCTGGTCGCGACCGCGCAGTTGCGTCCGCGCGCCGACGGGGTGCTTCATCCCCAAAGCAGTGTAGCTCGGAATTGCATAGCCCGGCATCGTGCCCGACTTCACTGGCTCACAGCCTTCCTCGATTGCGAACTCGACCGCGCGCGGATGTGCGAGATAAACCGTGTTGTTTAACCACGCGTTGCTAAAGACGTTCTGTCCCTTCGCCGAATCGCGAAGTTGGAGGACGATCAAGCTCTCGTTCTGGCCCAGCCGTGTGAAGGGCGTCTCCGCATTGATCTCGAAGGAATTTCCGGCGATGACGTTGCCGGTCGCGCGCTGCTCGCCACCCGCGACGCCCGGCACCTTCAACAATCCCCCGTCGTCATCCCACCACAGATGGACGCCGGCCTTGTTGTTCACGAACCGGTTACTGACGATGAGGTTGTTCGCCGCGTGCTCCATGTTGATCGCTCCGCGTTCGAGGCCGTAGGCCATGCCGCCGTTGCCGGTGAACTCGTTCTCAGCGATGAGCGTGTCCGACGAATAGCCGCCCCATACACCGCAGATCGCATTCTCGACCACGCGATTGCGGACGAACACGTTGCCTTCCGAGAAGGTCATCTCGAAGCCGTGCGCCGGCGCGTAGGAGAGATCATTGCCGATGAAAAGATTCCGGTTGCAGCCCAGCGCGGTCATTTGCTTCGCGAGTTCGGCGGGCACCTTGATCAAGTCGTCCACGTCTTCTTTGCCAGATTCCTTGCGCAGGCGCTCGCGTTCGCGGTCCATCCAGCGTTCGCCGAGCGCTTCCTTGCCGGCGAAACCAAAGAAGCCATCGCCGCCGTGCGTGGCCGAGTTCTCCGCGAACACGTTGTCGTTGCACTGCTCGAACGCGAGAATTCCCGCCGAGTCCTGGCCGCGGTTGTAAACGCCTTCGACGTGGCCGCGCACGCAGAAGTCGAAGGCGTTTCGACTGATCATGGTCCGACTGCTCTGCCACAGGGCGAGGCCCCACCCCGAGAGGAACGAGCAGTCGTTGTCGTAGATCGCGGAGTCGTTGACGTGATCGAGGATGATGCCGTTCTGGCCGCGGCGGATGAAGATGTCCGCAATGGTGACGCGTGACGAATGCTCGACGCAGACCGCGCCACCGTATTGTTCGCGCCAGGGTGTGCGATCGTTGTCGTGCGGGAACATCCAGTCCGCGCCATCCTCGGCGGTGGGCGTGGACTTGAGCCGCTGGCGGTAGTTGTCCGAGAAGTCGCCACCCAGGATCTTCAAGCCGTCGGCACGCGAGGCTACGAGGCCGTTCTTGAAGCCGTGAACGCGCGCACCCTCGATGGTGATGTTGGTGTGACCATCGAGCCGGATGCCGATGCCGGTGAGTTGATCCCAAGGTGTGTTCGTCGACGCGCCGCGCAGTTGAGAGCCAGCCTTGAAGCGGATGGCCATGTTGCTGGCTCGAACGTGCAACACGCCGTCGCCATTGACATCGGCGATCACTGCGCCCGGCGGGATCTCGATCAGGCAGGATTGGGTGATGGCGGTATTGTCGGCGGTAACGCGCACCGTGGGAAGATCGGCGGCTGTTGCGATGAGCGCGAAGAACGTCAGAAAGCTGAGGGAAATGCTTTGCTTCATAGTGCGATCGTTGACGGGGCGACAGGAGTGTCGCCCTTCCTAATCCAGCCCGTACTTCTCCAGCCAAGCCTGGGGCAGGGTGCCGAAGCTGAGGAGCCAGTCGTTGAACTGCTTGAGGCTCCAGCCGCGACCGACGACGAGTCGATTGTAGAGCCGCTCATTCTCCAGCCGGCCGAGCCAGTAGCTCATGGGCACGCATGGCGAGCCGGTGTACCAGTTGATCTCCGCCTGCGCCCGCGACTTGGAAAAACTCAGGTGCTGCTCCAGATGTTTGACGCCTTGCTCGTAAGTGTAGCGCCCGGTTTGCAAACGCAGGTCGATCAGGATGCGGTGACAACGCCAGAGCGCATCCTTGAGTTGCTGAACCGGTGTCCACGGCGAGCGTTCGATCTTCAAGTCCACCGTCATCTGCTCGCACCAGAGCGTCCAGCCTTCGTAGAAAACGGCGTGCGCAAACAGGCGACGCCATTTGCGCGGATGCTGGTTGGCGATCGAGAACTGCAAGTGATGGCCGGGATAGGCTTCATGCACGGCGGTGAGCGCGATACCGAAATGCTGCTGACGCTCAGCTTGTTTTTCCGCGGCCGTCGGCTTGTCGAGACTCAGATCGTTGACCCAAAAGATGCCGCGCTGCCGCTTCTCGAACGCGCCGGGTGCTGAGTAGGCGGCGGTCGGTAGGAGCGGCTTCATGAAATCAGGCGCGGGCCGCAGCACGAGTGATTCGCCGGTGGGAAACGTCACGGCCTCGGCCGCCTTGAACGCGGCCGCCATGCGGTGGGTTTCCTTTTGGTAGAGGGTGAACAGGTCTTCGCGCGGGTTCCAATCGGCGCGGGCCTTCGTCAGGATCTCGGCGGCGGACTTGCCACGCCCGAACTTCGCGCAGGCCTTCTGTAGTAATCCACCGATCCGTGCGATCTCGCTCATCGCCAGTGTCTCGATCTGGTCCAGCGTATAGTCGAGACCCAGCTCATCGCGTACGCGGCGTTCCACCAACGCGCGCCCGATCGCAAAGGAATTCTTGGGCGCGAGCGGTCGGTCGGCGATCCGGCCGCGATAGCGTTCGATCGCCCGGGCCGTGGAGCGAAGAGCCGCCTTGTCGGCGTCAGTCGGCTCATGTCGTTCCAGGAAAGTGCCGGTCGCCAGCAACAATGATTCTGCGCCGGCGGCCGTCTCGAGCATCACGTTGCGCCAGACGGTTTCGGGCTTCGTGACCAGCGTGGCCGCCTCCGCCAGGTAATCGGGTGCCTGCTTGAGCAGGGAGCGGAGGTTGCGCGCGGCACGGCGGGATTCGTCTTCGCCGCGCTGAAGTTCATGGAACAGGACGTTGAGGACATCATCAATGGCGCCTGGATCGAGCGCATGGCGGCCGCGGTTGAAATCCTCCGCGCCCTGGAGGAGGTCGGTGCGGAGGGCGAGTCGGTCGAGGTGTTGTTCGCGGCTGAGCTCCCGCATGCAGACGGCGTCGAGCGCGCGCAAAGTCTTCAACCGGCGGCGATGCCCGGCCGTTTCGTCGCGCAAGTTGGCGGAGCCGAGCTTGCCTTCGCCCGCGCGCAAACCGGCGAAGTTGGCGGCGACGGGATCGGCGGCGAGTTCGCGTTCAAAGTGGCGGGTGAGGATTCCTTCAAAGCGATGCGAAGTGGTGCTCATGTTGGAGGCGCGACGATGACGGGGGGCGGTGCTTTTCGCTATCCTTTTCAATCTGAATTCCTAGAGTGCCGCACCGTTGTTGAGTCGGAAATTTAGTATCGTGGAACCAGCCGCCGCCAGTCGTGTCCAGTCCGGTGAAGTGCCGTCGGAGATTCAAGTCCGCGAGCGCCTGATGAGCTGCATGCAGGCACTCGTCCGCGACCTCGGTCAGGCGAATAGTAACCTCGCCCGGGAGCTCGCGCGGCGGCGGCGATTGTCCCGGGCCGTCTCCAAGACCCTCGCCGTGCCGGCCGGGGGAAGTGAGTTTGAAACGCTGCTGATCGCCAGCGGCTCGCTGAGCCTTTTGAGCCTGCCCGTCAATGGCCATGGAACAGCCCACCGGGTCGAGCACAGCACGGTCATGGCGCCGTTGGGGCAGGCTTTTGCTGATACCAGCCGGTTGTTCGTGAACCGGCTGCGCCCGGTCCCGCAATGGGAGCCGCTGGCGGAGTTGCTGGGCCGGTCCGATCGAAATGAAGCGGGGCGACTCGCGGGTCTGGCGGCCGACTTGGTCGCCTTGCGGCTCGCCCAACCGGTCGCGCGTCAGGCGGGCCTCGCGGCAACCAGCGATGCGGGCCTCGCAACGGCCGGGGTCATGATCACGGACCAGCAAGGGATCATCCGCCTGGTGAATTCCAGGCTGGTGACTTTGACCGGGATGGCGATCGGCGAGCTCTACGGACGGAGCTGGCGACAGGCGCTGGTGCCGGAGGAAGATTGGCCGACGGTGCGCGAACTGGCGGGCTTTCCCGGACCGCTCGCGTTGAACCACTGCGATGTTTGGATTAAAGGTAGCCAAGGCAAAATATTTCCGGTGAGAATGTTTACCGGCGCTCTGATCCAGCGCCGGCGGTGGATCGGCACCGTGACGATCATTGTGGTCGAGGGAACTGAGCAATTTGAACGCATGGAGAATCTGGCAAATCGCGAGCGGCAATACCGGCGGGTCTTCGAGGAAGAGGTCACCGGCCAGTACACCTGCACCCCGGACGGCAAGCTTGTGACGTGCAATGCCGCATTCGCCCGCATCTTCGGCTTTTCCTCCGTCGCGGAAGCGATGGCCTGCAACCTCCGCCAGCTTCACGTCAGCGGCGCGGCGGCGGACGACTTCCTGGAGGATCTCAGCCGGCGGCGGCGGCTCATCTATTACGAATCGACGATGCGCCGGGTCGACGGCCGGCAGATTCATGTCATCCGAAATGTGTCTGGTGAATTCGACGGGGCTGGCGGGTTGCGCGAGATCACGGGTTTTATCTTCGACAACACGGAGCACAAACAGATTGAAGAGCGGGTGCTGCAGTCGCAGAAGATGGAGACCGTGGGTCGCCTGGCGGGCGGCATCGCGCACGACTTCAACAACCTGCTCCTGGCGATCCAAGGTTACGCCAGCCTGCTCGCCGAGCATGTGGTCGACAAGCCCGAGGGCGCCGATGCACTGGATCACATCCAGCGGGCGGCCGGGCGCGCGGCGACGTTGACGCGGCAATTGCTGGCGTTCAGCCGGCGCCAGGTGATGCAGCCCCGTGAGCTCGCCTTGAACGAAGTGGTGCTGGGACTCGTCCCGCTCCTGCAGCGCCTGGTCGGCGAGAACGTGCCGCTGGAGACCCGGCTCGCCGGGGATTTGGGGTTGGTGCGGGCGGATCGCGCCCAACTGGAGGAAGTGCTGGTAAACCTCGCTTCCAACGCGCGCGACGCCATGCCACGGGGTGGGCGCCTCCTGTTAACCAGCCGCAACGTCGAGCTCCGCGACACCTGGTTTTCCTTTCACGACGGTCCGCCCCCCGGCGAATACGTCGAACTCGCCGTCGAGGACAACGGCATCGGCATGACCGAGGAAGTGAAGGCGCATTTGTTCGAACCGTTCTTTACCACCAAAGCGCTGGGTCAGGGCACCGGCTTGGGGCTGCCAACTGTTTACGGCATCATCAAACAGAGCGGCGGCGAAGTGCAGGCCCATAGCACGCTGGGCCAGGGCACCACGATCAAGCTGCTCCTGCCCCGTCTGCGACGCCCGCAGGCGGCGGCTGCGCTACCGTCGATCGTCAAATCCACGCTGCGACAGTTCAACTTGCTGGTCGTTGAGGATGAGCCCGCCGTGCGCCAGTTGGTAAGACGCATCCTGACCGGCCAGGGACACACGGTGATTGAGGCCGGCAACGCCAGTGAAGCCCTGGCGCTGGTTGAACAGACGAATGCCCACGTCGATCTGCTGGTCACGGATCTGGTCCTGCCCGGCATGAGCGGTCGCGAGTTGTGGGAACATTTTCAGGCCCGGCAGCCGGACCTGCCGGTCATTTACATGTCGGGCTATACGCAAGACGCCGTGATCCAACACGGAGTCCTGCAGCGCCGGGTGAATTTCCTGCAGAAGCCATTCAGTCCCGATGCCCTGGTGGCGAAGGTCAACCAAGTCCTGCAAGGGACTTAGTCCCGCGAGACTATGGCGGTCAGCGAGGGATGAGCGGTGGCAGTTCCCGGTTACGATTCGAGCGATTTCAAGAGGTCGCCCATGCTGTTGAGCCCACCCGTCACTTCACGCTTTTGGGGGCCAAAGACCTGTTTCAAATAGTCGATCGCTTCCGGGATCTGCTTGATGGAACGGGGCAGCGTCGCCCCGGCGGCGTTGGCGTGACCGCCGCCCTTGAGCTGCTCGGCGAACTTGAGCGCCTGGCCATTCCGGCTGCGCAGGCTGACGAGCACCGCGCCGTTGGCCTTGCGGAATAAAGTCAGCAACACGGGAAACGGCGTCGCCTTCTCATGGAGCAGGCGATGCACGATCAAATTGTTGTTGCCGATGACCGTCTCCACGTGGCCGAGCTCGGGGGAAATCTCGGTCACGTTGGCCCGGCTCCACTCAAACCCGATGGGATCTTCAACGCGCCGTTTGACGGCCATCACTTCGAGCAGCGGATGATCCAGCAGGTTTTCCAGCTTGCCGGAGATCAGGGAATGCACGCTCCAGAAGCCGTAGGTTTTGACGAGATTGGCGTAATCATTGGCCAGATCAAACGCCGGATCATCGATCAGGAACAGGTCGGCCACGTTGTTCAAGTGCGCCAGGCGGTCGAGTTCGGGCGACGCCAGCCCGTGTTCGCGGCAAAGTTCGTAGCAAAGCTGGCCGGCGGACTTCGCGAGATCGTGGATGAACCGCGCGCTGGCCGGCCGGGCCTCGGTCGCGTGGTGATCGACGATCACCCAGTTGGGGCGGTCCAGCCGCGCCTCGAACGAGAGATCGCACACCCAGGCGGCCGTCTCATTCATCTCGCGGTTGCGCCAGCCATTGTAATTCCACGCCTCCAGCGGCGGGGTGTCCGCAAAGAGCTTTTCGGCGAGGCGTTGCAGCAGCAAGCCGGACATCAACCCGTCCAGATCGCTTTCATGCGTCAAAATCACCTGCGGCTTCGGTAACGGTTCCATCCGGTTGAAAATAGGTAGCGAGCCTGCGGCTGTGCCAGAAAATTAATCGCCTTTTCGCGCCGCCGCCCTATCTTCGCGCTCCTTGATTGATTGAACATTTGTCGTCCGCCAAGTTCCAACGTGAGCTGTATGAAAAATTCTCTGAAGTTTGTTCCCCTGGCCGTAATCCTGGCGGTGGGTGCTGCTGCGCACGCCCAGACCCCGACCCCGGCTCCGGCCGTGTCCCCGGCTGCGGAGTCGTTGCCGCGTCCCAGTCGCGCGGAACTCATCAAGCAGTTCGACAAGAATGAGGATGGCATCCTGGACGAAACGGAACGTGCTGCCGCCCGTGAGGCACTGGGCACGCGCGATCCCAAGCGTCCGGAAGGCCAGCCGGATCTTAGCTCCGCCGAGGTACCCGAGTGGATCCGCCGCATGGACAAGAATGGCGATGGCAAGCTGGACGATGCGGAGCGGGCTGCGGGTCGCGCCGAACTAACGAAGAGCCGTCCTCCGCAGTCGTTGGGTAATGGGGCAACCAGTGCGCGCCCCAAAGTGGATCGTCAGGCCGTCGTCAAGGAATTTGACAAGGACGGCGACGGGAAGCTCAACGACCAGGAACGCGAGGCCGCCATGAAATCGATGCGCGACCGGATGCAGCGGAGTCCCGGCCTGGACCAGCAGAGCCGCACCTCGCGCGTTGAGGTCATCAAACGATTCGACACGAACGGCGACGGAGTGATCGACGATCAGGAACGCAAGGCGGCGCAGGAAGCGGTGCGGCAACGCAATGCGAACGGACGCCGTCCCGGCGAAGAAGCTACCGCGCTGCCGGAAAAACCAGTGGCACCACCAACGACCACTGAGAAAAAAGACTGACGGGTTTATCGTTGGAGCCGGCGGCACCAGCAATATCCAGGGACGGCGAACCCGCCGTCCCTTTTGCTTTACGACGCAGCCACAAATGACAAGGCCTGCCCGCGAGCCCATTGGTCGGCGGCGAGGATCTCGTCAAAACTGGGATGCGCGATGTTCGCGTGCGCATTCATCGTGCGCTCGACCGTTTCGGTGATCTGCACGAAGCCGATGCGCCGGTTGAAGAAGGCGTCCACGGCGACTTCGTTCGCGGCGTTCAACACTGCGGGCAAAGTGCCGCCATCCGTGCCGGCCCACCGCGCAAGCTTGAGCGACGGGAACTTCTCAACGTCGGGTTCCTCGAAAGTGAGGGTGCCGTACTTCGGGAGGCTGGTCTGGACGCGGTCACTGCCGGCGCGGTCGGGATAGGTCAGCGCATATTGGATCGGCAGGCACATGTCCGGCGCGGACATCTGGGCGATGATCGAGCCATCGACAAATTCTACCATCGAGTGCACCACGCTCTGCGGATGCACCACGACGTCGACGCGGGCCATCTCGATGTCGAAGAGCCAGCGTGCCTCGATCATCTCCAGGCCCTTGTTGAAGAGCGTCGCGGAGTCGCACGTGATCTTGCGGCCCATGTTCCAGGACGGATGCTTGAGCGCCTGTTCCACGGTGATGTTCGCGAACTCCGACCTGGGCGTCTTGCGAAAGGGTCCGCCCGACGCGGTGAGGATCATCTTGCGCACGGAACCGGGCGGCTTGCCGTCGAGGCACTGGAAGATCGCCGAGTGTTCGCTGTCCACCGCGAGCACACGCACGCCGTGCTTGCGGGCTTCGCTCATGACCGTCTCGCCGGCCATCACGAGGATTTCCTTGGACGCGACGGCGATGTCCTTGCCGGCGCGAATTGCGGCCAGCGCGGGTTGCAAGCCGGCGGTGCCGACGATGGCGATCAGCACGATGTCCGCCTCGGGCATGGTCGCGAGCTGAAGCAAGCCGGCGTCGCCGCTGAGCACTTCCACGCCAGCGCCCAGTCGCTGCCGCAGCTCGGCTGCTTTCGCCGGGTCCGTAACGCTCACGGCGGCGGGCTTGAACTTGCGGGTTTGCTCGGCGAGCAGCTCGACATTGTTGCCGGCTGCAAGACCGATCAACTGGATGCGCTCGGGCAGATCTTCAGCGACCTTGCACGTGCTGGTGCCGATCGATCCGGTGCTGCCGAGGACGACGACTTTCTTCATGCTGAGATCGGGGAGAACCACGAATGGACACCAAGGCACACCAATGAACCAGGCAGTTTACGCGAACTCCGCGAATTGGCGCGAATGCTTGGATGGAGGTCTTTTAGCCTCGTTGCCCTCGGCGTCACGGGTCTTGCGGTTTGCATTCGTGTCTATTGGTGTTCATTCGTGGTGAAGTCATTTGCTCATCATCAGCCACACCAGGTACGCATACATGATCGGCGCGTTGAACAGGAGGCTGTCCACCAGGTCCAACATGCCGCCGATGCCGGGAAAGTAACGACCGCTGTCTTTCACGCCAGCTTCGCGTTTGAAAAGTGATTCCACCAAGTCGCCCGCGACCGCGCCCGCGCTCAACAGGAGCCCCAGCACCAGGGCGTGAACGAAGGTGATGCCGGCCAGTTTGTCCTGAGCAAAGTGCGCGAACGCCAGACTGGTCAGCGTGGCGACGATGACAGCACCGCCGAACCCCTCCCAAGTCTTGCCCGGGCTCAGGCGGGGAATCATCTTGTGCCGGCCGATCAACGAACCGATCGAATAGGCGCCCATGTCGCTCGCCTTAGTCACGAGGATGAAATACAGCAGCCACCACGAGCCTTGCGCGCCGGTCATGAAATAGACGGCCTGGATCAGCAGTAACGTCCAGGCGACGTAGAAGAATCCAAAGGTGGAGCAAGCGAGAGCGGTGGGCGCAGTGGTCATGTCCCGGCAGAACACGCCGTGAACCAGGGCCGCCAGCAGCACGAGCCCCGGGAAAAGGCTCATCAAGAATATGGACGCCGCCGGCGAAGTGCCGCCTTGAAACCACGCGATCCAGCAGGCGATCAGGGCCACGCTGCCCAGCGCCACGGTTTGCTTGCGATAGCAACGGCGGCCGGCGGCTTCGGTCAGGTCGCAGAACTCCAGCAAGCCGAAGAGGCTGATCACGTTGAGCACCACGAGCACCGCGAGGTCGGCCACGACTTTGTTGCCCGAGAACAAGGCCCCCAAAACGACCGCCCACAAAACGACTGTGCTGAGCAGGCGCTTGAGAAAAGTCTGGAGTTTGGAGGGCGCCGCGGCGGCACCCGCGTTGTCGCTGGGCATCGGCGCGAGAAGGTAGCGGCGGGGTCAAATCGGTGTCGAGGCTTTTGCCGGGAGCAACCGCACCTTCCCGGGGGCGCAGCTCGGCACACCCCCCGGAGCGCCGCAATCTTTGCGGCGAGCTGCGGAAACGCCCTTCGCGCCGCAAGGATTGCGGCGCTCCGCTGGGTCGGGTTGGAAGGGCGGATTCATCCGCCCAGCATGCGGGTTTAGGTGCGACCTGCCGAGGCGGATGAATCCGCCTTTCCGGTGATCTGGGTAAGGGGGCAGGATGCGTCCCCATTCCTCGGACCGACATTCCCCTGACGTTTCAGTTTTCCGGCCGTGACCGGATCATTGCACACGGACGGATAGGGGAATATGTGCGGATCGGGCGAGTCCACCTGGCGCGCACCGCTGGCACCTGCTCCGGTTCACGGAACCGTTCAACCCGGACGTGTTCGCCAGGGAAGCAGCCGGGCTGAAGCGCCAGCAGCAACACCGTCTCGAGCACCTGGCCGCCACCCTCAACTTCAGCCTTATCCCAACCATTGACTTGCACGTCGAGTTTCTTACGAGGCGGCGGCGTTGCGCTCCTGCGGGAGAACCAAGATGCTGGCGTTCGGGTCGGAGTCGAACGCAGATAACAGGAGGTAGTTGGAACGAAGAAGTTGGGTGATGCGGCTGGTCGGGCAGTTGCCGACCCGCAGATAAACGAGCTTGGGTGGATGGCCGAAGACCAGGCTGCGCTGATGAAAGTCTGCGTCCTTGGAAACGATGGCGTAGCCGTGCTGCTGAGCGAACGACCAGATGAGAACGTCGTCGGTGTGAATGAGGCGGTGAGACTTGACGTGCGTCGAGTCGGGATAGAGGTCGAGAATTTGCGGAACGACTCCATCCGACAGATTCTCATCAAACAGGAGCTTCACGCGGCGGCGTTGAAGAGCTTGCGTTCGCGGTCGGCGGCGAACGACAGACACGCCCTGATGTCCTCGCGGGTCAACTCCGAGAAGTCGGTCAGAATCTCTTCTTCGGTCATGCCAGCGGCCAGATACTCCAGCACGTCGTAAACGGTAATCCGCATCCCGCGAATGCACGGCTTGCCGCTGCGCTTGCCGGGCTCAACTGTGATGAGGTGTTCGTAGCCCATGAGCGAACGGTATCGTCGGGAAGCGTCTTCGGCAAGGATTCCTCGGGACGCGCAGTCCACCTGGCGCAGATCATCTGGGCGCTGATTGTGAGCGGGCAGCCGAATGATGAAGCCAAAGCCATTGCCATCACTTCCGCCATCACCCCGCGGCGCCTCAAAAACCTGCAAAACCAGGCGCACGCCCTGAACCTGAAACTCGTTCCCGCGAAACACCCCGGACTGTCTGTTACTCAGGAGGCCACGTCGTCATCGCTTTGGTAAACTCAATCTGCCAATTAGTTCTGGAAAACTTGTCAGCCGCTTCATCTCGTCGGTCTGACAAGAACCGTCCTCGATCTGTTCGGTGGCTACTGACTTGCCGTCCCGTTGCTGAGTGAATGTGAGGTGGTCAACCGTGGTGCAAAAACTGTTGTGCTTGGAGCGGTAGAACTCCATCAGCCTATCCAGTCCGGCGACGTCGGACTTCGAGAGCGTCAGTGTACCCAAGTCCACTCGATTGGTCTGGGTGGTGACAACACCAGGGCGGGCGGCATCGCGGGGCAACTGCGCAATCGAAACCGACAGCTCCGACGCTCGACGGAAGGTGAACTCGTGTGTCGCGTCGTGGAAGCACCCGCTGGTGTGAAAACGGACGGTCAACGTGTCGCCCTGCTTCAGCTTTGAGAAGGCGTCCACACGAGCGGGCGGCTCGGCACAGAGCACAGAGCAACAGGAGGCCGCGAGGCAAAGTGCGATGAGGTGAATGGTGCGCATAATTGGCATAATATGACTTCGGTCAAACGTGGGTTTGGACTAGCATAAGTGGGTTTGGCCGAGTGCGTTTCATTGGTGCGTAATTCAGGCTGGTTCCTCGCATTCTGGCAAGCAGCGGTTTTGCCTAGCCCCGCCGCTCGATACGCACCGCCACATGTCGCGTGTTGGTCAGGACGAACTTCTTGATTTCAACGCGCACGACTTGAACCTGCGCGTTCCTCAGAACCAGCGCCGCCACGTCCTCGGCCAGCGTTTCGATGAGCTTCCATTGCCGCCCTTCACCCAGGCGCAGGATCGTCTGCTGCACTTCGAAGTAGTTCACGGTCTTCGCCAGATCATCCGTGGCGGCGGCGGCGCGGAATTCGAGGTCCATCTCCACCGAGATCAACAGGCGCTGGGCGTGCGCCCGTTCCTCATCGGGAACGCCGACGTGGAACCATACCTCGAGGTCTTCAATGGCAATCGTGTCCATGTTCAAAGCGCGGCGGTGGCCTTCCGCTGGCTGACCGCTTCCAGCAGGATGCGCGTGGGGGTGTTCAGCGGGAGGGCGAGGGCATCCTCCAGCGGCAGCCATTGGAACGCTTCCGCTTCCTCGTTCAACGTGACCACCGGCTCGCCCCCGACCCGGCAGGTGTAGTTGAGGAGGACAAAATGCGCGTCGCGATAGAACTCGGTCGAGCTGATGCAATCCTGCACCAGCACGAAGTCGATGTCCGCGATGTCGAGATCGGTCTCCTCTTTGAGCTCGCGAATTAACGCAGCCTCGGAAGTTTCGCCATGCTTGGTCTTGCCGCCGGGAATGCCCCACAGGCCCGACCACTTGTGAGTGCGCAGCATCAGCACTTCGTCGCGGTCGTTGAAGATCAGTCCGCCCACGGTGACGATGGGTTGCGGCCCGTGGCCCGAGGGTCGCGAAGGGGCGAAGTCGAACTGGCAATGCGCCAGGATTTCCTGGAGTTCGCCGAGGTGCTCGACGATCAGGTCTGGCTTGGCGGCGCGGAGTTGCGCGAGCTTGTTGAAGCCGGTCAGCACGGCGACCGAATGCACGCCGCCGTGCCGAGCCGCCTTGATGTCGTGCTGCATGTCGCCGATGAAAACCGTTTCACGCGGATCGAGGTGGTTTTCCTTGAGCACCTCGTGGATGCGCTGGCACTTGTCGCTGACGTCGATGTAAGTCCGATCAATCAGGTGCGCCAGTTGGGTGATCTGCCGGTGAGTCGCGAAGTGATCGCTGTGGATCGAACTGAGGATGAACGATCGCACGCCCTGAGCGCGGCAGAACTCGAGGAAAGCCCGGGCGTGGGGAAGTTCCTTGACCGAATGTTGCTCGGCGTGAAAGGCGGGGTGATACCAAGCTTCGAGCTGTTCCATCGGCAGCCCCGGCGTGAACCGGTCGTAGAAGCGCTGGAACGGCAGCTCGAATTCCGTGCGGTATTCATCGAGCGAAAGTTCGCGCACCCCCGCATTGCGGAGCACCACGTTGGTCGCGCGCCAGACGGCGGGGAGGTCGTCCACCAGCGTGCCGCACCAGTCGAATATGATGTTTCGGATTCGGGCCATGGGAATTGCGAGCGGCGAGAGCTTCCGGGAATTCAGCCGGGGCGTCAAATTGGGAGAATGAGTCGGAAGGGCGCCGGGCGCATCGTGACACTGGCCCCCGAAGTCTCGGAGCGCGGATTTGCAATCCGCAGGGCGTGGCGAAGTCGGAAGTCACGGGAACGGTTTCGATCCTCGGCCTGGGTGGCGTGCTGCGGATTACAAATCCGCGCTCCGTCGATGGGCGCTGCGCACCCCTCATCGGCCAGACCTTTCCCACTTCGGAATTCGGGCTTAACACACGCACTCGGCTGCTACCGGGCGACAAGAATCTCGCCCTTCCGAGCCGTCGTATTGCCGCATACGAGCGAAGCGATGTTCGCGGCCCGAACGTACCGACCGGCCCCACATTGAGGATTGAAGCTTAAGTTTATGGGCTGGAAAATTGCCGAACTATGGGCTTGCACCCGAAACCGAGGTTGTTACGTTCTGCCCTCCTTTTTAAGAACAGGAACTGATATGGCACGTATTTGCGAACTAACCGGTAAACGCCCGATCAAGGGGCATCACATCTGGCGCAGTGGTAAGGCGAAGAAGAAGGGCGGCATCGGCACGCACATCACCGCCATGACCAAGCGCCGGTTCTTCCCCAACCTCCAACGGGTCAAGGCCGTCGTGAATGGCGAAGTTCGCTACATCCGCGTGGCGGTGACCGCGATCAAGAAGGGCCTCGTCATCAAGCCCGCCCGGCGGACCTGGAAGAAGCCGGAAGCCACAGGCAAGAAGCCGGAAGCCAAAGCGGTCAAGGTGGCCAAAGTGGCTAAAGTGACCAAGGCAGGCAAGGCGTCGAAGTAACGGGCTATCCCGAAACATTTTCAGCGAGGGCGAATCCGCAAGGGTTCGCCCTTCTGCTTTCACGGAGGGGACAGCGCGCAAGTTGCCGGGTGGACGCAAGTGGGTGCGATCGGAATTGGAGGGCAGCGTTCCGGCTCCCTCTCCGCCATTTGGAATGGGGGAGAGGGCTGGGGGAGAGGAGGCGGGATCGAACGACAGCTGCTGTGAGCCGCGGCGGCCGGTCCCGCTTGATTCGCCGATAGGGTTGCCCCTCTCTCCTACTCTCTCCCCCCTCGTGCCTCGCGGGGAGAGAGGGACGCCCCCAAACGTTCAAGCTGACCGCCACTGCTTATTGCACCTGGGCGCAATCAACGAGTTGAGCCGGGGGCAGCATCCGGGATTAGAGGGTCACCCGCCGATTCGCCGAAACCTTGAGCAGGTAGCGCCCGCCGTGGCGAACAGGCTTCACCGGCTGGCGAAACGTGGCGGTCAGATGCTTCGCGGTGAGCAGCTCCCGCTTGCGACCGGTCGCCAGCAAGCGGCCGTCCCGCAGCAGCAGGACGTGCGTGAACACCGGCATGATCTCTTCCACGTGATGCGTCACCAGCACCAGCGTCGGGGCAGCGCTTTGCCGGCCGAGCCGGTTGACGAATTGCATGAAATGCTCGCGCGCCACGGGATCCAGCCCGGCGCACGGCTCATCGAGGATCAGCAACTTCGGCCGGCACATGAGCGCGCGGGCGATTAAGACCCGCTGGCGTTCGCCTTGCGAGAGCACCGCCCAAGGGCGGTCGGCCAGGTATTCGCATTCGACCGACCGCAGGATGCGCCGGGCTTCGCGGGCGTCGGCGGGTTTGACCTTCCCCCAGTAATCGATCATCGCGTACTTGCCCGTGACCACCGATTCCAGAGCGCTTTCGGTCTCGGCCATCAGCAGCCGGACAGATGAGCTGACGACGCCGATCTGGGTGCGCAGTTCCCGCCAGTCCGCCTCGCCGAAGCGTTGGCCCAGCAGGCTGATTTCGCCTTCGGTCGCCGAGAAATAGCCGGTCAAGGCGCTGAGCAGCGAGGTCTTGCCCGACCCGTTGGCGCCGAGGATGACCCAGTGCTCGCCGGGTCGGACGCGCCAGTTGAGGTCGCGCAGGATGCTCGTGCGACCCCGGCGGATGCTGAGATGCTCGACTTCGAGAACGGGCGGGGTGGGGGAGTGGCGCGGCATGTTGAACGCGGACTTCTTGCCGGTGGTCGCACTTTGAAGCAAGCCGGAACAGTTGGTTCGCTTGCTTGACCGGCCCGGAAGTCGGGCCTTTAATCCGCCTTTCGATGAAACCGCAATTCAGAATGCTTTTGCCGGCCTTGATGGTGGCGCTCGTGTTTGCCCCGTTCGTCACGTCGGCCGAGACCAATCGCTTGAATGGCGTGGTCGCCATCGTCAACGACTCGGTCATCACCGCGCAGGAGGTGTACGCGATCCTGGAGCAGGAATTGCCGCGCCTGCGGTTTCAATACGCCAACCAGCCGGCGAAGTTGCGTGAGGAATACTCCAAGAAAGAGGCGGCCGTGCTCGACATGTTGATCGAGCGGCAGTTGGTCCTGGCGGACTACAAGAGCGCCGGTTTCAACATTCCGGAAACGCTGGTCGACGATCAGTTCCAGCAGGACGTGATCAACAAGTTTGGTGATCGGGTGGCTTTCGTGAAGACCCTACAAAAAGAGGGCAAAACCATCGAAGAGGCGAAAAAAGAATTCCGCGACATGCTCATCATCAACATCATGAGCGCGCAGAAGATTCGCAATCAGGTCACGATCTCGCCGTTCAAGATCGAGCGCTATTACGGCGAGAACCAGGACAAGTTTGCGGTCGAGGATCAGGTCAAGTTGCGGATGATTATCCTGCCCATGCAAAAGGGGGGGGACCCGGCGGTGGTCGCGAAGGCCAATGATATTCTCCGGCAGATCAAGGAAGGCGCCTCGTTTGAGTCCATGGCCAAGCAGCACTCGACGGGGGTGCAAGCGAAAGACGGCGGCATGATGGGCTGGAACGGCCGCAAAGAGCTGCGCAAGGAATTGATCGATTCTGCGTTTGCCCTCGAACCGGGCGCGCTCAGCGCACCGATCGTCACCGAGGATGCCGTGTTCATCCTCAAGGTCGAGGAGGCCAAGCACGCGCATGTGCGGCCCATCGCCGAGGTCCGCGACGAAATCGAGCAGACGCTGCAATCCGAGGAAAGCTCCCAACGCCGCAAGCAGTGGATCGATGGCATTCGCGCGAAGGCCTTCGTCCGCTTGTTCTAGCGGACATCCCCCACATGGAAACCGCTGCCAACCAATTGCTCGAAGTACTGGCGGCGTTCGGCCTCGGAGTGCTGCTGGTGCTGGGCGTCGGTTTCTGGTTGTTCCATAAACTGAAGCGGGTCGCGGGACAACCGACGCCGCAACCGCCAGCCGGTGACCGCAAACTTTAATTCTGTTCGCTGATTTTCCATGGACTCACTGAAACTCAAACGCGATTGCGACGCGGTAATCATTCCCGCCGGCACGCCGGCCCGGCTCCACGAGGGCACCGAGGTGTTCATCACCCAACAGCTCGGGGGTACCTACACGGTCAGCGCCCCCGGCGGGCTGTACCGAATCGCCGGCGGCGATGGGGATGCGCTGGGTTTCGAGGTCGCCGCGGAACCGGCGCCGCGCTCGTTCTCCGGCCAACCCGTGACGGATGAACAAGTGAACGAGGTGCTGCGGAGCTGCTTCGATCCCGAAATCCCGGTGAACATCGTGGATCTCGGACTCGTGTATGACGTCCAAGTCGCGCCCGGCCCGCAGGGTGGCAGCGCGGTCCACGTGCAGATGACGCTGACCGCGCCGGGGTGCGGCATGGGCGGCACGATTGCGGGTGACGCGCAGGCCAAACTCCTCGCGCTTGATGGCGTCGAGGAAGCCACCGTCGTCATCGTCTGGGAGCCCGCCTGGCACCAGTCGATGATCACCGAAGCGGGCCGGCAGGCGTTGGGGATTGAGTGATGGCGTTGCGCCTTCGACTTCTTCGTCCTCGAACCCGGCAGCCCGGCAGCGGGAGTGATGGAGAACTGGAATGTTGAGGCTCAGTCAATCATCGTCTCCAAGACTCCAGCACTCCGTTCCTTCCGGCAATTCATGAACGCCCCCATCTACATCGCCATCCTGATCGTGGTTGAGATCGCGCTGGGCATTGCGCCGCGCGCCGATCGGCTTACGTGGACGCTGGAGAATTTCCCCGTCTGGCTGGGCGTCGCGTGGATCGGTTTCAACTACAAACGTTTTCCCTTGAGCCAGCTGTGCCTGATTCTGCTGACCGTTCACTCGATCATCCTCGCCGTGGGCGGCTACTACACCTACGCGAAAGTGCCCCTTGGTTTTTGGATGCAGGACTGGTTCGGCTTGGCCCGGAATCACTACGATCGCATCGGCCATTTCGTGCAGGGCTTCGTGCCGGCGATCCTCGTGCGGGAGTTGCTGATTCGTCAGGCGAAGATGCCTCGAACGGCCTGGTTGCCCGCGACGACGGTGATGTTTTGCCTGGGCTTCAGCGCGTTGTTCGAGGTGTTCGAATGGCTGTCCGTCGTGGTGGGCGGCGATGCCTCAACGGATTATCTCGGCACGCAGGGCGACCTCTGGGACGCCCAATGGGACATGCTGTTCTGTGGCTTTGGTGCGCTGACGGCGATGATCTTTCTCAGCCGGCTGCACGATGGGTCGCTGGCGAAACTGCCGGCGCCTGCGCCGCGTTCTGCCGCCGGCTGAAACCTCCCGATGATGGCCTGTAACCTCCCGTGCGCTGACGGGTCACTTCCCCTGGTGAATGGACATTGATCTCGCTGACTGCCTCGCGCGCATTCGCCAGCAGGATGAGGCGGCGGCCCGGGCGCTGGTCGAGCATTTGTACCCGGCCGTCAGCAAGATCGTCCGCGCCAACCTGCCCCGACGGGCGGCTGTTGAAGACCTGATGCAGGACATTTTCCTCAAGATATTTTCGCACCTGGATCAGTTCCGGGGGAGCGTGCCGTTCGAGCACTGGGTCTCGCGCATCGCCGTGAATCATTGCATCAACGCCCTGCGGGCCCAGCGCGTCCGGCCCGAATGGCGAATGGCCGATCTCAGCGAAGAGCAGGCCGATGTGATTGAAGCGATCGCGACGGACGACACACGCGATCCGCATCCGGGTGAAGCGTTGGGTGCTCGCGAACTGCTTGAGAAGCTGCTGGCGCAACTCACTCCCCGCGAACGAATGTTGATCCAGTTGTTGGAGCTCGAGGATCGGACGATCGAAGAAGTCCGCCAGCGCACGGGCTGGTCTGCGGTCGGCGTCCGGGTCTCGGTGTTTCGGGCGCGCAAGAAACTGAACCGCCTGTACCAGGAAATGAAGGAGCAAGGAAAAGCATGAACCAGCTCGATCCCGAATTGAAACGGCTCATCCGGTGGGCGCGCCGCCACGCGGACCCGTCCGCCGCCGCGCCGCCCTTTGGTTTTGCCGTGCGCGTGGCGGCCCAAGCGCGGGCGGAATTGCTCACGGCCGAGCCGCCCTGGGGCCATCGCTTGCGCTGGGGGGCGGCGCTGCTCTCGTTGTTTGTGGTCGGCGGCGGGCTGGCGCTCTGGTCCGGCCAGCGCGCCCCGACGAACAACGCCTACAACGTCACGCCCGCATATTATCTGGCCGCCAGAAGCATCGCCCCATGAAGAATCCCAAGCTTTGGAAGAATCTCCTGCTGCTCACGCTGGTCTTCATCGCGGGCGGGGTGGCGGGCAGTGTGGCCACCCACTTTTACATCCAGCGCGCGCTCGCGGAGGTGTTTGATTTCGACCGGCTGCCCGATCACGCCATGAAGGTGCTGACCGAGCGGTTGAGCTTGCAGCCCGAACAGGAGCCGAAAGTTCGCGCGCATGTCACCGCGATGGCCGCCAGGTTGAAGGTGCATTTCCGCACGGCGGTGACGGCGGCGGGTCAGCTGGTGGTCGCGAGCGGCCGGTTGGTGGATCAGGAATTGACGCCGGAGCAAAAAGTGGTTCACGCGGAGATGAAGCGTGAGTTTCGCGAGGGCATGCAAAAGGGGATGAACATCACCCTGCCGGAGGAGTGAGGTGTTCGCTGGGATGCGGGTGGCAAATTGTAATCGCACGGCCTAGCGCCGGACAGTATACCCATCGCGACCGTTGCCACTCAACCACCACCAAACCATGAATGCCGACCATCCTTCCGAGTTGACCACCGCCGCGCCCGAATCGGTCGAACCGACCAGCGTCTGGAGCAAGCTGTTCAACATCTTCGCCGCGCCCGGCGAAGTGTTCGAAGAGATTCGGAACACCAAGCCCGCGACCGCGAACTGGCTGGTCCCGACGTTGTTGTCCTGTCTGGTGGGCATCGTCTTCAGCGTGGTCGTGTTGTCGCAGCCGGACATTCTGGCGGCCAGCAGTCAGCAGCAGGAGGCGCAGTTGCAGAAGAGGGTCGACGCCGGGAAAATGACGCAGCAGCAGATGGAGCAGCAGATGGAGGGGATGCAAAAGATCTTCACGCCCGCGCTGATGATGTCCATCGGGATCACCTTCTCGCTCGTGGGCACTTTTGTCTTCCTGTTCATAATTGCCGCCCTCGTCTGGCTGCTCGCGGCCAAG
>JANLTG010000204.1:0-3177 GCA_031362805.1 bacterium
TCGTGATAGGCGTTGGCATCAACCACAGCGGCATAACTATTGGCGTCAGCCAGTCCATCACCGGTCTCCTTGATGAGTGTGAGGGGCATGATGCATCACGCAAATCGGTAGGCCGCCAGCGCATGCACCTCGATCGGGAAGGCCGCCCGGTTCCAGTAGAGATCGACCGAGTCCAGCGCCCCGGCCGTTTCGTCAAACGCCAGCGCAATGCTGGTGCCCGCGCCAAACGTCTCGCCGTTCACCGCGATGCTGCCCACCTGTTCCAGCCCATCCAGCAGATGGGCAGGTGTGAAATCCTTCGAGAGACCCGTCGCGGGCGCCGACCAGTAGATCACCGTGTAGTTGGGCGAGCCCTTGGTGATCTCGACAAAGTGCAGACTCCGCCGTTGAAGCGCCCCGGTATTCGTCGCGAACCGATGCGACTCGACCGCGTTCGCCGTCCCGAGGGTGACCGTGGCACCGACCCGTTTCACGGCCGCGCGACCCGACCAGTAGTAGGGGTTCCCGGTGTTGGCCACGTACGTCAACGTGTTGCCCGCCGCGCTGCTGCCAAAGAGTGTGCCAAGGAAGTTGGTGGTGGTGGCCGCGCCGAAGGGGTTCGTCTTGCCCGAGCACATCCCCAGGGTGGCGAGCACGCCGCTCAAGTTGTTCGGCTCATCTGGCGTGAGCGCCATGAGCATGCCCAGGCGCAGCTTCGTCCAGTTGCTGCCGATGCTGAGCGTGCGGACAAACTCCTCGTTCGCGAGCGACAGATACTTGTCACTCACCAGATTGAAAACCCGACTGCCAATGTTCGACATAATAGTTCCTCAGTAAGCAAATAGTGCGGTGTCCCCATCCCATCCCGTGCCGCCGGTCATCGTCGCGCCGTTGGCCACGCCGTTCGCGTAACTCTCAAAAGTCTCGACCGCCAGGAGATGCGCATCCGGTTGCGGCAAGGCTGCGCCGCCATTCCAGCCCGAGCCACCGGTCAACGCGGCCTCAACAATCGGCCCTGCGGCGTAGCTCTCGAAACTATCACTCGACACTTGTCGCACGAACGGGCTCGGCAACGCCGTGGGTCCATTCCAGCCGAACCCACCGGCCATCCCACTGGCAACGCCGAGGGCGTAATCGAAAGCCTCGAAAGCATAAGCGGCCGGGATCAACGGTGTCTGGACGGCACCTTTCACGACGGCAACTTCCAGCACTGGCTTGCCGCCCGAGACCGCCGCGGCGAAGAACACGAAGTCACCACCCGAGCCGGCGCTCGAAGCACCGCCCCGACGCGACACAATCACCGTCCGCGCGCCGAGCTTAGGAAACCTGATTCGCTTTGCGGCCATGACGTTCCTTGTTCGGTTCAGCGGTGGGGCGGTTCACTCCGTGACCGCCGGTATCCACTTTGATGATCGAAGTTGGTTCAGCGAGGTTCTCCCGCCGCAAGGCGGTTTGCCCCGTGGTGGAAACCACTGCGTTCTCATCCTTCGCTGGTGCTGCTTGTGGAGTTGACGCGGCGGCCGGCTGGTTCATCACCAGCGGCCGCCGCACACGTCGAATGATGGGATACAGTCCTTCCATCGCACTCAGTTGTGATCGATAGAGACGATCCGGACGTTCTTGTTCTCGTAAACCCGCGTCCAGTTCGCACCGTTTTCCAGCTCGGCGTTCGTCGGCGAATCACCGACCACCGCTGCCGACGTGAACTTCACGCCGCGCGGATGCAGGATGTAACGGCGCCGGTTGATCAGCACCGAATCGCTGTCCAGCGGCAGCCGCGCCAGCTCGACGCCTTCCGTGCCAAACCCGCCTTGCAACGGCTTCGAGTCCAGCCGGGCCGAGCCCTTGCCGAACGCGCCGGGACCAAACAGGTAGCTCGTGTAAACGAACCCATCCGTGGTGCCGGCGCGCACCGGCAGGTTATCATCCACGACCACGCGGCGGCCCTGGAAGATGCGAATCTGGGTTTTGCCCTCGCTGTCCGGGATGAAGTCGATCAAATCGAGCTTCCGCAGCGCCGACTCGGTCGCCGAGTGCATGGCGATGGCCGTCAAACGATCCGCCCGGTCACCGAGCTTCTGTGTCGCGTCGATGAACGTGACGCCATTGAGCTTCGTGGCATCGGACTGGCCGGCGATGGTTTCGCTCGCGATGCCGAGCCTGTTGCCCGCCATCGACCCGGCGCCGAAGACGCCCTTGAGGCACGAGATGATCAAGCCCTCGTCGATGCGCGCCCAATAGCCCGCCACCAGATCGACAATCGCCTGCATCGGGTCACCGCCCGAGATCACGCTGGCCAGGTGGTTCACCGACCACGCGTTGCCGTCGTTGTGGAGGCGCGCTAGGTCCTGGTCAGACCCGATCTTGTTCACCGACAGCGGCGCGGCGTCGCTCAGGATCTGCCGCGCCCCGGAAATGTCCTTCCAGAAGGGCATGTGGACTTCGCGCCCGCCCATGGCGGCGAGCTCGTCGAACTCCGGCGCCGCCTCGACGATGCCGGATTGGGCGAAGGTGGAGAGTTCGGCCGTGCGCTCGATGGCGTACTTCTCGAACTCCGTGGGAATGATGATGTCTGCTACGGCTGTCTTGGGCATAAGAAGGAATCAGGTTGTGATCCGTCAGGCAGCGGCCTTTAGGCGCGCCGCCAATTGCGGATCGGTCTTCTGCAATTGCATCTGTTCCGTGAGATTCCAGGTCTCCTTCCGGAACGGGTTTCGTTGGCCAACTCCCCGCATTCCAGCGCCAGAGCGCGGGTGCGTTGCCGTCCTTGAACGCGCGGTGAATCTGCGGGGCCACGCGCTTCTGCATCTCCAGTTCGCGCACACCCGTGGTGTCGCAACTGAGCAGCTTCGAGAAGCCCTTGTAAACGCGCGGCACACCAATCACCCGTGCCGCACCCTCGTCGAGCTGGCCGGGAATCGCCGGACGCAGCCCGCGCCGTTCCAGCACGAGAAAGCTGTAGGGCAGGCTGCGAAGATCAATGCCCGCGCGCTGGGCGAACTTCACCCAGTCCGAGTCGGCCATGATGCCGGCTGGTGGTTTCGCAAAGTGATGACACCAATGACGCTCGTTGCCTGCGGCGAGCAGTCCGCAGCCGGCCTGGTGCGTGCAGGGCGCGATGACGGTGAACTGCTCCCGCAACGCCTCGCGCAGGGCGATCAACGCGCGGCTGTCCGCATGGGTGCCCGGCTCGACCCA
>JANLTG010000006.1:0-10263 GCA_031362805.1 bacterium
CGAACTCGACGGCAAGGGCAGCTACGTCGAACTGCCGCCGAATATTTTCAACGGCCTTGAGGAAGCGACCGTGGAAGGATGGATGAAGTGGCAAAGCCTGGAGAATTGGTCGCGCTTTTTCGATTTTGGCACGAACTCGCAAGCGATGGCGGTCACGATCGATCGGTCAACGACGCAGCTTGATTTTGAGATCTGGTCGCCCGCGGGCAGCGAGCACATGATCTTCGCCCCTGGCATGGTGCGGCCCGGCGAATGGCACCACATCGCCGCGGTTTCCGGGAAAGGTGGCATGAAACTCTATGTTAACGGCACACAAGTAGCCGGGGATCCTTTCGCGGGAAGTTTCGCGGCCATCGGCAATGGCGCTCGGAATTACCTGGGCCGAAACAACTGGAAAGAATCCGATCCGATAGTGGCCGATTTGCACGGCCAAATGGACGAAGTGCGCGTGTGGCGAGTGGCGCGAACCGCCGCGCAAATCCACGAGAACATGTTCAAAAACCTCACCGGCAATGAGGAGGGCTTGGCGGGCCTCTGGAATTTTGAAGACGGCTCGGCCAACGACGCTTCACCGGCCGCGCATCACGGGAAGCTGCTGGGCCAGGCCACAGTGGTCGAAGCCACACTGCCTTCGGCAACCGCCCTGGTTCCCTGGTCGCGGCTGCTCGTGCACGTTACCGATGCCGGGGGCACGGCCGTGCAAAATGTCACTCTCCGCGCCCGGGTGAATGGGACTGAAGTCGGGCGTGTGACCAGCGATGCGCAAGGCGTCGCTCCGCTCACCGTGTGGACGACGGCGCCGGCGGTGGACCTGGTCGCTTCCGGCACGAACGACCTCGGTGGCTGGCAGTTTTCCGTGCCGATCACTCCGTACATCGAGCGCACTAATTTCTGGAAACTGGGGCGGGCCACGCATGTGGCCGGGCGCGCGGTGGCGCTGGACGGCAAGACGCCGCACGCCAGCCTGGTCGTTGAATTAGTGCAACCGGATGGTAGCAGCCGAGGTGACGAGGCTCTGACGGAAAGAGCAGAAAGCGGAAAGCAGAAAGCAGAAATTGATCAGAGCCTCCTGACGTCGGCGGCTACGAATCGCGTGCTGCAATTGGCCAGCGATGGAAGCTACGTTGAACTACCACCGGGCATCTTCGATCATCTGACTGAAGCGACAGTTGAGGGATGGATGAGTTTCCACAACTTGAACCAATGGCACGCAATCTTTGCCTATGGAAAAATGATGGGGCATTGTTTGTGGCTCGGAGTGTCTGATCGCAACGTCCTGGGGGCAGGGATCTATTTGGGTTTTGACCAAGGCTACCATTTCGGTCCTGACCATTTGCGTGGGTTGGTGGCGAACAGCGACATTCGGACGAACGAATGGATTCACATCGCTTTCATCACGGGTCCCGCCGGGCAACGATTATTCCTGAACGGGGTGTTGATGGCAACCAACTCGGTAAATGGCAGCTTCGCAGCCATTCCCAAAGGCTCCTTACATTCTATCGGTTACGGCGAAGGGGGAGTTTTTTACACCAAAGGCCAAATTGACGAGTTGCGCGTCTGGGACGTCGGGCGCACCGAATTGCAAATCCGCGAGAACATGATCAAGCCGATGGTGGGTAATGAACCAGGCCTGGTCGGACTCTGGAATTTCGATGATCCCGCGAATCCGGGCCGGGATGCCACGCCGGGGGCGCATCACGGCCAGCTCATGGGCCAGGCCACGGTGACCAACGCCGTGATCCCTGCGTTCGTGTTCGGAAACATCACGGACGTCAGCGGCAAACCGCTGGCGAACGCGAGCGTCGAAGTCCACCAACCCGGCCAGCCGGACCGGCGCGTCACCGCCAACGCTGCCGGCGAGTATGCCTTCACGATTTCTTCCGCCGCGCGCTGCGACGTGTTTGTTTCGAACGGCGAGTTGTCCGCCTACCGCCTCGGTTTCCAACCCACCGCGGAGCCGCAGCAGCGGCTCGACTGGACGCTGGCGGACCCGGAGAAGACGCCCGTTCGTCTTGGTGGAACAGGCGACTCGCCTGTTCCGCCCGGCGACCCGCCGGGCGGAATGGGAGGGAGGCCGCAAACTTCATCGGGCGTTCCTGCCGCGAACACGCCTTCTTCCATTCCGGTCGGCGAGGTCGCCGACCGGGACGGGCGGGTCGCCCGTTCCACCCAAACCCAATTCCCCGCCGGCACGGTCGTGGGCACGATGCTCACGGACGAGCTGGGCAATTTCAAATTCCCGAATGTGAAGCCGGGCGCGTATCAAGTGCGTGCTCAGATTCCCGGCGGACGGGCGTGGCTTGATCAGGGACGAATTCTCTACGCTCGCGAAGAATTGCCCGACGCCGAACGCATCCGTCTAGCGAATCTCGATTTCCAAATCGCGCCATTCAAGAAAGGCCGCTGGAAAAAACTCAGCGTGCTCGACGGGCTGCTGGGGAACGCGGTAGGTGGCATCATTTTTACGCCGGACCACCTGATGTGGCTGGGCACGCAAAGCGGGTTGTCGCGTTTCGATGGACGCGAATTCCTCGACCTCACAACCGAGAAAGGCTTGCCGCTCACGTTAAGCGGGCCCGCGGCCGAGCATCGGGATGCCAACGGCGTGTTTTGGCTGGGGACGACGGTCGAGGGCCTGTTGCGCTACCAGCCAGCGGACGGCCAACCGCCCGCCCTCGTCCCCACGTCAGATTTGCCGACCGGCCACATCGTGGAAATCGCGAGCACAACGGACGGCGCAGTGTGGTGGCGCACGGAGGAGGCGCTGGTCCGCTACGACGGCGAGCCGGGCAAAAAGTTCACCAATCTCTGGCGCAAAGAAGAGTTTTCATTCGAGGCCGACGCACCGCGGCACATGGCCGTCGCGGGTGACCGCCTCTGGCTGACGGGGCCGGGCGCGGGCCTGGTGCGATTTGACGGTACCAATCACATCCGATTCACACGCCAGCAAGGCCTGCTTTCGGAGGACACCGGCACGGTGACGACGGCGCCGGACGGCGCGGTTTGGCTCGCCGTCGGAACCAATGGCATCGCGCGGTTCGACGGAACCAACTTCAGTTACCTGACCCAACGCGACGGTCTGCCCGCCGGTCTGATCACTTGCATCCACGTGGCGACGAACGGACAGGTCTGGTTGGCAAGCGCACAGAGAATCGTCACCCGTTTCGATGGCCGGAGCTTCACGCAATTTGGCAGGTCCGACGATCTCACGGGCGGCCAGAACAGCTATGCAGGCGGCATTTGCTTCGACATCCAGAACGATCCGGACGGAGCCATCTGGTTTGCCACAAGCGATGGCCTGTGGCGCTACGAAGAGAAATCGTTTACGCACTTCACCGCTCCGGATGGATTGCCAGCGCAGACCGTCAATTGCCTGCTGGCCGCCCCCGACGGCTCTCTGGTGGCGGGCGTGGGCACAAATGGCGTCACATGGTTCGATGGCCGACGCTTCAGGACCAACGCGGAGCCGACCGCTGTAAAGGACCTGGTAGCCGGCCCTGATGGTTTGATCTGGGCCGCGTTCTCTTCGGCTTCAACAGGTCCAGCGGGCATCGCACGCCTGAGTGCCGGACAGATTGTTTCCGTCATGACGAATTTCAACGGACTGCCAGGCAATCGGATCTCGTGTCTCGCGCGCGCAGCCGACGGGGCCGTATGGGCGGGAACCAAGTCTGGTGGCGTGATTCGCTTCGAGGGAAGCAACGCCGTCCCCACGCTCGTCGAGACGAATGGGTTGCTGGCCAACGCCATTCACGCCATTCATTGCGACCCGCGAGGGACGGTGTGGATTGGCACCGAGGGCGGAATCGTCCGGTTCGACGGAACTCACTGGAAAGAGTTTGCTGGGACCAATGGCCGGCTGGGAAGATTCGTAACCATAGCAAGCGAGCGGGATGGCAGCGTTTGGTTTAGTGGCGA
This sequence comes from bacterium, assembly GCA_031362805.1. Lineage (GTDB taxonomy): Bacteria > Verrucomicrobiota > Verrucomicrobiia > Limisphaerales > RI-55 > RI-55. The sequence goes on from JANLTG010000006.1 coordinate 3,919, forward strand.
GAACAGCGATCTGGCGCACTTCGAGGGGGAGACGATGAGGCGGATCGCACGCGGCAACGAGACGTTCGCGCCGAGCAGAGGCACGAAGATTTTTCGCGCGGCGGACGGGGCGCTCTGGTTCGCGACGCTCACGGGCGTGACGCGGTACGATGGCATGACCTGGATGCCGCTGGACGAGGGGGATGGCCTGCTGTCAGGAGGGGTTAGTGCGATTGCGGAGGATTCGAATGGCGCGATGTGGTTTGGCGGAGTGAAAGGTCTGACGCGCTACGAACCCACTCACGTGACCGCGCGGACACCGACGCTCGTGGTGCAGACCGACCGGCCTTACACCGATTTGAACACGCTGCCGAGCATCACCGCCGGCCGTCTGGTTACGTTCAAGTGTAACACCGTGGATTTCCGCACCCGCACCGGCAAGCACCTCTACCGCTACGCCATCGTCCCTGGCCGCGTGGCCGCCGCTCCGGCCAGGACTGATGTGCTGTGGCAGCCTGCGACCCGGGAAGCACAGTTTGCGTGGCCCACCAGGGCGAGAGGTGAATTTACGTTCTTCGCGCAGTCGATTGACCGAGACCTGAACTATTCGCCGGCCGCCATGGCGCATCTGACCATCGCGCCGCCGTGGTTCGCGAACGCATTCATCATGGTGCCGTCGGGCGGCGCGCTGCTGGGATTGGTGGGTTGGGCTTTCGTTGCCCGGACGCTGGTCATCCGTCGCAAGCGCGAGGCGGAGATGTTGCGCGAGCGGTTGCTCGATGAGGAACATGGGGCGCGTGAGGCGGCAGAAAAAGGCCGAACCGCGATGGAGGCCAAGAACGCGCAGTTGGAAACCGCTAAAGCCACAGCCGAGTCAGCCAAAGAAGCCGCCGAAGCCGCCCGCGAACAGGCCGAAGCCGCCAACGCGGCCAAGAGCGAATTCCTCGCGAACATGAGCCATGAGATCCGCACGCCGATGAATGCGATCCTCGGCTTCTCGGAATTGCTGCGCACCCAGATGGCCGCGTCGAAGGACCGCAATTATCTCGATGCGATCACCTCCAGCGGGCGCACGTTGCTCACGCTCATCAACGACATCCTGGACTTGTCCAAGATCGAAGCGGGCAAGTTGGAGTTACAATACGAGCCGGTCTGCGTGCCGCGGTTGGTGGATGAGATTCAGAAACTCTTTTCGATCAAGGCGGGCGAGAAAGGCATCAAGCTCATCGTGGAGATTGATCCAGAGACGGTGCAGCCCGATACGTTTGGAGGCAGCGGCTCTGCGCCAGCTCTTGGACTGCGCCAGCTCTTGGACTGCGCCAGCCCTCTGGCGCTTTGACCATGGGCGTTGGAGGGACAACGGGCGAAACTTCGCCGGCGGCGCAGGAGGACCAAAGAGAAAGCGGTAGAGGACTACCGCAGTCCAAGACGCTGGCGCGAGGCTCGGAAACCCCGTCAATGTCAGTCGCTTCGGAAGGTACGAGGCCCAAACTCCCGCGTGGCTTGATGCTGGATGAAGTGCGGCTGCGGCAGGTGATGTTCAACGTGGTCGGCAACGCGCTGAAATTCACGGAAAAGGGGCATGTGAAGATCCGGGCGTGGGCGGAATACGGGGAAAAAGCTGAAAGTGGAAAGCAGAAAGCGGAAATGGATCAGAGCCTCCTCACGTCGGCTGCTACGGAGGAGGAATCCGACGAAACGCGCATCAACCTCATTCTCGAAATCTCGGACACGGGCATCGGCATCCCGAAAGCGCAGCAGGAGCATGTTTTCGGGGCGTTCTCGCAGGTGGCGGGACAGAGCACGCGCAAATTCGGCGGCACCGGCCTGGGGCTGACCATCACCAAGCGCCTTGCCGAAATGATGCACGGCGTCATCACCGTGGAGAGCGAACCCGGCCAGGGCAGCACGTTCCGCTTCACGTTCCCGGACGTGGCCATCACCGAACTGGCCGAGGCGGATGCCGTCGCCACGGGCGGCGAAGGCGACTTCACGCAGTTCGCGCCGGCCACGATTCTCGTCGCCGACGACGTGGCGTTGAACCGTGCCTTGCTCACCGGCTACTTCGAGGGCACAGGGCACAAGGTGGTGCTGGCGACGAACGGTTTGGAAGCGCTGGAACAAGCGGAGAAGCATCGCCCCGACGTGATCTTGATGGACATGCGCATGCCGGAACTCGACGGCCACGAGACGACCAAGCGATTGAAAGCGAATCCCGCGTTGAAACACATTCCAGTGATCGCGGTGACAGCGTCGTCGTTCCGCGAGGAAGAAGCCAAGGCGCGAAAGATTTGCGATGGGTTTATCCGCAAGCCGTTCAATCGCGCCGAACTGATCGCGGAGTTGAAACGGTTTCTGAAACCGGCGTCGTCCACCGTACTGGTGAAAGCGGCCGAAGCCGTGGCCAAGACCGGGACCGAACCGGAGACGGTCGCGCCGCCGGAGGCGCTGGCAAAGCGTCCCGCGCTGCTCGTGAAGCTCGATCAACAGCGGCAGACCATCTGGCCGGAGTTGTGCCAGTCGCTCGCCATGGATGAGGTCGAGCAGTTTGCCCGGCGACTCCAGGGCTGGGGCGAGGAAGGTCATTGGCCCGACTTGCGCCGGTATGCGAAGGAACTCGAGGAACAGGTCCAGCAATTTGACCTGGCCCGCCTCCCGAAAACCCTGGAGCGCTTCCCGGAAATCCGCGAGCGGCTGACCCTCAACTGAAAACTCCCTTGAACCACGAATGGACACGAATTCGCACGAATTCAGGGATGAACTTAGAAAGTCCCTCTTGAACACTGGCGGGGGGCGCGGTTCGTCGCAGTACGCAGAAAAGTTTTTCTGTGGTTCCCCATTCGTATTTATTCGTGTCCATTCGTGTTTAGCCCCTTTCGCATGAACCCAACCAAAGCCCGCATCCTGGTCGTTGACGACGTCGTGCAGAACCTGCAGGTCGTCGGCACGATGCTGCGCAACGAGGGCCACGACGTGATGCCGGCGGGCAGTGGCGCGCAGGCGCTGGAACGCGTGCGGGCGCGCCGGCCCGACCTCATCCTGCTCGACCTGATGATGCCGGAGATGGACGGCCTGGAAGTCTGCCGCCGGCTCAAAGCCGACGCGGCCACGCGTGAAATCCCGGTCGTCTTCCTCACCGCCAGCAACGAGATGGACCATCTGATGAAGGGCTTCGAGGCCGGCGCGGTGGACTACGTGACCAAGCCGTTCAACGGCGCCGAGCTGCTGGCCCGGGTGCGCACGCATCTGGAACTCAAGCTGGCCCGCGAACGCCTGCGCGAGATGAACGACGAGAAGAACGAGTTCATGGGCATCGCCGCGCATGATTTGCGGAACCCGCTCTCCGCGATCAAAGGTTATGCCGAGATGATGATCGAAGATGCGCAGGCCCTGCCACATCGTGAACTGGAGGAAAACGGCCGCCGCGTGCTGGAGACCGCCGCCCGCATGGCGGAGATGGTCCAAAATCTTCTGGACGCGAATCGCATTGAACGCGGGGAGATGCAGCTCGACGTCGCACCGGCCGATCTCTGTCCGCTGCTGCAATCGGTGATCGAAACCCAGCGGCCCCGGGCCGCTGCCAAACAGCAGGTGATTCACGTCGCAAGCGAAGCCGCCCCGGTGAAAGTCCTGGTGGACGCCAGCATCACGGTGCAGGTGCTGGAGAACCTGGTTTCGAACGCGGTGAAGTATTCGCCAGCGGGCAAAAACATTTTCGTTCGCTTGAAGAAATTGCCTGAAGCCATCCGCTGCGAAGTCCAGGACGAAGGCCCCGGCTTGAGCGCGGAGGATCAGAAAAAGCTGTTCGGCAAGTTTGCCCGCTTGAGCGCCAAACCCACGGGTGGGGAGCATTCGACCGGTCTCGGCCTGTCCATCGTGAAGAAAATGGTCGAGGCGATGAACGGCAAGGTCTGGTGCGAGAGCGAACCGGGCAAGGGCGCGACCTTCATCGTGGAGCTGCCGGCCGCTTGAAGGCGACCTGAGCCGGAGCCATGAATTGGATTGGGGAGCGCACGCGTCTCGCGTGCCGCGGAGCCGTCCCGGCGACGCCTTCTGGCGGCCGCGTATTGGCAAACCAAACTCTGCGGGAAAATTCAGAGCTCAAACGGTGTTCGGCGCGACGCCGAACACGGCACGCGAGACGCGCGCGCTCCCCTGAATGGAATCGTTGGCTGATCGCCTTCCTATGTCGGCTCAGAAATATCGCCGCAGGAACTTCTTCACCACCGCCACTCGTTCCTCGTCGTAGAACCTCGCCCCGCCGTGCGCCGCTCCGTGGATGATTTCCAACTGCACCGGGGCCTTCACCTTTTGGTAGGCACCCTGAAGTTCCAGCGCCTGGTTCACCGGCATCTGCGGGTCCTGATCACCATGCAACAGCAGCAGTGGCGGATCGTCGGCATCAACCTGAAACACGGGGCTCGCGAGCCGGGCGAGTGCGGGGACATCCTCCGGTTGTCCGCCGAGCAGCAAGTCCAGCGCAGGCAAGCGCATGTTCAGGCCGTGCGGAGTTGATTGCTTGAGAATCGTGGTGAGATTCGCCCCGCCGAAAAAGCTGATGATCCCCTGAACGTCCGAACTTTGTGCGCGGTCGCTCCCGACTTCACCTTCCAGTTCCGCGAGACCATTCGACACGCCCACCAGTGCCGCCAGATGTCCACCCGCTGAATCGCCTGCGATCACGATCTTCTTCGTTGGCAGCTGCCATTCACTCCCCTGCCCGCGCAAGAAACGAATCGCCGCCTTGAGATCGTGGATCTGCGCTGGAAATTTCGCCTCCGTGGAAAGCCGGTAATCAACGCTTGCCACCGCATAGCCTGCCGCGACGAGTTTCGCCAGCGGCATGTCCTTCTTCGAACCCGAGCGCCACGCGCCGCCATGCACCCACACGATCAAGGGTGAATGAGGTTTCCCGTCCGGTCGATGCAGGTCGAGGGTCAGTTTCCGGTCGCCGACGCGGGCATATTCAATGTCGCGAATGACCTCCGCCCGGGCGGTGGTCCCGACCCAGTTCCAGGCGGCGAACAACAGCAGGCAAACGAATCGCGTTTGAAAATTCAGGTTCATAGGCGCGGGGCATTACAGGCCAGGGTTCTCTGCTATCCACTCACCAGACCAAACTGAGGGCTGCCGCAAAGCAGTTGGCAGAGCAAGACTTCACGCGGGTAAACTGGCGGAGAAGAAGTTGGAGCGGGTGAAGGGAATCGAACCCTCGTCTCAGGCTTGGGAAGCCCACATTCTACCATTGAACCACACCCGCACCGACGGCCGGACTTAGTAACAAGCACTCGCGATGAAAGCAATCTGTTTGCGGGAACTCGTCGCCCAGCCGCCAAAGTGGGCGGCATTGCATGAAGTTTTCGCGAAAACTCAGCGCCCGAAAGCCCGGAGCTACCACCCCATCAATCGACCGCCTGCACGATGTAGCCGCCCGATTTCTGATCCGCCACGAGCTTCAGCAACCCCCGCTTCTCGGCTTCCTTCAGCAGATCGTTGAACGACCGGTAACCGTAGGCGCGCTCATTGAACCCCGGGTTGCGCCGCTTGAGCGCCTGTTTGACCATCGAGCCCCAGATCGTGTCGTCGGCGCCGCGCGCCTCGGCCAGCGCCTCCAACGTCTCGCTCACCTGCTCCATCGCCTTGTCCAGCGAAGGCCCTTTGTTCTCGTCCGCTTCGTCCGCTGCTTTGGGTGCTTCCTCTGATCGCGGCGTCCGGCCGGCCGCTGTCGTTGCCGCTGGAACACGAGTCCGGCCGCGTGACTTGCGAGCCTGGGAACGCACCAGGTCGTCGTAGTAGATGAACTCGTCGCAGTTGTTGATGAAGAGGTCGGACGTGGAATTCTTCACGCCCACCCCAATCACGTTCTTCGCGTTTTCCCGCAGCTTGCTCACGAGGGGCGAGAAGTCCGAGTCGCCGCTGATGATCACGAAGGAGTCGACGTGCCCCTTGGTGTAACAAAGGTCCAGCGCGTCCACGACCATCCGGATGTCGGCGGAGTTTTTGCCAGACTGACGCAGGTGCGGAATCTCAATCAACTCGAAAGCGCATTCGTGGAGGTCACGCTTGAACTCCTTGTAGCGCTCGAAATCACAATACGCCTTCTTCACCACGATGTGGCCCTTGAGCAACAGGCGCTCAAGGACTTTTTGAATATCAAAACGCGGGTAGCGGGCATCGCGGGCACCGAGCGCGATGTTCTCCAAGTCGAGGAATACGGCCATCGTGGAGTCGTCTTTGGGGGCAATCATGTGGTGATGAGTTTATTGGATTGGCCGCGTTTGCCCAGCGGGAAACTCGGCGGAGTCATCAGGATCGCGGGTCTGGGCCCCGGTGCGGGTCGCGCTGCGCGGCAAGCTCGTGGTCGGC
>JANLTG010000015.1:0-3722 GCA_031362805.1 bacterium
GCCCTCCTGCGCCTGGTCACCGCCCTCCTTGCGGAAACCAGCGACGAATGGGAATCCGGAAAAATCTACCTCAACATGGAAGCCTCAACCCAGCCCTCAGTTTGAACTCGCCAAATTTACAGAAAGAAAAATTGCGCAGCCCCTACGGGGGTGGGTTGGTCGTCCACATGACAACGTGTATGGCTGCAGCGTTCGGCACTCGGGAAGTACCAAAGACGATGCCCGCATCATTAATCAAATTGGCGCTGTGGGGCTGGAGGTATGGTGACTCCAGTTCTGTTCGCCCGCCGGTGGGGGACCAAACCACGGCCGAATTTCCTGCGTTGCCAACAATTTGCCCCAGCTCGTTGACCTGCTCGGGTTGGCCGTCTCCAAGGTCGATAATGCCGCCTGCTTGGGTCCAGGAAAACGCGTGGGCTTGATTTCCGACGAGATAGCCTCTGCCAACCACCTTCCCGTTCTCGCTGAGATCGGTGATGTAACAGCCGGCAGGGAATGTCACGAACCCGCCAGCCGCGGTCCATGAATACGCCCTTGTGCTGCCGGTTACCGTGCGGTAACCCACAACCTGACCACTGCTGTTGACATCCGTGGCGCCGGACGCGGCGCTCGAGAGCGCTCCCGTGAGATCGACGAGACCGCCCGATTCGGTCCAAAGAAACGCACGATAGTAGTTACCATCGATCAGCGAAACACCCACGACATGCCCTGCGTCGCTGAGTGCCTCCGGGACGGTGTACGGTTCCGTGGCTGATAGGTGCGGGATATAGATTTTGCCCGTGCCCGGTTTCCAAAGAAACGCTCCGGGGGAGTCATCTCGTCCCAGAATGTGTCCCGATTCGTTGATATCCAAGGCTGCTCCATTTCCCAGCTCAACCAAACCGCCGCTTTTCGTCCAAGAGAAGAACTTGCCATTCCCATAGCGGGTTCCCACCACCGTGCCGCCGCTGTTCACGGCCGTGGCATAAGATCCATTGCCGAATGAAGATATTTCTTCGCCAAGCGCCCATGTGAATCCAATTTGAGCATTGTTGCCATACACAAAATACCCGACGACTCGCGAAGCATCGTTTACATCGGTCAACACAGGGTACGATAATCCGACACCCTCAGATATCGCTGTACCCACGTCGAATATGGGCCTCATTCCCACTCGCCAGAACCGGCGATCGCCAGCGGGCACATCAAGCTCGACCTGCGTTCGGCTGCCGCTGGCACCGGTGATTCGCAAAGGCAGGCCAGAAATTTTGATTTCTTCCCAAATGTTCAGATTGGTTGTGGAGTGAATGCTGTAGATCCCGCCTGGCTGACTCTGCCAGCCCAGCGTTATCAGTCCGCCAAAGCTGTCGTATTGAATCGAGTCGAGTCTGAAGCTTTGCCCTTCGAGATTGCCAGTCGCACACAAGAGACTCGCGGCGAGCGCCGGGGCCAAAAAGCAGGTGGGGTTCATCGTGGTTTATTGCCCTGGCAGTTCCTGATCACGTGCGCCGTTCCGTTGGCGACTTGATCTAAAGGTTTGGAAACGTCGCAGGGCTGGGTTGCCCTTTGATTACTAGCCGGTTCTCCGCCTCCTGCCAATAGAGGTAAATGCCTCCTATCGGCGGCGTGGAATAATTTCGACTTGCGGCGGGTCGTTTCCGTAGAACTGGGCCGATGCCTCCTGGTGTACACCGCCTGTTCCGCCGCCACCAGGCGGCGGGGTGGACGCTCGTGGCAGGATTGTCGCTGACGGCCGCGCTGGGCTGGGAGTTGCACCGCCAGGCGGTCGCGCTGGACCGGCAGCGGTTGGCTATGCGCGCGACCGAGATTGAAAGCCAGCTCGATGCCCGGCTCGAAAAGAGCGAGATGCTGCTGCACAATCTCCGCGATTACCTGACATTGAGCGGCGAAAGCCGCAACGACTTGTTCGATCGCTGGTGCTACGAGAGCGGGCTGACCATCAACTGCAAATGGATTCATGGCATTCTGGTGGCCACCAACCGGCAAGTCGCTTCGTGGCCGGTGGGAGTAACCAAGTCGCCCAGGGCGTGGACGACCGACGATTGGGAAAGAATTACCGACGCTGCGCATACTCACCAAATCGCGTGCGACATTGCGTTGCGGAGCAACGTCACAAACGCGAATCAGTTCCTGACGGATTATGATCTGCGAGGTTCACTTGGCGAGCGGACGCGGTTCGCCAACACTGTCGGCAATTCACGACTGGGCATGAGTGAAAACCGGATCGTGATGTTGGATCTTCAGTCCAACGCCATTGCCGGCACCTTTTTTCTGGTGCCGGTTTACCAACCGGAAACGCCCGGCCTGGTGGCCGATATGATGACCAGCGGTCGCACAAACTGGAGCTCTCGCGCCTGCATTCGCTGGCTGCACCTGAACTCAATCATGGTTGCTCCGGTTGATTACAACGTGTTGGCGCAGTCGGTCTGGGACGGACTACCTTCGGACTTGGGCTTGGAGCTATTCTCCTCGACCAACCAATCGGCAGCCACCTGGCTGAACGTTTCGGAGGGCACGCCCCGGGCGATTGACCCGGCTTTCAAAGCTTATCTGACCCACCGTGAAACCTGGCGGATGTACGGCGAAAGGTTTTCGATCTTCTTCTACACAACCCCGCTGTTTGAGGCCCAGTCGCCGCGTCGGCTGGCAACAATCTCCATGGCCGCCGGGACTGGGTTAACGCTGCTCGCGACCGCGCTGGTGGCCGTTGCCCTCCGCGCCCGCAACCGGCAGGAAGTGTTGACCGAGCAGATTCGGGAAGCACGCGATGCCCTGGCCGCCGCGCAGCGCGAGCGGGAAAAGTTCAGCCGCGATCTGCACGATGGGACCATTCAGTCGCTTTATGCCATCCAGCTTGGATTGGGGCACACGGTTGAGAAGCTCGAAGCCGAGCCGGCCAGTGCCCGCCGCGAGTTCGTGGCGGTGCGCCGGGAACTGGACGGTGTCATTGCTGAGATTCGTCAATTCATCACCGTGGAAGCGGGGGCTGCCAAGCCGGTGGATTTCAGCGCGGTGCTACACGCTCTGGTGCAACGCGTAGGTACCGGCGCCACTGCCCAGATCGCTGTGCGCTGCGATCCCGGGGCGTCCGAGCGACTGTCCGGCAACCAGGCGGTGCAACTGGCTAACATCGCCCGGGAGGCGCTGAGCAACAGTCTCCGGCACGCGAAACCGCGGGAGGTGGAGATCGCGCTGCGTTCCGATCGCGAAGCGGTCGTCTTGGAAATTGCTGACGACGGTGCCGGCTTCAACCGCAAGGTGCCGAACCGATCGGGGCTCGGCCTGGCCAGCATGACGGTGCGCGCCCGGGAAATGGGGGCGACGTTGGAGATTCAATCCGAGCCGGGCAAAGGAACTAGCATCTTGGTCCGTGTGCCCGCTGCCCCTCCTGAACCCTCGGAAGCAGAATGGTCCGAGGACTCCCACGGTGAATCGTGAATATTGAAAGCGACATTCGTCTGATGCTCGTGGATGACCACCCAGTCGTGCGCGATGGTCTGCGCCGGATCCAGGAACTGGAACCGCGCATTCAGATCGTGGCTGAGGCGGGCACCGTGTTGTCCGCTGTGGAGGCCGCCCGGCGCCACAGTCCCGAGATCATCTTGATGGATGTCCGGCTGCCCGACGGCGACGGCATCACGGCGTGCCGGCAGATCAAAGCGTTCCTGCCAGAAGCCCATATCCTCTTTCTGACCTCTTACGCCGATAACCGGTTCGTGCTC
>JANLTG010000041.1:0-31054 GCA_031362805.1 bacterium
GTGCCGAAGCCCAAGGTGGACGGCGCGCGTTTTCAACGGAACGTGTCCAAAGTCGCCGCCGGCGATTATTACCGGACGATGTATGACCTCATGATTCTGGCCCTGCGCACGGACATGACGCGCGTCATCACTTACATGACCGCCAACGAATCTCTCGGCCTCGCCATTCCAGAAATCGGCATCAGCCAGGGGCGTCATGAACTCTCCCACCACAATGGCGACAAAGCGGTGTTGGAAAGTTTGGTCCGCAGCGATGTCTTCCTCGTGGAGCAGTTCTCCTATTTCCTGGATCAGATGAAAGCGACCGATGACGGCGGTGAAACCCTGCTGGACCGCACCATGATCCTCTTCGGCAGCGGCATGAGTTATGGCCACAGCCATTCCCTCGCGAACCTCCCCACCATCTTTGCTGGTGGTGCCAAACTGGGCCTGCGCCACGGGCAGCACATCGACTACAACCTCGCCCAGAAGGGTGAATACAAGGAGGGCAATTTCGATGAGTTCTTCAATCCAGTGGATAAGAAAGCACATCTCTCCAATCTCCTGCTTACGATGATGCAGAAGATGGAAGTCAATGTGGAGCAGTTCGTGGACAGCCTCGGCCCCATCTCCGAACTCACCGCCTGATGACGCGCGCATTCCTTTCCCTCTGCCTTTGCCTCGCCTACGCGACCCTCGCGCTGGGTGAGCCACCGAAATACCGGACCGACGGCGGTGACGAAAAGCTGGCGTGGTATAAATTGAAGCCAGGTGAATTCCCTCCGCCCGACGCTGCGCACTCTCTTGATGTCTCGCTCGTTGAAATCAAACCCGCCGCCCGGACCGGGACTTACCGCATTCAGGATCGAGTCGTGGAACAAGCGGCGAGGATGATCACCTTCCGAATTCTGCCCGGAGCCACCGTCCTCCGGCATGGTGCCCCGGCGGACCTGCGAGACTTTCCGACAAGTTCGCATGTGACGATCGGCGCGTTCATGCCTGATCAGAGTGACCGCTTCTCGGACGTGTGGACCCTCATGGACACTTTCAGCTTGGACGTCGCCGCCGGGAGTCGTTGGAGGATCAAGGCGCTGCGGCTGGATAAAGGCTTGGTGACTCTCGCCCGGGTGAAGGATGGAAAAGAGGACAAACCCAAGGAAGTTCTGATCGATGCACGCACCACTTTTTGGAAAGGCGCGGGCTTTGGCAGCCAGACCAATCTCAGCGTCGGACAGGAGGTCCTCGTGAATTTCGGCCCCGGCACCGCGGCCCTGCCCGTCTATGAACTGGTGACCGACGTGTGGCTCGATGACGAAAGCCGTAACTTGGCCACGGAACGTCAAGCGGCCCGGGCGCGGTTGGAACTGCGACGACGCGGACTGCCCGCAAAAGTGGATGCCGTGGACAACAAGACTTCCGAGCTGACCCTGACGTTCTTCGATCCCGGATTCCCCGGATTGCTGGAACGCTTCGTCACCGGCAAGAGCTGCCAGATTGCCGCCGCCGACACCGCGCTCCGCACCGCCGAACCAGCGGGAGGTCAGGGCGGTCCCGACGCCATGAGGGCCAAAATCACCGCGCACCGTGAAGTCCCGAAAGTCCAGGGATGTGGCGGCCTGCAAATCGTCATCAAACTTCCCTATCTCCTCGAAGGCTTTCGACCGCAGCGGAACGTGCGCCTGGTGGACGAGAACAACAACTTTCTGATCCTGCCCCCCGAGGATCGCGTTTACGAATGAGGCTTGAGCCATTGGAAGCAAGGCAGCGAAGATCATGAAGAAAGCCACTCTCACTTTCCTAGCCTTGATCTTCGTTGGTTGCGGCCAACTTGCGGCCGGCGGCTTTACCCAACCGGACTCGAAGGCGCAGCCGAACCTCTTTGTCTGGACGGACACCTGCAACGTCCATGTCCTGCGTGACGACGAGGCCGCGCTGCTGATCAATCTCGGCAATGGCAGCGTGCTCGAACATCTCGGCGAGATCGGCGTGAAGCGGGTCGAGTGGATTTTGTTCACCGATCATCATCGTGAGCAAGCCCAAGGAGCATCGAAGCTCGGGCCGTGGCGCGCGAGCGGCACCCAGGTCGCCGCGCCCGAAGCGGAACGGGCGTTGTTCGAGCGCCCGCTGGACTTTCGCAAGATGAACGTGAGCCTCGGCGATGCGTTCACGATTCATGGCGCCAGCTTCGTGCGTCCGCCCATTCAAGCCATTCCACTCGACCGCACCTTCACGACCAACGACACGTTCGTCTGGCGTGGTCGCGAGTTCGCTTGCGTGGACAACCCTGACGGCGTGCACCAGGGCGAACTCTTCGACGCCATTCTGGAGATAGGCCCCGCAAAACCGTGACCGCGCGCTTCAACGTCGTGCCCTCGATGCTTCACTCCGTTCAGTCGGTCCAAATACTTCGCCCGGCGAGGGGCGGCCATGACAATTCGTCTTAGTTTTTGAATCGCTTGTTCTAGTCGCGGGCCGGCGAACTCACGAAAGTGTAGTAATGAACCATACGTCAAGAGTGTTTGTCTGTGCCCCGCTCGCGGCTGCATCTGTTTTGTCACATTCACCAGCATGCGCAGAAGTTGCATCAGATCCCGAAGAATGGTGTCTGACCACGACGCCATGAGGCTCATGTCGAGAGTGTGCTTCCATTACAAATGAGATTGCTGGCCCTATTCCTCGTTCTCGCCGGGTTCGGTGGCGCCACAGCCAGCGAACTCACCGTCTCCGGCACGCGTTTCCAGCTCGATGGCAAACCGTTTCCCTACACCGGCGTCAGTTTCTTCAACGCAATTTACAATCCGAACTTCAATGCGAATTCCGAAGCCCGCGTCGTGTGGCTGAAGCAGTTTCAGAGTTACGGCATCAACATGCTGAGGGTTTGGTGCCAGTGGGACAGCACCCGCGGCTTCGTGGATACGGCGCCCTCGAACACGATGTATCACGTCGACGGCTCGCTGCTCGCGGAGCATTTGCGGACGTTGAAAAGCATTCTGAGCGACGCGGACAGTTCCGGCCTGTGCGTCGAGCTGGTGCTATTCTCGCACGAAAGCTGGGGCGAGAAGCGACGCATCGATCCACCCGCCGATGAACAGGCCGTGGCCACGCTGACGCGCGAGTTGCTGCCATTCCGCAATGTTACCTTTCAAATCTGGAACGAGCACACGGATGCCCGGGTTCTACCGATGCTGAAAGTGATCAAGTCGATCGACCCAAAGCGTCTCGTCTCGAACTCGCCCGGTTTTTCGAATGTCCTAGGCAGCGACGAGGAAAACGCCGCGCTCGACTATCTGACGCCGCACACCGCTCGCCAGGAAAGTGGCCGCCACTGGGAGATCGCGCCGCAACAGCTCGAAGGCTTGCTGAAGAAGTTCCAAAAACCGGTGGTGGATGACGAACCGGCCCGCAACGGCACTCCCAAGTTTGGCGGACCGAAAGCGGCCACGTCGCCCTTTGATCATATCGTTCAGATCATCGCGGTGCGGAAACTTGGCGCGTATTCCACCTACCATCACGACATGTTCCAGACCGGCTATGGCTCGCCCGCCTGTCCGCCGCGCGGCGTGCCGGATCCGGAGTTCAGTCCGTATCACAAGCAGGTCTTTCAATTTCTCAAACTCCGCGACAAATACATCTCTCCATGAAAGCGCACTTCCAACTCAACCTGATCATCGTTGGAGGGTGCGCGATAGTGGCGTGCACCAATGCTCACGCCGCCGAAGTCTACAAGGAACCGCATGTCCGTTACTTGATCGCTGACATGACGCTGGGGGGATCTCCGGACTACTACAAGCAGCACACCCACGATTCCGTTCCGGCCACGGCGCTGAAGGAATGGGAAGCCGGCGTGCGTTTGGTGAACACCAACCAGTTCGAGCGCCGCCGCATTCAAACGCCCTACGGCGAGTCCATGCGCGTCGTGTTCAAAGGAACCGAGGATACCGCCATTGGTGCAGACCTGCTGCTGACGAGCGACCTGGAGTTCGAGCAGGCACCGGTGCGGCGGGTGCTGGCGGACCTCACGCTGGGCCGGCCCCTGGCGCACTACGAGGCCAAGAAGAGCGACCCGGACGTGGCCCAAGCCCTGAAGCGTTGGATCTACGGCGCACGGGCGGTCAACACCAACCTATATGTCATCCAAGGCAATGGGGAACAACGCCGGTTGGTCTATCGCGCGAACGGCCAGCCGCTCGACGGCGCGCTGGTGAAGCTCAACACCGACCCGCACTTCTCCGACGACTGGCGGCGTTACCTCATCGCCGAGATTCAACTGGCCGGCACCCGGGAGAAGATCGCCAGCTTTGGACATCGTTTCCATGACTACAATTGCCTGGTCGCCGTGGCGCACTACGACGCCGGGCATCGCGTCGCCAACGTCGACCGTTTTGAGTTCAATGCCGTCGAAGGCAAACCCGGAGTCTCCAACGTCGTGTATCGGGGCACCAGCCGCCGAGCCACTCCGAGCGACATCCGGCTCACCTCCGATTCGGACAGCCGTTGAAACGGTGTCCCGACAATATGAAATCATCCCCGATCATTGGCCCGATCACTCTCGCTCCAACCACCAACAACTACCTCTGAAACTATCCATGAAAATTATCCCTCTGCTCATCCTCCTTGGCGTCGCGCATGCCACCGCTCACGCTGCCGTCCCAACCGGCCACCAACTCCTCGTCACATCCGTCCGCACGGGCGACACGGAGGTGTTCATCGCCGACCCGACCACGGGCGATCTGTTCAACGTCTCGCGCTCGCCGAAATCCGAGGACCGTTACCCGTGCTGGTCGCCGGATGGGAAACAGATTTGCTTCATGTCGGATCGCGAAGGCACGACGAATCTGTGGGTCTGCAACGCCGATGGCTCGAAGGTGCGCCGGCTCAATCGCACGCCCAACGTTTGCTACATGCCGAGCTGGCAGAAGACTCCGCGCGGCGAGCGGATCGTCTTCGGCCAACATGGCGACAAGCCGGGGATGTCCAGCATCAAGCCCGACGGCAGCGACGAGCAGGTCCTCGGCGAAGGCCATGATCCGACCCTGTCGCCCGATGGCAAACTCATCACCTACACCGGCCACGAGGGCGGTGGGGTGACCGTGTTCGTGATGAACCACGACGGCAGCAACAAGCGCCAGGTGGTGAAGGAAATCAGCAAAGTCGGCGCAACCTTCCCGAACTGGTCGCCGGACTCGAAGCAGCTTGTCTATTCGTTCCCCGTGGGCGATGCGCTGGAACTCTTCATCATCAACGCCGACGGCACCGGCCAGCGGCAACTTACGAAATTCGGCGGGACGAGCGTCGGCACGCCGAGCGCGTGGTCGCCGGACGGCCAGTGGATTTCCTTCCGCAGGACCGACGAGCGTTATTGGAGCAACAAGGAGCGGATGCTGAAGATCTATTCCGAGAAGCCGGCGGACAAGCGTCCCGTGTGGCTCGTCCGACCCGACGGCTCGGACGCGCAGGTCATTGAACCGTTGCGTTTCCAGATGGCGATTGATGGCAGCCGGGCGAGCTGGAAGCCCATGAGGCACGTGCGACGCTGACAACGGTTTTGGGTCAAACCCAGATCACTTCCACTCTGATCCCATGAAACACCTATTCCTCATCACCGTGCTGGCGCTGAGCCTCGTCCGCGAAACCCGCGCGCAGTCCGCCGACTGGCAGAGTGTCTTCTGGCGCGAGCCGCAAGTGCGCTATCTCCTGGCCGACCTGACGCTCAACGGCGGCAAGACCGACCTCTATCGCAACTACGCGAAGGAAGAGCGCGATCCGGATTCCATCGAGGCCATCCGCCTCTGGGATGCGGGCGCGCGGGTGGTGAACACAAACGACTTCGAGCGTCGCTGGGTGACGAACAAGCATGGCAAGGACGGCCGCGTGATGCGCATCGTCCTTCGCGGCACGGAGCGGACGATCCTCGGCACGGAGGTGCTGCTGACGAGCGATTCAGGATTCAACCAGGGGATCATTCGCCTCGCGCTGGCGGAGATGTCATTGGGGAGACCTCGCGACTATTACGCGAAGTTGAGCGACGTCGGGGATATTCGCGAAGCCCTGCGCCGGTGGGATGCCGGCGTTCGTTTGATCAACACCAACTGGTTTACACTTGCCGGACCTGTCTCGACGCCGGAACTGGTCTATCGGGGAACAAAGCTCTCAGTCGACCCGACCCACATCCGCCTGAACTCCGACGTGCCCTGGCCCGAGACCAACGTCCGCTACTTCATGGCGGACATCGCGCTGGGTGGGAGCATCGAATTTTACCGCGCCGCCGCCGAACGCGACCACGAGATGGGCTGTCTCGAAGCCGTCCGGCGTACGGAGGAAGGCTATCGCATCACGAACCTCGACCAGTTTGAGCGCAAGAAGGTCGATGGCAAAGTTCTCATCACCCGCAAAGGATCAAACGAACGCATCAGCGGCCTGCAGGTCAAACTCAGCTCCGAACTCCCATGAATTCAAAACACCTCCTCAGCTGCCTCTCCTCGTTCCTTGCTTCCACCATGCTGGTCAGCGCCGAGAACTGGCCACAGTTTCGCGGACCGACTGCGCAGGGTCTCTCCGCGGAAACGAATCTCCCGCTCACCTGGAGCGCCACGGAGAACGTCGCGTGGAAGACGGAGTTGCCCGGCGAGGCATGGTCCTCGCCCGTGATCTGGGGTGACCGCGTGTTTGTCACCACCGCGACGGATGGTGGCGAGTCGTGTCACATCCTGTCGCTCGACCGCAAGACCGGCAAAATTCTTTGGGACAAGGAAGTGTTCAAGCAGGTCCAGCGGCGCAAGCAGGCGCGCAACACGTTTGCGACGCCCACGCCGGCGACAGATGGCGAGCGGGTTTATGCGGTTTTCAATGACGGCAGTTTTGTCGCGCTGAAGTTCGATGGCTCGCTGGCTTGGGAGAACCGCGACTACAAATTCTTCGGCGAACACGGGCTTGGATCGTCGCCGATTCTGCACGACGGACTGCTGCTCATGGCGCGCGATGGCAGCAGCGACGGCGAGGACAAGGGTCTCGGCTGGCGGCAGCCGTGGGATCAGGCTCGCATCATCGCGCTTGACGCGAAGACCGGCAAGGAACGCTGGCAGGGCAAACGCGGCCTCTCTCGCATCTCGCATGGCGTGCCGTGCATCTGGGAACACGACGGCAAGGCGCAGGTCGTGACCGAGGCTGGCGACGTGGTGCAGGGCTTCGACCTCAAGACTGGCGCGCGGCTTTGGAGCAGCGAAGTCATCGGCGAAGGCAAGGTGCCATCCGCCGTCTTGGGCGATGGCTTGGTGTTCACCTCCGGCGGTTGGGGCGGCAAGGAGACGATCAAAGCGTTCAAGCTCGGCGGTAGCGGCGACCTCAAGGAAACGAACCTCGTGTGGGAACAGAAGAAAGGCATGCCGAAAGTGCCCTCCATGATTTACGTGCGGCCGCACCTCTTCGCGATTACGGATGGCGGCGTGGCCACCTGCCTGAAGGCGGACAGCGGCGAGATCGTCTGGCAGGAGCGCGTGGGCGGCAACTTCTCCGCGTCGCCCGTTGCGGTGGATGGTCGCATCTACTTCGTCGGCGACAACGGCGAGACGACGGTGATCGAGGCCGGGCCTGAGTTCAAAGTGCTGGCGAAGAATCCGCTCGGCGAAAAAGTGCAGGCCTCACCTGCGCTGTCGCAGGGCCAGCTCTTCATCCGCACGGACAAGAGCCTGTTTTGCATTGGTGTGAAGTGACGGTTAGCGCGCGGCTTTATGAAACACCCTCTTCTGCTGCTGATTTCATCGGCACTTCTCTTCGCGGGTTCTCTGACAGCCGCCACACATCCTCCACAGCAGCTCCGTGCCGGGCCAGTCGCGCTGACACTCGCCGATGGAGAGTTGCGTTACCTGCGCGTAGGCGAGGTGGAGATTGCCCGACGCGTCTTCGTCAGCGTGCGCGACACCAAGTGGGACACGCAGGATCCGGAGTTCACCCGCTATGAAGTGAAACAGCAGGGCGACGGTTTCACAGCCGTGCTGGAGGCGACCTGCCGCGGCAAAGGCATTGACTATTCCTGGGGCGCCGACATCACCGGCACGGCCGACGGCAAGATCACGTTCCAAGTGAGCGGCAAGGCCAACACGGACTGCAAGGCCAACCGCTTCGGGCTTTGCGTCCTGTATGGCGCCGCGCTGCGCGGCCAGCCCTACGAAGTCCTCGATGCGAGTGGGACGGTGAAGTCGAATGCGTTCCCGGTACTCATCGATCCGGTCATCCTCGCCGACAAGTTCCAGACGCTGCGTTACACGATGGAAGACGGTCTGAGCGTGAACACGAGTGTCACCGGCACGCTCTTCGGGATGGAAGACCAGCGTCACTTTGGCGATGCCTCTTACAAGGCGTTCTCCGCGATGCCCTATTCGTATCCGAACATCACAAAAGGCGCGGCCGGCACCGAGACCATCACCATCGCGGTCAAGCGTCAGACTTCTTCTCCCTCGCCCCTCCGAGGGGAGAGGGCCGGGGTGAGGGGGGAAACAATCATCCGCCTGGGCGCTCCGCAACCGGGCGCGAATCTTCCCCGCCTGCTTCCGTTCAACGCCGCGCAGGCGAACGGAAAGTTCTTTCTCGATGCCTACAAGAAGCGCGCCGCACTGACCAACGAATCGTTCTACACCTGGCCCTTGAACGTGGCGGTGAACCTCTTCGACAACGACACTTGGATCGAAAACACCCGCACGCCTATCGATCAGGCGCGCACCGTCCGCGCCATTGCACCGCGCGCCAGGCAGCGCGTGGCCGTGATGCTCAATGCTCCTTACGCCCGCACGACGCCGGATCCGCGCAGCACGAACCAGTTCGCCGCTGCCTGGACGGTCGCGGTGATGGCGAACCTCTGCCGTGCCGGTGTGGACGAAGCGATGTTCGATCTCGATGCGCCGCGTCCGCGGGCCGTGCTCCAGCAGTTTGAAAAACTTGTCGGACAAAAGGTGCTGGTTTCCATGAACAGCGATTCCGGAGCGCGGCGGGCCGTCGAATCGCTGGCCTTGCGCGACGGAACGACGACGACCTTGTTCTTAGCAAACCTGACGGGCCAGCCGCAGGAAGCTGTGGTCGAAGGTTTGGAACCCGGCGCGAAGCTCCGTCTCCATCGCTTCACCGAGAAATCGAAGATCGGTTCAGCCTGGTCCGAGAGCTCTCCGAGCGCGCGCAAGGACGGTCTGCGATTGAAGCTCTCCGCCTACGAAGTTTGCGAACTTACCGCCGCCTCGAAGCCGTGGAAGAATCCGCCAACGCAATTTACGCTCATGGACGACACGTTGCGATTCGTGCCCGTTTGGAATGACACCAACATGACGGCCGAAGCGGTCGCCGTGTGGCAGGAATCGTGGGCCAAACGCTTTCCTGATTCGGAACTCAACCACAACAGCGACGGCTTCCGGCTCATCTTCAATCGAGAGGATGACATTCGGTGGAAACCGCGCATGCGCCGCTCGCCGGAGATTCCCGACAACTGGCTCGCTCCGGTCAATTACTACGACGGCGACATCCACTACCGCGTGGAAGTTTTGGAGAAGCCCAACACGAATGTCGTGACCAGCCTCTTCCTGCGAGTAACGACGGAATCCTTCGAAGGCACGCACAACGTCTGGCTGGGGAACAACACCGTCGCCTTCCGCGAGCCGGGCCTGCACCACTTCACGCATCCCGTGCTCGCGAACCGGCCGTTCATCCGCGACACGCAGTTCCGCTTCGATCAACCGCTCTACACCATGCAACTCGTAGTCGGCGATCAGCGCGGCGCAGTCGTGCACCATTGGGTCGAGCAAGCGCACAACAAGTTCCAAGGCTCGCCGGACCTCGGGCTCTACCTTCCCCTCAAGGCGCGCTACACCGCCATCGTGACGGCAAAGGGCGCGAAGTTTGAGCCTCCTCCCTGGTGGTGATCTTCGACCTCCATCCTTATGAAACAGTTCCTGGTTCTCCGTTCCCGACGGCACGGTGCTGAAGCGAGAGAACGTTTCCACGAATGGGAAGCGCGTGGAAGTTGCCAGCCCGGACTTTGAAAATGGAATCGCCTTGGAAATCCTTCGCCTATGACCTTGTTCAACAACCAGCCTGTGGAGATCAGAATTGATGACCTAAGCGGGCCTGAAATCGCGGCGCTGCTCGCCGAACACCTGGAGTGCATGGCCCGGGTTTCGCCGCCGGAGAGCTGCCACGCGCTGGATCTGGAGCGGCTCCGCCAGCCGGGCATCACGTTCTGGACCGCGTGGACTGGTTCGGAGCTGGCCGGATGCGCCGCGCTCAAGGAAATCGATCCGAGGCATGGCGAGGTGAAATCCATGCGCGTCGCGCAGACTCACCTGCGACGGGGAATTGCCCGGCAGTTGCTTCAGCACCTCATTGGGGAGGCGAAGCGGCGCGGATACCGTCGCTTGAGTCTGGAGACCGGATCGATGGCGTATTTCGAACCCGCGCGGAGTCTCTATCGACAGGCGGGTTTCAAGGAATGCGCGGCGTTCGCCGGCTACCGACCGGATACCAACAGCACTTTCTTCACTCTGGAGATTTGAACCATGACTACTCGCTCCATTGGAAATGCAGACCACCCGAACCGGAGATACCCCATGCGCCGCTTGCTACTGATACCCTTGTTAACGCTCACGAATCTCTGGGTGTTGTCCGCCGCCGAACCGTTGAACTACTCCGTCTCCTGGGTCGGCAACTCCTTCCCCGGCGCGAGCAACAAGTGGGTGCAGAATTTCCTCATCCACACGAAAGTGCAGCCGGACGGCACGGTGAACACGTGGAGCCACTGGGACGAGGGCGGAAAGAAGTTTGGCATTTACAAGGACGGCGACGTCATCGGGAACACCAACGTGAACCCGAACAGCCTGGAGACCCGCGACACGCTGGGCCGGCTCTGGAGGCTGGAGGTCACCTACACCGATCCGAAGCATCAGGAGTGGGAGTTTGTTCCCCAGGGCATCACCTGCGACGGCAAACCCGTGACGTTCCCTGAACTGTTTCAGCCGATGGCACTCGCCTTGGCCAACGACGGCTCGCTGATGGTCGCGGACTCCGGGACGGGTCCCCGCCAACAGATCCTGTTCTACGACGTGTCGAACCTCGATCAGCCGAAGCTCGTGAAGACGTTTGGTGAACGCGGCGGCATCGGCTCCGGCACGCCCGGTCAGATCACGCCCACCAAGTTCTGGGGCATCCGCGGTCTGGGCATGGACGCCACGGGCAACCTCTACGTCGCCCTGAGCGAGCAGGGCACGGTGCTGCGCTCCTTCAGGCCCGACGGCACGCTGCGCTGGGAACTG
This sequence comes from bacterium, assembly GCA_031362805.1. GTDB lineage: Bacteria > Verrucomicrobiota > Verrucomicrobiia > Limisphaerales > RI-55 > RI-55. Next base: position 11,268 of record JANLTG010000041.1, read on the forward strand.
CACGGCGAGTTCTTCTGCGACGTGGCCACTGCTGATCCGTCCGACGACGCGATCACGGTCTGGGGCATTCAGGAGCGTTACCAGATGGACTGGACCCAGCCGCCCGGACGCGACTCGAAATGGATCGGCTACACGCTCAACCGCCACAAGTATCCCAACGACCCGCGAGGCCTGATGCACGTGAAGCAGCAGGGCGAACATGGCCTCACTTCGCCGCAGATCGTCTACCTGAACGGGAAGCGGTTCCTGTTTGTGGGCGGCATGTTCGCCAGCAACTTCATCAACATCTTCCGCTTCGACGGCGAGATCGCCGTTCCCTCCGGACTGATCCTCCAGTGGGAGCACGGCCTGTTCAATACCGACCTCCGGTGGCCGCCCAATAAGCCCGCCGGCACCTCCATCTGGCGGGACCTGAACGGCGACGGCGACTACCAGGCAGCGGAATTCGCGCCGAACAGCGACCGGGTGAAGCCCGGCCCCTTCTGGGTGGATAAGAAAGGCAACTTCTGGATGGCCTACGGTTTCTTCCGCTACGACTTCCAAGGTCTCGATTCGAAGGGCAACCCAATCTACTCGGCCGACAAAGTCACCGTCCTCGACAAGCCGAAGGGAGTGAACAAGGTCGCGCGCGTCTGCTATCTCGACGACAGCGACACGCTCGTCGTCGCCGAGGAGGGCATCGACGAGCAGGGGCGGCCCAGCATGCGGCACATCAGCCGCGTCTTCATTTGCAAGGGCTACCTCGCTGGAAACCGGGAGACCGTTTCATTCTTGCCCGGCCCCGGGCGGGAGGCGGGGTGCGTCACTGCCGTTGGAGATTACGCCTTCACCGGTGGCTGGAAAACCCGCGGGCGCATCTGGGTCAACCGCCTCAACGACGGCGCGGAGGTCGGCGTCTTCGATCCCGGCCCCTCTGTCGGCGGTATCGGGAACACAGGTTGGATCGATCTGCTGACCGGAATCAACGCCTTCAAGCGCACCACCGGCGAATACCTCGTCATCGTGGAAGAGAACTACAAGGCGAAGAGCCTCATCTACCGTTGGAAGCCGTGAACCTCGCGCTCCTTCGAGCGGCCGTCCCGACACCCGTGTGAAAGTCACCTGGCACAAGGCCGCCGGAGCTGCGGAAGTTGTTCTACACGCTAGCATCGCAACGGGGAGCGGCGGCGCATCAATTTGCGCTGAAGTTTGGCGAACGGTTTATCTCCCCGCCCTGGGCGACGGAGCCACGGTAAAACATGAACCCGACTCAAACATAAAGTTACGGACACCTCCACCGACCCAAACACAAAGTTCCGGATAACTCTACCTCTCAAGCATTTTGAGCTTTTACTCAAGACACTGCCCGGCTACACACCGGCGCGCCATGGCAATACCCCGCCGCTTGGTTACGCCCAAGCCTCGCACCCAATCCCTCAGTCTGGCGGGGCAGGCTCTCGCTCGTAATCTCAGCTCTCCCGGCTAACTGCCACGCTAAGTTCCGCTGACAAGCACATGAAAAACCGACTGCTCCTCACCCTCGTTACATTGCTCTGCGCTGCAATTTTCCCCAGTCCCTCCTGGGCGGGGCCCGCCACGGTCCTCCGTGGCGCCGCCCCCAGCGGACCGATTGATGGCTTGATCCGCACCAATGGCACGCAGTTCGCCGCGGCGAACTTCGGCTCGATCACGAGTGTGACCCGCAATGGGGTCCCCTTCCCGGCCGCCGGCTCGTTTGGCAATCCGGCGGGAGTCAACTGGTCTACCGTGGGGCCAAACGTGGATTCGAATTTAGGCGGCGACATTGCGACTGATCCGCTGTTCTTTTCGGAAATCTGGAATGCCAATCCAGTCACGCTGACCTGCTCGAATCTCGATCCCGCCAAGACTTATGTCGTTCAGGTGCTGCATGGCGAACCGCGCGCCTGCTGCGCCGGCACATTTGCCGCCAACGATTTTCTGACCTCCGCGGGCGCCACCATACCCGTGCCTCAATTCACGCTCGGGAACGCCATCGCGAACGAGAACCCACCCAATGACCTGGACCGCGCCATCGTGGAGGTGGAACTGACCGGCATCACCTCCTTCACTTACCGGGCGTATAGTGGTGTTGGCCGTGGCGGCTCCATCGCGGGCTTTCAGGCGCGCGAACTGCCGATGACCAGTGTGGTCACCACCACTGCCGACAGCGGCGCTGGCTCCTTGCGGCAGGCCCTGCTCGATACCGGCGCCGACGGTGTCATCACCATTGCCGCGGCCCTCTCCGGCCAGGCGATCACCTTGACCAGCGGGCAACTCAGCGTGAACAAGAGCGTCTCCCTTGATGCCTCGGCGCTTCCGGGCGGGTTCACCCTCAACGGCAATGCCGCTTCGCGGATTATCGAAGTGTTCGCTGGCGTCAGCCTGTCGTTGAACTCGCTCACGCTGACCAATGGTGTCGCAGCGATTGGAAGTTACGGTGGTGCGATCCTTACGACGGGAACGCTCTCACTGGCTAATTGTACGCTTTCGGGAAACTCCGCGCCTCAGGGCGGCGCGATGCAAATCACGGGCGGGGAATGCAGTTTGGTGAATTGCACGCTGGCTTTCAATACCGCCACCGGCAACGGCGGTGCCATTGATAACTCCTTCAATGCCGGCACGCTGGCGTTGACGCATTGCACGGTGTTTGGCAACACCAGCGGCGGCAACGGCGCGGGGATAGCGAACTATTTACGGACGCTGGCGCTTACCAACACCATCGTGGCCGGCAATACCGGCCTCGGCGGGGACATTGTTAACTTCGCGAACAGCACGGTGGTTCGCTCCGGGGCGAACCTCGTTCAATCGTTCATTAACCAAGGCACCGACTCCGGCCCGGCGGCGATCACCAGCGCGCCGCGCCTCGCGCCTCTCGCGAACTACGGCGGCCCGACCCAGACCATGCCACCATTGCCCGGTTCGCCCGCGCTTAACGTCGCAGCCACCACCGGCCTCACCACCGACCAGCGCGGCTTGCCGCGGGTCAACGGCCCGGGCCCGGACCTCGGCGCGGTGGAGGCCAACTGGCCGACGGATACTTTTGGATACTCGCGATCTCCCGCCGCGTTCACTTTTGAGGACATCTCCGCCACCGGCACCCGCGTGCTGGTCAATGCTGACACCAATGGTCTTGCCGCGCCAATCGGCTTTGCCTTTGGTTTTTATGGCCGCTCATACGCCACCGCGAGCCTTACTGAGAACGGCTTGATCACACTTGGCGGCGAGAACAATGTTACACCTAACCGAAACCTGACCACGAGCGCGCCAATTGGCAATTTCCCCAGTATCGCCGTGCTCTGGGATCAGTGGCAGACCCTTATCAACCGCACTCCTCGCGGCGATGCAGTGTATTATCAGACGCTGGGCGCTCCGGGCGATCGCCGGTTCGTTGTGCAGTGGAACGATGTATTCGGTTACGTGTCGCCAACCACCGGTTCTCCCAGTGGCGTCACCTTTCAAGCCATCCTGTTTGAAGCTAGTGGCAACATCCTTTGCCAGTATCGGGATGTGGATTCCGGCGATGGGTTTTACACCGGCGGTGTTTCCGCGACGGTCGGCATCCGCGACACCGATGGCCAGTTAAACGGGAAGAACCTGCAATGGTCGTACAACCAACCCGTGATCGCGAACAACCAGGCCATCCTCTTTGCACAGGTGGCCACCGATCCGGACATCCTGACCCAGCCGTTGAGCCGCACCAACGTGATCGGCACCACCGCGACCTTCGCCGTGACCGCCAGCGGGAGTGCCGGGCAGCCGCTCGCCTACGAGTGGCAGACGAACGGCGTCGCGTTGGCGGATGGCGGAAATGTGTCCGGTGCCACTACGGCCACGCTGACCTTGAGCAACGTTACCGCTGCGGATGCGGCACTCCGATACACCGTCGCGGTCACCAATGCCGTCGGTCGGGCAGTCAGCGCGGTCGCCACGCTGACGGTCAGAGCTCCCCAGGCATTCGTAGTCACCACCACGGCCGATGCCGGCGCCGGCTCGTTGCGGCAGGCCGTCGCGGAATACCTGTTTGGCGACACCCTCACGTTTGCTCCGGCCCTCGCTGGCCAAACCATCCAGCTGACCAGCGGCCAGCTTGTCCTGAAGGAAAACCTCACGCTCGACGCCTCAACGCTGGCGGGCGGGATCAAGATCGATGGCAATGCGACCGCGCGGATCTTCGAAGTGGCCCCCAACGCGACCGTAGTGCTGAACTCATTGACCATCACCAACGGGCTGGACTTGAACGCTACTTCAACTGTAACCGGAACGGCGGGTGGTGGTGGCGGCGGCGGCCTCCGGAATGGCGGCACTTTGACCCTCAATCAGTGCATCGTAGCGGGGAACTCGGCGGTCTTTGGCGGCGGCATTCGCAATGAAGGAACGCTGACCGTGAACCAAAGCACCCTCCGGCAAAACTCAGCGACCGGGGGCAACGCGCCGGGCAACGGCGGCGGGATCAATAATGCCGGGACACTGGCCTTAAACTTAAGCACGGTTTCGGGCAATACTGCTGCCGGCAATGGCGGGGGCCTTCGCCTCGCTTCCAGCGGCAACGTGTCGCTGGTCCGATGCACCATTTCCGGCAATACCGCCCCGCAGGGCGGCGGCGTAAGTCATCAAAGCACCGGGACTGCAACGCTCATCAACTGCACGCTCACCGGAAATAACGCCCTCAACCTGGGCACCGGTACACAGCAAACCGCCGGCGGCGCCATCATCGACCTTGGCAGTGGTCTGCTGTCTCTCAATAGCTGCACGCTCTCGGGAAACGGAGTGGATCCCGCGTCCGCAATCGGCGGGGCTGGCATCTACCTTCAGTCCCCGGCAAATGTTTCACTCCAAAATACAATCGTCGCTGGCAATACCGCTCTGGTAGGTCCGGACATCCGCAAGTTCTCGGGAACGTTGAACCGCTCGGCAGCCAATCTCATCGGAAAAAATGACACCGTAGCCGTGGAGTTCCCCGCCGGGTCTCCCAACGGGAACGGTGATCTCGCGGGCACCACAGCCGCGCCGCTGATCGCGCAACTGGCCGCGTTGGGCACCTATGGCGGGCCCACGCGCACCATGCCGCCCCAACCCGGTTCACCCGCTATCGACGCGGGCGTAAACTCCGCCCTTTTGCCGACGATTGACCAACGCGGTCTGCCGCGCCCGTCCGGCTTGCGGGTGGACATCGGCGCCGCGGAGGTGCAGGTGATCATCGCCGAGGACCCTTCGGTGTTGACCAGCATGACGGTCCTGGGCAACGGCTCGTTCCAGTTCGAGTTCTCAAACCGCAACGGCGCAGCCTTCTCCGTCTACGCCAGCAGCGATGTGTCGTTGCCGTTGAGCCAGTGGTCCCACGTCGGCTCCGCCGTGGAATCACCTCCCAATTCCGGCCAGTTCCGGTTCACCGACCCGCAGGCTGCGAACATCCCGCACCGTTTCTACTACGTGCGCTCGCCCTGAGTTCCCTCGGTATCGGACAAGCGCAATGATTTTGAAGATCAGTCTCCCGGGGGATGCACAAGCGCTCCCCGGAGGCTAGCCTGAGCGAACCGGCACAGCCGGTCAAATCCGGCAAAGCGGGAGCGGATCAATTGCCGGCAATTTGTCTTCGCTCGCCGGGGTGACCTGAGCTCGGCTGGACGGGCTTTGCGTCAGCGGCTATGGCTGGAGGAATTTCTTGTATCACCGGAATCCACTCGGTGATGCTGGCCCAAGTACCTTTGCTTACGTCATGAAACTCACCATTGGACTAATCAGCCTGTCGGTGTGTTCGCTGGGCGCTGCCACGCCGCCGCTCTTCAACACCGAGCCTGCCACCAACGGCCCGATGCCAGTGGCGGAGGTGGTCGCCAAGTCCAAGCTCCCGCTCGGGTTCAGCATGACCGCCTTCGCTGCCGAACCGGACGTGCAGCAACCGATCTCGATGGCCACCGATGCACGGGGCCGGCTCTGGGTCGCGGAGAATTACACCTACTCGGAACGCACCGTGGGCTATCATCAGGATCTGCGCGATCGCATCGTCGTCTTCGAAGACGCGGACAACGATGGGCACTTCGACAAGCGTACGGTGTTCTGGGATGGCGCGGAGCGGCTCACGAGTGTCGAGGTCGGACTGGGCGGCGTGTGGGCGCTGGCGTTGCCGAATCTGTATTTTATTCCAGATGCAGATGGCGACGCGGTTCCGGACGGCCCGCCGCAAGTCGTGCTCGATGGGTTCGAGTATGTCACGGGGCGTCACACCGTGGCAAATGGCCTGCGCTGGGGACCGGACGGCTGGCTCTACGGCCGGCACGGCATTCAAAGCACGTCGCGCATCGGGCCGCCTGGCACGCCGCAGGAACAGCGCACGGCGATGAACGTCGGCATCTGGCGCTATCATCCCACGCGGCGCGTCACCGAAGTGGTCGCATCGGGCACGACGAATCCGTGGGGCATGGACTGGGACGCGCACGGTGAACCGTTCTTTATCAACACCGTCATCGGCCATCTCTGGCATGTCATTCCCGGCGCGCACTATCGCCGCATGTATGGCGACGATCCGACGCCACGCATCTACGAAGTCATCGAGCAGACCGCCGATCACGTTCACTGGGGAACGAGCGAAAACTGGACTGACGTGCGCAAGGGCGTGACGGACGTGACCAGCGCGGCGGGCGGTGGCCACGCGCACACGGGGCTGTTGATCTATCAAGGCGGACAATGGCCGGAAGTGTGGAACAACAAGCTGCTCACGATCAACTTTCACGGCCGCCGGCTGAACGTCGAGCAACTCGATCGGCAGGGCAGCGGCTTTGTCGCGCGCCACAATCCCGATGCCTTCTTCTTCGCCGATCCGTGGTTTCGCGGCATCGACGTGCTGGCCGCGCCGGATGGCGGCGTCTTCGTCAGCGACTGGAGCGACTCGGGCGAATGCCATGACCACGACGGCATTCATCGCACGAGCGGTCGCATCTACAAACTGACTTACGGCGACGCGAAGAAGGGAACCGTGACCGACCTGACGACGCTCACTGATCTCGAACTCGCGAAACTCCAGGCGAGCGCCAACGACTGGCAGGCGCGGCAGGCGCGACGGGTTCTCGCGGATCGCGCCCGGCTCGGCAACGTGTCTACCGGTGCCCGCGCCGCGTTGGAAGAACTGGCGGCAAGCGATGCCAGCGAAGTCACGCGGCTGCGTGCGTTGTGGGCGTTGCAGGTGTCCGGCGGGATTGCGCCCGGCATCCTTCAGAAGAAATTGTCCGGCACAGAACACGAACGCGCCTGGGCCATCCGCTTGATGGAGGACGCGTCGCACGCCAGCCCGGCCGCAGCAGAAGCGTTCGGTCGCTTCGTTGAAACAGAACTGCCGCCTCTCGCCGCCGCGGAGACGTCCGCACTGGTTCGCGTGACGCTGGCTTCCCTGCTCCAGAAGCTGGCGATCCCACAACGCGCGGCGCTCGCCCAGTCGTTGCTTGCGCACGCGGAAGACGCCGACGATCACAACCAGCCGCTCATGCTCTGGTATGGACTGGAGCCGCTGGCCGCGACCGACCCTCGTTTCCCGGAGCTGATCGCCGACGCACGCATCCCACGTGTTCAACGCCTGGCCGCGCGTCGCTTGGCCGAGGATATCGATTTTGCGCCACACCGGGTGGACGGTTTGCTCACTGCGATTGCAAAGGCTCCCGACGCCACTTCTCGACAGGCAGTGTTGGATGGCCTTGCCGATGGTTTCGCCGGCCGGCGCAAGGTGGCCAAACCCGCCTCCTGGCCTGCGGTGGAATCGCAGCTTGCCGAGGGCGCGGATGAGCCTTTGAAGAATCGTCTCCGTGATTTGAGCGCGTTGTTCGGCGATGGACGAGCACTCGATCAGATCAAGGATGTCGCGCTAAACAGGGGCGCTGATTTGCCACTTCGCCGCAGCGCGCTTCAGTCGCTGATCGATGCGCGGGCCGCGGACTTGCGTGCGGTCTGCGAGCAACTGTTGCCAGTTCGCGATCTCTCCGGTGTGGCCGCCAGCGGGCTGGCGACGTTCGACGATCCCGCGATTGCCGACCGGCTCCTCGCCGAGTGGCCTAATCTTTACGGCGCCGAGAAGCCGCCCGTGTTGAACGCGCTCCTCTCGCGGCCCGCGTGGACGATGAAGCTTCTCGACGCAATCGGGGCCGGCAAGATTCGTCGCACCGAACTCGGCGTGCCGCAGGCGCGGCAGATTCGCAGCCTCAACAACGAGGCGTTGACCCGCAAGCTCACGGAGACGTGGGGCGCGATTCAAGACACGGACGAAGCGACGAAGCAGGCCGCGCTGCAAAGCTGGCGAGGGAAACTGAACGCGGACGCCTTGAAGCGCGCGAACCTGGTCGAGGGCCAGAAGCTCTACGCGACGGCATGCGGCGCGTGCCACAAACTTTACGGCACCGGCGGCACCATCGGCCCAGACCTCACCGGCTCCGGCCGGCAGAATCTCGATTACCTGCTGGAGAACATCCTGTTCCCGAGCGCGCTCGTCGCCGCCGAGTTCCGGCAGACGACTCTGAGCTTGAAGGACGGGCGTTCATTGAGCGGAGTCACCCGCAGTCGGAACAATCAGGCGGTCGTCATCGAGATGATCGGCGAGACCGCCACCATCGGCCGTCCGGACATCGAAGACGAAACAACCTCGGCGTTGTCCCTGATGCCGGAAGGCCAGCTTGACGCACTGACGGAAACGCAGGCCATCGACTTGCTCGGCTTCCTGATGAGCACCGCGCCGCCCCAAACCAGCAGAACCGAATGACTGCTTGAAATGTTGATTTGTCGCACGCCAGCCGCCTGACTTTCGCGGACATCGCCGCTCCCTGTTCCGCTTTCCTGAAGCTACCGTGACTATCGCATACCTAATCAACCGTATGATTCTCAAACACCTCTTCACAACTCTCCTGGCCAGTGCCTGCCTCGCAGTCGGGGCCGCCGAGACTCCATCTTATCCGCCGACTAAATTCCCCGACGCGAGCGGTTGGGGCCGGAATATCCAGCGCACGATGCGGCTGCTGGCCACGAGCACACCAGAGAAGCGCAACACAGTGCGCATCCTGTTCTACGGGCAGTCCATCACCGAGCAAGGCTGGGCGAAGCTGGTCGAAGAGGATTTGCGGAAGCGCTTTCCGCACGCGAACCTGGTCGTCGAGAACCGCGCGCTCGGCGGGTTCGCGTCGCAGATGCTCGTGAAAACGGCCGAGACCGACCTGTATCCGTTCCAGCCCGACCTGCTGATCTTCCACGTCTATGGCGCGCACAACACGTACGAGGACATCATCCGCCGAACCAGGGAACGCACGACGGCGGAGATTTTGATGCAGAATGATCACGTCAACAAACCCGCCGACCTGACGGAGGAGACGGATCCGGCGAAGGTGCCCATTCAGAGCGGCAAGTGGGACGCCTTCATGAATCACAACTGGCTGCCGTCCGTCGCGAAAAAGTATGGCGCCGAGCTGTGCGATCAGCGGGCCTTGTGGAAAGCCTATCTCACGGAGAACACGCTGGAACCGAAAGCGCTTCTGAAAGACGGCGTGCATCTCAACGCCCACGGCGAATGGTTCATGGCCGAGTGCGTGAAGGCGTACCTGCGTTACGACCCAAAGCTCGGCCCGGCGCCAGCCGAAGATTGGGTGAAGACTTATGAGATTGCCAAGGAGGTGAAGTGGGCCGATGGCAAGCTGCGACTGGACTTCGACGGCAGCCGCGTGGAAGTGATTTGCAAGCCGGGCACCGCGGCACCTGCCTCCGTGCGCATCGACGGCCGCAAACCCTCCGAGTGGCCGGAGCTTTACGGCTTCACGCGCGCGGTCACGAAACCGGAAGGCAAGTGGCTCGTGAAGTGGCCCGTCATCGCGCCCATCGGCTCGCAGAAGCCATTGCTCATTGAGGACTGGACGCTTGCCGTCACCAAGGACGCGCTGGACGACAAGCTGTTCACCTTCGCGCTCACTGGCTCGAAGGCCGGCCCCGACGGTGAAGGCCGCAGCGACGCGCGCTTCGTTTCCAAGTCCGGCCGCGTGGTCATTGAGACGAATGATTGGAACGTGATCTACGCGCTCACCCTGGGGGGCATCAATCCTTTGCCCGAGAAGTTCACCGCGAAGTGGAACGTCGAGCCGCGCTTCGTGGATGAATTCGTTTCGCCGGGCGTGAAAGATCCGGCCATCGAAACCACCGTGACGCTCGCGCAAGGTTTGCCGAACGTGAAGCACTCGCTGGAGATTTCAGGAAACGAAACCACGCCGATCGCCGCGATCTACGTGTATCGCCCGGCGCTCGCAGCGGAGTCGACGCCGTAGCAAATTGTCGTAGATTTTGATCCGCTTTTTCTAGCCGCCCCGGCACCACCCATCGAAGGTTGGCGCGTGAACCCAACAGCCTCATTGCGCAACCGCGCGTTGCTCGCGATTGGCCATCCCTTGCCGGAAGCAGCCGGCCACACGCGGGGCAGCCTGCGCACCCAGGGTTTTTCAAGTGGCATCACGGCCAGCCCGCACCTGGCTGGACAAGCACCATCCCGGTTGCTGGCCTCCCGGCCACCGGAACAATTAACAAAAAAGCACGCCGCAGCGTGCCTTGAAAGATTCCTGAGATCGCCTTTGGGCTAGGCGCCCATGCCGTCTTCAAACGAGCCGGCCGCGACCGGGAAGCACAGGTTGTCGCGGACGTACTGGATGCCGTTGGCGCTGGTCGCATCGAGATCACGATAGGCGCTCTCGGCCTCGACCACGAGCGGCGCGCTCTTCCGGCCCATGATTGAGCAATAGCGCTGCGGGTAGCCGACCTTGATCATCAACTCCACGTACCGGGCCATGTTCAAATCGCCACTCGCGAGGTCGGTAAACTGCATTGCCCGGCCCTGCCAGTTCGGCTGCATCATGCGCAACGGCAGGCCGGATACGATCGTGAAGTTCTTCACGTGGCAGCCATAGACGCGGCTGCCGACTTTTTCGAAACGGGTCTGCCAGCTTTCCCCTTCCCAACAATGCGAGGGATCGGCATTCACGCCGAGGCACTTGTCGCCATCGCACGTGCTCACAAGGTGGTTGAAATCATCCGCGCACATCGCGGCGGTGCCGGGATGGATCTCATGGGCCAGCACAATCCCGAGGCCGTTGGCGTGCTTGCGGAGCTTCGCGGTCTTCTTCACGAAACGTTCCTGCCCTTCCTTGATCAGATCAAAGTCGCCACCCGCCCAGAATCCCCAAGGATAACCACTGGCGAGTTCCCAACCATACGCGACGCCCCAGAACATCGGGACCACCTTGATGCCGAGCTCGGCGCACAGATCAAGCAGGCGCAACAGATAACTCTCGGCCCATTGCTCGATTTGCTCGGCGGACAACTTGGCAACGTCAGCCGGAATAAACGGCCGGATCGACGGCGTGCCGGTCCAGGCCGACGTATGCACCCAGAACGGACAGTGCGCTGAAATGCCATCGAGACTCAGCTTTGCCTTGGCAAAAGTCTGCTTGATCTCGCGGGCGGTCTTGAAGCCTTTGCCGCCTTGCAACATGTAGTTGGAAGGCTGCGCGCCGGCAGCGCCGGACTTCCGGGCGTAGGCCAGGAATTGCGCGAGATTCTTGGCGCCATGTTGCGCGCCTTCGATGGAAGCGTGATAGATCGTCGGTGCCATAAGAAAGGTGTCCGGGGGTTTTAGGGGACGGCCAACGTGATTGCAAGCTTGGGCTGATTTCGGCGGAACCGCCCTGCCCCGCCATTTTTCAACCGCCCACTTCCGCGCGCGCTTCGGCTGCCAGCGCGGTGCTCAGGTAGCGTTCGCCGGTGGAGCAGGCAATGGTCACGATCATCTTGCCTTTGTTTTCCGGACGCCGCGCCACTTCCAGCGCCGCGATCACATTGGCCCCGGTCGAAATGCCGACCAGCAGGCCCTCTTCCTTGGCCAGCCGCCGCGCCATCGCGAAGGCGTCGTCGTTCGACACCTTCACCGCCTCGACGATCTGCGGGTTGCCCTGGCTGTCCTTGAGGTGAAGATTCTTCGGTACAAAGCCGGCGCCGGTGCCCTGGATCTTGTGCGGTCCCGGCTTCACCTCCTGGCCGGCCAGCGTCTGCGAGATGACCGGTGAATCAAGGGGCTCAACCGCGATCGCCTGGAACGAGGCTTTACGCGGCTTGATGACTTCGCAACAGCCGGTGATCGTGCCGCCCGTGCCGACCGCCGAAACGAAGATGTCAACCTTGCCATCGGTGTCCGCCCAAATTTCCTCCGCGGTGGTCTTCATGTGAATGGCGGGGTTGGCCGGGTTCTCGAACTGCTGGGGAATCCACGAGTTGGGCGTTTCCTTCGCGAGTTCCTCGGCCTTGGCAATGGCGCCCTTCATACCTTTGGCACCTTCCGTCAGGACCAGCTTGGCACCCAGCATCGCGAGCAACGTGCGGCGCTCCAGCGACATCGTCTCCGGCATCGTGAGGATGATCCGGTAGCCTTTGGCCGCGGCGACAAACGCCAGCGCGATGCCGGTGTTGCCGGACGTGGGTTCGATGATGACGGTATCTTTTGTGAGGATGCCCCGCTGCTCGGCGTCCTCGATCATGGCCATGCCGATACGATCCTTGACGCTGCCCAGCGGATTGAAGAACTCGCACTTGAGCAGCACCGTGGCGTCGATGCCCGCGGTCACCTTGTTCAGTTTCACCAGCGGCGTGCGGCCGACGGTTTCGACGATGTTGTTGTAGATCTTACCCATAAAAATTGCGGACTAGGATTGGTGGTTCGAACGCGACGATGCCGGTGAATGTCCTGACGGGTGCGGCTTTGGGCAAGCATTTTGTCGGCGCGGATCGCGCCCCCAAGCCAGCGCTTGCCTCATTCGGGCAACGGCTTGTCCTTGGTTTCCGGCAGGAACAAAAGCGCGACGAGCCCGACGAGAAACACGAGGCTCACCCACACGCACGCATCGCGGAACGCATCCAGTTTGGCCTCGGCCGTGATCGCCCCCGCCGCCAGGTGCGCCTGGAGAATAGCCAGCGTGAAGGGCCCGGAGGCGGCAATAAACCGGCCGACGTTGTAACAGAAACTGACGCCGGTGCTGCGCAGGCGCGTGGGGAACAGCTCGGGCAGATAGATCGCGAAGCCGGCAAACAGCCCGAGCTGGCAAAAGCCCATCAGCGGAATGAGCGTGAAGATATGCCACGGCTGGCTGAGAAACTTGAAGGTCGCCGCCGTGCTGAGGAACGCCGCGATGAACGCCACCGCAAAGACCGGTTTGCGACCATGGCGTTGCGCCATCCGCGTGAAGAACATCATGCCAAAGAAGGCGCCGAAGTTCTGCGCGATCATGGTTATTCCGGTCCACATCAGCCGGCGTCCGGGAATCTGCTCCGGCGGAAAATTCTGCGCCTTGAGTTGGCGACCAATCACGTCCCCCACCAGCTCCGGACTGAAGAAGCCGACCCCCCACAAGCCGACGACGCCAGAGATGCAGAGGAGCATTCCGAGCAAGGCCGGTTTGCGCCAGCGGGCCTCGCCAAAGAGCGAAGCATAGGAACCGAACTTCACGCCCGTCGCGCGACCCAGCTCCCGCGCCTTCACCCATTTCTCCGGCTCCTTGAGGCGGATCTGGATGAACACACAGAGGAACGCGGGCGCCGCTCCGATCCAAAAGAGATATTTCCAGAAGTCCGCCGCCGGTTTCGCCCCGCCGACAATCGCCGTGACCTGGTTCCAGCCGACGAGTACGGCGATCAGGCCGGCCGTTACATTTCCAACCGCCGAGAGCGATTGCAAAAGACCCAGGGCGTGCGGCCGGGCGCGGTCGGGCAATGAATCAGCCACCAGGGCAACGGACAGCCCAAACACGCCGCCCACTCCTAGGCCGGTCACAAACCGGTATCCGCAGAAGTCGTAAATACTTTGCGAGAAGGCCGACATTCCGGTGAACACGGAATAGAGCAATACCGTCGCCGCGAGCGTTTTCGCGCGCCCGATGCGATCGCCAACGGCGCCAAAGATCAGCCCGCCCACGGCCCAGCCGCAGACGAAAATGGCGGTCGCGTAGCCGCCCCATTCCTTTTGCAACTCCGGGGTGGCCCCTTTGAGCAGATCGGCGATGGCGGGGTTGCGCGCAATGATGAAAAGCTGCTGGTCGAGGCAGTCGAACGTCCACGCGAGACTGGCCATCGCGAAGACGAACCAATGGTGGCGACTGAGCAGTTTCCACCACGGTTGACCGGTATCGGCAGGGGCAGTTGTAGGAAGGAACATGCGAGTGAATCAGCTGGGCGGCATTACAGAGTGTGGGGCGAAGCCTTAGCGTCCCCGCCGCCACGCGCCAAGCCTTAATTGCCACCCAACTGTTTTTCATCCGTCTTCATTTCCAGCTTGAGTCAACGCCCGGATGCGATCACCAATCGGCCATGTCAAAACCCCAATTCTTAGCCGCCGGCATTGGTGCTTTTCTCGCGCTCAGCTTGGTCGGACCTGCCGCCATTGAAGCACGAGCAGCCGCTGCCTACTCCGAAAATCCCGGCACGGAAGGCGACGGCAATTTCACGATCGGTCCCGATTACCAGCTCGATCCCGACCTCACCGACAAGGGCAATCCCAAGGGCAAGAGCTTCGAATTCAAGCTGTCCCTGGCTGACAGCAAAATCTTTCGTGGCGACGACCCCACGCTCGAGCCCGCCAAGAAGGCCGTGCGCGTGGAGCGGAAGATCTTTGTCTATGTGCCGGCCGCCTACCAGGACGGCACCAAGGCGCCCATCCTCGTCATCCACGATGGCCCTGGTCAGCTCAACCTGGTCCGCCACGCCCTGGACAATCTCACCATCTCAAAAGACCCGAACCGCAAGCTGCCCGCGTTCATCGCGATCGCCGTGGAGAATGGCGGCAACGACGGGAAGAACAGCGAGCGCGGTCTCGAATACGACACCATGTCCGACCGACTCGCGCGGTTTATCAACGACGAAGTGTTGCCGTCCGTGCTGAACAATCCGGAGATCAAAGCCGCTTATCCGAAGATCGCCTTCACGGAAAATCCCTGGGGCAAGGCCGTCATCGGTTGCAGCTCCGGCGGTGCGGCGGCGTTGAGCATGGCCTGGTTTCGGCCCGACTTGTTCCGGCGCGTCATCGCCTACTCCGGCACGTTCGTGGATCAACAGGACGACGACGCGCCCGAAGAAGCCAGGTATCCCTTCGGCGCGTGGGAGTATCACTCCAGCCTGAAGCTGATCGAATCGAGCGAGCAGAAGCCGCTGCGCATCTTCACGCACGTGTCAGAGAACGACAATCGCGCCAACGATCCGGAGGAAACCCAGCATAACTGGGTGATGGCGGGCAAACGAACCGAAGCCGCGCTTCAGGCCAAAGGCTACCAGCATCGCTACGTCTTCAGCCGCGCGACGGGCCACTGTGACGGCAAGGTCTTTCAGCAAACGCTGGCAGACACGTTGGTGTGGGTGTGGCGCGGCTACCACGCGGATTGATTCACGCGACCGTTCCCACGGATCCGGTCACTCGCCCAGCGCCAGGGCAACCAGTTCACCCTTGCCCCCGGCGCCGGACACCGTTGAGAGCACCAGATATTGGCGACCTTGATGCAGATAAGTCATCGGCGTGCCCAGTGCGTAGGCGTCGAGATCGATTTGCGCCACGGACGCTCCGGTTTTCTGGTCGAACGCATGCAGCACTGATCCCTGCGGCGCCGGCTTGTCGTCGTACGACTGATCGCGGAACTGGCACACGAGCAGCAGGCCACCCGTGAGGATGCCGCCGCCCTTCCCTTCCGCATACTGACCGCTGTATCCCAACGGCCCCAGGTTGAGATGGCGGATAGCGGGATGGTTTCTTGGGCCGTCGCCCAATGGAATCTGCCACGCGTGTTCACCTCGATTGAGGTCGATGGCTGTAACGCGGTAGTACGGTGGCTTCACAATGGGCAATCCTTCCGGGCCTTCCACGCCGCCGTAGGCAATATTGTAGCGGAAGAGCGACTCGTTGTTGGTGGTCTGCTTCAGGTTGAAGCCCAGCGGTCGCGTCCAGGAAGGCACGCACAGCAAGCCCGTTGCGGGGTCCACCGCGGCCCCGGCCCAGTTGGCTCCGCCGCCGGCCGCCGGCAGGATCAGCGATCCCTGGTTGCCGTCGATACCCGGCACGCTGGGTGGCAGGAACATCGGTCCGCGCCGCCAGCCTTTGAGCAGTTCGAGCGCTTTCGCCCTGATCTCCGGCGTGAAGTCCACCACGTCATCGTCATGAATCGTCTGCCGTTCATACGGCGGCGGCTTGGTGGGAAACGGCTGGGTCGGCGAGGTCACTTCGCCCGGAACGTCGGTCTGCAAGGCCGGCCGTTCTTCGATCGGCCAGACCGGCTTGCCGGTGACACGGTCGAAGACGTAGCAGAACCCCTGTTTGCTGACCTGGGCCACCGCCTTCAGGGTCCGGCCGTCCTTCTTGAGATCCACCAGATTCGGTCCACTGCAAAAGTCATAATCCCAAAGTCCGTGGTGGACCGCCTGAAAATGCCAGACGCGTTCGCCCGTGGCGGCGTCCAGGCAGACGAGGCTGTCGGCAAACAGATTGTTCCCCAACCGATGTCCGCCATAGTAGTCGTTCATCGGCGTGCCGATCGGCAGATAAACGTAGCCGAGTTCCTCGTCGGCACTCATCGTTGACCAGACATTCACGTTGCCGGTGGTCTTCCAGGAGTTGTTCTCCCAGGTTTCGTTCCCAATCTCGCCCGGCTCGGGAATCGTGCGGAACATCCACTTTAGTTTCCCCGTGCGGACATCGAAGCCGCGGACGTGACCCGGCGGCGTGGTCGCGTGCGTCGGATAGTCGAACACCACGCAACCCACCACGATCGTGTCGCGGCAGACGACGGGCGGTGAGTTGTAACCGAGTTGAGTCTTGTCGAAGTCCCGGCCCAGGCCTTCCGCCAGCTCCACCATGCCCTGGTTGCCGAAATTGAGATCCGGCTTGCCGGTTAGCGCATCCACCGACACCAACTGCCGGCCACCCGTGGCGATGAGGATCCGGTGAATTTTGCCATCGGTCCAATACTCGACGCCGCGATGCTGAAAGCCGGAGTTCGCGGGCCGGCCGCGCTCATAGCTCTTCGGGTCATGAATCCAGATGGTCTTGCCGGTTCCGGCGTCGATGGCGGCCACCTGGCTGTAGGGCGTGCTGGTGAACAGAACCCCGCCCACCATCAGCGGGGTGGGCTTGAAGACCCCTGCCCCGAGTTGCGGGTTGGCCTTCGCAATCTCCGCGTCCACGTTTTCCCAACGCCAGGCGATCTTGAGCTTCCCGACCGTCTCGCGGTTGATCTGCTTGAGTGACGAAAAGCGATTATGGCCGCGATCGCCGCCGTAGTGGCGCCATTCGCCAAAGCCACGATCAAATCGCCGGTCTTCGATCGGCGCCGGGGGCAGGCTGGAGATCGTGCTGCCCTCGAAAGTGGAAACCGCAAGCGTCGGGATGATGACGTTCCCGTCGAGATCATGGGTCGCGCGGAGCGCGCCTTCGACCGGATTGGAAACGTTCTTCGCGTAAACAGCGCCAGTCAGTTGATAAGCGACCTTGGCCCGTTCCTTCAGCCGGATCAAAGCCTGGTCAAAGCAACCCGGGACAAACGATGGATTGCAAAACTGGCAGCAGGTGCGCCACTTCAGTTCCAGTTTGTCGAACTCGCCGAAGCCGCCGGGGTTGACCTGGTCCGTGACCGGACACCAGACCGGGCTCATGGCCCGGATGAAATTCCGCTCCCACCGGGCGAATTTCGCCGCTTCAACGAAGTCCTGGGGCGAATGAACGAACTGGTTCCTGGCCGATTCGGAACTGAACCGATATTGCGTGCCCTGGTGCGCAAAGCCCGCCACCGCCGGATTCGGAGTCGACAGAGTCACCGGGCAAAGATCGGAGGCGCTCACCCGTTCCTCGATCTTGACCTTGGCAAGATCGACCGCGTCGGGTGGCAGCAACTGCCCGTACAGACTTGGGATCAGGCAAGCGATTATAGCCACGCAGCAAGCTGCCAGCGAACGGTGCAAGGACTGGAGGCAGAGCATATCAACGGGCATTTGGCAGAATCCAGGATTCGGCTTCATAGGGTCTTGGAGTCAAAGGAGTGGGTTCGGGAATAGAAACGAATGGGAAATCAAAATTCTGACATCCGAAAGTAATTTCAGAAAAAATTGAGGCGCAGTCAGGATTCGCCCCACATGACCGTTTAACTACCAACAATGTCAGTCGCCCAGCTCCAGATTTTTGTCAGCTTTAGGTGTGACTTGGGCGACCTGCTTCCGCTAAACCTCGGGGCACTTCAACGAAACGAACCGGTAACAACCACTGCAGCTGACCGGTATTTGTGATGACGCCCTCCAACCACGATGAGCCAACCCAGGCGACGCCCGCCCCCAAGCGTCCTGGCTTCTCCGGCATGCTCCTCCGGGCCCTGCTGCCGATCGGCATTCTCGCCGGGGGCATCGCCGCCTACCTGATTCTTTCGGTGGAACCCGAAAAAGCAAAGAGCCCTCCCGCCACGCCTCAGGCGATCCGGACCCGAGTGAAGGAATTGCAGGTCCGGGATTACCCGGTCGTCATCAAGACCCACGGCGTCGTCCGGTCGCATGATGAGGTCACGCTGAGCGCGCAGGTTTCAGGGTTGGTCTTTCACATCAGCCCCTCATTTGAAGCGGGCTCGTATTTCAACGAAGGCGAGGTCCTGGTCGAACTCGATTCCAAGGATTACAAGATCGCCGTCGCCGTGGCGGAGGCGCGATTGCTCAGTGCCCAATCAGCCCTGCAACTCGCCACTTTGAACCACGAGCGTAATCTGAAGATCTTCAAGGAAAAGCTCATTCCGGAGGCCGAGGTGGACCAGACGTCGGCTATCCGTTCGCAGGCAGCGGCCGATGTGGACTCCGCTACGGCGCAGGTGGATCGCAGCAAGCGGGACTTGGAGCGCACCAAGATCCGGGCGCCGTTCAATGGCCGCGTCCGCCAAAAGGCGGTGGGGCTCGGGCAATCGGTGGGACCAGGCACGCCGCTCGGCGCCGCGTTCGCAGTCGATTTCGCGGAGGTCCGGCTGCCCATCGCGGGCGGGGAACTTCAATTCCTCGCGTTGCCGGAGAAGCTGGACGATCCGCCGCTCGACGTGGAGTTGCGGGATGCGATCGGCGGCGCATCTGATGTGGTGTGGCAGGCGAAGATCGTCCGGACCGACGGCGCACTCGACGACAATTCACTGGAGCTTTTTGCCATCGCCCGCGTGGATGATCCTTTCGGTTTGAAATCGGGCAAACCGCCGCTGCGAATTGGTCAGCCGGCCACGGGCTCCATCACCGGCAAGGTGCTCACCAACGTGGTCGCCCTGCCCCGCATCGCAGTGCGGCAGCTCGATCAGATCGTGCTCATCGACAAAGCCACTCTGACCCTGGCGGCGAAGACCATCATTCCGCTGTGGTCGGATAAACAATTCATCATCGTGCGGGATCCACTGGTCCAAAACGGAACGTTGCTATCCATCACTCCCCTCGTTTATGCGCCGAACGGCGCCAAGGTGGAGATCATTCCCGACATCGACGCACCGCCCATCTCGGAGGCGTCACCGGTCATCGATGTAGCGGTCGTCCAGTCCGACGTCGGCTATCACAATCGACCGGGCGGTTGTTCGATTGAGCTGTTCGACTGGCCGAAGTTCCTGGGGTTCGCGAAATATCACCTTAAGAACCTGTCTGAAAAAGGGCGGTGGCGTTGGAAATCAGGCGAGGCGGCGGAGCATGAGGCGCAACAGGGCCAGGAAGATGAAGCCGGTGGCGCTGGTTTCGGTCTCCTCGTAGTCGCG
>JANLTG010000103.1:0-9147 GCA_031362805.1 bacterium
TGGGCGTTGGTGAGTTTCACCGCGCCGTTCTGCTCCATCTGCGCCATCAACTTGTCCGCGATGTTTTCCAGCGCGAAGACTTCCTTCTCGCCGATGCAGAGCAGGTTGTTGTCGTAGCTCGCGCCCTGGATGATGGCCTTGGCCGCGCGCTTCATGCAGGCGGTGTCATCGACATACACGGGCGGATTGCCGGGGCCGGCGCAGATGGCGCGTTTGCCGGTCTGCATCGCAGCCTTCACGACGCCGGGACCGCCGGTGACGAGCAGGATACGCACAGCGTCGTGCTTGCACATCGCAGAGAAACTTTCCATTGAGGGCTTCTCGATGATGGTCGCGATGTTCTCGATGCCCGTCTCGCGATAGATGGCCTCGTTGTAGGCGCGCACGGCGACCGCTGCGCAACGCGCCGCACTCGGATGCGGGTTGAACACGACGGCATTTCCCGCCGCGCAGATGTTCACAATGTTGCCGCTCAGCGTGGGAATGGAATGCGTGCTTGGCGTGACCGCGCCCACGACGCCGAAAGGCGTGTATTCCTCCAGCGTGATGCCGTGATCGCCGCTGCGCGCGTCCGGGCGGAGCCACTCGACGCCAGGGACGAGCTTGATGATCTTCAGCTTCTCGATCTTGTGATCCAGCCGGCCAATCTTCGTCTCGTCGAGTTCGAGCTTGCCCCAGACTTCCGCGTTGGACTCCGCCATCGCCTTGACGATCTCGACGATCTTCACGCGCGCAGCGACGCCAGCCTTCTGGAGTTGGAGGAAGGATTCTTGCGCGGCCGCGCTGGCTTCGTTGGCGTCTTGAAAAACACCGAACTTGCCACGCAAACCGGGCGCACTTGTCGCGGCACCCTTGCCACCGCAGCCACAGTCGGACTTCGGCGCAGGAGCCGCGGCGGAAGTTTTCGGAGCCGCCACGCCGCCCAAGCGGCCCAGCACTTCACTCACTATGTCACGGACCAGACTCTCGTTGATTGCTGTGCTCATTTTGAATCAGCCACGGATCGAACACCTATCGAACACAGAGTCAGCCGTCAGAGCTGGGTTCCAATGATGCGCCATTTGTGGCAGCTAAGATTTCGCGTTGTAGATCTGCTTCCCGAGGACATCGACCGAATCGACGATGCCGATGATCACGGCGTCCACGGGACATTCCTTCAGGCCGGGCGCAAGCCGCGCGCTGCTGCCCTGGCAAAACATGACCATCTCGCCTTCGCCGGCACCGACGCTGTCCACGGCCACGACCGTGTTGGAGCCCAGCTTGAACTTCGTGGGGTCCTTCTCGTCCACGAGCATTGGACGGAGCAGGAGCAGCTTGCGGCCGATCATGCCGTCATCCTTCTTGGTAGCGACGACCGAGCCTTCGACTTTGGCGAGGAACATAATTAGAAATCCGGAGTTCGAAATCCGAAATCCGAGCGCAGCCCGAGATCCGAAATCCAAAGGCGAGTCGCCCGTGCGCATTCAACGCTGCGGGCTGCGGGCCTCGGATTTATTTCGGATTTCGGCATTCGGATTTCGGATGTCCTCATCACTTCTTCTTCGGCAGCACGGCGTCGGTTTCGTTGTGCGGGCGCGCGATGACATGCACGCTGATGACTTCGCCCTTCATCGCCTTGACGGCCTGGGCGCCGGCATCGACAGCGGCTTTCACGGCGGCGACATCGCCGACGACCACCGCGGTGACCATCGCGTTGCCGACCTGCGTCATCGGGCCGGCGAGCTGCACGTTGGCAGCCTTGAGCATCGCGTCGGTGGCTTCCACCAGCGCGACGAGGCCGCGGGTTTCGATCAATCCAATTGCTTGTTGTGACATAATTATTGGTTCGTTGTTCGTGGTTGCTTGTCAGTTGTTCAAAAGTCTGCGGGTCTCCCGGGCGACGACGAGCTCCTCGTTCGTTGGGATGATCATCACCTTCACCTTTGAGTCAGGCGTGCTGATGATCGCTTCGCGTCCCTGGACCTCGGCGTTGAGTTTCGGATCTAGCCGAATGCCGAGGTTGTCCAGGTCCGCGCAGATCGCTGCGCGAATGGACGCACGGTTCTCGCCGATGCCGGCGGTAAACACGATGGCGTCGGCACCGTTGAGTTGGAAAAAGTAGCCACCGATCCAGCGCCGCGCCTCGCTGACGAGCACGTCGAGCGCGAGTTTCGCTTTGGCATTCCCCTGCTCCGCGGCGATGGCGATGTCGCGAATGTCATTCGAGACGCCGCTCAACCCTTGCAAGCCGGCCTCCTTCGTGAGCTGGCGCTGCGCCTCTTCAATCGAAATGCCAAGCGTCTTCACCGCGTAAGGAATCGCCTCAGAATCAAGATCACCCACGCGATTGTTGTGGGGCAGGCCGGACTGCGGGCTCATGCCCAGGCTGTTGCCAATCGCCACCCCATCGCGGATGCCAGTGATGCTGGAACTGCCCCCAAGGTGACACGAGATCACGCGCAAGCTGCTGCCACGCACCGATGACTTGCCGCCATCGCGATAGAGATTTCGCGAGCGCTCGGCGACGTCGCTTCGCCCGAGCAACTCGGCGCTGCGTTCGGCGATGAACTTGTGGCTCGCACCATGAAATCCCCAACGCCGCACCCCGCTGTCATGCCACGCATCCGGCACGGCGTAGCGCATCATGGCCTCCGGCGCGAACTGGTAGAACGCCGTCTCGAAAAGGCCCACAAGTGGAACGCTCGGCATGCGCTTCGCAAAGAGGCGGATGCCGGTGATGTAGGGTGGGTTGTGCGCCGGCGCGAGACCGTTGTAAGCCTCCATCGCGGCCAGCACCTTCTCGTCGAGCCGCACGCAACCGGTCACACCTTTCGCGATCACGGTCTTGAAACCAACGGCCGCGAGTTCGTTCTCGTTCGCGATCGCGCCGGCTTCCTTCAATTGCGCGAGGCAATCCTCGATCGCTTTCGGATAGTCGGTCACGCGCTCGAAGCCGCCCTTGTGCAACAGGCGTTCGGCGGTGTCCGAGAAATCGAACAACCGCCACTTGAGCGAGGTGCTCCCGATGTTGGCGACCAGGATTTTCATGGAAAACTGGAGTGCTGGAGTATTGGGGCATCCGACCAGCCCATCACTCCGTTACTCCATTACTCCAATCTGTTACTCCAGCCACTTGCCCAGGCCGGCGAGGTCGTCGTGCGGACGCGGGATCACCTGCACGCTGACCACCTGGCCGACCTGCGCTGCGGCGGAAGCGCCAGCATCGGTGGCGGCTTTCACGGCCGCGACATCACCCCGGAAAAACGCGGTGACGTAGCCGCTGCCGACTTTTTCCCAGCCAGTCATGGTGACGTTGGCGGATTTCAGGGCGGCGTCGCTCGCTTCGAGCAGCGCGCAGAGCCCCTTGGTTTCGATCATTCCAATTGCTTGTTGAGCCATATCGTTGTTCGGGGTTGAAAGTTTACTTCGCCGCCTTGGCCACGCCCACGAACGCCTTGACCAGGTCTTCGTGCGGACGCGCGATGATGTGGCTGGCGACGAGTTCGCCGATCTTGCTGGCGGCCTTCGCGCCGGCATCGACCGCCGCTTTCACGCTGCCGACATCGCCCTGACAAAGGACGGTGATCAGCCCGCCGCCGATGGGGATGGTTTTGACGAGACAGACGTTGGCGGCCTTGACCATCGCATCCGATGCTTCGACCGAGCCGACGTAGCCTTTGGTTTCAATCATGCCGATTGCTTCGCTCATATATTTCGTTCGTAGTTTGTGGAGAGTTGCGGGTTGTTAAAGAGAGAGAAACCACGAATGGACACCAATGAACACGAATCGTCTTCGAGCAGCGGCGGCGGGCCGTCCGAGGCCATTGCCGTCACTCTGAATTCGTGTCTGTTCGTGTCCATTCGTGGTTAAGATTTACTTCACCAGCTCGACTGTCGTGTCGGGCTGGAGGTTACAGGCGTTGCCTTCGTCGGTGTCGATGTGGACTTCGAGTTTGAAGCTCGGGTCCACGCGCACGAGCATCTGCTCCAGCGTGATCGCGCTCGGGCCGCCGATCTTGAGCTTCATCATGTCGCCCGGCTTCACGCCGTAATAAGCGGCATCGGCCGGATGCATGTGGACGTGCCGCATCGCGCGGATGATCCCCTGCTCCATTTCGAAGAATCCCGCCGGGCCCATGAGCATCCCGCCCAGCGTGCCCTTGATGTCGCCGGAACTGCGGTGCGGCAGCTCGAAGCCGAGCGCGATGCCGTCCGTGTAAGCCAACTCGACCTGGTTCAAGCTCCGGCACGGACCGAGAATGCGGAGATTGGAAATCACCCGGCTGCGTGGGCCGACCAGCGTGACCGTTTCCTTCGCGGCGAACTGCCCTTCCTGATAAAGCCACTTGTGAACAGTGAGCGTGTGACCCTTACCGAACAGCGCCTCGACGGCCTCTTGGGTGAGATGGCAATGCCGCGCGCTGATGTTTACAACCAGCGGATTGGGACCCGCCGCCGCGTTGGGCATCGGCTTGCCGAGCCGTTGATAAACCGCCTGCCGAACCATGTGTTCGACCACTGCCCGATGCGGAGCTGATGCGATGGCTGCCATTTGTCGGGAGCGCTTTTGCAAGATTTGCGCGATCTAGTCAACATATTTCTTGCAACTTCTTTCAACTTCTTCCACATATCTGCACAGATGACGGCAGAAGAGCGCCAGTTTCGAATCGAAGAACACCTCAAAAAGGTCGAGTTCGCGTCCTTGGCCGAACTGTCGGAACTCGTTGATGTCTCGGAGTCGACGGTGCGGCGCGACGTTCAAATTCTCGAAAGCAAGGGAGCCGTCCAACGCACCCACGGTGGCGCTCGCCTGATCAATCCCCGCTCGGACGAGTTCATCTTCACCAAGCGCGACACGTTTCAGGCCGACGAGAAGGACGCGATCGGCCGCGCTTGCGCCGAACTCATTACCCCGGGTCAGACCGTGATCCTTGATGCCGGCACCACCGTCTTCCACGTCGCGAAACATCTCGCCGCGAAGAAGCCGCATGTCGTCACCAACTCACTGCCCGTCGCCAACCTGTTCGCGTCGAACGCGGACCTGGAAGTCGTCGTGTCTGGCGGCGTGATTTATCCGCGGCTCGGGGTTCTCGTGGGACCAATCGCGGTTGAGACCTTCACGAAGATTCACGCCGACGTGGCGATCCTCAGCGGTGCGGGCATCACCGAGGAAGGCATCTCGAACTCGCACGGACTGCTGATCGACATCCAGAAGGCGATGCTCGCCAACGCGCAGAAAATCATCTTCTGCCTCGATCACACCAAGTTTGGTCGCAAGAGCTTCAGCGCCCTGTGTGAACTCGACTTGATCGACATCGTTGTCACCGACGCGCAAACGCCCGAGCCGATGCTGGAGATCTTGCGCGGGCGGGATATTCAAGTGGTGGTGGCAAACGCGTGACCGGGCGTGTGTCTGGCGCGGATGCCCGTTACCGAATCGTCGCTTTGCAGGCGCGGCGCACTGAAATAGTCTCAACGCAAGTTGCACTTTGGCTTAAGGTGCAGCTTTCTCTTGAGCCCGGCGTGAGTGCGCCGGGCTTTTTCATTTCAACACCCGCTGCGCGATGACCTCGTACGCCCGTAGCGCCTGTTGATACTCGGCACGGCCCTCGGGCGACAACAGCGGCTCGCTGCGCGCGATCTCAGCCTTCACGCGCGCAATCAGCCAGTCGATCTCCGCACGCTTCGGGCTGATGACCTCGCCGCTGAGCTGGATATGCCACGGCGCGGTGTGCGCGAAACGGAACCGCCCGTTCGGTCGCGATTCAAAACACCGCACGGCGATCCAGGAAGTCTCGCTCACGGGAATCGTCCCGGCCAACACCGTTCGGTAGGCGCCCGTTTGAGTGCGCTCGTTTTGCGCGGCGATGGTTTGAGCCACGTCTCCATTGCGAATTACCTCGATCGATTCCAACGTTTGCTCGCTAAGAATTTCACCGCTCAATTGATACACTTTGCGATCGGCCTGTTGAAAGCGCTGACCCGCCAGTTGCCCGTCAAGCTTCGCCAGCACCATCGGCCCCGTCGTCACAAAGCTGCGGCCAGCACCCAACCCGGCGATCCATTTCTCGTAGCTGAATTCGGCGTCGACGTGGACGTAAACGCGGCTGAAGCCGAGCGGCACGGGATGCACGCCGTTCGCAGTGCCGGCGGTCGGGCGGAGATTGAAGCCGCAATTCAACAACGCGTAGTAAGTCTGAAAA
Organism: bacterium; assembly: GCA_031362805.1. GTDB lineage: Bacteria > Verrucomicrobiota > Verrucomicrobiia > Limisphaerales > RI-55 > RI-55. The sequence goes on from JANLTG010000103.1 coordinate 6,183, forward strand.
CCGTAGAGCGTCCACGCGCGCTCGGTGTCGATGCCATTGCCGCTGTCGGGCAGTTTCATCCAAGGCGGCGCGGGTTCGGCCCAGTTGCGCACGCCGAACTCGGCCTGCCAGTGGTGGTTGTTCGCGAGCTCAAAAAGGTCCACGCCAAGCAACGGCACCACGGCGATCGACCACGGCCAGTTGTGTTTTTCGAGATCGATCAACGCGCCCTCAGCCCGCGCCTTCGCGGCAACGTCGCGCAGGGGAAAGGCCGCTAGGTCGAAGCGCGTCTTGTGATTCACGATCAAGAACGCGCCGAGCGTATGGCTGCGGCCGGCGGTCTGGAAAATCTCATACTCCGTGTTGCGCGGATGCCAGACATGCGTGGCGTCAACTTTGATCGGCCGGTCGCCGAACTCGCCCGCGAAACCGCGTCCGCTGGCGGTGGGCGCGACGCTCTCGATCGTCGTCCAGTCGATCATCGGGAGTCCGACGTTGACGTCCTCGGCGAGCAACACGTTGCCGAGTTCGGCCGGATCGCGATGATTGTGGGCATCACCGGAATACCAGCCTTGCGCCGACACGTCGGACCAGCGCCGCAGCTTGATCTCCAGCGGCGCCATCCCCGCCTTCACTTCGATCTCGCGCAGTTCGGGAAAGAACTCCTTGCCGTGCTCGACGCGAACCGTATGCCGGCCGGGCAACAGTTCGACGCGGAACGGCTGCGCAGCAAGCGTCGTGTGCATCTCGACGGCGTCGGCGCTGAAAGAACTCTTGCGCTCGTAGCGGATGGCCGGCGCGGTGAGTGAAGTCGATTTCGGGAAGTGCCAGCCGCCGTTCGCGTCCTGGATGTAGATGCGTCCGGGCAATGCCTTGCCGGTGGCGGCGTCGGTGATGCGGCCTTCGACGAGCACTTCCGGCCGCGACTGCTTGCGTCGTTCGATCACCGCAAAAGGTTCGGCCGGCGCCTGCTCTGGATCGACGTAGCGGGCGAGATCACGAAACGCGATGACCGTGAAGGCGTTGGTCTTCAGGTAACTCATGAACTCCTCGAAGCGACGCGGGTCGGTGTGAACCCACGGATGATCGCGATCCGGCACGCCGTGGAACTGGAGCACCGCGATCCGCCCGTCGCGCGCCTGATCGGCGGCGCGCTTGAAGTCAGCCAGCGTCCAGTCGGGACGCGCATCGCCGGCCGAGGGAATCAACAGCGGATGATCGACACCCGGCTCATACGCGAAGCCGCGGCCCCACTGATAGGGATGCTCCGGCTCACCGCCGCGCCGCGCGAAGCGGAAGCCAAGTTCCTTGAGCCGGGCCGGTGCGCCGGGCGCGAGCGCGTTGCCGGGATACGCGAAACTCACCGGTTTCGGAATGCCGTGCTCAGCACAGCGCGCGTTGATGGCCTCGACTTGTTCGGCGAGCCGGCCGAGCGTGTCCGGGCTGACGCCGAGATGATCGCGCGTGTGATTGCCGATCTCGAAGCCGTCGCGGTGCAACTCGGCGATCTGCTCCCAGGTCATGTAATCGACCTTGTTCGTCCAGAACGAGAACCCTTCGGTGATGAAGAACGTGGCGCTGAAACCGAGCCGCTTGAGGATTGGCCGCACGACGGCGTGATGCGACGCCACCGAATCATCGAACGTGAGCACGACGAGTTTGTCGGGGATCGGCTCCAGCGCACGAACGGGCGAAGCAAGGAAGGCCAGCGAGAAAATGAGGCAACAAAGGACAGCCCGGCAGGATTCGGCGGAGATCATGGTCAGGGAATAGCCGATGCCGACCGTGCTGGCGAGCGGGCAATTCCCGAGTCAGGGCTTTTTAAGGCGAAAGAATTTCGCGGGGAGTGTGGTGGGCGCGACGGTGGGATTCGCGGCACCGCTCGGGGAGTTGGTCCAGTCAGGGCGCGAGAGCGCTTCGGTTTCCTGCAACACGAATCCCGGCATGTCAGGCGCCCACGAAATGGTGGAATTTCCGGGCGCTGTTGGTGTAATCGCAAGAGCAGGATGAGGGAGTTCAAAAAGGTACCCCGCACCTACCACGGATGGCGACACGCGTGCGCCGTAGGCACCGATTACAACTCGGTCACTTCCCATCGCTGCCAGAGACCAGCCAAAAAACTCGAATGCTTGCGGAGACGGTTTGGTGAAGCTGCAGACCAATGTGCCATTAGTCTTGAACAAGTACGCCGCGCCCGCCTGTTGTGCGAGCGAACTTTCAATGACAGCACCAATGAGCACTTGATCACTGCCCACTGGTGTAATCGAGTTTCCGAAGTACTCAGAATCCACTGGTGTCGGATTGTCAAAGGTGGTGAGCAGCATCCCATCAATCCGAAACAAATAAGCCGCGCCTCCATTGAACGAGGAGCCAGTCATGCTCCTTCTCGCCCCAAGGAGGAACCGGTCGTCTCCTAGTGACGCCGCAGATGTGCCAAAGCGTCCGCCACCTATACCTATCGGAACCGGATTCGTAATGGTGAGCAGCAACGTACCGTTTGTGCTGAAGAGGTAAGCCACGCCGATATCTCCCACTTCGAAATTTTGCACAATGCCATCTTCACCAGGTGCCCCAATGAGCACGTGATCAACCCCAACTGCCGCCATCGAACTACCGAAAAGATCGCCTGCCGCCGGTGTCGGGTTGTAGAAAGTCGTCAGGAGCGTGCCATTCGTATCAAACAAATAAGCTGTTCCCGGCTTTGTTGGCACCAAATCAAAAGCAGGTGCGCCAATCAAAACGCGGTCACTGCCGAACGGAGCGATGCAATAGCCGAAATTATCGCCGTCGTTCGGTGTGGGATTGATGAATGTGGTCAGGAGGGTGCCGTTAGAGCGTTTACAGAAATCATGTAGCGTATCCGGCGTGTAAAAAGAAGCCCTGGCAGTCGGTCGGGGTCACGGCGGCGAACGCGGCGCGGGCGGCCTTGAGCAGTTGGCGGGCATTCCGGGGTTCGTGACTTTTCACCGCCTGCTTGACCTTGCTC
>JANLTG010000123.1:0-17500 GCA_031362805.1 bacterium
GCAATTCGTCCAGCACGTGGCGCGACAAACAAAGCGCGGGGAAGGGTAAGGCTCGGAGCCGGGCGCTGCTCGTCGTTGAAAAAAATGCGGCGGTGCGGGCGACCACGGCGCCCGCGGCTTCCACCGCGACGCGCAGGCCCAGCCGGTCGAGCGATTCGAGACCGCGACCACTGATGAATTCGCCGCACACCCGATGGTGTGGATAACGACCCGCCTCCCAAAGCGTCACGGGCACGCCCTGTTGTCGCAACCCGATGCCCAGCGTCAAACCCGCCAGACCCCCGCCCACGATGGTGACAGATTTGGTCATTTCATTTTTCACTTCGGGCGACAAAGAGATGACTGAAGAGGCCGGCGCTCGATTCGGTCAGTTCCCAGCCGCGACCGGCCGGCCAGAGCGCCGACAGTTCGCGCCCAGCAAACCCTGCCTCCACACTCAACCGGGCGTCGTAACGGGTGATGGAGTTGCAGCCGAGCAGCCACAAGCGCCGACTCCAAAACAGCGGCCCCGCGCCCCGCCGTGGTTCAATGGCCACAAAGAGTCGCGCCCGATGGGAAAGCGCGGAGAACAAGCGCGCCAACTGGGTCTCCTGAAGATGATGCAAGAACAGATTCGCAACCACGACGTCCGCCTCACTGCGCGGGTCCTCGGCCCAGACCAACGCGTCCGCCACGATTTCCTGGGTCGGCCAACCGAGCGCGGCAAAGCCGGCGAGGGTTTCCTCCGAAATGGTCTTTTGTTGATCCAGCAACGTCACGTTCACGTTCGCCCACCGCGGAGCGAGGATTTGCGCCATGCGCAAGAGAAAGTGACCGTCCCCCGCGCCCAACTCAGTGATGCGTTCGGGGGTTCGCCCGTTCACCGCTTGGTGTAATGCGCCCGCCAAACAAGTATGATGGCGCATGATGGAGTTGATGCGTTGCAGGTCGCGTCGCGACCGCCGGGCGCTCGGGTCCTCCGGCGGCAGCGCGTCGAGCATTTCCGGTTGCACTATACGTTTCACGCGCTGGTCACCTGAAGCAAGGCGCCGTGACAACTGAATCCCGCGCCGAAAGCGGACAGCCACCAAAGACCATCCGGCACTTTGTCTTGCAGCGCCGCCTGCAACACGAAAAAGACCGTGGGACTGCTGAGGTTGCCGAATTCGCGCAGCACCGCCGTGCTGTGCCGGACATCGGTTTCGCTTAGAGCCATCGTCTCCCGCAGCGCGTTCAAGACATCCCGCCCTCCGGTGTGCAAGACCCAACCCGCGACGCGTTCGCGATCCACCCCCGCCAACGCCAGAGTGCTCGCCAGGAGTCGCGCAGCGTGGCCGGCGGCCATTTGCGGCACTTCGGGCCGGAGAATATTCCGCAACATGCCGCCGCGCTGTTCGAAGCGCAACACGTCGCGCTCCGCCGGTGCGAGTTGCGATGCGGCGAATTTCCATTCGACATTCCGCCGCTGGGGCGTCGGTTCCTGGGTCAGCACCGCGGCGCCCGCCCCATCGCCGAACAAACACGCGCTGACGAGCACTCCGGGGTCATTGTCGAGATAGAACGCCGCGCTGCAGACTTCAACGCAGACGGACAACACCTTTTTTGCGCGTCCGCCGGCAAGGATGGCTTCCGCCGTGCGCAGGTTGGGCAACGCGGCCCCGCAACCTTGGCCCACGAGATCGAGCGCGAAAACATCCGGTCGCAGCCCAAGTTGCTCGCTGACATAGCTGGTCAGACCCGGGCACAAGTAGCCGGTGCAGGTGCTGATCAGCACGGCATCAATTTCGCCGGCCGCACAGCCCGCGTCGGCCAGCGCAGTGCGCGCCGCCGCGCTCGCCAGCGCCGGTGCGTGGCGGACGAAGCGGGCGTAGAGCACGTCCGGCGTCATTTCGAACGCTTCCGGGAGCGCATCCAATGCGAGATGCCGCGTCGCGATCCCGTTCTCGCCACACAGCACCCATTCGAGGATGGCCCGGGAGCGCGAGGTGAGCCCCGCTTCCAGCGCGGTACCTTGTAAAGCGTCCCAACATTCGCGCTGCGCGAAGCGGCGGGGTGGCACGGCGGTGCCGAGTCCGATCATGAACATGCGTGAGGTTAGCGTGGGTTGTCCGACCGCGCCACCACTTGCCACAAGAAGAGAAGGTTGCCGCAAAATGATTTTTGTTCCGGCGGGCTAGAGGAAAGAGTCGCTTGGACGTAAAGAGGTCACCCCTTAGCGTGACCGATCAAGCGGGGAAAATGTTTTCCGGCAGCCAGCTTTTCTTTTCTTAAAAGCTGGCTTCGTTTGCTCTGGCCGTGTCGGTTGGGCTGATCTGGAATTTCTGTTTCTACAAATTTTTCGTCTACGCGACTTGAACAGAAGCGAAGCGCATCGCGGAGACGAAAACTTCCGAAACACGCCTTGCGAGTTGTCACTAGCCAGAACTGAACACTTTACTTTAGGAGCCCTTTAGACGCCTTTAGACCCCTTTATGGCCGCTACACAAGAATTTCGGGCGCCTAACTGGGACACTCACGTGATGGGCCTCTGGTCCGGGAATTCGCCGTTTATCACCTTTGAAGATCCAGCGGCTGAACGCACAACCGTTCGCGATGCTTTGGAGGTACTGGTGGCCGCCAAAATCCTGACATCTTCACAGTACGATGAGCGCGGATACACTCTCTTTTACGAAGCCGTCAGGCGGAGTTTTGACATCCCTTGGACTGGGATCAGCCCGCGCATGCGCCGACTCCTGCACGCAATCAACTCATTGCATCGTCCGAAGAATCTAGTCGGCGCGGGAGTTTTCTGCGGCTACACGTTTATCTGCAACGCGGGTGCATCACTGGGTCCGGGAGCATGCTACACCCCCGACCGAGTTGTTGGTCTTGAGATTATCCCTGCTGAAGCCGCACGCGCCGGGAAAAACGTAGAGAGTCTCGCCCCGGGGCATGGAAGTGCCATCGTTTGCGGGGACGCTGCCATTTGGTTGGCGGAGCGCTGTGACTTTAACATCGATTTGCTTTACATCGACGCGAAGTCGATCGACTTCGATTCCCGCAAGCCTTTCCAGCAACCTGCGGACTGGAAGTCTGAGTACCTCAAGATTCTCGAAGCCGCCTTGCCGAGGCTTCAAAAGGGCTGCCTTGTCCTGGCCCACAACTCTAGGAACGCAGCCACCGAGGTTGGGGACTACCTGCAATTTGTTCGCGGCGAAAAGTTTCACACGAGCGTCAATCTCATTGTCGATGATGCGGGACTAGAAGTTTCAATGCTTTAACCAACGATGCAGCTCAAATGAATGGGGAGCACCGCCGCCCCAGCTGTCGTTCGGCGCGCCCGCGCGCCGAACCCGGAAGCACCCGGAGGCACCAAACGGTGGGCGCGCGCCGCGCGCAACAAGTTCCGCGATGACCTAGATCGAGGAAGTAAATCGCAGCGCCAAGTGTCGCGTTTCTGCCAGCGAGGCCAAGAAGCGGCTGCTTCCCGTTTGCAGCGCGGACTCACCTCGAAAATTGGCAACAAGGTTAGGGCGAGATACAGCCTGATGAATACCTGACGAACCGCACTGCGTTCCGGAAGTTCCCAGTTTCATTTTCCAGTTGCCAGTCCCGGCGGCGACGCGGCGTAATTCGCCCATGCGTGATGTTTCCCTGAGTTTCCTTAAAGAACTGGTCAACACCCCGAGCCCGACGGGCTACGAGTCCCGTGGCCAACGGGTCTGGTTGGACTACGTGAAGAAGTTCGCGGACGAAACCTTCACCGACGCCCACGGCAACGCGGTCGCCGTGTTGAACAAAGGCGGCTCGCCCCGGCTCATGCTCGCCGGCCACGCCGACGAGATCGGCATGACGGTCAATTACATCGACGACCAAGGCTTCATCTACGTGCGCCGGGTGGGCGGGGTCGATGCCGCCATCATGCGCGCCCAACGGGTGACGATTCACGCGAAGCTCGGGCCGGTGAACGGCGTCGTCGGCAACATCGCGCCGCATCTCACCAAGGTGGAAGGTGAACGCAAGGTGCCGAAGATGGACGACCTGTTCATCGATATCGGCGTGAGCAGCCGCAAGGACGCGCTCAAGCTGATCCAGATCGGCGACCCGCTGACATTGGTTGATCAATTCGAACTCCTGCGAAACGACATCGCCGTGGCCCGTGCGTTCGACAACCGCATCGGCACCTGGTCCGTGGCGGAGGCGTTGCGCATGCTGTCAGCCGACAAGAAGAAGCTTAAGGCCGAGGTGCTGGCGGTGAGCAACATCATGGAGGAGACGGGGCTCTTCGGCGCGCGGCAGATCGCTTACACGCTCAAGCCCGACGTCGCTCTCGTCGTCGATGTCACACACGCGACGGATTGCCCGACGGTGAGCAAACCGTTGCATGGCGACATCAAGATGGGCAAGGGACCAACCGTCTCGCACGGCGGATCGAGTCATCCCGAGGTGATCGCGCGCGTCGAGTCGGTGGCGAAGAAGCTGAAGATCGAGCTCCAACACGAGGCGGTTTCGAACTCGAGCGGCACGGACACGGACGCGATCTTCTGGACGCGCGGCGGCATCCCGAGCGGGTTGATCAGCCTGCCGAACCGCTACATGCATTCGCCCGTCGAGATGATCAACCTCAAGGATCTCCGGCAAATCCCCGAGCTGATGGCGGGGTTCGCGCTGTCGTTGAAAAGAAGGGAAGCGTTCAAGGTGAAGATTTAGGATCGTCGCCGTCCTCGCGATCGTCGTCGTCCTCGTCTTCGAAAGGTCAAAAGGGTAAGGGAGCATTGGAGCAATGGGACTTCGGGCCGCAGTCACGCCATTTCTCCATTATTCGGGAACGAGGACGTGACGGGTTGGATTAGAACCCAGCCTTTTCCCCAACAAGTCCGGCCACCCGCAGCGTTTGAAAATGTAACACAACCGGCCCTCAAGGATGGCGATCATCGTGCCGATAGGGCTCACGGTGTGCCCACGAAGCGAGCTACCGCGACGTTCTGGACCGCCGTCTTACTATGAGTATTGCTGCACGAATCTGGCTTGCCTGCCTGGCCCTAATTGCGCTGGTCGCCGGGGGATTCTATGTCGCCTTTCAACGCTCCCAAGATGCCGACGTCGCCGCCCGACAGATGCTGGATCACGATCTCGCCCGGAAACTGGCTGCCGACGGCCTAAGTGAACAAGTGCTCAAGGCGCGCGATGCCGCTTCCCAATTTCTTCGCGACCACAACGCCGCCGCCGCAGAAGCCGCTCACAAGGCATTTGCCGCTTCAGACCGGGCGGCAACCAGCCTGAATCAGCTCGTGGAAGGAACGAGCCTCGCTTCGAACGTTACCGCGGTGGCCGCGTTAACCACGGAGCTGAGCACGACATTCAAGAACCTGGAGCAGATCACCAGCAAGCGGGGTGCAACCGCCAACGATGGCCTGCAAGGGGCGATGCATACCGCCGCTGACCAACTCGCAGCCGTCGCCAACGCCACCGGCAAGCCAGAGCTGCAGCTTCCCATCGCCAAGAGCCGCGCGTTTGTCCGCGATTTCCTCATCGAAACAGAACGCAAGCACGTGCAGGACGCCCTGCTCTCACTGTCAGAATTCAAAGAGGCGGCCGCCAAGGCCGAACTCGACGACGCCACCCGGGGCAAGTTGAAGGCGGCTGCCGCCGGATTTGAACCAGCCCTGCTGGCCTTCGCAGAGGCGGAGGAAGAACTGCAAGCCGAGCGGGCGGTGCTCGACGAACTCGCCAACCAGATCGGCACCGAAGCGGAAAATCTTTCGCTGGTCTCGGACGCGGACATTCAAACTGCGCAGACGTCCCTGATGGGGGCGCTGGCCAACGGCCGGCAAACCATACTGCGCTCCATCGTCATCGCGCTGGCCGGATGCGCCTTCGCCGCCTGGTGGATGGGCCAGGGCATCCGCATCATGAACCGCGCGGCGGCCAAGGCGGGGGCGGTCGTGCAGGAGGAAACGCTGCAGATGCGCCAGCAGATCGATCAACTCTCAGAAACCGTTCACGGCTTTGCCGAAGGGGCGAGCTCGCAGGCGGCTTCCATCGAGGAAACGGGCGCGTCACTTGAAGAGATCAATAGCATGTCCCGCCGCAACGCGGAAACTTCAGGTGAGGCCAGCAAGATTTCCAAAACCGCCGCCGCCGCCGCCGTGCAAGGCCGCGAACGCGTCGCCGAGCTGCACACCGCCATTCAAGCGATGGACAAGTCGACCAAGCAGGTGGCCTCCGCACTCAAGGTCATCGACGAGATCGCGTTCCAAACGAATCTGCTCGCGCTCAATGCCGCCGTCGAGGCGGCTCGCGCAGGTGAGGCTGGCGCGGGCTTCGCAGTCGTTGCGGAGGAAGTCCGGTCCCTGGCCCAGCGCAGCGCGCAGGCGGCCAAAGAAACCGGCGAGAGCATCGGGTCCGCATCCCATAGCACCCGCGTCGGCATCGAAGCCGGTCAGCGCGTATTGGTCGCGTTTGACGACATCCAGAAGGCCATTGAACAGGTGCATCGCTTGCTCGAAACGGTCAGCAATTCCAGCCGCGAACAGAACGACGGAATCGTCCATGTCAACAAGGCCATGACGTCGATCGAGCAGATCGCGCAAAGCAATGCCGCCAGCGCGGAGGAATGTTCCGCCGTCGCCACCGATCTCCGGACCCACGAACAGGCGCTTCGGCAGGCGATCGAACAACTGCTGATCGTCATCAGCGGCCAGCAGAACAAATCCGCCGCCAAGGAAAGGACGGTCATGAACGCTGATTCTGATGGCGTGGGCGATCCTCGGGAATTACAGCCTGCTATCGGCGACCGGCGTTTTGGCGAAGATCCGTTGCCCATGCCGACGCCCAACCGCAATGGCATGGCTCAGATGGGTTAATTCCGCCATTGCCCCGCCCTGCCTGTTTCCCCAATATCCCGCGCCTGATTTTCTATCATGCGCCGGCAGTATCCATTTCATCTCATCGAACCCAAGTGGCAGCAGCACTGGGAACAGGAACAGACCTTCAAGGCCTTTAATCCGGGCGATACAATCCCGGCGGAGCATCCGTTCGCGAAGCGTCATGGGCTCGGCGACAGCAATGTCGCCGCTCCGGAGCTGCCGCCGAAGTTCTACATCCTCGACATGTTCCCCTACCCGTCCGGGGCGGGGCTGCATGTCGGGCATCCGGAGGGCTACACCGCCACGGACATCCTAGCGCGCTATCGCCGGGCCAAGGGCAACAACGTGCTGCATCCGATGGGTTGGGATTCCTTCGGCCTGCCGGCGGAGCAATACGCCGTCAAGACCGGCCAGCATCCGCGCGTTACGACCGAGGCGAACATCGCGAACTTCACGCGGCAGATCAGGTCGCTCGGCTTCAGCTACGATTGGACCCGCGAACTCGCCACCACCGACCCCGATTACTTTAAGTGGACGCAGTGGATTTTCCTCCAGCTCTACAACTCGTGGTTCAACCCGGAGACGAACAAGGCCGAGCCGATCAGCACGTTGGCGTATCCCGAGGAGCTCAATGGAGCGCGGCTCTCCGAGCCGCAGCAAGCCACGGCGGGAGTGGCGGCCTCGCAACTCGGAAGCGCATCGGCACAAGCTGCTGGCTGCGGCTTGGAAAGCCGCGCTCCGGGGGACTTGGAAGCCCGTCGCCGCCACTTCCGCGACTCGAAACGCCTCGCCTACGTCAGCGAAGCGCCGGTCAACTGGTGTCCTGAACTCGGCACCGTGCTGGCCAACGAGGAAGTCATCGACGGTAAGAGCGAAGTGGGCGGCTTCCCGGTTATCCGCAAGCCGATGCGCCAATGGATGCTCCGCATCACCGCCTTCGCCGAGAGACTTCTGGCCGATCTCGACACGATTGACTGGAGCGACTCGCTGAAGGAGATGCAGAGGAACTGGATTGGGCGGAGCGAAGGTGCGGAAGTGGATTTTCAAGTGGACGGCCACGCGGAGAAAATCCGCGTCTTCACCACCCGGCCAGACACGTTGTTCGGCGCGACCTACATGGTGTTGTCGCCAGAGCACAAACTGGTGGACCAAATCGTGCCGGATGAATGGCCCGACCGCGTGCCGGACGCTTGGAAGCGCGGTGTGCCTGACGAAAGGGCCTCATCTGACCAAGATGCCGAATTGGCTGTCAAACGGGCAGCGCCCTTCGGATGTGAAGTGGTCGAGCTAAGCCGGAGGAGCCTGCCCCCGGAGATACTGGCTCTGGTTCCGTCAATTGTGGCTCGTCGTTATCGAGTGATTCCCATCGAGGCCCTTGATGATGCTGTGATCGTCGCCATCGAGAATCCTTCTGACTTAGATGTAATGGATGCAGTATTCGTGTCACTCGGTAAACCCATACAAATAGCGGTGGCTTCACGAACGGAAATCGACGCCGCGCTTCAGCGCTACTATCCTTCAAGCCCAAGAGAAGCTATTGCCAGCTACCGCGCATACGCCGCATCAAAGTCAGATTTGGAGCGCACCGAACTCGCTAAGGAAAAGACCGGCGTGTTCACCGGTGCTTACGCTATCAATCCCGTCAACGGCGAGAAGATCCCCATCTGGATCGCGGACTATGTCCTCGCGAGCTACGGCACCGGAGCGATCATGGCCGTACCGGCGCACGATGGGCGGGACTTTGAGTTCGCAAGGAGATTTAACTTGCCGATCCAAGTGGTTTTGTTGCCAAACCAGAATACTTGGTTTTCCGACAACGCTCCCGTTGACATGAAAAAGGAAAGCGCCGACCCGCGCTTCCTTTCACAGTTCGAAACTCGATACCACAATCACCCCGAAGATTTTCAGTCTGCCTTCACCGGCGAAGGCGAGGCAGGGTTTTCAAAGAATGACGAGATATCTCTAAACGGACTGAAGACCACCGAAGCCAAAGCCAAAATCACCGCCTGGCTTGAGGAGGAAGGTCTCGGCAAGAGGACCATCAACTACAAGCTGCGCGACTGGCTGTTCAGCCGGCAGCGTTACTGGGGCGAACCGTTCCCCATCGTCTGGAAGAAGGACACCGCCGGGAATCGGTATCACGAGGCGTTGCCAGAAAGCGCGCTGCCATTGCTTCCGCCGACGCTGGAAGATTACAAGCCCACCGCCGATGGCCAGCCACCGCTCGCCCGCGCCAAGGACTGGCTCACGTTGCCCGACGGCTCGACGCGCGAGACGAACACGATGCCGCAATGGGCGGGCAGTTGCTGGTATTACCTCCGTTATCTCGATGCGAAGAACGGCGCGACGTTTGTGGGCAAAGAGGTCGAGAGTTACTGGATGGGCGGCGCAAATCCGAATTCCGAAATCCGAAATCCGAAAGCGGCAACAACCGGCGTGGATTTGTATGTCGGCGGCACGGAGCACGCCGTGTTGCATCTGCTCTACGCGCGGTTCTGGCACAAGGTCCTGTTCGATCTCGGCCACGTCTCGACTGCCGAGCCGTTCTTCAAGCTCGTCAACCAAGGGCTGATCCTCGGCGAGGACGGCCAGAAGATGTCGAAGTCACGCGATAACACGGTGAATCCCGACGACATCTTGAACGAGTTCGGCGCGGATGCGTTCCGGCTTTACGAGATGTTCATGGGTCCGTTGCAGGACACCAAGCCGTGGAACACGCGCGGCGTCGAGGGTGTCTATCGTTTCCTCGGTCGCGTCTGGCGGCTGTTCATCGATGAACAGAGTGAGAAGGAATACGAGCTCGCCGAAACTACCGGCGGCTCGCCGGCGGCGTTGCTTGGGTTGATCAAACTGAATCCCGCGATTCAGGAAATATCCGCTACGCCCGCCCAGCTCAAGGCGCTCCATGCCTGCATCAAGAAAGTGACCGAAGACCTCGACGGCATGCGCTTCAACACGGCGATCTCAGCCATGATGGTCTTCATCAACGAGGCGATGACGTGGGAGACCAAACCCGCCGCCGCGCTCAAGACTTTCCTCCAGATGCTCGCGCCGTTCGCGCCGCACGTGGCCGAAGAGCTGTGGGATCGGCTGAATTCTAAATTGGGAATTCAACGTTCATCCCTCACTTACTCGCCGTGGCCAACCTTTGATCCCGCGCTGCTCGTCGAGGACACGCTGGAAATCCCGGTGCAGGTCAACGGCAAGCTGCGCGATGTGATCAAAGTTCCGGCCGGCGCAGACAAGGCGACGTTGGAATCAGCGGCGTTGGCGGCGGAGAAGGTCAAGCCCTTCATCGAGGGCAAGTCCGTGAAGAAGATCATCGTCGTGCCCGGCAAACTGGTGAACATCGTGGCGGCGGGGTAGCGGTTCCCGGAAACCGGCCCGAGGCCACCACAACTTCTTTGGCGGGCGGAGCGCGATCCTCCGGTCGCGCCTGTTGGTGCCGGAAGACTTCTGGGAAGCGTGGCGTCAACTGGCTTTGCGGGCGGCGCAGGATACTGATGTCAGGCGGCTCGCTGACGCACGGTTATTTGGAGGACTTGTGGAATCTCGGTCCGTTCGAGGCGCGCGCGGAGCGACGCGCCCCACCGGCCCAATTACCCACCCGATTATCGCCCCACTCCAATTCGCGAGCGCGGTCGGCACTTGGCAACAGCGCAGGTCCGACATAAAGTCGCTCCATGGAAATGCGATTCCGGACTTTGTGGCTCATGTCGATGGCCCTGCTCGGCTCGATACAACTCCTTTCGGCCGCGCCCGCGAACTTTCAATTCCGGGAACCGGCCCGCCGTTCCTACGAGTTGACTCCGCAGATTGCCGCGCAGGGCGAAACTGATCCACTTTGGCTTGCGGCCACCGAGTCAGGCAAGAAGCCGCGCCGCGTTCTGTTCAGCCACCGGCTGGTCCTGCAACTGCGCTCGGGCGCCGAGCTGCTTCCCCTGCTTAAACGCCATCAGCTCGTGATCGACCGGTTGGTGGGCGATGATCTGCTCATTGTCGTCGCGCTGGACGCTTTTACGGCCGCGAAGACCGCGAATGATCTGGCCGGCCACGTCGACGTTGCCGCCTGTTACCCGATCATGCGCAAGGAGCTAGAACTGGACAACGCCTACGCGCCGCGTCCGGACGACTATTACTTCAAGCTGCAGGCGTATCATGAATTCCGCGATGGCGACGGCAAAGCGGTGGGCGCGGACATCAACATCCGGGCGGCCTGGCCCCACACGACCGGCGAAGGCGTCACGCTGGCCGTCGCTGATTCGGGTGTGCAGCTCACGCATCCGGACATTGTGAACCAGCAGGCGGCCGGCGAGCACCACAACTTCGCCACTGATCTGGACACTGGGACTCCCGGCGCTTTGACTGCAAGTTGGGTTCACGGAACATCCGTCGCAGGGCTGGCGGTGGCGGAGGGCAACAATGCCATCGGCATGATCGGCACCGCCCCCGGCGCCAAAGTCGCGAGCTGGGTGATCTTCGACAACGCCCTGCTCCGCGTCGGCGAGGACAAGCTGATGGATCTGTATCCCCGGCACAGCGAAACCGTCTGGGTGCAGAATCATAGTTGGAGCAAGGGTAACCGCGATGACCTGGTTGCTCCCGGTCTGCTGGAGGAGGTGGGCATTGCCGACGCCATCGAGAACGGGCGCAGCGGCAAAGGCGTCGTGATGGTGCGCTCGGGTGGCAATTATCGAACCAATGGGCGCAACGTCAGCGAGGATCTTTACGTGGCAGATCCGCGATTCATCGCTGTCGCGGCCGTGAACAACAGCGGGCGGGCCACCAGTTACAGCAGTCCCGGCGCGCCACTGCTGGTGTCCGCGCCCGGCGGCGAGATCACCTTTGGGCCGTTCATGTTCACGCTGGATTTTCTCGGCGCTGACGGCGCGACTTCCTTTCCAATCTGGCTGCCGGGCGAGCAGGCTCAGACCATGGACTTGTGGAATTACCGCTATGACTTCAATCCGTTCGCCGGCACGTCAGCATCGGCTCCGCTGGTCTCCGGCGTGTGCGCGTTGATGCTCTCGGCAAATCCAAATCTCACCTATCGCGATGTTCAACATATCCTCGCCCTCTCCGCGCGGCATCTGGACACAACTGATCCCGATCTGCGCGTGAACGGTGCGGGCTTCACGCTCAGCCACAATCAAGGCTTCGGCGTTGTCGATGCCGGACAAGCCGTGCAACTGGCCAAAGGCTGGATCAACCGGCCCGCGGCCGTTTGGCGCACGAACACAGCCATCGTAAATCTCACCATCCCGGACGACGGCTATCGCGTGGTGATTTCGGGAACGACGCTTCCCTCGGTGCTGGGCTACGTCACAAATCTCTCCAGTCTCGGGCCGCACGCGGACGAATCCACCCTCGCGCTGCCGGTCGTGGACGTCGGGCTGGCAACGTCACCCATCGCCCAGGATCTGAAGGGCAAGGTCGCGCTGATCGAGCGGGGCGGCGCCGACTTCAGCGTCAAGATTGGCAATGCTGCAGCGGCCGGGGCGGCGTTTGCCATTGTCTTCAACTACGTGAGCGGCACCGGTGCCTGCCCGGGTGGCGATCAGCTTTGCACGTTGGGCGGCACGGATTTCACGAGCATCCCCGCGGTGTTCATTGGCAACACCCAGGGAGCCGCCATTAAGAGTCGCCTGTCGCAGCAGATCGAGACCCGGGCGCAGCTGCAAATGACTTCGGCCACGGTTCCATTCCAGATCACCGAGGCATTGCTCCTCGAACACGTCGGCGCCCGGATCAAGACGGATCATCCGCTGCGCGGCGATCTGCGAATCACGTTGGTGTCACCCAAGGGCACGCGGAGCATTCTTCAGCGCTATAACGCGGACGTCACCCCGGGGCCGGTGGATTGGACGTATTTCACCACGCATCATTTCCACGAAAGCAGCGTCGGCCAGTGGCGGATCGAGATCACGGACGAAGCACAGGACGCCACCGGCTCGGTCATCGAGGCCAGCCTCGTCCTGCAAGGAGTGCCCATCACGGACAGCGACACGGACGGATTGGACGACGCTTGGGAGAACCTCCAATTCACTTCGCTCGCGCAAGCGCCGGGCGACGATCCGGATACCGACGGTTACAGCAATGCCCGCGAACAGTTGATGCACACCGACCCTCTGGTGGCGGAGATTCCCTTTCGCGTCGATCCGGCAATTTGGAATCCCCGACTGGTCCGGCTCAGCTGGCCCGGGGTCGCGGGGGTGAGCTACGAAGTTCGGAGCGGCCAGAATGTGACCGACCTGAATTCCATCACCACCGTGCCTGGTGTGTTTCCGGAGACCGTCTGGTTCACGACGCGCACCAACCTGCAGCACGAGTTCTTTCAAGTGCGCCGCCTGCCCTGAGCGCGGTTCCCGCCGAACCGGGCGGTCGTCTTGCGGCCTTGGCGTCCCAATCTGTGCTATTGCACGCCCCTGCTTTTTTGATATTTTCCCGCCGTGCCAAGACTCACCAGGCAGGAGCAAATGGTCCTGAGCGTCGTGCTCGGACTGCTGCTGGTGGGCTGGGCGGTGAAGGCCTGGCGGCTCGCGCACCCGGATCTCCCACCCCGGGTGCAAACGAGCGTTGAACCAAATGCAACCGATTGATTTCGACGAAGCGCTGGAGAAGATCGTCCAGCAGGATGCGCGTTATTTACGCGACGCCTACCGGTTCGTCCGCGAAGCCCTGGACTTCACCCAGGAACAACTCGCGCGGGGCGGCCTTGACCGACCGGCGCGTACGGGCCGCAAGTCTTCCAAGAACGCCCCGCCCCATCACGTTTCTGGAAAGCAACTGTTGACCGGCGTACGCGACTTTGCGCTCCAGCAGTATGGGCCGATGGTTTCCACGGTCCTGGAAGAATGGGGTATCCGGGAGACGGCGGATATCGGCGAGATCGTTTTCAACATGGTGGACGCACGGTTGCTCAACAAGACCGCCGAGGATAGCCGGGCGGATTTCAAGGATGTGTATAGTTTCAAGGAAGCTTTCGAGCGCCCGTTCCTACCGGCCTCAAAAGCGGGGTCGGCCGATCGGCTGGAACCGGGTGTCAGCAACTGATCGTCGGACAATCGCCAAACCAAAGCGTTTCCGCTCGGGGATGAGCCAACGAACTCAATCGCTCGGGGATTGGGCAAGCTTTTTCGACGCACCAGCCGTGCGCAGCAGCCGACCCCGGCTTTCCCGGGCAAGGCTGGCGAGGCGCTGGCGCAACCGTCCCGTCAGCCTGTCGAACTTGGAGAGGTGGGCGGCCGCCGCCGTGAGCAACTCCACCATCGCATTCGCATCCGCCAGACTGACGAATTCCGCAGCGATGCGCCGGCGCGGCCCACAATTGTGGTAATTACCAAGGGCCACACAAACGGCGGCCGTTTGATAGCCAGCCTCGGCGAACACCGTTCCTTCGCAGCTGCCACCTTGCATCAAAGCCCGCTGGTATTTGAAGGTGCGCTCAACCTTGGCGTGATCGCCCGCGACCTCGGCCAGGAAGCGCGTCGCCTGCGGGTCGAAGATGGAACTGCGATCACCGACGCGAACAATCACGCCGGCGCCCATCTCAACCGGAGGCAATTCTCGACTGGTCTCGAGCGACACTACGAGCGCATCTCGCGGAAGTGACCGGGCGCTGGCGAGCGCCAGCGCTCCACCAAAGCCAATTTCCTCGGCCCGCGTGATCGCGCCAATCAACCAGCTGGGAGAGCGCGAGTTCTTCGCCTCAATCAGCGTCGCCAAGATCGCCGCGACACCGATCAAATCGTCACAGGCCCGGCCGTGGATCAAGCCGTCGCGCACCGCGAAGTCTTCAAGCTCCCACACGGCAAAGGCCGGCGTCTCCGTGGGCGTCTGGTCGGGGATCAGCTCAAACTCTTTGGCCGTGGCAGCGGCCAGTGGTTTGCCGAGGCGGCCCACCGAGCCGCTCGGCAGGAACCGCACCCGAGTGCCGGCTGGGAAATACTCCGGCGGAACACCACCCAGAAATCGCGCTCTCAAACGCTTCCTCCCGATCGCTCCGAGGATATCAAATCCCGGATGGTCGAGATGCGCCACCAAAGCCATGGGGTGCACGCCCCGACCGCGCTGGTGTTCGACGAGCAGATTGCCAAAGCGATCGCACCGACACGCCAGGCGATGCTCACGGCAGATCGACTCCACTTCCGACCGCACGGCGAATTCATGATACGGCGCCGCAGGATGGCGCATCAAACGAGCGGCCAGCGAGAGCAAGAGCGGTTGTTTCATGGGCGCAGAAACATCTCCGCTGCGGAATCGGCAAAACGCAATCCGGCGCGCGTCAAACGGAAGCCTCCGGCAAACTCCTCGCCCCAGCCCATCGCGTTCAACCGATCGAGTTCGGGGCGCCACTCGGTGCGCAGGTCAAAGCCAGTGCTGGCCGCGAACTCGACGAACTTCCAACCGCGATTCATGCGGAGACCAAAGGCTGCGGTTTCGCCCGCGCGCGCCAGCGGGGCCAGTTCGTCGGTGGTCTCCATCGCCCGCCGGCCGTGTTCCAACTGCTCGCAATAGAGCTGGGTGTTGGACCAGTTTTTCGTCCTGCGACCCCGCACATAGCCAGCGGCGCTCGGCCCCAGGCCGTGGTAGTCACCGGCCCGCCAGTAGTTGAGATTGTGCCGGCAGGCGAAGTGCGGATCGGCAGCCGCAGCCGCAGTACCGGGACGTGCAAAGTTGGCGATCTCATACTGGCGATACCCGGCGCCGGTCGCATGCTCGATCAGTGCGTCGTACATGTCGCAAGCCAGGTCTTCATCGACCGCAAACTCACCGGCCTTCATCTGCTGGAACAATGGGGTATCTTCCTCGTAGATTACTTCGTAGCAGGAGAGGTGTTCACTGCCGAGCGCCGTGGCCTCGGCGAGCGTCTCCCGCCAAATGGCCATCGTCTGCCCGGGAATGGCAAACATGAGATCGACGTTGATATTCTCAAAGCCGGCTTTGCGCAAAATGTCGAAGGATCGGAAAACCATGTCGCGCGAATGCACCCGCCCAAGTCGGTCGAGCAGCGCCTCGTCCAGTGATTGCACCCCCATCGAGATGCGATTCACGCCACCATCGCGGAGCAGCTTCGCCTTGTCCGACGAGACCGTGGCGGGATTGCACTCCACGGTCCATTCAGCTGCGGGTCCAAGTTTCAACTCCCGCATGGTGGCAAGGATTTCCTCCCACTGCTTGAGGCTGAGAATGGAGGGTGTCCCGCCTCCAAAGAAAATGGTATCCGGCCGCAAGTCGGCCGCGATTAATCGCAATTCGTTTTGGACCGCCTGCACATAGCGCTCGATCTGCACGCCGTTCGAAGCCTCCGAAAAGAAGGCGCAGTACTCGCACTTGTGCGCACAGAAGGGCACATGGACGTAGAGGGACGTTACAAATGGGGTGGAGGAATTCATCGGCATGGTCATCGTCGCGGCGGCGGAAAATAGAAAGCCTTCCGTCTCAAAACGGAAGGCTTGAATGCAGACCGCGGCCGGCTTCGGGATCTAAAGTTCCCGGTGAACCTTCACGGCCTTGGGGCCCTTGTCGCTGTCGATCAAATCGAAATTGACCATTTCACCTTCGCGGAGCGTCTTGAACCCCTCCCCGTCAATGCACGTGTGGTGCACAAATATGTCCTGTCCCGTATCTTGGGCGATGAAGCCGAATCCCTTTTTGTTGTCGAACCATTTAACTTTTCCACTCGCCATAACGTATCCTCTCTCCCCCCGAGACCGGCACACCGGCGCAAGTCGCACTCGTGTTGGCACCAACCAATTCGGCGACACGCTTCTCCAACCCAATGCACGCCCAACCTCAAGGAACGCTGCGAAGCTAAATTTGCCGCAATTGCCGGTCAAGGATTTGTTCGGCAAGAATTGCCGCAAACATTTAATCTCCTAACATCAAACGCATTACAATTGGCAGCCAACAGACTGACTTATCTCCAAACCGGGCGGCTTATGCTGACATGCCATTTCGCTGAAGTCGGACGCGCCGCCGTCTCCCCGCCAAATCGCTACTCCACCTGCAGAGCTTGATCGAGAAATTGATCCAGGTGCTGCAGCAAGACGCTCTCATTGACGACCAGAGAAGCCCCCGCTTTCCGGGCCGACTCTTGCAGTGCGGCCTCGCGCTCGGCGGCGAACGCAATCACCGGCAAGTGGCTGGTCTCTTCGTCTTTCCGCAGCGCTTGAATGCTGGCGATCGCCCGGCCTTGGCGATCTTGCAGGTCCATAAATACCAGCAACGGCTTGGTCGATCGGGCCAACTCGAGGACGGCATTCGCCTCGTTGGTGGACTGCACGCGATAGCCGCGATCCTGAAGTTGGTTGAGCAACTGCGATCCGGGGAGCAGCTTCTCGTAGAACAACAGGGCGAGTGGTTTCGTCACGAACGAAGGTTTATGAATTCATCTGCGAATTGCAATCGGGGAATCCCGCGGCACGCCGGCGGGCCAGGGATTCAAGGGTTTGCCACGGGCATCCGATAATCACATCCAGAGATTGGCAGACTCCGGCGACGCCGCTAGGCTGCCGCCAAGTCCTTATGAGCAACACCGACAACCCGACTTCCACCCCACCGGAGTTGCATGAGCCATTGGGGGCACACCAGAAAGCACTGCGCATCAATATTGACGGCGCCATCTATGGAACCTTTGCCGAGATCGGGGCCGGCCAAGAAGTGGCGCGATG
>JANLTG010000072.1:0-1810 GCA_031362805.1 bacterium
CCGTCGCCGGTGCCGCAATCGAGTTCGGAGATGATGACGTCCTGGGCCACGTCGCACAGGCGGCGGGTGAGGTAGCCGGAGTCGGCGGTTTTGAGCGCCGTATCGGCGAGCCCTTTACGCGCGCCGTGCGTCGAGATGAAGTACTGCAATACGTTCAAGCCTTCACGGAAATTAGCCGTGATGGGCGTTTCGATGATCTCGCCGGACGGCTTGGCCATCAGGCCGCGCATGCCGGAGAGCTGGCGGATCTGTTGGCGGGAACCGCGGGCGCCGGAGTCGGCCATGATGTAGATCGGGTTCAGGTACGCCCCGGTCCGGTCGTCGTTCTCCATCTTCTTGAACATTTCCTCGGACACGCGTTCGGTGACCTTGGACCAGATCTCGATGATCTTGTTGTAGCGTTCACCGTGCGTAATGGCGCCTTCGAGGTACTGCGACTGCACCTCCATGACGTCCTTCTCGGCCTTGGTGACGAGTTCCTTCTTGTTGGAAGGCACAACCATGTCGTCGATGCCGATGGAGATGCCGGCGCGCGTGGCGTAGAGGAAGCCGAGAGACTTGATCTCGTCGAGCATTCCGACGGTGACATGCAACCCGAACTTCAGGTAGCAATACTGCACCAGTTGCGACAGGCCCTTCTTCTTCAGCAGGCCGTTCATGAACGGCATTTCGCCCGGCAACACGTCGTTCAGGATCACGCGTCCCACCGTCGTGTCCATGTACTGCTTGACGTACTCGATGGGCTCGGAGTGGATGATGTCCTGGTTGTCGAAAGCCTTCACCAGATCGATCACGCGGCCGGTGTGGCGCAGCTTGATCGGCGTCAGTGTTTCGACTTCGCCCATTTCGAGGGCGATCAACACGTCATCGGTGGAGGCAAAGGTGCGGCCCTCGCCCTTGGAACCCTTGCGCGATTTGGTGAGGTAGTAGAGGCCCAACACCATGTCCTGCGTGGGCACCGCGATGGGTGCGCCATGGGCGGGAGTGTGGATGTTGTTCGAGGCGAGCTTCAGCGTCGAGGCTTCGATCTGCGCCTCGGGCGAGAGCGGAATGTGGATGGCCATCTGGTCACCGTCGAAGTCGGCGTTAAAGGCCACGCAGACCAGCGGATGGACCTTGATCGCTTTGCCTTCCACGAGCACCGGCTCAAAAGCCTGGATACCCAGGCGATGGAGCGTCGGAGCGCGGTTGAGCATCACCGGGTGATCGCGAATCACCTCTTCCAGGATGTCCCAAACGACCGGGTCCTGCTGCTCGACCAATTCCTTGGCCTGCTTGATGGTGGTGCAGTGACCGCGCTGTTCGAGGCGATGGTAGATGAAGGGTTTAAACAGCTCGAGCGCCATCTTCTTGGGAAGACCGCACTGGTGGAGCTTGAGTTCGGGGCCGACCACGATGACCGAACGGCCCGAGTAATCGACGCGCTTGCCGAGAAGATTCTGACGGAAGCGGCCCTGCTTGCCCTTCAAGGTATCGGAGAGCGACTTGAGCGGACGGTTGTTGGCTCCGCGCAGGACGCGGCCACGTCGGCCGTTGTCGAACAGAGCGTCGACGGCTTCCTGCAGCATGCGCTTTTCGTTACGGACGATGACGTCCGGCGCATGCAACTCCATCAGCTTCTTGAGACGGTTGTTGCGGTTGATGACGCGACGGTAAAGGTCGTTCAAATCGGAGGTGGCAAAACGTCCGCCATCGAGCGGCACCAGCGGGCGCAGTTCGGGCGGAATCACTGGCAGCACGTCCAGGATCATCCATTCGGGCTTGTTGCCCGACTTACGGAAGCTTTCCGTAACGCGCAGACGCTTGGCAA
>JANLTG010000077.1:0-20110 GCA_031362805.1 bacterium
GCCCTCCTGCGCCTGGTCACCGCCCTCCTTGCGGAAACCAGCGACGAATGGGAATCCGGAAAAATCTACCTCAACATGGAAGCCTCAACCCAGCCCTCAGTTTGAACTCGCCAAATTTACAGAAAGAAAAATTGCGCAGCCAGTTCGCCAACGTGCAAGGGATCAAATCCCTTGGGCTGTTTCAGGTCAGCCAACGGAATGGTTACTTTGTGCCATTCGCCATCTTGCAACTGGGGACAGTAGGTCAGAGCCGAAACTTTTTCGGTATGGTGTTCCGGCATGTCGAACTTCTCACCGTTGCACAACAGGTTGAGTTGCACGTCGGCGACGGTGCCCTTGGTTTTCATCCAGAAGCTAAAGTTTTTGAATCCGGTGATGTCCGTGCCAAAAGCCCCGGTCTGGAAGGCGCACCAGTTCCAGCCCGCTCCCATCCATCCATCCGCGCCGCCTTTGAACTTAAACTCAACGGCCGTCTTGCCACTGTGCGCTTGAACCGTCTGTGGTCCCACGGTGCAAGTCTTGGGATTTACCCAGCCCGAGCCTTTGGTTGCCTGTTCGCCGTCCCAGACGACAATACGTTTCACCGGAGTGGACGCGCCCGGCGCGGCGGAATCGGCTGCGACAGCGACCAAGTTGAATGTGCATATGGCGAGAACAACCATCACGGGTTGCGCCATTTTCTGTGTTAGAGATGCGATCATTATTTCAGGAATGTTGTGGTTGAGTTTGTCGGAATAAATTGCACCGTCGGCACCCGGTTTTGTTGTTACCGATGACACCTCACGGAATCCTGCGGCCCTGCGCCGCTTCCCAGAGCGCATACCAATCTTCACGTTCCAGCACAATGCCATCGGCCTGCGCCGCGGATTGCAGGCGTTCAAGCTTGTTCGTGCCGATGACGGGCAGCGGCCGACTGGGGTGCGCGACGATCCAGGCGTAGGCCAACTGTTCCAGCGTCGCGCCGTGGTAACGGGACGACATACTTTTCGCGGCCGCAGCCAGACGCGCGGCGGCGGGATTGCTGGGATCAAAGAGCCGCCCACCGGCGAGCGGACTCCACGCCATCGGCAGCACGCCCAACTTCTCGCACTGATGAAGCGTGCCGTCGTTGATTGGCTCCGGGTGCAGCAGATGAAACTCAATCTGGTTCGTCACGAGCGGTTGTTCCATGCGCGCATTCAGCAGATCAAACTGCGAAACGCTGTAGTTGGACACGCCGGCCGCGCGAATCTTCCCGCTGCGCAGCAACCCATTCAATCCAGCCGCCGTGTCGTCGGCGCGCGTCAGCCAGTCGGGGCGATGGACGAGAAACAGTTCGACATGGTCGGTGCCCAGGAAGCGCAGGGATTTCTCGACACTCTTGAGGAGGCGCGGGCCCGTGGCGTTGTAATGCGCGGTGCGGCGATCGGGATGGTAGGAACAAGGCACATAAATGCCGGCCTTCGTTATGAGCTCGAATTTATCCCGCAGTCCTGGCGACAAGGCGAGCGCCGCGCCGAGCACTTGCTCCACTTCGTAGAGGCCGTAAATCTCCGCCGTATCAAGGGTGGTGATGCCGAGTTCGAGGCAGGCGTGAAGGCGGCGGTTGATTTCCTGCGCGGTCGGTTTGGTGTCGAGCATCCGCCAGGTGCCATAAACCATGCGTGAAAATTCCGGTCCCTGCGGAGAAAGTTTTACCCGTGTCATCATTCGTGAATCGGTTGCTTGAGTTTGGTGCAGTCGTGAAATGAGGCGTTGGCCGCAATCTCTGGGTCATGTGGCGTCAGGGCGGGCCCAATCTTCACCATGCTGGTCCCGGCAGAACTTGCTCAACCGCATGTCGCCCCGAGTGTCTTCATCGGTGGAAGCAGCCTCAATTCCCCGCCGCATTGAAGAAGGGTTATCAATGAAGAACATGCTCAAAACTCTATCGAGACATCAAGCCAGGCGCATTCCCGTTTGCGCCGACTTCTTGCAGGATTGCGGCATGCTACTGCTCGGATTGTTTCATCCCATCATTGACCCTGCCGCCGACGATAGGCGGAGGGCGACTCGCCCATGAGATCCTTGAACTGGGTGGAGAAAAAGGCCGGGGAATTGAAGCCGCAGTCGAGGGCGGCGCGGGTGACGTCGTAGTTGGGGTCCTTCAACAGTTCGCAGGCCTCGTGAATGCGCACGCGAGTGATGAACTTTACCGCCGTCGTATTGAAGGAACGTTTGAAGGTTCGTTGCAACTGACTGGTGGAAAGATGCGCCAGCCGAGCCAGGTCTTCGATTCTCAGTGGCTCCCGGAAATGTTTTTGGATATGAGCGACCACGTTCGCCAGCCGGGTCAGGGGCGTGGCCTGATGCGACTGCTGACTGGCGTAACAGCGTGACAGGAGGGTTGCCAGTTGCAGGAAAAGGGAGCGGACCACGGTTTGCCATCCTTCCTCGTGACCGCTCGTTTCATCCTGCATGGCCGCCACCAATTGTTGCACGCGGGCAAGATCTGCGGGCCGCAGGTGGAGACGTTCTTTGAATTCCTCCGGATGCGTCGAGCGGGGTTGGAGATCGAAGAGGGCGTGGTAACCCATCAGCCGGTGCAGATCCCGCTGACCGTTCAGGAACTGGCGCGGATCGAACATCAGGTTGCACAGCTTCAACTTGTGCAACTGGGTGAACCCATGGCGGGTATCGCTGTTGATCACGAATGCATCTCCGGTTTCCAGCGGATGGTTGCCGTAATCGGTCAGATGGGTGGCCCGGCCGCCGAGCACGAGGCAGATCTCGGAATACTCGTGGGCATGCATCTGGAAGGAGTCGGCGTGCTCGACCACGGCGATCCGCAGACGGAAGCGCGGGTCCGGCAGGTCGCCCGCATAAGTGCCGTAGCAGGTCTGGGGACGGGGCTGGCCGGCGACCAGTTCCGTCGCCGTGCCCAGAATTTTTCCCGGAAGAGAAGCTTTGCGCGGCACAGGTTTCATCCTAGCCAGTGGGACGGGAACACGGCAATCCGCAAACGGCTTGCTGGAAGCAAGCCGCAATTCTGCAAGAAGACGCCGCAAATGGGAATGCGCTCACTCAAGGCATTGCGGCAAACTTGTCGTGATGTCAGCTATTGATTTTGGTCGTCCCATTCCTTGGTCCAAATCGCGATAATTTTCGGAAAGACGAGAACGTGGACTCATGAAACACAAATTCCATTCGCTGACAATCGGTCTGGGCCTCCTGGTCTGTTTGATGAACACCGGCGCCCAGGATGGTTCCACCTTGCCTGTCGGACTGTTCACTTCGCAAACCGATGTCGGTAGGCCGGCATTGCAGGGTTCTGCAGTTTATGACACAGAACAGCAGCACTACACCATCTCCGGGGCTGGCAAAAACATGTGGTTCGGCCTGGACGAGTTTCACTTTGTCTGGAAGCGCATCAAGGGGGACTTCATCGTCCAAACCCGCGCGGTATTCCCCGCCAAGGGCGTGGATGCGCATCGCAAGCTGGGATGGATGGCGCGGTCCACGCTGGAAACCGGATCGCCTCATATCAATGCGGCAGTGCATGGCGATGGCTTGACCTCGCTCCAGTTTCGGCGCACTGCCGGGGCGAATACGGAGGAACTCAAATCCACCCTGACCGCCGCCGATGTGATCCAACTCGAACGCAAAGGGAATCAATACACAATGTCGGTCGCTCGCTTCGGGCAGCCGTTTGTCACTTCTGAGCTGGGAGATCTCGAACTGGGGGATGAACTCTATGTGGGGCTGTTCGTCTGCTCGCACAATCCCGATGTGACGGAGAAGGCGGTCTTCAAGGATGTGCGCATCACCATTCCTGCACCGAAGAATTTTGTTCCCTATCGCGATTACCTTGGCAGCCGGTTGGAAACGTTGGATGTGGGAACCGGCGACCGGCGCGTTTTGTTCGAAACGCCGGAAGGGATTGAGGCGCCCAATTGGACACCCGACGGCTCGACGTTGATCTATAACTCCAAGGGGCGGATGTATCGCTTCCCTCTGACGGAGAGAAAACCGTATCCGCTCGACACTGGATTCGCCGTGAAATGCAACAACGACCACGTGCTCTCATTCGACGGCAAAATGCTCGGGATCAGCCATCATGCGAAGGAAGCCGGTGGAAAGTCGCTTGTCTACACACTGCCGATTGGCGGAGGCACTCCCCGCCAAGTCACGGTCAAGGCTCCTTCCTATCTGCACAGCTGGTCGCCTGATGGGAAATCACTGCTGTTTACCGGGGAACGCAACGGGGAATTCGACATCTACAGCATTCCGGCCGAAGGCGGCGAAGAAACCCGGCTGACCACGGCCAAGGGTTTGGATGACGGCTCCGAGTATAGTCCCGATGGGAAGTGGATCTATTTCAATTCTGCCCGGACCGGAAAGATGCAGCTTTGGCGAATGAAGGCGGATGGAAGTGGTCAGGAGCAAATGACTCGGGATGAATTCAACAATTGGTTTCCCCATGTATCGCCTGATGGCAAACGGATCGTGTTCATTTCCTTCTCCAAGGACATCGCAGCCGACGATCACCCCTATTACAAACACGTTTACTTGCGCACGATGCCGTTTGATGGCGGAGAGCCAACCATCGTTGCCTACCTGTATGGCGGACAGGGAACCATCAATGTGCCCTCATGGTCTCCGGACGGACGGCACGCCGCCTTTGTCAGTCATACGGGCCAATAAATGTTCAGGAATTCACCCACCATGAAAGCAATCTATTCGCTGACGATCGCCGTGCTAATGGGAGTTTCCACCTGCGCGCAAGAAGCCGCCCCGGTTTCCAGCCCCGCTGACCAGCTCGGCTGGCAACTATCGATGCATTCCTGGACGTTTCAGAAATTTTCCCTCTTTGACGCCATTGATAAAACCGCCGCCGTCGGAGTGACAAGCATGAGCATCTCCGGTAGCTACAACCGGGAGGTGGACGGGAAACTGACCAAGCTGCCTACGCCCACGCTTACGGACGCGGATTTCGCCGCCATTCAGGCCCATATGAAAGCCAAGGCACTCAGCCCGAAGTTCGTCAACATGGGCGTGGTCAAGCCGGGCGCCAACGAAGCGGCCAGCCGGAAGATCTTCGAAGCCGCCCGGCGGTTTGGCATTGAGGTGCTCGTGGCCGAGCCCGAAACGCACGGCCGGATGGAAGAGCTGCCGAAGGTGATGGAAGTGGTGGAGAAGCTGGCGAAGGAATACAACATCAAGGTGGCCATTCACAATCATCCTGGACCTGAGAATTTCTACTGGAACCCGGACACCGTTCTCGCTGCCGTCAAGGGCCGCAGCCCTTTGCTCGGCGCCTGTGCCGACGTCGGCCACTACGTGCGATCAGGTCTCGATCCGGTGAAATGCTTGCAGAAACTGGAGGGACGCTTGATTGCCCTGCACTTCAAAGACTTGAACGAAAGGTCGCTTCAGGCGCACGATGTTCCGTGGGGAACAGGCATTTCCAATGTCAAAGGCATGCTCGCCGAGCTGAAGCGCCAGAAGTTTAAGGGCGCGATCTGCATCGAGTATGAATACAACTGGGAGAACTCCGTTCCCGAGATCGACGCGAGCGTGAAGTTTTTCAACACCGCCGTCGCCGAACTCGTTAGGGAGAAACCATGAACTTTGCGCCTTCCCGCCGCACTTTTTTGAAGCAAGCCGCCTTGTTGCCATTCGTGGCTTCAGCGGGATTCGCCAATGCAGCGCTTATCCCCATCAAGCGCTTGGGTGGATCGCACTTCAAGACAGCGCTGAATGCATTTTCCTTTTTGGAACTTCTGAATGCCAACACTAAGGACGCCAGTAAAGGAGTGAATCTTTTTCAGGTTTGTGATTTTTGCGCCGAGCACAATTTCGACGGCGTGGATCTGACCGGCTATTTCTTCCCGGGCTATCCAAAGGCACCCGACGACAGCTACATCTTTCGACTCAAACGCCACGCGTTTGATCTGGGCCTTGGCATCAGCGGGACCGGCGTTCGCAACGATTTCACCACCGCTGACAAAGCGGTGCGGGCCGAGGGTGTGCAGCGCATAAAAACCTGGATCGAAGTCGCGGCGAAGCTCGGTGCGCCGACGATTCGGGCCTTTGCGGATTCGCAGCCGCCCTTCAAGAACTGGCAGCAGGCGGCGGGCAACGCAGAACGCGCCGCGGTCGAGGTCTGGCTGGCGGATGCGCTGCGCGAGTGCGCGGAGCATGGGAAGAAATTTGGCGTCATCGTCGCGGTGCAGAACCACGGCGACTTCATCAGCACGGGCGAGCAGCATATCAGCCTGCTTCAACGCGTGGATCATGAATACTGCGCCGCCCTGGTGGACACCGGCAAATACAACACGCCCGATCCTTATGCCGACATCGCCATGGTCGCCCCCTACGCGGTGAACTGGCAGATCAAGGAACTGACCGGGACTCCGGGCGATTCGCCCCGCGTTGATATGAAGAAGCTGGTCACGATCATTCGCCGGTCCGGCTACCGGGGCTATCTGCCCATCGAGACGCTGGCCTCGGGACGGAAGAACTACGATTCATTCGTGGAGGCGTCGAAGATGCTGGTTGAACTCCAAGCTGCCATCGCCGCCACGGAGGGCGTCGCGTCATTATCGCCAGCGAAGTAAGCGTGTTCGACTGAGTCTTTGTGAAAGGAAGACATTCTTGGCTCCCTCCTCCAAACTACAGGGCAAACGCGCCCTGGTTTATGATCTCGAATTTGTCCCGCAGTCCTGGCGATAAGGCGAGCGCCGCGCCGAGCACTTGCTCCACTTCGTAAAGGCCGTAAATCTCCGCCGTATCAAGGGTGGTGATGCCAAGTTCGAGGCAGGCGTGAAGGCGGCGGTTGATTTCCTGCGCGGTCGGCTTCGTGTCGAGCATCCGCCAGGTGCCATAAACCATGCGCGAAAACTCCGGTCCGGGCGGCGCGAGTTTGATTCGTTTCATCATTTGTGGATGAGTTACTTGAGTTCGGTGTAGTCGCGAAACGCCGCGCTGGCCGCGACTTCAGGGTTATGTGAAGTCAGAGCGGGCCCTACCTTGACCGTGCTGGCCAGCGGCAGAACCTGTCCTCCAAACAGCCTCCACGTTTTTCCATCGGTGGATGCGAACGCCGAGAATTGATTTCCGCGCCGGGCCACTCGCAGCCAGGAGTCAGGATAGGCACCGGGGAATTCCGGTGGAGTCGGCGGCCTTACCGCGGGATAAATCCCCTGACAATCAGCTCCCGCCGTAGGGCGAAACTGAATTTCATACGCGCCGAGATTGTTGTTCCGGGGCGCATCGCTCGAGAAAACCAAAAACATCAGGTGAGCGCTGTCGGCATCCAAACTCTCGCGAATCATCAAGCCCGCCTTGGAATACAGATGAGCTGGAGTGAAACTTTCGACCCGGACCGCGACGTCGAAGTCACCGGATATTTCCCGGAAGACGAAATGAAACTGGTCTGTTTTGTTCCAAATATCCGCCCCGCCCGCCGTGATGTCCCAACCTCTTTCAACC
The DNA here is from genome assembly GCA_031362805.1 of bacterium. Lineage (GTDB taxonomy): Bacteria > Verrucomicrobiota > Verrucomicrobiia > Limisphaerales > RI-55 > RI-55. The sequence goes on from JANLTG010000077.1 coordinate 7,453, forward strand.
GGACTCGCGGAGCCAGCCAACTCGGGTGCCCCCACGTCGAGGTTGCCGAAAGTTTCGGTGATCGGCGGCGGCACGGAGTGAGGGGGCGTTGTGTTTTGCACGGCTGATTTGAAAACTTATTTGCTGTTACCAACCGTTTCAGGGACCAAGACATTGTCCGTCAGCCAATCAGACAGACGGTTCGTCCACCCTTTGACCGTCGCGAGCTTCGAGCGGTCGCCCATGTTGAACCCGTGGCCACCCTTCGCGAACAGATGCACCTCAATCGGCACCTTCGCTGCGCGATACTTCGGCAACATTTCAGCAATGGTCCGAGCCGGTTGCTGGTCGTCATTCGCCGCGAGCCAGAACGACGGCGGCGCATTTGCCGGAATCGTTTCAGGAATTCCCAGCGGGCCCGGGTAAATCATGATCTGGAAGTTGGGACTCGCACTGAGTTGTTCAATCGGGTCAGTCGCCTTCGCGTCGCCCTCTCCCGGACTATAGGTGACAAGGGACGCCACCTCGCCGCCCGCCGAGAAGCCCAGGATGCCGATGCGCTTCGCGTCGATGCCCCATTCCTTCGCGTGACTGCGCACGAGCCGCATCGCGCGCTGACCATCTTCGAGGGCGTGCCTCGGGAGCGAGTAAGGCGAGTTCGTTTCACGCGGCAGCCGATACTTCAAGACCAGTGCCGCAACGCCGAGATTGGTCAGGAACTGCGCCGGCGCGATGCCCTCACCCTTGAAGACAAGCTCCCGGAACCCACCACCCGGACACACGATCACCGCCGCACCAGTCGCCTTTTCCTTCGGTGGCAGAAACACGGTGAGCGAAGGGTTGTGAACATTCTTCACCCAATAGCTTGCGGATTGCTCCGGCTCGTTGCGGTGATTCTCGAAGCCGGGCGCTCCCTTCTCCCAGAGCGGGATGACTTGCTGCGCTTGAACGCCCCACGTTCCGTGGAGCGCCGCCGCGAACAAGAGTAGAGCGTGAAGCGATCGTTTCATATTGAACAAAAGGGACAGAGCATTTCGGTGATTACTCGGCTTTGAAGCCATTCCCAGTGGCGGCCCAATAGATGCCGCCATAAACATGGTGCAGGAACGTCGCGTCGCTGTAGGTGGCGGGAAGGTGTCCCAGCGCGGTGTAAAAGGCCCGGCCACCCTCGTAATCCTGATACCAACTGATCGGATGGAAGGCGTCCATTCCCTTCCCTTCGATCTTCTTTTCCGCCCAGACTACGTTCGGCTTGTAGGTCTTCTCGTCAACGGACAGCAAATACTTCAGCTCGTCCGATAACGGCGCCTTGAACTCATACCATTCCTCGGTGACCAGAGTCCGTTTGGCGAACCGCTCCATGCCGGGAAAGTTGTAGTCCTCCACCTTCAATACGGCTGTCTGGACCGGAGGATGAATGTGAAACATGTGTCCTACCATTTTGGTATACCATGGCCAGCCGTATTCCGTGTCCGCCGCACTGTGGATGCCGACGTATCCTCCTCCGCTTCGGATGAACTTCTCAAAGGCGGCTTGCTGCTCATCGTTCAACACATCGCCGGTGGTCAGGAGAAAGATCACAGCTTTATATTTCACGAGCTCCTTGTCGTTGAAGACGCGATTGGCGTCCTCGGTCCAAAACACTTTGAAGTCATGCAATTTGCCCATTTCCTGAATGGCAGTAACGCCGGCATTGATGGAATCGTGGTGCCACCCGGCGGTTTTGGAAAAGAGCAGGACGCTGAACTGTTCAGCCATGGCGGCGGTCGATCCGAGCAAAGCCAGGAGTGAAGCCAAAAGGAGTTTGGGAAATGTCATTAGGTCTTGGTGATGAGTGACGGCGACAACTATTGGTAGGGATTTGCATTTTGCAGCAGTACGGCTCCGATCGGGGCCAGGACGAAGGTCCGGAACCCCAAGCCGATGCCAGAATGCGACAAGACAGATTTCAGATAGACGGAATTCATGTTGGCAGTTTCCAAGGCGCCCGCATCGGACGAGCCAGCATCGCATTGGCGTCGGCATCGTTGACGAACTCTTCTTTGGTCGGATCCCACCGCAGCTTTCGCTTCAGTTTGATCGCAATCTGATCCAGCCAGCAGAGCGTGTCGGACCGGACTCCGACGTCGATCGGCGACACGAGTGGGGCCCGCCCCTTGATCGCGTCGATGAAGTTGTTCTGGTGATGGTCGGTCTTGATGAGCCGCACATCGCCTGGGCCGAACTTGGATTCCAACAGCGACTCGGGCTTGGACTCGATATAGCCGCGACGGACGTGGACCCAACCCACCGTGCCGAGAAACGTCACGCCGTGGCCGAAGCCGCCCACCTGCAGCGGGTGTTTCTTACTGGTGGCATCGTCCATGTGAACCACGGTAACCCCGTTGGCAAAGCGATTCTCGACCTGCCAGCTCAGGGCACAGTCGGCCATGCCTTCGGTCGGGAAAGTGCCATTTCCCTCCACCTCCGTCGGCCCCGTCAAATCGGAACCGTTGCCCCACTGCGCAATATCCAGGTGGTGAATGCCCCAATTGCCGATGAAACCGATGCAGTAATCGGAGATATTATACCAGTTGCTGAATCCATTCGCGTACGGGCGACTGCGCTCGTAGGAATACGGCACCCACGGTGCAGGCCCGAGCCAGAGGTCGTAATCGAATCCCTCGGGCACGGGGGCGACCGGTGAATGGGGAACGGTCCGGCCGGCCGGCACACCTACCAAGATGGTCTGCAGCTTCCCAATCCGGCCGTTGCGCACCAACTCGCAAGCGAGCCGGAACTTGGTGTCGGAGCGCTGTTGGGTGCCGAATTGGAACACAACTTTGCTGTCATGGACCGCTTTCCGAACCGCCTGGCCAGCCCGCACGCTCCAGCCGATGGGTTTCTCGCAATACATGTGTTTGCCCTGCCGCGCAGCTTCGATGGCAATGAGGGGATGCCCATGATCCGGGGTGCAGATCAGCACGGCATCAAGATCCTTGCGTTGCATCAACTCGCGGTAGTCATTGAACGTCGCGCAATCGCGGTTGCCGTAGCGGTCGTCCACCATCTGCTTCCCTTTGGTCCGCTGCGTTTCAAGCACATCGCAGACGGCGATGACGCGGACCTCGGGGTTTGCCAGGAGTGCTTGCATGTTTTCCGGACCGCGGTTGCCCAGACCAATACAGGCGACCGTGATACGATTGCTGGGCAGCACGTCACCGTCGGCACCTCGCACCAAAACGGGTCCGAATGGCGGCAAGCTGATGGCCCCAGCGGTGGCGGCAGCAGTCGTGATAAACTGACGCCGGGTAATTGAGTGTTTCATAAGGGAGGGTGGGTTCACGTAAAGTTGATGATGACGGATTTGATCTGGGTGAAAAGGTCGAGGCCATACGGGCCTTTCTCGCGGCCCCAGCCGCTTTGTTTGAAGCCGCCCCAAGGCGAGGCGTTGTCGAAGGCGTTGTAACAGTTTACCCACACGGTGCCGGCCTCGAGCGCGGCGGCGGCCTGGTGGGCTTTGCGGATGTCACGCGTCCACACGCCGGCAGCCAGGCCGAAGGGTGAGTCGTTACCCTTCGCAATCGCGTCGGGCAGATCATCGAACGGAATCGCACAGACGACGGGGCCGAAAATTTCCTCCTGCGCGATGCGCATCTGATTGTGCACGGCGCTGAAGACGGTCGGTTCGACGAAGAAGCCATCCGCGAGCGCCCCCGTGCCTGCTTTGCCACCGGCGAGTGTCTGTGCCTTCTCGCTCGCACCGATGTCGATGTAACCGAGCACGCGCTCCTGCTGCGCCTTGGAAACGAGCGGGCCCATTTTGGTTTCCGGGCTGAGCCCGTGACCGAGCTTCACGCTGCGCGCCATGTCCGCGAGACGGGCGACGAACTCGTCATAAATGCCGCGCTCTACGAACAGCCGCGAACCAGCGGAGCAAATTTCGCCCTGGCAAAAGAAGATGCCCATGAACACGCCTTTGAGCGCGGCTTCGAGATCGGCGTCGGCGAAGACGATGTTCGGCGATTTGCCGCCGAGTTCGAGCGACACCTTTTTCAAATTACCAGCGCTGGCCCGCACGAGCGCACGACCGACTTCGGTGCTGCCTGTGAAGGTAATCTTGTCCACGTCATGGTGGTTCGCGAAGGCCGCGCCAACGGTTTCGCCGAGGCCGGTAACGACGTTGAACACGCCATCGGCGAAGCCTGCTTCCGTGAAGATCTCACCCAGCCGCAGGGCGACGAGCGAGGTGTCTTCCGATGGCTTGACGATGATCGTGTTACCCGTCGCGAGCGCGGGAGCCGCTTTGTAGAGCGGCATGGTGAGCGGGTAATTCGGCGGCGTGATGCCGACGACTACTCCGAGCGGCTCGCGGGTGGTGTAGTTTAGAAATTGGCCCGGTAAGGAGAGCGGGATCGTGTCTCCCAGCAGCTTCGTGGTCCAGCCGGCGTAGTATTCGGTCCAGCTCACGGCGGTGCCGACTTCCTTCTTCGCTTCCCAAAGCGGCTTGCCGTTTTCGAGCGTGATGAGCTCCGCGAGTTCATCGCCGTGCTTCTCCATGAGTGCGGCGGCCTTTTGCAGCAGGCGGCCGCGATCATTCGGCGTGACTTTCTTCCAAGCCGGGAACGCACGGCGCGCCGCCCGCACGGCTTCATCCGAATCAGTCGCGGTGCCAGACGGAAACACTCCAAGCACCTTGCCCGTCGCCGGATCAATCGAGGGCAGAGTCTCACCGCTGGAAGCCTCACGCCACTGGCCGCCGATAAGCATCTTGGCGGGCTTGGACAGAAAAGCCCGCGTTGCAGGCAAGAGTTCAGGGACGGTCATCATCGTGGTGTCAGAGTTGAGGTTGATCGAAGTCAGGATAGCCGCCGGTGTCGGTCGAAGGCCCGGGAAACCCGATGCGCTGCCACACGCCCGCATCGCTAAGGTAGAGCGCACAGACGTCAGCACGGAGCTGGCGGAAGAATGCGGGCGATTGGGTGCTCAACGCCGTGAGCACCTCGTGCATCTGCGCCCCATCCATCTCATGCGCCGCTTTGCCGAACATTGTCTCCGCGAGTTCATGGGCCAACTTCAGTCCGTCGAGATACACCGGCGCATACGGACTGCGTCGCATCCGCTCGGCGATCCCTGGCCCGGCGTGAACCGCTGCCGCGCCGGCGTCCCGCTCATCGGCGGGGATGATGCCATTCGCCAGTGCGGCGAACGTCGCAATGTCGGTGAGCGTGATTGGAGTCTCGTTCACAACTCTCCTTTCCTAGCGCATGCGATAAGACGCCCTGTCGCACGGTCAGCGATGGCCATCGCGGTCAATGTCGGATTCACCCCCGCACCAGTGACGAAGACGCTGGTGTCGCATATGAAGAGGTTCTTCACGTCATGGGACTGGCAGAACTGGTTCACGACCGAAGTCTTCGCATCATCGCCCATGCGGCAACTGCCCATGGCGTGGGCGCCGTAGTTCAAACCGATGCGGACTTTCTTCGCGCCTGATGCCGCCATCATCTCCGAGGCCTTGTCGCGTGCGGCGGCGGCGAGTTTAACATCGTTGTCGCACCATTTGTAGGAGACTTGAGCGACAGGCAGGCCACGGGCATCACGCAGATCGGGATCGAGCGTGATCGTGTTGCGCACGTCGGGCAGACCTTCGGCGTGCGCCCACCAAGCGGCGGTGTGTGAATACTCATGCAGGAAGTCCTTCAGCTCCTGGCCGAACATCAGGCCGCTGAGATTGCCAAAGGTCACCGGCGTCATCATGTAACTCAGCAGAATGTACCCACGCGCATAGTCGTTGCGGGTATCGGGCTTGTAGTAGTCCTGCACCATGACATGGCCCATTTGCATTCCTTTGAACGCATTTACCGGTTCATCGAACGTGCCGAAGACCTGCCACGTTGGGTGGCTCATGAAGTTCCTGCCCACCATGCCGCTGGAGTTCGCCAAACCATCGGGAAAGGCGCTATTCGACGACATCAAGAGCAGCCGTGGCGTCTCAATCGCATGCGCGGTCAGCACGACGACCTTCGCATCGACCCGATGCTCGCGGCGCAGAGAATCCAGATACTCCACGCCGGTCGCGCGACCAGTCGCTGAATCGTAGTTCACGCGATGCACGAAGGCATCGCTGATGACGCGCGCACCGAGTCGTTCGGCTTTCAGAAGGTGAGTATTCGCCGCCGTGGCCTTCGCCTCCGTCGGACAACCCGACGCGCACCAACCGCAATAAATGCAGGCGGGCCGGCCATCGTGCTCCTGAGAGTTGATCGCGATGGGTGGCGCAAACGGATGCGCCCCGAGCTTGCGCGCGCCGCGGGCGAGCAATTGCGCGTGCCAGTTCATGCGATGCGGCGGCATGGGCAGCGAATACGGCTCCGGCGCGAACGGCCCGCACTCGCCCGCCAGCCCGAACTCAGGCTCGACCTTTTCATAGTGCGGGCGCAGGTCGTCATAGCCGATGGGCCAGTCCGCACCAACGCCTTCCGTCGAATGCGTGCAAAAGTCCTCGCGATGAAAACGCGGCATCACTCCGAGCCACGTCTGCGTGCCGCCCCCCACGCCCATGCCCGCTTTCGGAATGACAAAATCATTGCCGACATGATTACGCGGCTCCGACCACATGATCTTGCCCGCATTCGCCTCGGAGTTGGGCAGCGGGTTGTTCCTGCCGAACCTTTGTCCCGCCTCGAGAATGGCGACGGACAAACCCTCTGCCGCCATCCGGGCCGCCACCAACGCGCCGGTTGGACCCGCACCCACGATCACGACGTCGAACGACGTGGCGTTACCATGTAGTGTTGCGCGATTGGGCATCTCAAGAACATCCCAAGACTCCGTAGGGACGGCTAGAGCATCTGCGTCAGGTTTTGGAAGAATCGCGTCACACTCCGGAACGGGTCCGGAAGCGTTCGCGATACTCGCGCGGGGTCATCCCGGTCTCCCGCCGGAACTCGCGACCGAAATGGCTTTGATCACAAAAGCCATGTGCGGCGGCGATTTCGGCCAGTGTTAATTCCGAATAAACCAGCGGATGACAGGCGAGCCGCACACGCAACCGCCGGAGATACTGCTGCGGCGCGAGATGAAACGCCTCGCGGAACCGGCGCTCCAAGACCCGCACCGACAAGCCGGCGTGCCCCGCGAGCGTCGCGTTGTCGAGGGGCTCCGCGAGGTGCTTGCGCAGAAATGCCACCGCGCGGGTCAGCGCTGCTGCGTCCGCAGTGACCGGAAACACCGCGTCCTTGGCCAGGGGTCGCGCCACGCCTGCCGTCCCCACGATGCGGCCGCGCGCGTTGCGGAGCGGCACCTTGTCGGTCACGCACCAGACAGCGGTGTGATCGAAGCGGCCGACGAGTTCCACGCGATTCACAATCTTTGCGCCCTTGAGCACGCGTTCGTCGTCGACGCGGAACTGCGTGGCAATGTGCGCTGGTGAAAGATCGAAGTCCGTCTTTCCCTCCGCCTCAGCGAACGATGCGATCGAGTAGTCGAGCAAGCACGCCCGATTCATGGCCCGGTAACGCCCGGCGCGATCCTTGATCCAAAACTGAACGCCCTCGACACAGTCGAACAACGCCACGAACGCCGCCGCCGGCCCAAGCAGGCTTTGGGCAGTCTCAGTCGTGGAAGGACGGCGGCTCACGACCCGAATGCTACCGCAAGCCACGCCATCATGGCGATACCGGTGATTCATTCGGCGGTTAAGACATGGCACCGCCGCGCAAAGGTCGTGCTCCCCTGACTCCGGAACCAGCACTGCCGGCCGGCGCATTCGTAGAAGGTCGTGCTAGCGAAACCCCTCCAAGTTCCACCTCCAACACGGAGCATCAAATGGATGCATCACCGTTCCGTTGTCGTCGGGGGCGAGGCCGTTCCGGTTCAGCTTGCGGGCGCCGGATCAATTCTACCGCGGAAGTTTTTTCGCTCCATCCGACTGATAGCCCTCTTTGCGTTCGGCAGAAACAGTTGAATCGTCTGAAGGTGGCGTGACACCCGCGGCGAGCATGACTTTGCGCAGCGCGTCGACGGTTTCGGCAGAAGGCTTGAAGTTGCCGGGGCGGTGGCCCTCGGCGATTCCCAGCGGGTCCAAGCCATACTTGTTCTTCATGTTCCAGACCTCGACCTTCGCTCCCTGGTCAGCAAGGAACTGCACCACCTTGGGCAGATTCTTGTAGGCCGCGCCGTGCATGGCGGTTTCGCCATTGGCATCGACGGCGTTCACATCCGCGCCGAGCTTCAGGAGCAATTGCGCCACTTCCAACACTTCAGGTTCTTCGCCAGCGACTTCGTTCGCGGCCGCGCTGCCGACGCCAATGCCGCACGCAACCATGAGCGGTGTGCAGTTGTCGGCGTTCGCCAGCGATGGATCCGCGCCGAACTCGATCAATAATCGCAGGTAGGCGATGTCCGCGGTGGAGGCGGCCATCAGGAACGGCGTCGCACCGAGTTTGTTGTAGAGACCGGCTCCACCCTTGCCCGTCGTCAATCGCGCATTCACGTCCGCGCCGTGCTTCACCAACTCTCTGATGAATTGGAGACTGCTTAAACTCCCCGAACCTTGCGGAGGCGGCGCGCCTTCATCTTCGCCCCGCTGCGGTTTGCGCACCCAAGTCATGACGTGCAACGGCGTGAATCCCGAACGCTGATCGTTTGGATCGGCGCCCGCCTTGACCAGATCCAGTGCCAGTTCGAAATGGCCATTCTCAACCGCGAGGATCAACGCACTCGTCCCTTTGCCCGGACTTTTTGGATTCGATTTCTTGGGCTGCATGGCCTCGTTCACATCTGCTCCCGCCTGCAGCAAGACGCGAGCAACTTCAGCCCGGCCGTCGCGCGCGGCGAAGAGCAACGGCGTGAATCCGGAGTCGAGCAGCGCCGTGCGGAAATCCGCACCCGCCTTGAGCAGCAATTCCACCACGGCCGCATGGCCATCCGCCGCCGCCCACATCAACGCGGTCTGCCCGCGCCGTTCCTTCGCATCCACGACGGCACCGCGCGCCAGCAGCGCCACCACCGGGCCGGCCTTTCCCGTGCGTGCGGCGGTCATCAGGACCGTTTCGCCGCCGCGCAACGTGGTGTTCGCGTCCGCGCCTTGCGCGAGGAGAAGTTCTACCATCGGCGTGCTGCCGTTCTGGCAGGCGAGCGAGAGCGGCGTGACGCCGTAACGATTCGTCGCGTGGGCGTTCGCCGAGGCCAGCAGCTTTGCCGTTTCGAGATCATCGCGATGCGCCGCCCAGTGCAGCGCCGTCATGCCATCGGCTTGTGGCGCGTTCACGTCAGCGTGTTGTTTGAGAAGTGAGCGGAGAGCGGCGCGGTCTGACTTCTCGGCAGCATCGGCGAGTGGGGCTTTGGTGGCCGCGAAACCGGAAGCGGCGAGCAACAGCGACCATCCCATTGTGCATAAGAGGTTCATCGCACTTCGATGAGCTTCTCTCCGGCGCTCAACCGGCGAAGTATTTCAGGCAGGAAGGGTTCGAGCCACGCGAATAGAACCCGATTGGTGCAATTGCCAAGCCGCAGCCAGACGACCGCAGGCGCCGCAGAATCGCCGACACAGCGCGCCACGATATCCTCGTCTTTGGTGATGACGGTCCATCCACCCGCCGTGACAAAATTCCAGATGCTGCCATCGTCCGACTCGCGCAGACCGCATTCGCGCACCGGGCTGGCGGAAAGACCGCGCTCGCCCAGCCAGCGGGCGAGCGCGGGCGGCAGTTGGGCATCCACCAGAAATCGCATGACTCAAGCGGCGACGAGAACGGCGTGGTCGAGATAGCGCGCCGCGTAGGCAATGCAGGCGCGAATGTCTTCGGCTTCCAGGTCAGGAAAGTCCGCAAGAATTTCCTGCTGGCTTGCGCCGCCGGCGAGCATGTCGAGCACATCCTTGACGCGGATGCGCATGCCGCGAACGCAAGGACGCCCGCCACACTGGTTGGAATTGATGGTGATGCGTTCGTGTTCGGTCATGGAGGAGAGGGTAGGCGGTTTGTGTCTTTGTGGAAAGAGTCGTCGCAGGACTTGGTGGTCATCAAATCGCCAACGGCTCGAACAACTCATCCACCTTGCCGTTGCTGTCGGCGAACGAATCGAGGTGGACGCCGACTTTGTCGAGTAGCGTCAGGTGGAGATTGGCCAGCGGAGTCGGCTTCGCATACTTGAGGTGTCGATTACCTTTCAGTCCGCTGGCCGCACCACCGGCGACGAGGATCGGCAGGTTCGTGTGGTCATGGATGTTGGGATTGCCGATGCCGCTGCCGTAGAGAATGAGCGAATGGTCGAGCAACGTGCCATTGCCTTCCTTCGTCGCCTTCAGCTTCACGAGATACTCGGCAAAGAGCGAGACGTGGAACGCGTTGATCTTCGACATCCGTTCAATTTTGGCCGGATCGTTGCCATGATGCGAGAGCGGGTGGTGCGGATCGGAAACGCCAATCTCAGGATAGGTGCGATTGCTCGTTTCGCGCGCGAGCTGGAACGTGATGACGCGCGTGACATCGCCCTGCATCGCCAGCACCTGGAGGTCGAACATCAGGCGCGCGTGATCCGCGTAAGCGGCGGGCACGCCGACCGGACGATCCAGATCCGGCAGCGGATTATCTTTCGTGTCGGCCTCCGCCTTCTGGATGCGGCGTTCGATCTCGCGGACGGTCTCAAGGTATTGGGAAAGTTTCGCGCGGTCGCCGGGGCCCAGTTCGCGTTTCAGCTTGGAGAGATCTTCCGTGAACGAGTCGAGCAAACTGGCCCGTTTCTTCAACGCGGCGCGGCGCTCGTCGCGGCTACCGCCTTCACCGAACAGGCTCTCGAAAACGATCCGCGGATGCGCCTCGGCCGGCAACGGGGTGGTTGGCGACGACCACGAAAGGTTGTTTTGATAAGCGCAGGCGTAGCCGTTGTCGCACTGGCCCACCAACTGGAGGTGATCCATCGCAAGCTCAAGGGACGGCAATTGCGTCTCTTGGCCGATGCGCTGGGCGGCGATCTGATCGACGGTGGTGCCCAGGTAGTAGTCCGTGCTTTCCGTCAGCTTCGCTTTGGCCGCACTGAGGAACGCAGCGTTGGAGGTCGCATGGCTGCCGGGGTAGGCGTTCTGCAATTCCAGATTCGTGATGGCCGTGACGTGTTCGCGCACGGGCGCGAGCGAGCTGAGAATGGGCGAAAGCTGGTCGAGGTTGTCGCCCGGCAACGTCCATCGAGTGCTGTCGCAGCCCATCGGCATGAAGACAAAGCCAAGCCGGCGCACCGGCTGGGCGGCGGTTTTCGCCAGCGGCGTCGCAGCGGGCACCATCGCTTCCAACAGCGGCAACGCCATCGTGGCTCCCACGCCGCGCAGGAAGGTCCGCCGCGGCATGAACTTTTTCGTGATGAACACGGCGCTCGACGGGGCTTTCATGTATATTCTTATAACAGGAATGCTCAACGTTTGCACCAAGGAAAATCGACGGAGGAGTTTCCAAGTGTTTGGTGCGCCGTGCGTCAGGTTCGTTCCAAAGAAATGCACAATGGGATATGCTTGAAACCTTTGGTGGGCCAGACTTTAAGTCGCTCAAAGAGTTGTCACCAATCCTAATTAAGACCCCTTTCCTTCTAACCGTTACGACGCCCCGTCGGCTCGTCACCCCTCCACCCGCACCAGCCCGCGTTGAATGGCGATGACGACGGCTTCGGTGCGGTCGGCGACGGCGAGCTTGGCGAAGATGGCGCGCAGATGGGCCTTGGTGCCGTCGGTGGTGAAGCCGAGGACAGCGGCGATTTCTTTGTTCGACAAACCTTTGGCCAGCAGTTCGAGAACTTCGAGCTGACGCGCGGAGAGCGGGGCTTCCTGGGTGTGTTCGCGCAGGCGGCGCGCGAGGACGGCGGGCAACCAGCGTTCGCCGCGCTGCACGGTGAGCAGCGCGTTGATCAAGTCGTCCTGACTCGAGTTCTTCAACAGGTAGCCGGAAGCACCGGCGTCCAGCGCCAGGCGAATGTCCTCCTCGGCGTCGTAGGTGGTGAGCATCAAGAGACGCGCGGCGGGCGACTCGGCGCGGATGCGGCGCGCGGCTTCGATGCCGTCCATGACGGGCATCCGCACGTCGAGCAGCGTGATGTCCGGCTGGTGGTGGCGGTGCGCGTCCACGGCGGCGGCGCCATCGCCGACTTCGGCGATGACTTGGAAGCGCGTGTCGAATTTCAACACCGCCGCAAGTCCGGCGCGGACGACCAGGTGGTCATCGACGAGCAAGAGGCGGATGGGCGCGACGGGTTTCATGGCAACGGTGCTTCGAGGGTAATGGTCGTGCCGGTGGCGTTGCTCTCGATGGCCAGCGTCGCGCCCACGCGGGCGGCGCGGCGTTTCATGCCGTCGAGTCCGAAGTGACCCGAGGCCGGGCCAGCGGCGCGGGTGGGGTCGAAGCCCTGGCCATTGTCGTGGAGGCGCAGACGCAGGCGGTGCGGAGCGAAGGCGAGGGTCACGGTCACGGCGCGCGCGCCGCTGTGCCGCAGCGCATTCGTCAATGCTTCCTGCGCGATGCGCGCGGCGTGATGCGCCAGAGTGGGCGGAATGGGGCGGGGTTCGCCTTCAATGGAAAACGTCACGGGCCGTCCGCTCCCGGTCTGGGCGCTGGCGGCGGCTTCGCGCAGCGCGGCGGCGAGATCGTTCTCGGCGGCGGCGGTGTCGGCGCGCAAGTCCCACACGGCATCGCGCAGTTCGTCGCGGCTGTGT
>JANLTG010000085.1:0-5057 GCA_031362805.1 bacterium
GCATGAGCGTGGTTTGCCACTCGCCGGACCCGTCGGGGTCCGGCCCCCCGGGCGACACTCGCAGGCGCACTTTTGGATGGGTGAGATCAATTTCAGCAACGAACAATCGCGTCGGGGGCAGCGAACGCATCTCCGAATAAATGGCAATGCCAGGAAACGGATGATTGGTGGACGAAACTTCGCCCCACGCGGGATAAATCATCGCCAGTTCCAACAGGACGATCGCAAGCCAATGACGGGCAGCGACGGGAAGTGGCAAGATTCCCTGGTGCATCCGGCCCAACTTGGATTGAGAGAGATTCATTTCCATCGACGATTCGCATGCTAGTTGCCGGAAAAAAGTATTTCAACTGCGGCGGTCGGGTGGTTAAATGGCGGAAACGAAGTGCGAACTCGAGTTGTGAAAAAAGTAACGCGAAGCAAAGCGATTTCCTTGCAGCCAGAAGTTGAGGGTCAGCGCAAATCTCGCGGAAAGTCGCAACCAAACCACAGAATTTAATTCAACCGACCAAACAAGGAGAAAACATATGTCAACCGAAGCCAAATGCCCATTCAACCACGGCGCCGCTGCCGGCGGCACCACAAACCACGACTGGTGGCCAAATCAGCTGAAACTCGAGTTGCTGCAACAGCATTCCTCCAAGTCCAATCCCATGGGCGAGGACTTCGACTACGCCAAGGAGTTCCAGAGCCTCGACCTGGCGGCGGTGAAGAAAGATCTCGCGGCGCTGATGACCGACTCGCAGGATTGGTGGCCGGCGGACTTCGGCCACTACGGCCCCTTGTTCATTCGCATGGCGTGGCACAGCGCCGGCACCTACCGCACCGGTGACGGTCGCGGCGGCGGCGGCCGGGGCCAGCAGCGCTTCGCACCGCTCAACAGTTGGCCGGACAACGTGAGCCTGGACAAGGCGCGTCATCTCCTCTGGCCGATCAAACAGAAATATGGCCGGAAGATTTCCTGGGCCGACCTGATGATCCTCACGGGCAACGTTGCGTTGGAAACGATGGGCTTCAAGACGTTCGGTTTCGGCGGCGGTCGCGAGGACGTCTGGGAGCCGGATCAGGACGTGTATTGGGGCACCGAGAAGATCTGGCTGGATGACCAGCGTTATACCGGCGACCGGAATCTTGAGAACCCGCTCGCGGCCGTCCAGATGGGGCTGATCTACGTCAACCCGCAAGGCCCGAACGGCAACCCCGATCCGGTCGCGGCGGCGCGTGACATCCGCGAGACCTTCGCGCGCATGGCGATGAACGACGAGGAGACCGTGGCGCTTGTCGCCGGTGGTCACACCTTTGGCAAAACCCACGGCGCCGGCCCGGCGACCCATGTGGGGCCGGAGCCCGAGGCGGCCGGACTCGAGGAGCTGGGCAGGGGCTGGAAGAGCAGCTTCGGCACCGGCAAAGGTGGCGACGCGATCACCAGCGGCCTGGAAGTCACCTGGACCACCACGCCCACGAAGTGGAGCAACAACTTTTTCGAAAACTTGTTCGGCTACGAATGGGAACTCACGAAAAGTCCCGCCGGTGCGCATCAATGGACACCGAAGAACGGCGCTGGCGCTGGCACGGTGCCTCATGCACACGACGCATCGAAGCGGATCGCGCCCTCCATGCTGACCACGGACCTCTCCCTGCGGTTCGACCCGGCTTACGAGAAAATCTCGCGGCGCTTCCTGAAGAATCCGAAACAATTCGCCGACGCGTTCGCCCGGGCGTGGTTCAAGCTCACGCACCGCGACATGGGTCCGCGCGCGCGCTATCTTGGATCGGAGGTTCCCAAGGAAGTTCTGATCTGGCAGGACCCGATCCCCGCAGTGAATCACAAATTGATTGGCGAGAAGGAAATCGCGTCGCTGAAAGGAAGGATCCTCGCGTCGGGCCTGTCCGTCTCGCAACTGGTCTCCACCGCGTGGGCGTCAGCGTCCACCTTCCGTGGCTCGGACAAGCGCGGCGGTGCCAATGGCGCGCGCCTTCGTCTCGCACCGCAGAAGGATTGGGAAGTCAATCAGCCAGCCCAACTGGCGAAAGTGCTCAAGACACTTGGAGGCATCCAGAGCGCGTTCAACAAAACGGCCAAGGGCGGCAAGAAAGTTTCGCTCGCCGATTTGATCGTGCTGGGTGGTTGCGCCGGCATCGAGCAGGCGGCGAAGAAGGCCGGCCACGCGGTGAAAGTTCCGTTCACCCCCGGGCGCATGGACGCCTCGGTAAAACAGACCGACGCGGCCTCCTTCGCCGTGCTCGAACCCATCGCGGACGGCTTCCGCAATTACCTCAAAGGCAAATACACGATCCCGGCCGAGGCGCTGCTGATCGACAAGGCGCAGTTGCTGTCCCTGACCGCGCCCGAAATGACGGTGCTCGTGGGCGGCCTGCGCGTGCTGAAGACGAACTTCGACGGCACGCAGTGCGGTGTCTTCACCCAGCGACCCGAGGCGCTGACGAACGACTTCTTCGTGAACCTGCTCGACATGGGCACGGAGTGGAAATCGGTTTCGCCCTGTGGCAACGCCTTCGAAGGCCGCGATCGGAAGACGGGCGCGGTCAAGTGGAACGGCACGCGAGTTGACCTGGTCTTCGGTTCCAGCTCCCAACTCCGCGCCCTGGCGGAAGTGTATGGAAGTTCCGACGCGGAGAAGAAGTTCATCCGCGACTTTGTTGCCGCGTGGAACAAGGTGATGAACTTGGATCGCTTCGACCTTGCGTAAGCTCTGAACTTTCTTCGATCGAGCGTCGCCAGCCTGCCGTCATCTTCAGTTAAGGGAGAACGGCAGGCTTGCGACGCTTAAGTGCAGCATGATTCGACCTCGATGGTGCCGGCGGTGCTCACGGCCCGCCGGGGTTTGGGCTCCGCCATTTCTCCCGAACGCCAGCACGGAAGCCTTGAACCAAAGCTCTAATTGCACCGGGATAAAAAAGCGGAGCCTTGCTACGATTCGCTGTGCTGGACATTCAGGCAAGTGGTTGCAAAAACACCAGTACTCCGCAGAATGTCGTCATGCCTTACGTTCCGGGTCTCCGCAGTTGCTACGCCAAGGTTGGCCGCCTCATCTACTTTGGCCGGATGCTCGATAAGATCCGGCTGCATGCCCATGGAAAGTTGCCGGCGGATTATGTTCCCCTGATGAGCGACGCCCAGTTCTACACGCTCGATGGACGCTGCTGCCGTTTTCTCGGGGTGAAGTATGCAGAGATCCAAACTTGTGCCCTCGAAGGCGGAACCGACGAAGACATCTTGGCCTGGGTCCAAGACCACGGCACCGCGCGAACCGATGAGGAATGCCACATGTGGAACCGTTTCATCGCGAAACTCGGCTGGCGCGACGAACGCTCCTCGGTGCTGCCCCAGCGCATCCAGGATAGTGGCCTTACTGGCAAGCCTATCGAGACCGTCATCGACCACATCGAGTATGACGAAGGCCGCGACCCGGTGGCTGAACGCGCTTGGGAGAAGATCTAACTTGGGATCAGTCGAAGGGCCGCAGCCGGTCACAGCGTGCCGGCATCGAGTTGTTCCAAGTAGATGAACTCCGGCGCTTTCACCCCGGCCTCCTGCCGGATCTTTACCAGACGCGGCGATTCAAAGAAGGCCTTGGCCTCCGCAATCGAAGTCCAGACCGAAAAGTGAACGATCTTGTTCGCGTCGGTTTCGAATTTCAAAACCTGATACGAACGCTCACCCGCCTCCTTGCGGATGTCGGCGGCGGAATCGAAGACCTTCTTCCAAGCCGGATAATCGGCCACTTCATGGATGATGAGCACGTATTGCATAAATTGATTTTGTGTGGCGACGGAAACAACGTCACGCCAGAACCCATCACGCTTTCGGCGGCCACTCCACGCCGTTGAGTTCCTTGGGCAATTGCTTCGGGTCAACGGGGTAGATGAGCGAGAGGTCCATTTGGGATTTTGAGCCTTGCAGAAATTCCAGCTCCTCCGGCGCGCCGATGATGAGCCAGAGCACCTCGGCGTCGGTGTCGTTGAACACCTGGCGCAACTGGTCCGGGCCGACCAGCACGCCGCCGTAGCGCGGCACGGTCAAGGTCTCGTCGCCCACGCGCATCCGGCCCGTGCCCTCCAGCACGAAATAGAAGTCCTCGGCGCGGATGTGCTTGTGCAGCGTGTTGGCACTCTTTGGTGGCAGCCGCCAGAGCCGCGCGCCCATGTTCTCGCTCCCGGTGCGCTCCAGAAAATCCGCGTTCGGGATGCGCATCAGATTGGACGGCCGCCAATGGAGGTCGTCGGGAGTGATGAGCGTGTAACCTTGGATAGTTTTCACGAACATGCGGGTGAAAGCTTACTTCCCATGCCGCAGGCGTTCCAATTCCTGGCGCAGTGGTAGCCAGTATTCCTTGTCACTTTGGCGTTCGGCGGTTTCTTCCTCCAACAACGCCTGCTCTAAGACCGTAGCCTCTTCGGCCTGGACAAGAGCGAGCAGTGGGCGTTCCTTGGCCAGTCGTTGGCCGATCCCCGGAAAACGGTGGACCAGTTCCACGAGTAATTCAGGCGTGCGAAGTTCTTGCAGCCAGAAACGGATCTGGGCGGGGTTGGGTCGCTTCTGGTTCTCAAAGTAATGCGCCTCGACCAGACGCCGGATCATCGGCCAGTCCTTGTCGCGCTGGGTTTTCTTGGCCTGCACGAGGTCGGGCAGTGAAAGCAGGTCGCACTTGGTTCCATCCGGCAGTTCAATGGTGGTGCGTCGCCGCCAGAGTTTGTCGAAGGCATCCACACCGCGCATTTTGGACATCACGTCCACGCGCATTCGCAGCGCTTCGGGATGCTGGCAGCGAAAATGGATGGCGTGGCCGCGCCGGAGATATTTCACGGCGAACGGCGGGACGGCGATGGGAGCGGCTTGCAATTCGGCCAGCGCCTGGCGCAACCGCGCGAGGTTGACCGCGTTGGCAACGATCGCGAGGTCGGTGTCGCGGCTAAACTCGGCCGCGCCGTAGAACACGCACGCCTGTCCGCCCATGAGCAGGGCGCGGACGCGGTGCGCGCGCATCGAAGAAAGGACTTTGCGTATCGGGTTCGGGATCAAGTGAGCCTCCGAG
>JANLTG010000096.1:0-11594 GCA_031362805.1 bacterium
TCCCAGCCCATGAAGGTGGCGAGTTTGGTCTTGACGAAGGGATGCATCGCACGACCTGCGCTGGGTTCGGACGAAGTGGTTTTGCCGAAGAAATTGTCCTCCTCAACGGCGGCGAGCGCCGTGTGAGAGTCGGTCGAGCCGACCAAGCCGAACTTGTAAGGATTGATGCCGAGTTCTTTTTCCAGCTTGAGGCCGTTCTTGAGCGCGGACCGGGCATACTCGAATTCCAGCATCTCCGGTTTCTTGACGGCGGTCAGATCCAGGTTGCCCTTGTCCCAGCGTTCAAAGTTGGCGAACTCATCGTTCGGCGAAAGATTGGGATGCGTCTCGCCGTCGCCCTTGATCTGGGTGGCTTCGTAGAGGTGTTCCCACTTCGCGCTCTGCTCGGCATACTCGCGATCAATCTTCTTACCCGTTCCCGGTTCGATGATCGGGAACATGCGGCCATTGCTCAGATTGCCGTTGTGCGCCAGCGCGAGCACGTTGCCGCCGGTCTTTTCCTCGTAGGCGGTCATCCATTTCCAGAGATCGCGTGGGTTGTCGCTGCCGAGCGGCTTCTGCGTGGTGTAAGGCTCGGTGAGGAGGGCCTTGCTCGCGTTGTCGCGGAAGATGACGTTGCGGTGCAGGTTGTTTCCGGCGGTCACGGAGGTCCACTCGAAGCCGATGAACGCCGTGAATCGGCCCGGATCGTTCGCGCCTTCCGCGGCCTTGATGGTGTCCTCCCAGACCGAGCGATAAACGGGCGTGCCGGGCAGAGGCATGATGGACGGCGGGATCGTCCCCGCGCCGAAGGACGTGATGATGTCTACGGCGGCATCCGCGCCTTGGCCGGCCTGAATCTCGTTATACCACTTCCGGCCCTTCTCGGTGGCCAGCACCTTGGGGTCGCCGCTAAAGATCATCGGAAACAAGCCCATCGCATCCGAGTGGTCGGCCACGACGAGGAAATCGAGCGGGCGGGACAGCTTGACCGGTTGGCCGCTGGACGCAGTGATCTCCTCGCCCTTCGCGAAACGATACGCGTCCACCGGCTGTAGCCGACAGCCGAAGAGACCGGCATCCACCGAGACCGCCGTGTGCAGATGCGTGTCGCCAAAGAACGGGCGCGTCGGAAAGTTGCGGCCCGCATAGGGCGAGTAAGGCGGCTTCGCTGGAAACACCCGTGCGGCGGTCTCCTTGTCGAGCGTGCCGATGTCCGTGGTGACTGCCTCTTGCGCGAACGCCGGGACCGAGTAACCCGCCAGCCCCAGCGCAAGGCCGATGGCCGCGAGGCACGCGCGGGTTTCGTTATGGAGTCGTGCGTTTCGTTTCATGGATTTAATTGTCGTGATCGTTCGTTGGTTGATTCGTTTTCCAGATTGAACAGGAGGTCACAGAGGAAACGGAGGAAAAACGCTCTGCGCTCTCGGTTTGCTCCGGATGAATCCGGTCTCTATCATGGTTTCTCGACCGCAATGGCGATGGCCTCGGTAGCGCGGATCACGACCTCGTCGCCCACGCGATGCTTCGTCAGGTCCACGTCCGGACGGACCGGGAAGGCTTTGCTGGTGCCATCCGGAAAGAGCAGCGTGGCTTTCCGGTGTTTCACATCAATGGCTTTAACCTTGGCGGTGATCTCCACGGTGCTCGCCATCAGTCCCCCGGGCTTTTCGCCCAGCGGCGCCAGCGCCACCGCGGCGGCGGCACCATCAGTCGACGGTTGGCCCGGCTCGCGCACGAAGACCACGAGCTGCTCCGTGACGGTGGCCTTGACCTGATCACCCACTTCGAGCTGCGCGAAGTTGGCAACTTCCGGTCCGGCGGTGAAATCCTGCTTCGCGCCGTCCTTGGTGACGAACGTCACTTTGCGAGTGGCTTTATCAACGCCCGTAATGGTGGCGGTCACCCGACGAGTCTCGATCTTGACGCCGCCCGCCACCCCGTACTGGCTCGCCGTCCAATTGGGAGCCTCCGTTTTGGGTTCGGTGGAGCAGGACGTGAATACGAGGGTTGCCGCCGGAAAGAGGGCGAGGACGGTGAGTTTGAATGTTATGGGTTTCATTTCAGAAATCGGCATTCAGTCAATTGGTGATTTATAGTTCGCTTCATTTCGGAAACAGGAACGTGACGGCGAAGCGAAGTCCCCACTCGGGGCCGTTGGCGGGTTTCTCCGCGTAATACTTCGCGCCGAGAGTGAACTGCACCGGAGTCTTCCCAAGCTTCACGAGCTGGCTGACGCTCGCGTTGAGCGGCACGGTCCATTGATGGTTTTCCCAATCGTAGGTCGATTCGGTGTTCAAGCCGTAGGTCGTCTGCTTCTTCGTGGTGAAGGAGACGAAGGGTTGAATGAACGTGGCGTTAACCTCGGCGCGGCTGCTGTCGCCGGCGTAGGACCAGAGGTGGTTGGCCAGCACGCCGTAGGTCCAGCCGTTCTGCTGCTTCAACGCGAGCGCCGTCGGCCCGGCACCCCATTTCTCGGCGCCCAGCAAATCATCGGTGGCGGTCGGAATGAGCAGAACCGGCCCGGCGGCCCAGATCCAGCCGCCGCTCGTCGGGGCCTTGGGCGAGAAGAAGAGGCTCTGCACCGTGTCCGACAAACCGGACTGGCTGGAGGTGCCGAAAATATTCTCCTGATAGACGATGGGGACAATCGTGCGCGAGATGAGATTCCAATTCTCGTTCAGCGAGATGGGAATCACCGGCTGCACGTTGAGTTTGTATTGGAATCCGTCGCCATCCGGGCCGGCACCAAAATCGAAATTGTTCTGGAGCGGCACGCTGATGAGGGCGGCCACGGGATTGGAGAGCTTTTTGGCCAGTTCGGCGGCGGCGGCCTTGGCGTCGGTCGCCGCTTCCTGCGCGAAGATCGGAGTGGTGATCGTCATTACGCCAACCAGCGCGATGGTGAATCTGGTTTTGGTTTTCATTTATCTCAATTTTTCTGCTGGCTGGTTTGGTTCGCCTGTTCGGATCGTTTTCACGGCCTTTACCAGCGCAGCCGCGAGTGGCTTTTGTCGGCGAGCGGCCCCGGTTCCCACAGTCTATGCAGGGAATGACAGAGGGCACAAAGAATTAACTCTCTGCTATCTCTGCCGCCGCCTGTTTATGTTTCAACGCGTCACGGCGTGTACCAAACCGGCGAGGTGTAGGCACGCTCCTGCAGGGTCATCGGCACTTCCTTCGGCATCTGGATGCCGTAGAATTTCGCGTCGAACGCGGTCCAGCGCGGCGTCGGGATCTCCAGCACGCGCACGTAGTAGAAGGCACGCTCCCGAGGATTGAAGTTCGGGTCCTGCCAATACGCCCCGAGCAGTGGGGCGCCGATGGTGTTGCTTTAGGTGGCGGTGGGCACGTTCACGGTATTCCCAACGGTCGTCTTGCAGCGGCCGTCGGCCTCAATCTTGCGGCCACCGCTCACCGCCACGTCGTACACGCGCTCATGCGTCTCGCCCTTGGCATCGAGCCAGCCTTTGATCACCTGGACGCGGTCGAGGTTTGCGCCATCCACGTCGCGCATGGCGCGAATCAGAAACGCCGGCGCCTTGCCGGCCGGGCCGGCACGCAAATCGCCACCCATCGGCACGCCGCGGCGATAACCTTCGGCGGCGAAATCCGCACGGTCGATTTCTTCCGGCGCAAAATCCCAGCCGGCGAACAACCGAACCGTCATGCGCGTGCCAGTGGTGCCGTAGACTTCCCGGCGCTCCAGCGCATCGAACAACGACTCACGCGTATTCTCGCGCGCCCAGACGGCCGCGAGACCGGAAGCGCCCAGCGCCCAGCCGTAGGTGGTCAGTTCCTTTTGCAGCGCCGGGATGGCGGCGTGCTCCCAACGGTGCGCACCTGGCTCGGTACCGACAGTTTTGCCGAAAAAATTGTTTTCTTCCGCCGTCGAGAGGGCGGTGTGGGAATCCGTGCTGCCGATCACGCCGAACTTGAAGGGATTCGCGCCGAGCTTCTCCTCAAACGCGAGGCCAGCCTTGAGCGCCGAGCGGGCGTAGCTGCCGGGCAACATGTCGTTGGTGATCGGTAAATTGCCACCAAGGTTTGACTTGTCCCAAATCTCAAAACCCGCGAATTCGTCGTCGGGCGACAACGCGGGGTGCGCCTCGCTGGTGCCTTTCGGCTGGGTGATTTCGATGACCGGTTCGCGGCGCTGGCGCGTCTCGGCGTAGGCGCGGTCGAACGGCTTCTTATTAAACGTCTGGGGCATCCACATCATGCCGGCGCTGATATCACCGTTGTGGGGGATGGCCAGCAGGCGGCCGCCGGTCTTGTCCTCGTAGCTCTGCATCCACTCCCAAAGTTTCTCCGGATCGAAACTGTCATAGGCCGAGAGCGGCAACACGCGGCTGGCCAGGGCGCCGCCGTCGCGAAAAATAACGTTCCGATGCAGGTTGTTGCCCATGGGGGTCGAGGTCCATTCAAACCCGATGAACGCCGTGAAGCTGCCGGGCGCGTTATATTTTTCCGCCGCCTTGACGATGGCTTCCCAGGCGGAACGGGCCATCTCCGGGCTCTTGATCGCATCGCCCGTCAACGCCGTCCCCATCCACTCCTGGAAGGCCTGCATGCCTTTGCCGCTCTTGACCAGATCGTGCCAGCGTTTGCCAGTGGGGTTTTTCAGCAGGAGCGGATCGGACGTGGCAATCATTGGCGCCAAACCAAGGTTCTCCGAGTGATCGGCCACGACGAGGAAGTCGAGGGGCCGGCCGAGTTTCGCCGGCTGGCCGCTGCTGCTGCTGACCTGCTCGCCGCGCGCGAACCGATACGCCTCCTCCGGTCCGAGCCGGCAACCGACCATGCCGGCGTCCGTGGAATACGAGGTATGCAAATGCGTGTCGCCCCAGAAGACGCGGTTGGGGAAATGGGCATCGAGGTTAGGCGAGTAATTGCGGGCCGGCGCCGGGAAATCTTCCGGACTGGCGTGTTCGCCCAGTTGAGCAAATGCCGGCACTGCGAGTGCGGCAAAGACCATCGTGCCCGTGATTGCCACTATTCGTTTCATGGTGCGCTTTCTCTCGTTAGTTCGGTCTGGATGCCAGCTGAATAGCAATCCCCGGCCGCAAAGGGAACTCGATTCTTACCGGTGGCGACTGCGGCAACGGAGGTCTGAAAGAGGCCAGCGAGAAGGCGGGCGGGCAACGGGTTTTCACCCGCCACCTGCCACGTACTTCACTTGGCCGGCTCGGATCCCGGAGGAAAGGCGGACAATACACGGCGCACCGCCGCGCGCACTTTCTCGACGGTGACGTCACCGCTCGCCCGGCGCTTGGCCCACCCCACCCAAACCACCTTCTTGGTCTGGTTGTCGTACACCTCGGCAATCAAGGTACGCTCATCATACTGATCCACGTCGATGTGGCTTGAGCCATAACCTCCGACGTACATGCCGCCGTACCGTCCGCCGACCACGGGCGTGTAGCCCCATTGGCTGACTTCGACCTTCGGAATCGATTCGCCGCGCAGCAATACCGAGAAGTCCGCCTTCCCCTGCTCCGCCGGCTGGAAACCGCCCGCCACCAGCGTGGCCGCCGCTTCTTCCTCGGCCGGTTTGCCCACGCGTAAGGCCACGCCTGGATCGCTCGCCGGACCACTGCGTGATACGGGCAGCACGGCGAACGTCTTGTATTTGCTGAAGTCCACCGTCTGCTCGAACTCTGTCTTCACCTTGGGGGTCGTGGAGCAGCCGGCGGCAAGGGCCAGGGCAAGCGTCAGAACAAGAGGGGTGATTCCGGACTTAACTTTCTTCAATGCTTTCAGGGTGTTCATGCGTTTAATGGAGCTATAGCGGATGGGTTCAGAATTGCAGTCGAAAATCCACGCCGGCAGTCCAGCCGCTGGAATTGTCGCCCCAGAAATACGAAGCGCCCACGCCGAACCAGCGGACCTTCCAGACCGCGCCGACCAGGTCCAGCACGAACCGGCCGTTCACCGTGTAAACATGATCCTCACCGAGTCCTTCGGCGGCGCCGCCAAACAATTCCGTGCGCGCGAAGAATCCGCCGGTGTGCAGCTCGCGCCCGAACAGCTTCCAACCCAGCGGCACGTCGGCATCGAGCTTGTTCTGCCAGGTGGCCGAGTCGCCATCCACGTTCACGACAGGTGACGAGCTGGCAAAGCTTTCGGTGTGAAAAAAGTTGTAGCGCGATGCGAATTCGAGCCGGGTGCGTCGCCAGTCCCAGCCATAACGCAGCTCGAGCGACGGCACCACCGACCAGGTCTCGATCTCCCAGTCCACGAAGGTGCCGCTGGCCGCCGCCTTCACCGCGTCGCCGACGGCGTTCTGCGCTTCAAACTCGTTCTCGGTGCGCCCATAGATGCCACTGATCGTCGGGGCCAGGCTCAAGTGGTCGTTGAAATAGAACCGCGCGCCGCCGCCCGCCTCCACCGCGAGAATGTCGTAGTGCATCCGGTTACCCGCCAAGTAACCGGTGGTGAAGGTGTTCGCAGCCTCGATGTGGCCCAAGTTGCCCTGCAATACTGGCGCCCACTTGATCGCTCCCACCCCCAACGGACGCGGCGCAGCGACGTCGCCACCGCCACCGAGCTTGGAAACGCTGAGATCCGCGAGGCTGCCGCCGCGAAAGGTGTAGATGCCGCCGGCCGCGCCGTGATCGCCGCCCAGGATCGTCACCGCCTCGACGCGGTTGCCGATGACCTGCTCGAATTGCGCGATCGCCTCGGGGGGCACGACGGGGGCTTGCGCGGCGGCGAATCCCGCGCCGCACGCCAGCAGAACGGTCTTCACGAAGTAACCCACCCAGGCAGGATAGATCGGTAAACGGCAGCGTCGGTTCTGATCCATTGGCGCCCGGGAATATCCAGATACTCGCAACAGCCAACGTAAGGAGGAACTTTCCAGATCGGGCTTCAGACAGCGGACTCCAGATACTTGAGCCTGGTAACCTCGGCTGCTACTTGGGGTTTGATCTTTCAATTTGATATTCAAGAACCGAGGTCATCATCGGAATTCGCTTCTCCGAAAGCAACGTTGTGCTGGAGGCGGCCAGGTGACGACGCTCCGCGAACGATCGCTTCGGTCACTGTCGTTTCGCATTCTCGGCCAGCCAGGTAACGACGTGCTCGGCCATGAACGGGAAAAATGGATTGTGCCGCAGCCGGATGAGCAATGAGTCCGAGACGGTCAAGGCTCCCGTTTCCCCGCGCACAGACAGCGAGCCCAGTGGCAGCCCGGACTTCACCGTTGCTTCAGCCGTTCCGTAAATCGGGTCGGTGGGCGGGATCGGCACCGCGACGTGCGACAACGAGAACACATCCTTCGGCCACGCTTCGGCCAGCGGCCGTTCCGTCAATGACCCGCCGGCGCGCGTCTGCGCTTTGACCGCGAGTGAATTCGTGGCGGCGTTCACAACGAGCGTCAGCTTGAACGGCAGATCCGTCCGCTTCAAGCGCGGGCGAATCTCCTGCTCGAACGACAGGTCCACAAGATTGCCCAGCCAGGCGACGCGGTTGACATCGAACAACACCAACTCGCTGGGGCCGCCGGGTGGGAGCCGGTCAAACAACACTGAGATCAGCTTCGGCACGATCACGGTGGAATCGACCGCGGACTGCATGGCCAGGATCGGCGGCAGCTGTCCCATGCGCCCCGCGCGTTCGAGCGCCGCCAACCGCTGCTCCACGTCCTGGGTCAGCCGCCAGGCCTGCACGCTGGCGTTCATCGGCCAGGACGAATACTTGAAGGGATCCACCTCGGCGCTCACCGCCGACCACAGCGCCTTCTCCTCGCCGGAGAGGCGCGCGACCGTGAGATAAAACCGGGACACTTTCGCCAGCGAGCTGATGCCAATCATCGGCGAGAACAACACCACCGCGTTGACCGGCGGCAGGGATTTATCCTCCAGTGCGGCCGTGGCGTAGTGGACGCTCAACGCACCGCCATTGGAATAGCCCGCCAGCACCAGCGGCGCTCCGGCTGGGAGCATCGCCCGCACTCCGCGAACGGCGACCTGCACCGCCGCGGTCCAGTCTTCACTCGTCGCCTCGGCCAGTGCGCGGGGACACGTGCCGTGGCCCGGCACCCGCAAGCCAACGACCGTGTAGCCTTCCGCATGCAGGCGCTCCGCGATGGCCCGCAAGGAATAGGGCGAGTCGCTCAAACCATGCACGAGCAGCACGCCACCGATGGGCTGGGTGGCCTTGAGCACGAAGCTTCGATTCCAATTCCGCTCCAGAATCTTTTCGGGATTCACGACCGACCCGGAACGAAAGCGGTCGAACGCTCCCACGGCCTCGGCCTTCCAGGGTCCCGCCACGAGCGCGTCCAACTGCTGGAAAACTTCTGCTTCCTGTTTCAGGTAATCATCGAAGGTGTAGCCGGGACGCGCGTCCGCCTCCCGAAATTCCGCGGCGGGCGCCTGGCGATGCCAGCCCTTGAGCTCCGGCAGGCCCCGCGCAAATTGCGCCCAGCCGTACAGAAAAGCGCCCGTCATCAGCACGCCCATGAGGACGAGGCTCGCCACCCCGAAGCCGATCCAGCGCACCAACCGCCTTCGCTTGTTCCCTGAGTTGTTCATAAATAAACTCGCTCGTCCAAACGGCGCCTCACAATGGCGTCCGTCAGTCATCATGGTGCGGATTCTGGAGCCGGCGGAGCAAGCCTTCATGCAGGCCGAGCTTCAAGTTCACGCGGAAAATATTCTCCGTGAGCTCCAATGAACTGCCGCCCGTGGGATGCGAGAACTGCGCGCTATAGATCAACTCCAAGTGGAGACGATCGCTCAGGATACGAGCGACGCCGCCCCGCTCGAACACTTGATCAATCGTGCCTTTGTCGAACCGGTAGATCGGCTCCACATCCGCCAGGGCATACCAGGTCTTCGGGTGCCAGGCCCGCCCGCGCGAGGTCAGCGGAAACTCCGCGCCGAAGCGGCTGCGCAGCCGGTGATAGCTGGACCAGTCCTCGGTGTCGCGGTTCTGGGTGTCGCGATATTCGTAGCGGGAATAATTGTAGAGGTGCCATTTGAGTTGATTGGGGAGAAACAGCTTCACACCGCCGAAAGGACGCAGCTCAAGCTTGTCGGCGCTGGTTTCGTTATCGGTGTACAGCGTACGCAAGCCCGCGGAGAGCTGCACCCAATCAGCGGCCGTATAATTCAACCCCGGCCAGAGCATCGTGTAGCTCTGGTAATCTCGTTCGGGATTCCAATAGTAGCCAAGCTCTTCGGCCCCGGTCAGGTTGCCCTGGAGGTTGTGATGCGGGTCCAGCGTGAGGCGATACTCACTGCTGGTATCACCGTCCTGCGCCAGTAACCACTGCATGGGCGTCCCCACCCCGAACAATGCCAGCAACCCCGCGAACACGGAAACCGCAGATGATCCGGGATGAACGCAGAACAGGTTTGAACAGGAGACAGCAGAAGACACAGAGCAATTACTCTCTGCTTCCTCCGCCATCTCCTGTTCAATCCGGCTCATTTCTTTTCCGGCGGAAAGATGGTCTTCCAGTCATCCTTCATGCTCACGACCGTCCAGCCGCGAGTCTGCGCTTCATCAAGACCTTTGTCGAGTTTGCCGATGTGGGACTGGCGGTCGTAAGCCCATTCGCGCGCGGCGTCGGTGTGGTGAACGTAGAGGCAGAAGCGCGGGCCGGGACCGGCGGCGGACCCAGCAAGCGGCTTGCGCCCCGGACTGGCGACGATTAGGTTTTGCTCATGACGATGAATCCACTGGCGGTCATCCAAACTCATCTCGCGGAATTGCTCGCGCTCGGGGCGCGGCGGCTCGGCGTGTTCGGGTCGTTTGCGCGCGGCCAGGAGCGTGACGACAGCGACGTGGATGTGTATGTCGAGTTCGACGACGCGCAGCGCACTTATGACAATTTCTTCGCGCTGCACGAACGGTTGGAAAAACTGCTGGGCCGCCGCGTGGATCTTGTCACGGACAAATCGCTCACCGAAACGAAGGCCCGGCTGATTCTGCCCACTGTCCGCTATGCTGCCCTCCACAGTTGAACTGTTGCGGGACATTTTGCGCGAGACAGAGTTTCTGTCCGCGCAAGCCGCGCAGACCACCGGTGAGGCATTCCTCCACGACGAAGTGCTCAAGCGCGCGTTCGTTCGGAGTGTCGAGATCATCGGCGAGGCGACGAAGAAAGTTCCCGAGGAAACGCGGCTGCAGTTTCCCGAAGTCGAGTGGAGAAAGATGGCCGGCATGCGTTATCGGCTCATACACGATTATGGCGGCGTGGACTACCAGATAGTCTGGGATGTGGCGGCCAATAAGGCTGCCGACCTCACCGCGAAGCTCCGGCCCATCCTCGAAGCCGGAGGACACTCGTAGCGTCCTTGATTCCCGCCTTAATCTCTGTTCCCTGGGTTGGCTCCTGTTCAACCCACGTCACTTCTTCCCGGTCGGGAAGATGGTCTTCCAGTCGTCCTTCATACTCACGACGGTCCAGCCTTTGGCGGCAGCTTCATCGAGTCCTTTGTCGAGCTGGCCGATGTGCGACGTGCGGTCGTAGGCCCACTCGCGCACGGCGTCGGTGTGATGGACGTAGAGACAGAAACGCGGCCCACTGCCGGCGGCGGTCCATTGCAGCATTTGCAGGTCGCCATCGGAATTGCCAAACGCCATCACGGGCCGGCGGCCGATGTGCATCTGGATGCCAACGGGTTTGCCGGCTTTGTCGTCGATGAAGTTGATCTCCGGCAGCCGCACGAGCACGGGTTTGCCCTCGCGGACTTCGTACTTCGTCTTGCCGCTGCTGCCCACGACCTGCTCGGGCGGAATACCGTAAACCCGCTCGGCCCACGGGCGCATGAACTCGATGCCGCCGCCGGAGACGATGAACGTCTTGAAGCCATTCGCCCGCAAGTAGGCGAGGACTTCGAGCATTGGCTGATACACCATTTCCGTGTAAAGCCGCCCGGTCTTCGGATGCTTTGCGGTGGTGATCCAATCGGTGACAATCTGCTCGAACTCCTCGGTGGTCATGCCCGCGTGCGTGGCCATAACAATCTCCATCAATTCCTGCTCCGTCACCGCGACCTGCTCCTCCTTGGGCGTGCTGAGGAGTTTGCTGAAGGGCGGTTTCGTTTTCCATTCGGGATGCTGCGGGGCAAGCGCCTTCACCCGGTCGAGGGCGAACCGGAGCTGGACATACATCGGCTGCTCGGCCCACAGGCAACCGTCGTTGTCGAAGGTGGCGATGCGTTCGGCGGGCGCGACAAACTCGGGCGAGCCGGCCTTAGTGACCTTCTCCACGAAGGCCACTATGGACTGCTTGGCTGGGCCGCCGTTCCACGAGGGCAACAGGTCGGCGGCGCGCGCGATGGTGGCGGTGAAGGTCAAGGCGCAGACGAGCGCGACGGCGAGGATGGTTTTTGTTTTCATGGGTCTGGTTGTTCTGTGCGCGCCGAGGTTAGCTTGAAGGCAACGACAGGCAAATTGGTTTTGGGAACTTGAACAGGAGGGCGCAGAGGCCACGCGAAGCCCACAGGAGTTATCAGCCGGAACCAGGCAGTTGGATTGGGGAGCGCACGCGTCTCGCGTGCCGCGGAGCCGTCCCGGCGACGCCTCCCGGCAGCCGCGGTTTGGCAAACCAAACCGTGCGGGAAAATTCAGAGCCCAAACGGTGTTCGGCGCGACGC
>JANLTG010000102.1:0-2024 GCA_031362805.1 bacterium
CGGCATCATTTTTTCGCGGCTTTCCGGCTGAATGCAGAGAAACCGAATCGCGGATTCGATCGAGATCTGCCAGCCCCGCGCTCCGAATAACGGAAGATATCGATCATTACAGGTCGTGCGCTTTTGCAGTATGCGGATTCAATTCAACCCCCGCGCGCCATTAATGTAGTATGGCGCGGACGCAGTGCGACATTTGCGGAACTCAACAAAACGCCCAACCAAATGCTGACCTTGGAGATGATGCCCCGTTATTCGCGATTTGCATTCATTGCCGCGATGGTAGCCTTGCCGCTCATCGCTGTCGCCCAGGATGCGACGGCACCTGCGGCGGACCAAAAGCCGGATGCGCCGGCTGCGACTCCCACACCAGTTCCCGCTGCGCCAGCGACAGTTCCGCCGACGGGAACCGACGCGAGCCCGGCGAAGACCGAGACTACCGATCCGAATGCGCCGAAACTTCCGGCGCAGCCAGGCCAGCCGCCTGATATCCAGTTGGTCCCGCAGCAACTCGGGCCTGAGCCCGTTCCACAATTGCCTAAGAATCCTGAAGCTGGGGCTGCCGGCATGCAGGGGCCGCCTTTGCAGCGCGAGTACACGGTCGGAAAATTTGTGGTCGTTTACGGGACCGATGTCCGCGCGCGGAATCCAAAGCTGCCGACGGAGAGCGAACTCTCGGCTTCCGAAGTGTCGTTGCTGGAGGCGCGTGGCAAGCTCTACCACATCGCGAAGCGCCCGCCACCAGCGGCGGTGAAAGCGAGTGCGGGGGCTGCTGCTGTGGCGCCTGCGCCGCAGAATGAATCCACGCAGAAAAGTGATTTGGACGAAGCGTTGCATCCGCCGATGCTACTCCCGCCCCTTCCTGAGCCACCGAAGCCCGAGCCTGCGAAGCCCGGGAAGAAGGACACCACGAAGGCGCGCCAGGCGGTTCCGATTGCGATCCCGAAACCGATCAAGCCGGAGGAAAAACCGGTGAAGGTGAAGATTTCGGATTTTGGAGCGCCGCGCACGATCTCCGCGATGGCGCTGCTGGATGTGTACGATGCCGTCGTGAAGAAGCTGACGGACCGGGGCTTGATCGGCATTTACATCGTTGCGGAATTGAACCCGCGTACCGGTCAGGATGCGCGTCCGCCCGGTGTGCTGGATGTGAAGGTCTCGGTGTTCATCAGCGAGGTGGCGAAGATTCGCACCATTGCGCGGAAGATCCCGTTCAGGCTTGGCGACCTGCCGAAGATCAACGACGACGACGCGCCGGACGGCCAGCCGGTGAAGGATCTAAAACACCTTTGGATCAAGCAGAAGTCGCCTGTTTTCGTCGCGAATCCGAAGAAGGGCGGGGGACTGCTTGAGAAGACACCACTGCAGGATTACCTCAGCCGCCTGAACCGGTTCCCCGGACGCCGGGTGGACGCCGCGATCAACGCGACGGGTGAAACGGGCAAGGTGATGCTCGATTACCTGATCCGTGAGCAGAAGCGGTTTGTCATTTACGCCCAGGAGTCCAACAACGGGACCGAGTCCACCGGCGAATGGAGGAGCCGCATCGGGCTGGAACTCCGGCAACTCGCGAACAAGGACGATATTTTACGGCTCGAATACACGACGACCGATCTGGAGAAATTCAACTCGGGCATCCTCACCTACCAGATGGCGCTCATGAAGCCGGACCTCTTGAAGATGAAGGTGTATGGGCTTTGGGGCCAGTATTCGGCGGAGGATGTTGGATTTGCCGGGGTGAACTTCAAGGGCGACAGCATCACGGCCGGTGCGGCGCTCACTTGGACGCCGCTTTACTGGCGCGGGTTTCCGCTTGATATCACGCTCGGCGGGGAATTCATGAGGGCGACCGTGGACAACGGTGCCACGGGGCTGAAATCGGCGGTCAATTTCATTCTACCCTACCTCGGTGTGGGTACGGAGCGCTCCACGGATCGTTTCAGCCTGGCTGCGAACGTTCAGGCGAAGGGCAGTTTCTCCAGCAAAGAACAGTCGAAGCTCGATGGCCTCGGCCGTTTCGACACCGA
>JANLTG010000108.1:0-62193 GCA_031362805.1 bacterium
GTGTCCGGCGCCGGGGGCAAGGGTGAACTGGTTGCCCTGGTGCTGGGCGAGTGACCGGGTCCGTGGGAACGGTCGCGTGAATCAATCCGCGTGGTAGCCGCGCCACACCCGGACGAGGGTGTCCGCACTCTGGTGGTCAGCGCCTCGTGGTCTGGACGACGGGCGCACCGGGTGAGGCCGGATTGTCCCCCGAGGTCGACCCGCGCAATATTTTGGCCCTGCGGTGGAATCCCGCAGGGCCAATGTCCGAAGAGGCACAGTCGGTTGATGCGCAGAGGATGCCTCGCCGCTTATTGAGTCTGACTTCAATCCTCACCCCGGTCATTCCGGTTATCTTGGTCCCGGTCTTCATCACCGTCATGCTTCGAGACTACTTTGATCGAGAACTTGTCATAGTGGGCGGCATAGCTGGCCTTCGTGCTCATCGCCGTGTCCGGTGCAGCATAGGCCAGCAGTGAACCGCGCAGGAGCAGACCGGTGTATTCTTCGCTCGGCTCCCAGGCAAACATAGCCAGCAGATCACCATCCACGTAGAAGCGGCTGGTCTGCGTCGCGAAATCGGCGACGATGGCCAGGTTGTGCCACTCGCCCAATTTGACGCCCTTGTCCGCGAAGAACGTCGGAACACTGTCATTGCCCGAATAGGCGTACACTCGTCCGTCGGACGAAATCGCCATTTCCCCCACGCTGGCGCTGCTGGGTTCACCTTCAAAGGTGCTTGCCGCCCGGCCGGCGATTCCGGCCGAGAAGAAGTTGTCGCCAGGGGCGGTCTTCCGGCCATCAATCCGCACATGGGCCGAGATTCGCACCGTCTGCGATCCGCCCGTATCGTAGTTGACCGCCCGCCGGTAGGAACCGATCGCGTCGTAATAACCGCCGGTCGCCTCATTGATAAAGTCCTGGGGAACCAGGTCCTCACCCAGGAGATGGACCGTCTGTTTTCCCTGGCGCGGCTTGTCGGCGGTGACGACGGCGGCAGCGGGACTAAAGGGCGGCGGAGCAATCCAGCCGTCCTGGCCGACGAGTGTGGTGTCCGCCAAGAAGGTATCCGGCTCGAAGCCGGTGCGGTAGATGGTCTGGCCCGACGCGGATTGCGACAGGCACGCCAGCGCAACAGTGGGGATGATGGACAGGTTGAACATGCGCGCCAAACTTTGGCGCCCGGTTGGTTGATTGATGGATTGCTTCATAAGTTTCTGCTTTCTCTCTAGGGGTTGTTTTTGGTCTGGGATGTTACGCGGACCACACGGCCCGAGCGCCAGCCTCCTCCAGGATGGAGGAGTGTGAATGACTCAGCGCGCCTACCAACGGGAGCTGCTGTCTTCGATTTGAGACTGAGCGAGTCCTTCCAGGGATTGATTCGATGATTCATTCATCCAGCAGTGCGAAATACTCGGGGGAAATCTATCAGCAGATTACGGGAATTTTTCAGCGGCCGGAAACCTGATGATTGCTTTGGCGAAGCGGACTGCGCGGCGGAGTGTTCCTCGGCGATAGACTGAAGAGGAGCTGTGGAGTGTTGGAGTGAATGAGGCGCAAAGCCCCATTATTCCACTTCTCCGTTCCGCCTCCCTAGATTACGAGGACGATTGGGCTGCCGACGAACTACGGTATGGGGCCGCAGGGAGTTGCAATTCACGGGGCCTTTTCAGCCGCCGCCAACTTCTGCTTCCACTCGGCAGCTTGGTCTGGTCGGTTGGTGGCCTCGTATAGTTGCACGAGGCGCAGGAGTGCATTCTTTACCACATACCGGCCTTCCGGCGGAATATAGGTCCCGGGCCGCGTGAGCCCCTCGTAACCGGAAAGGAGTCGCGGCTCAGCGTCGGCATACCGCTTGAGACCGAGCAAACAACCACCGAAGATGCTCTCTACGTTGAAGGTCTTTGGTTCCCCGGGCATGATCTTCTTGCGGGTCGTCCAGCATTCGAGGGCCAGGGGCTCGGCGACGTCATACTTCGCTTCGGCCAGCAACGTGTTCAGCAGCGAGACCATGCAAGAAAGCGTGTCCCGATGCGTGTCTCCCTGCAGCCTCCGCCGCGCCGCCAGAGCATCGGTCAGCGCTCGCTCGGCATCGGCCAGCCGGCCCTGATCGATGAGTACCAGACCCAGGTCCTCGGTCATGTCGGCGACAATGGGATCATCCGCGCCCAGCAATTTCGTTTGCATGGTCAACGCCTCGCGAATTTTGGATTCGGCTTCCGGCAGCTTCTGCTGACGCCACAGCACCGTCCCGAGTCCACGGATCGATTCAGCCACCTCCGGGTTTTCGTTCCCGAGCCGTTCCTTTTGGATTGCCAGCGCCTCTCGAATCGCGGCTTCGGCTTCTTCCAACCTACCTTGTCGCCGAAGCAGAAAAGACAGGCTGCCCAGCGTCTCGGCCACCGCAAGATGGTTCTCACCCAGAAGCTTCCTGCGCATCGCAAGCGCTTCCTGGTAAAGAGTCTCGGCCTCGACCAGCTTGTCCCGATTCATAAAGGTGACTCCCAAGTTGTTTAACAGTTGGGCCACTTCTGGATGCACCGGGCCATGCAGTTTGCGCGACAGTTCCAAGGCCCGGCTATACATCGCTTCGGCTTCCTCCCAGCGACCCAGGTAATGGTAAACTTCACCGATCGTGCTGCGCAGTTCGGCCTCTACCTCGGGCAAATCATTCAGATCCTTCCCCACGCGCATGGCGGTGGTGTCTAGAATTTCCCGGAGCATGGTGATATCTTGC
Source organism: bacterium (assembly GCA_031362805.1). Taxonomy (GTDB): domain Bacteria; phylum Verrucomicrobiota; class Verrucomicrobiia; order Limisphaerales; family RI-55; genus RI-55. Next base: position 2,717 of record JANLTG010000108.1, read on the forward strand.
CCCTTGGCCACCGAAGGTTTCACGCCTTTGAGCATGTCCTTCAAGAACTGCGACACCTGTTCGCTTTTCTTTTTCTCGCGATTCGCCCGGACCGCCTGTGACGTGCTCACGATGACACCCATCAACAGTGCCAGCGTGACGGCGGTGACGGCCGCGTAAACGGTTTTGTTCCGACGAACCGATTTCTGGAAGCGATAAAGCCTGCTGGGCGGACGGGCAACCACGGGTTCATTGGCCAGGTGACGCTCAATGTCCCGCGCGAGACCATTGGCGGTCTCGTAACGGCGACCGCGATCCTTTTCCAGCGTCTTCATCACGACCCAATCGAGATCTCCCCGCACCCCGTGAAGGAGCTTGGGAGCGTCGGTGTGACGACGCGCCGCAGTCGTGGTCAAGTCTTCCGCTGCCAACGAACTCAGCCGGGTTGATGGCCGCGGTGGTTCCTGTTCCCGGATGGTGCGTCGCATTCCGTCGAAACCGGCGGCCAGCAGCTCCTTCTGATCGAACGGCGTTTTGCCGGTGAGCAGTTCGTAGAGCAGCACTCCGAGCGAATAGATGTCGCTGCGAGTGTCAATGTCCAGGCTGGTCAGCACCGCCTGCTCGGGGCTCATGTAGGCGGGCGTGCCGATGAATTGCTCGAACGCGGTGAAGAGTGTCTGATCGGTCAGTCGTCCTTGCGTGGCCTTGGCGATGCCGAAGTCAATCACCTTGGGCACCGGCACCCCGTCGTTGACCGTGACCAGGATGTTCGAGGGCTTGATGTCCCGGTGGATAATCCCCTTTTGGTGCGCATGCTGGATGGCCTGACAGACCAGGATGAACAGCTTTAGCCGGTCTGCGGTGGCAAGTTTCTGTTCGTCGCAGAAGTCCGTGATCTTGATGCCCCGCACCAGTTCCATGACGAAGAACGGCCGACCCGTGTCCGTGGCGCCGGCGTCGAAGACGCGGGCGATGTTCGGGTGATCCATCAGCGCCAGCGCCTGACGTTCAGCTTCAAAACGGGCAATGACCTGCTTCGTGTCCATGCCCAGCTTGATTACTTTGAGGGCCACTCGACGGCGGACCGGCTCTTCCTGTTCCGCCATGTAGACGACGCCGCACCCGCCCTCGCCGATTTGCTGGAGCAGTTTGTAGCGGCCAATGCGGTCGCCGGGCTTTTCGATGGGAGTGATGGCAAGCAACACGGTGGCTTCGGACCCGGACACGGCGGGCCCGTTCAAGCGACCGCCAGCGCGTTCGAGCGCGCCCAGCAAGGCTTCAATGCGGCGGCGCAGGTCGGCGTCGCTGGCGCAGGTCTGGTCCAGGTACGCGGCGCGCTGGGCGGCGGGCAATTGCAGCGCAGCCGCGAACACGGCTTCCTCACGTTGCTCGGGTTGGCTCATGGCGATGGTCTGATCATTTCACCAGCAGTGCGAAATTTCGAGGCGGATTCTATCAACTCTTTTGCTGGCGTTCCATCTCCTCGAAAAGCCAGGCGCGGCTGTAGCTCCACCAGCGGTCAGCCGTGGGGACGGAAATGCCGAGAATCCCCGCGGCCTCCTCAGTGGTGAGGCCGACGAAGTAACGCAGCTTGACGAGTTCCGCCTTCTTGTGGTCGCGGGCGGCCAGTTTCTCGAGTGCCTCATTCACCGCCAGCAATTCGTCGTCTTCGGCGGGGGCAGCGATTTCAATTTCTTCAATGTCGAGTTTCGCCTGGCCACCACCGTGCCGCACGGCGCGCTTGCGCCGCCCCCTTTCCACCAGGATGCGGCGCATGGCCTCGGCCGCCGCGCCAAAAAAATGGGCGCGGCCGTTCCACTGTTGGTTTTCATTGCCGACCAATCGTAGCCAGGCTTCGTGGACCAGCGCGGTGGGTTGAAGCGTGTGGCCTGCGGCTTCATTGGCCATCTTGCTGGCCGCCAGCCGGCGCAATTCTTCATACACCAGCGGCAACAATTGCTCCGCGGCGGTGGGATCACCGGCCCGGGCTGCGTCGAGGATGCGCGTGACGTCGCTCACCTCTCCATGTTAACGCAACTTGGCGGGAATTTGGCAGCGAATTTTCATCGGCCACTTTGACAACCAGGTGCTCGCCCCGACCGACGAGCGGGAGAAACGTGCCACCCACCAAACCGGCGGCACGCTGCTCAGGTTCACGAAACAAGAAGCCGCCTACCTCGGTCGCTCCGCCGACGGACCATACAAGCCGGCGCACTTTCGCTACTGATCTAATTCAAAATTCAATTCACGAAAGGCGAACGGGCACCCGTTCGCCTTCTTGTTCGGCACCCCACTTTATCGAGCAGCCAACCTTGAGGGCCGACTTCGGGGGAGGCGAAGAAGCTGATTGCGGAAAGCGCGCCGTCACCTGTCTGCGGCCGCAGGCCCTTGTTGGCAATAGTCAGATGACCTCTTTATGACCCCTTTATGTGCAGTTCCCTTCATTTGAATAGTCGCCATGCAGATTCAAAATTGGCAACCGGCTTATTCGTATCCAAAATTATTCCGACTTCAGCAAAATTGCCACCCGCCTCGACAAGCCTCTCCCATAATTTTGCAGAAATCGCATCCCTCGAAAACTGACCAACCTGGAAATTATATATACCTTCCCCTTTTTCTGTTATCTTCGGTAATTCATACAATAAAAATTCAGGATCACCTTCCGAGATAACTTTAGTTCGATCAGCATTCAAAGTAATTGGACAAATCATGAGCAATACATACCTACCATGAAGTCCAATAGCACCCGACCACTTCGTAGGTCCTACCTTTCCATCATAGTAATGAATAACGTTCCTCGCACCGGGAAAAATGCGATTGAATTGTCCAGCATAGCCATTTCCAGAAATGGCAGAATTAACAGCTTGTTCGTAGTCCAACTTACTGTATTCCTCCGCAATCCGGCTGGCCCTCCGGTCACAACCGCATAAGCATAGCGATGCCGAGACTACCAACCATGTCCGGGTGATCCAATTTCTCATAGCTTGCTGAATTTCTGTTGGGCTGTGTAAAGAGGTCAGTTCTGATGTATGGCAACTGGTTGCCGATTTCTCGTGTTGCCCGCTTCGCAACCGTCATTTGCCTCGGGCGCCAGTTTGGCCGGCCAGGGGGTCAGCTGTCTTGCCATTTCCTTCACGAGGAAAGCCTGATCCTGACGGTTATTATTTTCAACCGTCCAGTGATCCAAAATTCATTCGTCGTGCTCGTGCTGTCCGGCAACACCACCTTCCACGCCCGGCCCAGGGTGTCGTACGAGATCGTCACGGTCGTCACCTGATCGGCCACGTTATACCCATACGTCGTCGCGCCCTTCGTTTGGGCGGACCCCGCAGCTGAAGAGCGACCCTAAATCAGTCGCTGCAACTTTTCTGCAACTCACCTCCCGACATCCGGGTAATGTTGGAAGTTCGGGACATGGTTCCCGGCAAGAATTCAAACTCAACCCTACTCGCAAATGAAACTAAGACTTCTCCCCGTCATTGCCCTCGGTGCCTCGCTGCTCACCGGCTCCTTGCTGGCCGATGCCAAGACACCCGGCATGATCGATTTCGGCAAGTTCACGCCCACCGGCGACGGCCAGTTCGTCGAGGTGGACATCAAGAGCAACCTCATCAACATGGTCGCCCGTCTCGCCGAGAAGCAGGAACCGGAAGTTGCCAAGCTGTTGCGCGGCATCACGGCGGTGCGCGTCAACGTGGTCGGACTTACCGACGAGAACCGCAGCGAGATGAAGGAACGGGTCGCGTCCGTGCGCAGCCAGCTTACCGGCGGCGAATGGGAGCGCGTCGTCACGGTCAAGGAGCGGGACCAGGATGTGGGTGTGTTCATCAAATTGCGCGGTGAGGAAGCGGTGGAAGGCGTGGTGGTGACGGTGATCAATGGCGACAAGGAAGCCGTCTTCGTCAACGTCGTGGGCGACATCAAGCCCGAGCAAATCGCGAAGATCGGCGAGAGCTTCAATATCGAGCCGTTGAAAGAAATCGGTCGCAAGCTCGAGGAGAAACACTAACCCCGTCTTCAACCGCACCACGGCCATGAAACTTCATCGCTCTTTCCGTCGCGCCGCTGTCCTACAGGTGTTGGCAATGCTGGCCGCCCTCTGCCTGCTGGGCGTGGGCCTGATCGGGCTGGTGGTTTACCGGACCCTCACGGTCGGTGGTGACATTCGGGCGGCCCGGAGCGCCGTGTTAAAGGACCTGAACATCAAATGCGCCAGCAAGGTGGAAGTCACCGCCCATCCTTTGCTGGTACATCTGGTGCGCTTCGGACTCTCCTTCGCACCGATCGAACCGGAGGCACAACTGGCCATGAAAGCCTTTCGCGGGGCCGAAGTGGGTGTGTATCAACTGCGCTCTAGTTTGGGCGCTTCGGAACGGCGAGCCGTGTTCAGCCAGATTGACCAACGCCTTGCTGGGCGCGGCTGGGAGCGAACAGTGGCCGTCCTCGACGGCGACGATCTCGTCATGGTTTTCACGCCGGAAAAAGAGCTGGACCTCGACGACGTCGCAGCCTTTGTCGTCGTGCTCAACGGCCACGACCTGGTGCTGGTCTCCGGCCGGGGAGATCTGGAACCCATCGTCGAACTCGTGACGGGCAAGATGGGCGAACACTTCTCGCTGCCGGCGTTCGCGAGCTTGAATCGGAACTGAATCGCGCCTACCGCAACCGGCTCCGGCGTGCGACCGATCCACTACCAAGTCCAACCGAGAATCGGTTGAATCGGCAAAGCACCTCCTCCCCCGCCCTTCGGGCACCCTCTCCTCCACTCAAGGTGGAAGAGAGATACGTATCAGGGACGGGGAGAGGAGGAGCCACCGATTTTCAAAATGAAGTGGAATGATGCCCCCGGTTTCAAATGATCCAGCTCATCTCCGATGCGACGCGTTACATCGGGCAACGCGTCCCGAGCTCTCGCCTGCGATTCGTCTAATCCTGTTGGGCGAGTTTCCCGCCATCCACCCGCCAGGAGGTCAACCGGCGTTCGAGCTCACGCGGCCAGTTGCGTTCGGTGCAGGTCATGAAGACCTGGCCTTGCGCGTGGTGAGTTCGCTCGAGCAGGGGCAACAGTCCGCTGCGACGTTTCACATCAAGTTCACCCATGACATCATCAATGAGCAGCACGGGCGGGACGCCGTGAATGCCCGTGAGATACTCCGCCTGGGCCATCTTGAGCGCGATGACGAGACTGCGTTTCTGGCCCTCGCTGGCGAACTGCGCCGCCGGCTGGTTGTTGATCAGCAGTTGCAAGTCGTCGCGATGCGGGCCGATGACGGTGGTGCGGTGCGTCAGTTCCCGGCTGTGCTGCTTCGCCAGTTCCGTGGCAAAGTCCTGTTTCACGGAGGAGGCGTAGTCGATGCGCAATTCCTCGTGGTCGCCCGCGATGCGGCGATACGCGAGCCGGGCCAGCGGCGAAATGCGCGGGAGCAACGCGCGCCGCAGTAGCATCAATTGGTTGCCCGACGAAATCAGCTCCTTGGTAAAGCTCTCCAGCATCATGGGATCAAGGACGCGCTTCTTCAGCACCGCGTTGCGGGAGCGAACGACCTGCATGTAGCGCTGCAGCAGGGGTAGATAAGCAGGATGCGTCTGGGCCAGGAGCAAGTCGAGAAAGCGGCGGCGCACCCGGGCGGTGCCCTTGACCAGCATCAGATCTTCCGTGCAGAAAACGACCGCGCGCAAGGTGCCCAGATAGTCGGTCAGCTTGCGCACCGGCTGGCTGTTGAGGGATAACTTGCGTTCACGGGGGGACCAGTAGGCCTTCACCTCAGCGATCCCCTGCCCCACCACCTGGCCACCGACGAAGTAACCCTTCTGTCCGTGGCGGATCAATTGCGCGCCCCCCACTCCCCGAAACGACCGCAGCGTGGCCAGGAGATAAATGGCTTCGAGAATGTTCGTCTTGCCTTGCGCGTTGTCGCCCAACAGGAGGTGAAACCCGGGCGCGAAGTCGGCATCCAACCGCGCGTAATTGCGGAAGTCCCGGAGACGAAGATGGGCCAGATGCACGCGGCAAGGTTGGCGGAACGGGCGGCGGCGGCGGAAGAAAATTCGTGGCGACTGCAAAACATGCTCGCCGTCGCCGGAAGTCTTTTGCTTCCTTTCCGCATGTCAAATTCGGGTCAGCTGCACGCTATCCACAAAGTCGGCACCGCACCGGGCCGTGAGTATTGAACCTTGTCCGCCCGGAGCAATTGCCGGCTGGCAACTTGGCGACGAAACGATTTGGGCGAAACTGATTAAGAGGCTTCTGCCCCGGCCCTGTCGCCATCGAGGGCCAAGTGAAACCCGCCGGCTCGATCACGCTTCAAGAACAAGCGGCAAAGCCTGACAGTACCAAGCGGTATGAAGTGCAATGTGCTAAATCAACTTCTGCAAGCGACGCCGCTCGTGGTGACCGGCTGCGGCGCAATCTCAGCCGCGGGCCTGGCGGTTGTCGAACTTTGGCAAAGAGCCGTGAGCGGTCATTCCCCGGCGACGAATCGCGAATTCGAGTTCGGCCCGGTGTCGCGCTCGTTCGCAGTTTGCACCGCACCGCAACTCGATGTCACGCAGCCCGAGCTCCATCCCGTCCGGCGAATGGATCGCTCAGTGCAATTGGGCTGGATCGCCGCCAACCAGGCGCTCCGCGCCGCCGGTCTGGAGCCAGACGTGCGTTCCAGCCTTACGATTGGCGTCATGGCCGGCGCATCGCGTGGTCCGCTGAGCAAGCTGGCGGAGGGATTCGCCCGTGTGGGTTCGCGCCGTTACCCGCCTTCGCTCGCTGCCGACTGCACCCTCGCGTCCCTCAGCGGATGTCTGGCCCAGGGACTTGAGCTCACCGGTCCCAGTGCCACGATTTCGGCAACCTGCGCCTCGGGTGCGTATGCCATCGCCTTCGCCGCCGAACAGATTCTCCTCGGCAAAGCGGACGCCATGTTGGTGGGGGCCGCCGAAGCGCCGCTCGTCCCGGCCGTGATTGCGCAACTAGACGCAGCAGGTGTGCTGGGGTCACATGTCGATGCCGCGCTAACTTGCCGGCCCTTCGACTTGACCCGCAACGGTCTGTGTCTGGGTGAGAGCAGCGGCTTCATTGTCCTCGAATCCAAGCAGGCTGCGGAACGCCGGGGCGCAACGCCCCTCGCCCAACTTTCCGGCTGGGGCATGTGCGTGGACGATTCTGGCCGCGCCGGTGTCAGTGAGTCCGGCCAGGGCCTGGTCAACGCTGCGACCCAGGCCCTGGCCACGGCCGGGTTGGCACCGGAAACTATCGATTACGTGAACGCCCATGGTACCGGCACGCGGCTAAACGACGCGGCCGAAGCACAGGCCATGCGCCAGATCTTTGGAGCTCGCGCCGCCACCTTGCCCTGCACTTCGACCAAGCCCGTCACCGGCCACTGTTTGGGAGCGTCATCCGCCCTGGAAGCCGTGCTGGTAGTTGAAGCACTGCAGCACCAGCTCGTGCCGCCCACGGGCAACTGCCATCAACCCGACCCTGCCTGCCCGGTTAACGTCCAGCCGTTGCAGGCCCAGCCGGCGAATCTCCGACACGTCATGTCCAACTCGCTCGGCTTTTGGGGTTACCACGCGGCGCTGATTTTCTCCAAGGTCGGTTGAGACGAACCCAGGTCCAGCGCCCTTCTCGCAGGAGTTGCGGCGATCGGATCAAACCCGCTCACCGGCATTGACCCACGCTCCAAAACCAAAGCTTTCCCCGGTTGCCAGCCGTGGGAACAGCCGCTAGCTTCCCGCGTCGCCGAAGTATCGGCCCTTGATCAATGGAAACTATTTTGACCTACGCTTACGTGATCGCCGCGGTGCTGCTGCTCTTCGGTGCTGCCATCTTTGTCCATGAATTCGGCCACTACTGGGTCGCCCTCAAACGCGGCCTCAAGGTCGAGGAATTCGCCATCGGTTTCGGCCCGAAGCTTTTCTCGTGGAAACGCGGTGAGGTGCTCTGGACGATCCGGGCCTTTCCAGCCGGCGGCTTTGTGAAGCTGCCGCAGATGGTCACCTCCGAGGCGTTGGAAGGTTCCAGTGGTGGCGAGTCCTTACCACCCATCTCACCGTTCTCGAAGATCCTCGTCGCGTTCGCCGGGCCGTTGATGAACGTGATCTTCGCGTTCGCCATCGCTTCGTTCATCTATCTCGTCGGCCTGCCAATCCTCGTCAATCCGTCGGTGGTTGGGCCGGTCAAGGACGGCACCGAGGCGGCGAAAGTCGGCTTCCAAGAGGGCGACCGGATCATCGCCGTCAACGGCAAGGCGGTGGATTCGTGGCAGGAGATTTCGCAGGAGACGATCCTCTCGATCACCAATGTCCTGACGCTGACGGCGGTGCGTGGCACGGCGACGAATTCGTATCAGGTGACGGCGAAGATGATTCCCAACACCCAGTTGAAGTGGCTCGACATTCCGTCGCGCGAAATCCCGACGGTCGGTCGCGTGCGCCCCGGCAAACCCGCCGAACAAGCTGGGATCAAGGCTGGCGATCGCTTTGTCGAAATCGATGGCGTACCCGTGTTCAGCAACGAACGGATGATCGAGTTGATCAGCGCTGCCGAGGGTCGCCCGGTTCATGTGGTCATCAATCGCGGTGGCTCGCTCACCAACTTCACGGTGACACCTCAGCTGGATGCCGAGGTGAAGGAAGGTGAAAAGAAAGTCGCCCGCATCGGCGTCGAGTTCTCCGGCGGCATTTATCGCGTGCAACGGCCCGGCCCCTCGCCCCTCGCCCAGATCGATTATGTTCTAGGCATGATGGGCAAGACGTTCTCCGCGCTCTACAATTCGAAGAAGACCGGCGTCGGTGCCAGTGACCTGAGCGGTCCCGTGGGCATTTTCGGCATGCTCGCCAGCCAGGTGATGATCGACTATCGCCTAGCATTGAGCTTCATGGTTCTGTTGAACATCAATCTTGCCATCCTAAACCTGCTGCCGATCCCGGTGCTCGATGGTGGCCACATCATGATGTCGCTTTACGAGGCCATCTTCCGCCGGCCGGTCAGCCTCAAGCTCCAGGAATACGCCACCGGATTCTTTGCGATCCTGCTGATCGGCTTCATGCTCTACGTCACGGTGTTTGGCGACCTACGCCGCTTGGGCCCGATGAAGTCCATGCTGCAACGGGGCAACCAGGTGGAGGTCATCGAAACGCCCACGAATTCGCCCGCGCCGGCGCAACCCTGATTCCCGGTCCCTGCCATGCGTTATTGCGAGTCTCCGTATTCCTTTCATCGCCGAGTTAGCCGCGAAGTCGTCGTGGGTGACCCAGCCCACGGCGGCGTAATCATTGGCGGCAACCATCCCGCCGTGAAGCAGTCCATGCTCACGTGCGACACGATGGATACCGAGTTGTCCATCAAGCAAACGCTCGAACTGGTCGAGGTCGGTTGCCAGCTCGTGCGCATCACCGCACCGACGGTGAAGGACGCCGCCAACCTGGAGCACATCGTCAAGGGGTTGCACGCTCGCGGCTGCTACGTCCCGATTGTCGCGGACATCCACTTCAAGCCGGACGCGGCGATGGAAGCGGCCAAGTGGGTCGAGAAGGTCCGGATCAACCCCGGCAATTACGCGGACAAGAAGAAATTTCAGATCAAGGAATACACGGACGGCCAATATGCCGAGGAGCTGGCGCGGATCGACGAGCAGTTCACACCGCTCGTGCTGCTCTGCCAGCAGCTCGGCCGCGCGCTGCGCATCGGGACGAATCACGGCTCGTTGAGCGACCGGATCATGAACCGCTACGGCGACACGCCGCGCGGCATGGTCGAGAGCGCGCTCGAATTCGCCCGGATCGCCCGCCAGCACGACTACCACAACTTCGTGTTTTCGATGAAGTCGTCGAACCCGAAGGTGATGATCGAGTGCTATCGGCTGCTCGTCGCGCGGCTCGAACAGGAAGGTCCGGACTGGAATTACCCAATTCACCTCGGCGTGACTGAGGCCGGTGACGGCGAGGATGGCCGGATCAAGTCCGCCATCGGCATCGGCTCACTGCTGTGCGACGGCCTGGGTGACACCATCCGTGTTTCGCTCACCGAAGACAGCCCCCGCGAGATCGAGGTGTGCAATGATCTGCTCGCACAGATTCCATCTCTGACTGTAGCGGCCGAAGTTTGGGGGCTCACTTCAAACGGCACCGGCAGAGATCAGAGCCTCCTCAGGTCGGCGGCTACGTTTCCGTTCGACCCTTTCACTTACAAACGTCGCGAGACCGCCGAGGCGGAACTGGGCTTGAACGAGCTCAAGTGCGGCGGCGAGCAGACCATTCGTGTCATCGTCACGCAGGCTACTTGGGAAAAGGTTGCACCGAAGATCACCCCAAAGGCCGACGTCCGGCCCGAAGGAATCTACGAAGACCTGAACCTGCTCGAACTTGATCCGACCCAAGGCATCACCAGCGACCAGATCAATTGCGACACGCAGCTCGTCTCAGTGAAGGACGGCGTGGACCTGCCCGTCATCACCGCGTTTCGATTGCTCGCGCTCAAGCTGAAGCAAGCCGGCCGGCGTAATCCGATTCTGCTCAAGGATTGCCTCTCGTTTTCAGATACACCGCTCGAACCCAAGATTGCCCTGCTCCGCGCATCGGTGAATCTCGGCGCGTTGATTTGCGATGGCATCGGCGACGCGATCCTGGTCCGCAGCGAACCGGGTGGCGGACAATCGCTTCGGCTGGCGTTCAACATTCTCCAGGCGGCGGGTTCGCGCTCGTTCAAGACGGATTACGTCGCCTGCCCGAGTTGCGGCCGGACGCTGTTCAATCTCCAGACCGTCACCGCCCGCATCAAGACCCGCACGGATCATCTCAAAGGTGTGAAAATCGCCATCATGGGCTGCATCGTGAATGGGCCCGGCGAGATGGCGGACGCGGACTTCGGCTATGTCGGCGGCGCGCCGAACAAGATCAACCTCTACGTCGGCAAGCAGGCGGTGAAGTTCAACATCCCCGAAGTCGAGGCCGTGGATCGGCTCGTCGATCTCATCCGCGAACACGGCAAGTGGGTGGAGCCATCACTCGATTCATCGGAAGCGGCCTGATCCCTCGGCCGCCCGCTAGTACGATTCCAGCTCCTTCTGCTGTTTGGCACTCATCAACATATTGAGCACCCGCGCCAGTTCATCGGGTTTGTAGGGTTTGGGCACCACAGCGTCGAAACCAAACTCGTTGAAGTTTGCCATCACCGGATCGTATGAGTAGCCGCTGGAGACGACCGCCGTCGCCCCGGGATCAAGCTGCCGCAGTTTGACAATCGCCTCTTTGCCGCCCATCCCCGCCGGCACGGTAAGATCGAACATCACCAGCGCGTAGGGTCGGCCAATGCGCTTGGCCGTCGCATAAAGCTGCAACGCGTTGGCGCCGTCCGGCGAAGTATCTACTTCATAGCCCATCAACTCCAACATATCGGTGGCGACGAGGCGCACATCCGCTTCATCATCCATGACAAGGATGCGCCCCTTGCCCTGATGCGCGCGATCTTCCGATTTGTCAGGCTCCGCCTCAGATTTGTTGATGGCGGCAGGCAGAAAGACGTGAAAGGTCGTGCCGTTATCCATGATCGACTCGACGGTGATCGCCCCTTCGTGCCGGCGAATGATGGAGTGGGCCGTGGCCAGCCCCAGGCCGCTGCCGGTGCGCCGGGTGATGAAGTAAGGCTCAAATATCCGATCGATCTGTTGCGCCGGAATACCCGGCCCGAAATCGCGAACCGAGATCCGGAGATACTTGCCGGGTTTAAGCCCGACGACCATGCCTCGCGTGACGTCGAGGTTGGCCGCCGAGAGTTCGATCTTGCCGCCCGGCCCCGAAGAAAGCGCGGCGTGGCTGACCAGATTGCGGAGCGCCAGGTTGAGCTGGCCAATATCGACATCGACCGGCGTCAAGTTGTCGGGCAGTTCGAATTCGCAGCGGACATTGCCCTCATGGAGCGCCTGCGTCACGGTGGCCTTGATCGACTCTTCGATCTTCGTCGTGGTCCGAATGGGCGCGCCGCCCTTGGCAAACGTCAACAGCTGCCGGGAAATCTCCCTCGCCCGCAACGATGCCCGTTCCGCCTGTTCAAGCCGACTTTTTGTCTTCTCCGGAAGGTCCGGGTTCATGCGCGCAAGCGACAAGTTGCCGACGACTGCGGTCAGGACGTTGTTAAAGTCATGCGCGATACCACCGGCCAATGCGCCGATCGCTTCCATGTGACTGTTGAGAATGGCGTTCGCATCCTCCGCGGGGGCCGATTTTTCATTCGCCTGCCGGAAGATCAGGTAGACGGCCGTGATCCGGCCATTCTTGCTGCGCGGCGCGGAACCACTATCCGTGATCGGGATCTCGGTCTTGTCTTTGGCAACCAGCAGCAGCTTGCCACGCAAGTCCGAAGCCTGGGATTCCTGCAGCAGCGCCTTGATGGGGTCATCGATGATTGCATGCGTGTCGGCATGGGCAATCTTCAGAATCGAGGCCGCCGGACGGCCGATGGCCTCATACGATCTCCAGCCCGTCAACTGCTCACCGGTTCGATTGAGGAACAGCACCCGGCCCGTCGTGTCGACGATCACGATCGCGTCGCGAATGAGTTCGAGCGCGCCGGAATAGAGATCCAGCCCGGACGAACTTGGTTTGAGGGTCGATTCTAACATGCAAACTCGAAAAGCTGTGAAATTCTGCAAGAAATGGCTCAATTCCCATCGGCACGCCGGAGCCAATTCTTAAATCCGTCTAAGCCAGAAGCGTTCCCAGCGATAAATTCGGCAAATTTATCCAAACGGAATTTCTAGTTTCCCTGTCCATCCCGCGGTCACTACACTCCGCCCAGCAAACGAATGAATACTGGAATAACCGCGATCAACGAGGCCGTTAAGGACGCGAGCGCCTTCGTCCCTCCCCTCATGGCCGAGATCAACAAAGTCGTCATCGGACAGAAATATCTCGTCGAACGATTGATCATAGGGCTGTTGGGCAATGGCCACGTCCTACTCGAGGGCGTGCCCGGTCTGGCCAAGACCTTGTCGGTAAAGACCCTAGCCGCCGCCATCCATGTGAAGTTTTCGCGCCTGCAATTCACCCCGGACATGCTACCGGCGGATGTCATCGGTACCCAGATCTACAATCCCCAGTCGGGTGCCTTCTCGACCAAACAGGGCCCGGTCTTCGCCAACTTGGTGCTGGCGGATGAAATCAATCGCGCGCCCGCCAAGGTCCAGAGCGCCCTGCTCGAAGCGATGCAGGAAAAGCAGGTCACCATCGGCGAGAAGACTTTCAAGCTGGAGGAACCCTTCCTGGTGTTGGCAACACAGAACCCGATCGAGCAGGAAGGCACCTATCCGCGGCCCGAAGCGCAGGTTGATCGCTTCATGCTCAAGTTGAAGATCGGCTATCCCTCGCGCGAGGAAGAGCGGCTGATACTCGACCTCATGGCACGGACAGGCCCACCACCCTCGGCCCAACCGGTGATCGAAGCGGCCACCATTCTAAAGGCGCGCGAGGTCATCAACGACATCTACGTGGACGACAAGGTGAAGGACTACATCGTCGATCTCGTGTGCTGCACCCGCGACCCGGCCAAGTATGGCATCCAGCTCCAGGGATTGATCCAGCTCGGTGCCTCACCGCGTGCGACCATTGCCCTGACGCTCGCCGGCAAGGCCCACGCGTTTCTGCGTGGCCGCGGTTACGTGACGCCGCAGGACATCAAGTCCATCGGCATGGACGTCCTGCGCCACCGCGTCGCCGTCACCTACGAGGCCGAAGCCGAGGACAAGACCAGCGAAACCGTCGTGCAAAAGATTTTTGATGAGCTGCCGGTGCCGTGATCGATTTCTGAATTGAGAAAACGGGCGCGCGAGCAGTCCGTGCTCACTTCAAACCTCCGCGTTTTCCCCTCCTCATGATCCCCCGCGAAATCCTCAAGAAGATCCGCCAGATCGAGCTGCGCACCAAGCGGCTTGTCAGCGAATCGTTGGCGGGCCAGTACCACAGCGTGTTCAAGGGTCAGGGCATGAACTTCGAGGAGGTCCGCGAGTATCAGCCCGGCGACGAAGTCCGCTTCATCGACTGGAACGTCACGGCGCGGATGAGCCACCCGTTCATCAAGAAGTTTGTCGAGGAACGCGAACTCACCGTCATGCTGCTGGTCGATCTCAGCGGCTCGGGATTGTTCGGCTCGATCCAGCAGTCCAAGCGCGAGCTGGCCGCCGAGATCGCCTGCGTGCTCGCGTTCTCCGCCATCCGCAACAATGACAAAGTGGGACTCCTGCTCTTCACGGATGAGGTTGAGCACTTCATTCCTCCCCGCAAGGGACGGCGCCACGTGCTGCGTGTGATCCGCGAGATCCTATTCTTTGAGCCGAAGAGTCACGGCACCAACATCTCGGGCGCGCTCGATTTCGCCAACCGGGTGCTGCCGCATCGCTCCATCATGGTTGTACTGTCAGACTTCATTGGGACGCCCGGTCCCGGCAAACACTCCGGTTCAAGTGGTGTGAAGCAACAGCAGATGTTGCTCACGGAATCCGTCCTCCAGGCTTCGTTTAATGCATTGAAACAGGCGAATCGCCGGCATGATGTGGTCGCCGTTCAGATCCTCGACCGCTACGAACTGGAGTTGCCGGCGCTCGGCCGACTGGTGCTGAAGGACGCCGAGACGGGTCAGGTCGTCGAGGTGAACACCAGCGACCCGCGCAAGCGCAAAGCCTTCGCCGAACGCATGGCCCGCTTGCAGGAGGAGACGTTGAAGATCTTCCGCTCCGCCCGCATCGATGCCATTCAACTGCGCACGGACGAGCCGTACGCCGGCCGGCTTGGCCAGTTCTTCCACACCCGTGAAAAACGGCGTTTGCACGGATGACCAACACCCTCGCCAACATCACGAACAGTGTGGTCGACTCTGGGGAAATTGAACTCGGTGACGACATCCTCGGCATCAATGGGCCGGTCGAAATACCGTCGGGCTGGGAATGGCTGATCTACGGGCTGGCCGCAGCGCTACTGATCGGGCTGGCCATCTTCGTCGTCCGGCGACTGATGAAACGCATGACGATCATCTTGCCGCCGCCCATCCCCTATATCGACCCGCACACGTTGGCCCGCCGACGCCTCGAAGCCGCGCTCCGTCTGATCGATGATCCCTATCGATTCTGTAGCGCCGTAGCCAATGCGTTGCGCGGCTACATGGAAGGTCGGTTCTCGATCCACGCGCCGGACCGCACCAGCGACGAGTTCCTGGAAGAGCTGCGCAACTCAACCGCGCTCACGGTGGAGCAACATGAATTCGTTGCGGACTTTCTCAATCAATGCGACCTCGTCAAATTTGCCCGTGATGAACCAACTCGTAGCGACCTTGAACGACTCCACCGCTCGGCTCTCCGGCTCGTCGAGGAAACCATGCCGGGCACGGCGCAAGCCGAAGCCAGCACCAGCAAGATCGCGGAGGCCACCACATGAGTTTCGCGAATCCCTGGCTGCTCACATTGTTGCTCGCCGTACCGGTGATCGCCTGGTTCAAAGGTCGACGCGGTCAGCAAGCCGCCTTCCTCTATTCCTCGGTGCAGCTCGTGAAGAGCATCGTCGGCTTTCAACGCTCGGCGGCCGGCTTCATTCTACCCAAGCTACGCTGGCTCGCTTTGATGTTGTTGATTGTTGGCCTGGCGCGGCCGCAGAAATTCGAGGGCGAAACCCAGGTCAAGGCGTCGGGCATCGACATCGTGGTGGCCGTCGACTTGTCCAAGAGCATGGCTGCCGAGGATTTCGAAGTGAACGGACAACGGGTCAACCGGCTCGACATCGCCAAGTCCGTGCTGGAGCAGTTCATCGAGAAGCGCCCGGGCGATCGCATCGGTCTCGTCGCGTTTGCCGGGCGGGCTTACATCGCGTCGCCCATGACGCTCGATCACGACTTCCTGACGCAGAACTTGCGGCGGCTGAACATGAACTCCATCGAGGACGGCACGGCGATCGGGTCGGGCTTGTCAGCCTCATTGAACCGGCTGCGCGATCTGGAGTCCAAGAGCAAGATCGTGATCCTGATGACTGACGGCCAGAACAACTCGGGCAAGATTCCGCCGCTGACGGCGGCCGAGGCGGCTGAGTCGATCGGCATCAAGGTTTATACGGTCGGCGTAGGAACTCGCGGCACGGCACCCATGCCCTACACAGATGTGTTCGGTCAACGCCGGTATCAAATGGTGCAGGTCAACATCGACGAAGAAACACTCACGGCGATCTCCGACCGGACGGGCGGCAAGTATTATCGCGCCGGGAACGCCGAGGAACTGGCCAAGATTTACGACGAGATCGACCAGCTTGAGAAAAACGAGATTGCGGTGAAGAAGTATCAGCAATACGCCGAGCTGTTCCCCTGGTTCGTGCTGCCGGCGCTCAGCCTCCTGCTGCTCGAAGTGCTGCTCGCTCACACCATCTGGAGGCGCCTGCCATGAAGTTCGCGAACTCAAACATGCTCTGGTTCCTGGCCACCATTACGCCGTTGCTGATGGCTTTCTTCTGGTGGTCGAGCGCCCGGCGCCGCCAGCTCATCAGCCAGTTTGTGCAATCACGTTTGCTCGCGAGCCTGACGGTCGGCGTCTCGGCCCGGCGCCAGCAGATCAAAAATTCGCTGCTGGTGGCGACCGTCGGTCTCCTCTTCATTGCCCTCGCCCGGCCGCATTGGAGTTATGACTGGCAGGATGCGAGTCAGCAGGGCCTGGACATCGTGGTCGCCGTGGATACCTCGCGCAGCATGCTGGCCGCGGACCTCACGCCCGACCGACTGACACGCACCAAACTGGCGATCCGCGATCTCTTGCTCAAGGCGCGGACGGACCGGCTCGGGCTGGTCCCTTTTGCCGGCACCGCCTTCATCCAATGCCCGCTCACCGTCGATCAGGAAGCTTTCCAGCAGAACGTCAACATCCTCGACGTGGACATCATCCCGGAGGGTGGCTCGGATGTGGGCGCGGCGATTGATACCGCTGCGAGCGCCTTCGAAGAGGGCGAAGGCACGTTCCATGTCATCGTCCTGTTCAGTGATGGCGAGGATCACAACGACCGCGCCGTGAAAGCGGCCGAAGCAGCGGCGAAGAAGGGCATCCGTATCTTCACGGTCGGGGTGGGTACGCCGGGCGGTGAACTGTTGCAAGTCAAGGACGCGCGCGGCACCAAGACCTTTCTGCGCGACGGCGAGAACAACGTCATCAAATCGCGCCTGAACGAAGCGCTGTTGCAGGAAATCGCCGGCGCCGGTGGGGGCTTCTATCTCCCGCTTGGCGGACCCGACACGATCGAAACCCTCTACGAGCGGGGTCTCGCTCCCCTGCCCCGGGGTGAGCTTGCCGCCGCAAAGATCAAGCGCCCGATTGATCGCTTCCAATGGCCGCTGGGACTTGCCATGCTGTTGCTCGTGATTGAGCTCTTCGTTCCCGAGCGTAAACGGGTCACCCGCGACGATGTGAAAGCCGCCGCCCCCAAGCCCTTCTGGCAGGCCGCGATCCTCCTGCTGCTCGCCACCGGCACGGCAATGGGCTCACCGCGCTCGGCCCGGCGCGCCTATGACAAAGGCGATTTCAGCACGTCTCTCGAACAGTATCGCCAACTCCTGAAAAAGAACGAGACCGACAGCCGTTTGCAGTATAACGCCGGCGCGGCCGCTTATCAGGCCGGCAATTTCGACGACGCGGCCAGTTTCTTCACCGAGGCCCAGACTGCCGGCGATCTGAAGCTGATGCAGCAGGCGTACTACAATCGCGGCAATGCACTTTATCGGCAGGGCGAGGCGAGCTTGAAAGAGGATCAAGAAGCCGCGATGGAGCGCTGGGAGAAAGCCGTGGAAGATTACGAAAGCGCGCTCAACCTCAAGCTCGATGAGGTCACCAACCAGATGGCCCGGCACAACAAGGAGTTCGTGGAAAAGAAACTGGCGTTGATGAAGAAGCAGCAAAGCCAGAGTTCCAAAAAGGACTCGAAGGGCAACAAACCCAAGGACAAGAACAAGGGCGACCAGGGCCCCCAACAGCCGGGCCAACAGAACCAGCCGAAAGACCAGGGCAACCCGCAGCAGAATTCTGATTCCGGCGAGCCGCAAAAGCAGGGGGACAAAGACGGCGATGACAAGAAGCAACAAGCTGGTGGGAATGATCCACAGCAGCAACAGCAACAAGGAAACGACGCCCAGGATCAAAAGCAGCCCAACGATCCCAATCAACAGATGGCCGCTTACGGCCAGATGACCGGCGAGCAGGCGCGTCAGTTGTTGGAGGCGCAGCGGGGCGAAGAGCGCGCGTTGCTGTTCCTGCCCCAGAACCGCACCAATCGCATTCGCGATCCCCGGAAGAATTGGTGACGCCCGGACAGGGGCAACACCGGCGCGATTTTCAAATTGATTGCCTGCTTACCGCTGCCCGATGCGCGCTTAAAACCAACCGAGCTTTTCCCGGTTGATTGAGTAGAGGCCGCCGAGCACTCGCGCTAGAAAGATGGAGGACCACAAGCTGTCGAAATGGTCCAGCATCGTCCCGAGGACGGGAATTAGATCAGAGAAGTTCACCGTCACCGCCTTGAGGCCAAGCAGGACCCCGAAGATCACCAGCGTCAGCGCGTAGTGTCCCGGCACCTGTTTGATGGAGCGCACCACCAGCAGTGGGTTGATGGCGCCAAGCGTGTCGAACATCGCCACGCCGAGGATGGCCATGGGGAAGTAGATGGCCCCGACGACCAACGCGGCGAGGACGATCGAGCCGTTGCCCAGGCCCAACCCTTCACCGTCTTCACCCGCAAATCTCCCGAGCAGATAGAGCGCGGGACCAAAACAAACCACCAGCGTGACGAACCATTGAAAGCATTTGCCGAGCAGCTCACCGAAGCCATCAAAGTCCGGCCACTCGGGCAGATCAGACTTACCGAAGGCCGTCCGCTGAATGACGCTTTGCAGCATCATCAGGAGATAGCCCCAGGATACCAAGCCGAGGAACATGCCAAGCAACCCGGGGGCAGCCGGAAGCATATTGAACCAGCTGATGCCCGTCAGAACGATCGTGCCCGCCAGCAATGTCACCCAGCCGAAACCGCGAAAGGGATACGACATGGCGTCGCCGATGAAGCTGCCAAAGGACTCCGCCTTGGGTCGCGTGCCCGTGGAACGCCGCTTCACCGGCGCGGCGGGCGCGGGCTCAGACGGCACCGGCACGCCAAACAGAGACTCGGCAGTCACCCATTCGGGCAGCCCTTCGGCCCAGACTAAATCCGCCGGCGAAATCCCGCCAAGCTCCAGCATTTGCCGGACGGTTTCAGCGGGGAACGGGCCGACCTGTTCCTGGTCTTGCAACACGAAGAGTTGTTCGGGAATCGGATTCATTGCCTTGGGTTGGTCGACGCTAACGAAACGAGCCCGCGCCCGACAACTCGAATTTGCAGTCGGCCGCTGTGGCGCGTAGAAAGCGTTTCGAGTCGAAAAGCTTTCCGAAGTTGCCCCCGTCCAGCTCCGTCCCTACATTCGCCGGCCATGTCGCAAGTTGAGAACATTCCAGTATTGCCGCCGGGCACGCGAATCGAGTTTTTTGAGAACGGCCTGGCCGTCATCGTGCGCGAGGATCACAGCGCGCCCGTCGTCTCGGCTCAAGTGTGGTGCCGCGCCGGCAGCATCCACGAGGGCAAGTGGCTCGGCGCCGGGCTTTCCCACGTGCTGGAGCACATGTTGTTCAAAGGCACGACCACTCGGCCCAGCAGCCGGATTGATCAGGAGGTGCAGGATGCCGGCGGCTACATGAACGCGTATACGTCGTTCGATCGCACGGTCTATTACATCAACGTCCCCAGCACCGGCGGGCGCATCGCCATCGACATCCTCGCGGACATCGCCCAACACGCGACGCTGCCGGAAGATGAATTGACCAAGGAGCTCGACGTGATTCGCCGCGAGATGGACATGGGCGAAGATGATCCGGGCCGCAAGTCGGGCCGCCGGTTGTTCGAAACCGCCTACACGACCAGCCCCTATCGCTACACGGTCATCGGCTATCTCGACATCTTCAACCGGCTCGCGCGGGAAGACGTGTTGAATTACTACCGGTCCAAGTACGCGCCGAACAACTTGTTCTTTGTCGTCACGGGCGATGTGCAGACCGACGACGTCCTGGCGCAACTGCGCGAAGCATTCAAGTCCGCGAAGGCGCAACCGCTGCCAGCCGAGTTCCTCGCGCCCGAACCCCGGCAGACGGCGCCGCGCGAAGTCGTGGAAGAAGCTTCGATCGAGATCGGGCACCTGCACTTCTCCTGGCACATTCCGGATGTCCGCCATGGCGACGTGCCTGCCCTCGACGTGCTCGCCGTGATCCTCGGCAATGGCTACAGCTCGCGGCTCTACCAGGAAGTGCGCGAGAAGGCCGGGCTGGTTCACTCGGTGGACGCGTGGACCTACAACCCGGGATTGCCCGGCCTCTTCGGTCTGAGCGCGCTGTTCGATGTTGAAGAGTTCGAGCCGGTGAAGACGGCGCTGCTCGCTGAGATTGAAAAGGTCCGCCACCAACCCGTCCTTGATAAGGAACTGCGCAAGGCGGTGAATCAGTTCGTTGCCGGCCAGCTCGGCACCCGCAAGACGATGTCCGGTCAGGCGCAGGATCTTGGTGGCAACTGGCTGGCCGCGAGCGATCTGAATTTTTCCGAGCGCTACCTCGCCACCGTGAAGCGCCTCACGCCCGCGGATCTTCAGCGCGTGGCGCATTTTTATCTGACGCCCGAGAACCGCACCCTTTACTCGCTCCTGCCCAAAGGCAGCCGGCCGGCCGTCGCGCTGCCCCTCGAGCAGAAGATTGATCAGCCGATCCAGAAGTTCGAACTGCCGAACGGCCTGCGCCTCCTCGTGAAGGAAGATCATCGCCTGCCGCTGGTGCAGTTCCGCATGGCGTTTCAAGGCGGCGTGCTCGGCGAAAGCCCCGAGGACAACGGCCTTTCGCAGCTCATGTCCAAGACGTTGATCAAAGGCACCGCGACGCGCACGGCGGAACAGATCGCCGTCGAGATGGAATCGCTCGGTGGCCACATCGACAGCTACGGCGGCAACAACAGCTTTGGCGTGAACGCCGAGGTATTGAGCGAGGACTTCGACGCCGGCTTCGACTTGCTCGCCGACGTGGTTCTTAACGCGGCGTTCCCCGACGATGTGATTGAACGCGAGCGCGAAGTGCAGCTCGCCTCGATTCGCGCGCGCCGCGACGACCTTCTGCCCAGCACTGGCCTGCTCATGCGTCGCGCCCTTTTCGGCGGCCGTGGCTATGGCCTGGACCAACTCGGCACCGAGGAGTCGGTCACCAAACTTTCGGCACAGCAAGCGCGCGAACTGCATCGGCGAATCGCGGTTCCGAACAACGGCGTGCTTGCCATCTTCGGCGACGTGAAGGCGGAGTTCGTCAAGGCGGCCATCGAGAAGCACTTCGCCCGTTGGCAGCGCAACGCCGCGGTCAAACCCGGTGCCCTGCCCGCGCCCGGCTTTCCGCTCACCGCGCCGCAACATGTCGCGGAGGCGCGCGACAAGAAACAAGCCCTGCTGGTTATTGGCTTCCCCGGTCTCTCAATGTTCGACGCCGACCGCCATGCGCTCGATCTGATCCAGGAGGCGTGCAGCGATCTCGGTTCGCGGTTGTTCATGCGCATCCGTGACGAACTGGGTCTGGCGTATTACGTCGGCGCGCAGAACTTCGTCGGGCTCGTTCCCGGACACTTCGCCTTCTACGCCGGCACCGCGCCCGAGTCGGCGAAGCAGGTTGAGGAAGAGATCATGAAGGAAGTCGCCGCGCTGCGGGACAAGGGCCTGACTGAAGTGGAACTGCGCCGTTCGAAGGCGAAAATGGTGGGTCACAAAAAGATTCACCGGCAGGACATCGGCAACCTGGCGATGAACGCTGCACTCGACGAACTCTACGGCCTCGGCGTCGAATTCCACGAACGCGAGGATGCCCTCGTCGAAGCCGTGACGCTGGATGATGTGAAACGCGTCGCCTGCCGCGTGCTCGATCCGCAGCGCGTTGTCGTGGCGATGATCAAGCCGGAATAGGCTGAACTCCAACAACAAAATCAGCGACATGCTCGCGGCCACATCAAATCTGTATTTGATCCCCATCACTGCGGCGATTGCGATGGTTTTGGCAGCATGGTGGGCAATTCGCGCTGTCGTTGAAAAAGGGTCGTCGCAAGGTTGGTGACGCTGACGGGGATTCGTCAGCCGAGGTGATTGAGCACATGGAACCTATTGTCCATCCGCACGATGATGATGGCCCGGCAAATCAGCCAATCTTCCCGCCGCCTCATCGCGCCGGCGATGAGCTATTTCCGCTTCCCAAGCAGTTCCTTTAACTTCCCCAGCTCACTCGTCGGCGGCTGGCAGGTCTTGCCGGTGCAGATATATGCCTCGGGTTCCTTCTGATCCTTGATCGTCTTCGCGAATTCCTCGACCGGTCCGCGGTTGCTCAACACCACTTTCGCGGGCTGATAGACAGCGTGCGTGCCGGCAATCAATGCCTTGACCCGCTCGTCCGTCGGCTCACCCGTGAGCACCACCCGGCTCGGTTCGTCGAGCCAGTAGTCGAGCGCTTGCAGGAAGTAACCCGTGCCCTGCGGCATGCGGTCCATCCGGTCGGCGAAGAAGTTCAGTGACTTCTCGGCGGCTTCGCGATAGCGCGCCTGATCCGTAATGTCGCCCAACTTGAGCAGCGCCAGGATCGCCACCGCGTTCCCGGACGGTTGCGCGCCGTCGTAGTCCTCCTTCACGCGGATGATCAGGTCCTTCGCGTCGGGTGCCGCCTGCCAGAAACCGCCGTGCTCGGTGTCGTAGAAACGCTTCATCATGGCATCGGCCAGATCGAGGGCGAACTCCAGTTTCGCGGCGTCGAGCGTTGTCTCGTAGAACGTAATCGTCGCGTGCAGCAGATAGGCGTAGGCGTCGAGCAGTTGCACGGTGTCGCGCTCGCCGTCGCGCCAGCGGTGATACAAAGTCTTCGAGTCCGCGTCCCACAGCTTGGTCTTGAGGAACGCCAGGTTCTTCTCGGCGGCGACGCGATACTTCGGCTCGTTCAACACCACCGCCGCGCGGGCGAGCGGTCCGAGCATCAGGCCGTTCCACGACGCCAGCACCTTGTCGTCGCGATGCGGGCGGATGCGTTTCAATTGCGCGACGAACATCTTCTCCTTCGCCGAGGCGAGCAGCGGACGCTCGGCGTCCTTGAGCTTCGGGTTGGCGATGCTCAACACGTTCTGCCTCGGCAACGGGTTCGGATGGCTGTGATCCTCGAAGTTGCCCTTCTCCGTGATGCCGAAGTACTCGACGGCGACCTTGAACTCCTCGGGCGTAAGCAACTCCTTCAGCTCCGCCTTCGTCCACGCGTAGAATTTGCCTTCATAGCCTTCGCTGTCGGCGTCCTCGGCCGAATAGAAGCCGCCGTCGGGATGCGTCATGTCGCGCAGCACGTAACGCAGGATGTCGTGGGCCACGTCGGCGAAGCACTGCTCACCGGTGACGAGGTAAAGGTCGAGGTAAAGGTCGAGCAACTGCGCGTTGTCGTAGAGCATCTTCTCGAAGTGCGGCACGAGCCACTTGTCATCGACGGAGTAACGCGCGAAGCCGCCACCCAGTTGATCGCGGATGCCGCCCGCCGCCATCTTATCGCCGGTGAGCACGATCTTCTCGATCAGGCTGCGATCGTTTTGCCGCACGGCATGCATGAGCAGAAACGATGGCAACGACGGCGTTGGAAATTTCGGCGCACCACGAAAACCGCCGTTGACCGGATCGAGCTGCCGGCTGATCGCCATCGCCGCCTCGCGCACGAGATCCGGATTCAACTTCGGCTTCTTCTCCGTCGATTCCTTGCCGAGCTGCGACTCGATCTGCTCGGTCATCTTCGACGCCGACTCGAGCAACTCATCATGCCGTGTCGTCCAAAGTTCGTGGATGCGCTCAAGCAACTCCATGAAGCCCGGCCGGCCAAATTTGCTCTTGGGCGGGAAGTAGGTGCCGCCGTAAAATGGCTTGCGATCCGGAGTGAGAAACACCGTCATGGGCCAGCCGCCGCTGCCCGTCGTCGCCTGCACATAAGTCATGTAAATCTTATCCACGTCCGGGCGCTCCTCGCGGTCCACCTTGATGCTGATGAAATGTTCGCGCAGGTAGGCGCCGATCTCCTCGAGTTCGAACGACTCGCGCTCCATGACATGGCACCAGTGGCAGGTGGAATAGCCGACGCTCAGGAAGATCGGCTTGTTCTCGCGCCGGGCTTTCTCGAAGGCCTCGTCGCCCCACGGAAACCAGTCCACGGGATTGTGCGCGTGCTGGAGGAGGTAGGGTGATTTCTCCAGCGCAAGCCGGTTGGTGTGCGCGTGCGCTTTGGGCGAAGGAGTGGCAGACATGGCTTTACTGGGCGCGCTGATCTCGGCGGTTGAACCAAGGAACGACGGCCACGCCAGCGGGAGAATTGCCAGCGCGAAAACCGTTAACCGGGACAGACAACGCATGGGCGCACCTTAACGGGAGGCCCTCGCCTCGCAAGCGACAATCCGCCGAACGACTTGCCCTGGTGGCAAACCTCGGTTACCCACTCGCCGTCATGCGCGCAGCGGCCCACACCATCACACTCGTCCTGCTTGGCCACGGCTCGACGAAGAACGACGGCTCGGAGAAGCCGGTCTTCCAGCACGCAGCCGAGCTGAGACGGCGCGGTTTGTTCGCGGACGTGCGCGAGGCATTTTGGAAACAGGAGCCCAAGGTTGCCGCCGTGTTGGGAACGATCCGCACCGCCCAGGTCGTCATCGTTCCGCTATTTATCAGCGAAGGCTATTTCACGGAGGAAGCGATTCCGGAGGCGCTGGGTTTCAGGCAGGCAGACGAGGTGAGCTGGTCGCGCGTGCTCAAGCGCGACGTGCAGACACTCACATACACCCGGCCCGTGGGAAGTCATCCACGGATGACGGAAGTGTTGTTGCACCGCGCCGCCGAGCTGGTCGCCCGGTATCCGTTCCCGCGCCAACCCAAGCCGGCCGAAACGTCGCTCTTCATCGCCGGGCACGGCACCGAACGCAGCACGCAGTCGCGCCTGGCGATCGAGCAACAGGTCGCAGCGATCCGCGCGCTAAAGCTCTTTGCCGAAGTCCAGCCGTGCTTCATGGAGGAAGCGCCGCGGATTGCCGACATCCCAACGCTGGCGATTGCCAAACATGTCGTGGTCGTCCCGTTCTTCATCAGCGACGGCTTGCACGTGGTCGAGGACATCCCGGTCTTGCTCGGCGAACCGGAAGCCGTGGTTCAAAAACGACTCGCGGCTGGCCAGCCCACCTGGCGCAATCCCACCGAGAAGCGCGGCAAGCTCATCTGGTACACGCCCGCCGTGGGCAGCGATCCGGGGATCGCGGAGGTGATCGTGGAACTCGCCACGCTTTAAGCCGTCATGCCTTGGATTCCGAGCAAGGTGCCTCGTGCAGAAACAACGACAGCCAGTCACGGGCGTCCTGGCGATCATCGCGGTTGCCGCCCCGGAGTTCGACATGGCCATCGAGGCGCTTGACGAGTTGAGCGTTGCCGAAGCGGGCGAGCAGGCGTTCGATGCGGGAGGGTTTGAGCAAGTTTGTTTTCATTTCCCCGATTCTGCCGGCTGGGGTAGGCCAACGGCTGGGGGATCCCAAAGATTATTCTCGGCCCATGCATGAGCCTTTAACTGGCGAGATCAGCGTGGTCGAAACAGCGATTCGCGCCCGCCAGCAATGGCTGTTCTCCCCCGCCCGGCCGTTGGTCGAGCGCTTTGGTCACGAGTTCTTCCGGGCGATTCCGAAGTCGCCGGGCATTTACATCATGCGCGGCCAAGGCGGACGTCCCCGCCGACCACGGGTGCTCTACGTTGGGAAAGCAAAGAACCTGCGCGAGCGACTTGGAAGCTACCGGCATGTTCACCCCGATCGCGACAGCCGGAAGACGGTGCGACTCGTCCATGCCGTGGAAAGCATCGCGTGGGAAGTCTGCGGCGATGAGACGACGGCGTTGCTGCGCGAGAATGAACTCCTCCGCGAGCATCGGCCGCTCTTCAACCGGATGAACGTCCGGCCGGAAGCACATGGCTGCATCGGCATCCGGTGCGAGGGCGAGCTGCTTGAGTTTCGTTTGGGCGAACCCACCGACGATCGCTGGCGCTGGTACGGTTCGTTCAAGGGCGGACGCAAGTTCGCCCTCGCCGCGATGCTGCGGCTGCTCGTGCAAGTTGATCGCCGCATATGCGACTGGTCGGATCTGCCGGGCCCCTTGCTCACCGATCGGGCACCGGAGCGTTATCGAGTGAACACGCATTTGGCCGATGAAATCTGCGATCAACTGCACGGCTACTTTACGGGACGGTCGTGGCTGTTAGTGGACCGGCTTGCAAGTGAACTCGCGCAACTGCCATTGCCGAATCCGTTCATGGCTACATGGCGCATGACGGACCTCGAGGCACTGCGGACTTTTTACATGAACGGGCCACGGCGCAACCGGCGCTGGCGCGAACAGCTCGGACTTTCGGATGAAGACATTCACCGTCCGGAGGATCTCGATGATCTGCCGGTCAAAGTGAAGCTGACGCCCGAAGCAAGTCCGTGGGCTGAAACGATCGCTCCAATCGCCGTCATTGCCACGAACGAATCCCCAAACGACCAATGAAGATTTCCGAGCCTTCGCTCTGAAGCCGGATCTTGCCCGTTGTTGTCCACGAGCCGTGTGTAAAAACCGGACAGGTCGCGGCCGTTGAACTGCGGGGCCCAACAGGAAACGCCCAACCAACCGCTGCTTCTCGCAAGGGTGGAAGTCGCGACCGATCGCCCGTTCTCACAACTGACGGCGACGCTGGTCACGAAAGCCGCGACAATCAACGGGTTGAGACGGATGGGCATTACGTGCCGAGGGGAGGAGCGGGCGGCAGAAACGGGCAGCCGTAGATTCGTCGGAACTGCGGCACTTCCATTGCTAAACCGAGAGCACCGGCCAAGGCAGGCAGCTCGATCCGGTGCTTGATTCCCACATGTCGTATCACCCGAAACGGTTGCTCCTGATGGCTGGCGCCCTCTGTGCCGGTTCCCTCGTGTATTGGCTGGCTTCAATTTCGACTCCCCGAATCGAGGTCGCGGCCCGCGAAGAAAGCAGCTCAGTGGCACCTTCAATTTCCGCACCCAACGCCACACGCGAGCAGCTTCAAGGTGCTCAAGCGTTTGCAGCCCCAGCCGAACCCCAGCCGACACTTCCGACACCAGCGTCCGAGCCGAGCCCGGCCATTGCCGATTTCAATAAGTGGGCAACCTCCTTCGCAGTTGTCGCCGAAAGCGAACGCACGGCAACGATCGCCACCGGCATCGCGGCCGCCAAGTCACGACAGGTGGCCCTTCGCGAATTGATCAGCACCAACCCACAAGCGGCGCTCGAAGCCGCCCTATCCTGGGAGCAGCGACAACAGTTGCCCGCTGAACTTCAGCCCTACCTTGAGCGCCCAATCAACACCCGGGCCGACTACGAAGTAACCATTAGCGACGACCTGGAGAATTTGAAACGCGAAGTCCGGCGCGAAGCCACGATCAACGGCGAGCACTTTCAGGTGTTCACTTACGGGCAACTCTCCGGTCTGGGAACCACCGCAAATCTGCCGATCAACGGGATCGCGGTCGGCGACGCCCTCGCGCTTGCGGAATCGCCCATCCGGATTCTTTCGACTGCGGAAGCGAGCTTTGTCAAAGCAACGACGGCTGCGGCTGATCCCGTCTGCAGCGTTTCCGGCGAGCCAACTGACTCCCATGCCGATGAACAAATGATCCAAGCCGCCGGCGAGATTCAATATGTGTGCCGCACGGAACACGCCAGCCTGCTGGGCCGGGAGTGGCTGGCTGATGTCGGAGGCAAATGGCGGAAAGGCGGCACGAACCCGACGCCGGGCGGCCCCATCGCGCTCGATTCCTGGTCGCAGGGCCCCAAGACCGTCCTCTTCATGCGCGTGAATTTTCCGGATGACCTGACCGATCCGATCTCGGAATCCGCCGCTTACGACATGATGAACAGCGTGAGCACGTGGATCGTGGAGAACTCCTACGGCTCAAGCTCGATGATTACCACGGTGACGCCGCTCCTGACGTTGCCGAACACGAAAGCCTTCTACTCGCAGATCGGTGATGGGCAGCTCCTCACGGACGCGCGGACGATCGCCAAGCAGGCGGGCTACGATACGGCGGACTTCACGCTGGATGCCGTCCGGTTCACCAACGTCCCGGGCTACAGCTATGGCGGCAAGGCCTACGTGCGCGGCAAGGGTTGCTGGCTGCAAAGCTCGAGCGTGGGCGTGGCTTGCCACGAGTTCGGCCACAACTACGGGCTCTGGCACGCGAACTATTGGAGTTCGAGTCAAGCCAGTGGCATCGGGCCCGGCACCCACGGTGAATACGGCGACGTCTTCGACACGATGGGTTCGGCGAGCGCCGGCGACAAACACTTCAACACCAATCATCGCAACAAGATCGATTGGCTGGGCGACAACTACGTGCAGACCGCCACGGGCAGCGGGACCTATCGCCTCCACGCGTTCGACGTGGACAGCCTCACGCCCGGACGGTTCTACGCCTTGAAGCTCAACAAGGACTTCGATCGCGAATACTGGGTCGAGCTGCGCCAGCGTTTTGCCAGCAATCCCTGGATACAAAACGGCGTGCTGCTGCGGTGGGATCCGTGGGCCGACAGCGCGGGCGGAGCGCACCTGCTCGACACCACACCGGGCTCGCCGGCTGGCAATTCGAGCAAAGATGACGCGGCGATCATCCTCGGCAGAACTTTCGTGGACGAAGGCGCCGGCCTGTTCATCACTCCCGTCTCGATGCAAGGCGTGGGGACGGAGAAGTCAGTGGATGTCGTGGTGAAGACCGGTTCGTTTCCGGGCAATCAACTGCCGACCGTCGCCGTGCAGGCTTCAATCACGCAGGCCAACACGTCGCAATCAGTCATCTTCACCGCCGCCGCGGCCGATGCCGATGGCGACCCGCTCGCCTATGAGTGGGATTTCGGTGATTTCACGTTCGGGCCCAACAGCCCGGTGATTACGAATGCCTGGTCCACCGCTGGCGAGTATGTGGTGCGTTGTCGGGTGAGCGATCTCAAGGGCGGCTTCGCCAGCAGCCACATCCTGGTGCGGGTGGGAAATCCGGCCACGTTCAGCTTGACCGGCCGCATCACTGACGCGCTCGGCAATCCGGTGGAAGGTGTCCGCGTTCACAATGGCAGCACGTCATCCAGCACTTATCGCGGCGGTTTCACGGATAGCGATGGCAGCTTCATCATCACGCGACTGGCGGCGGGCACGCACACGATCTCGACCACGCTTTACGGATACAGCTTCGCGCCGCTGGGTGGCTGGTTGAATCCGATCGCGGTGGGGCCGAGTCAAAGTGGCATCGATTTCACGGCAACGGCGATGCCGGTCGTGGGCTGGCAATTGGTGGATGGCACCGCCGCCGAAGCCGGAGGCAACACCGCGGTCTTAAGACTTTCGCGCACGGGACCGACCGGCAGTGCGCTCACGATCAAATACAAGCGCGCGGGCACGGCGGCCTTTGCATCCGACTACACGCTCAACCCGACTCCGGGGAGCACGTCACCCTACTCGTTGAGCATTCCAGCCGGTGCCAGTTTCGTCGATGTGACGGTCACGCCGCTGCAGGACACTTCATCTGAAGGACCGGAAACCGTTCTGCTGACGCTTGCCGAGGACGCCACGTACAAGATCGGCTGGCGGGCGGAGGCGCGCATCGACCTTGTCGACGACGAAAATCCGGGCACGCCGTCGATCTACGTTTCATCCAGCGCCGACGATCGAGCTACGGAGACCGGTTCGGACACGGCATCGTTCACGATCACTCGCACCGGCAATCGAACCGCGGCTCTCACCGTGCGCTACACGCTCGCCGGCACCGCCACGGCAAACCTCGATTACACGCTGCCGACCGGTCAGGCGATCATGCCCGCGGGCGAAACTTCGGTCGCGGTGACCTTCCCGGCGATCGATGACAATCTCGTCGAGGGAGATGAAACCATCGTCATCAACGTTTCCACTGATCCGGCCTACGTCATCTCCGGCGGCACCACCACGCTCACGATCCAGGACGATGATCCGCCGCTGGTGAAGCTGGCCGTGACGGACGATCTGGCCGTTGAAGGCGGTTCCGCCACGGCGCGCATCGTTGCGCAGCGGATCGGCAGCCTGGCTTCGCCGCTCACGGTCAACTACACCACCAGCGGCACGGCGACCTCCGGCAGCGATTTCACGGCGGGGCCCGGCAGTCTGATAATTCCCGCAGGCGAATCCTCCGCAGCCATCACGATCACTGCGACCAACGATGCGGTGATCGAAGGCGACGAGTCAGTGGCGGTAATTCTGACGAGCAGCGTCAATTACAACATCGGCCTGCCGGGCACGGGCATCATCATCATCCAGGATAATGAGCTTCCAACCGTGACCATCACGGCGAGCGACGCGACCGCGACCGAGGGCGGTGCCGACACCGGGACGTTTACCATTTCGCGCGGTGCGGTCACCACCGGCGACCTCACGGTGCAACTGGCCATTTCGGGTCAGGCGATTCCTGCCGACGATTATGTGACGCTTCCTGACTCGGTCGTAATCCCCACGGGTAGCTCCAGCGTCACCCTCTCGGTCACTCCGGTGGACGACAGCGTCAAGGAGGCGGATGAAAAAGTAACCCTCACGCTCAATGCTTCGATCGCCTACAATCTTGGCACCACCGCTCCCGTCTCGATCACTCTCAAGGATAACGACAGCGCTGCGTCGATCGCGACCGGTTTCGAATCCAGCGCCACCTCGGTCCTCGAATCGCAGACCAGCGTCCGTTTGCCGGTGGTCCTCAGCGCGGCGTCCGCATCGGCCGTCTCGGTCAACTACGCCGTGGTTGGCGGATCGGCTCAAAGCGGAACGGACCATACGCTGGCGGCCGGCACGGTGAGCTTCCTCGCGAATCAGACGCTGTCCTACATCTCGTTCTCCATTTCCAATGACAGCACGGCGGAAGCGAACGAAACTATATCGATCGAGTTGAGCGCACCCACGGGAGCGGGTCTCGACGCCCGAACTACGCACACGCTGACGATCGTGGATGACGACGCTTCCGTGCTCACAATCACCGCAACCGACGCGAGCGCGGCCGAGGCCGGCGGCACGGGCAGTTTCCGCATTGCGCGAACCGGTGATACCGCCGCCGCAGCGACGGCGCTGTTACAGATCACCGGCACGGCGAGCGGACCGGCTGATTACTCGGCATTTTCCACGTCGGTCACGATTCCCGCCGGCAGCACGACGGTGGATCTCACCGTCACGCCGGTTAACGATCAAACCGATGAGCTCGATGAAACTGTGATCATCCGACTCTCCTCGGCCATCGGCGGGCGAGTCGGCTCGCCGAGCACCGCGACGGTGACGATCACCGACAACGACAACGCAGCCGCGCTACCGCAAGTCACGATTGCCGCGATCGACGATGTCACCACGGAAGGCGCCGCTGATCTGGCCCGGGTCGCGTTCAGCCGGTCGGGCGGCCTCGTCGGCGCGCTGGTGATTCACTACGGCACCAGCGGCAGTGCCCTGGCGGGCGCGGATATTCCCGCACTGTCCGGCACGGTTACCATCGCGGACGGCCAATCGACTGCCTTCCTCGATTTGCAAGCAACCGCAGACGGCAGCCAGGAGCCGATGGAAGATCTGGTGCTGTCGTTGGCCCCTGACGTCGCTTACAACCTCGGCGCCGCGAATCAAACGACAGTTCACGTCGTTGATTCACCCTTCATGAGCTGGCAACTTGCGAATTTCTCGCCGCTGGAGCTGGCCGGTCCGGCAACCGTGGACCCCGCCGCTGACCCGGATGGCGATGGCCTGAACAACTTCACCGAATACGCGTTCAACCGCGACCCCAAGCAGGCCGACGTAACTCCGCTGTTCACGCAGTCGATGACGCCCTTGGGCGAAGCCGGCGACCAGGTGATGGTGATCACCCATCAACGCCGCATCCTCCGATCAGACGTCTCGTACGTGCTGGGCGTGGCGGCCAATCTCGGTACATGGGATGAAAGCGCTGCTGAGCTGGAAGAAGTTTCGGCGACGGCTGATCCCAACGGCCTGACCGAAACGGTCGCGACCCAAATTTTGGCGCCCGTCTCCCATTTTGAGCGACGCTTTGTGCGACTCAAGATTTTGCGGCCGTAGGCCGGTGAACCCAAGTTGGAAAAGGATGGCGACTTCCCGCTCCAAGGAATTCACCGAACCGCTGATTGCTGATTGCTGATTAACCGTTTGGATTTTGAAAACTTCGTTTGCTCACTTCCCGTTCGTTCCTTAGCATCGGCCTGACCCAGACAAACGTTCGCACCGGATGAACTGCATTTTCCCGGCGGCAGCGTTGAGCCGGGTCGCCTATGGAAAGTGCCGCGTCGTTGGAACCGAAATCAAAGGAAGTGCGCAGGCTGCGCGACCTGTCGCCCCAGCAATGGAAGTCGGGCATCGCCGCGTGGCTGGGCTGGCTGTTCGACGGCCTGGACATGCATCTCTACACACTGGTGGCCGCGCCATTCGTGATGCAATTGCTGCACGCCAGCAGCACCAAGGACCCCGAAGTCGGCCGCTACAGCTCGATCATTCAGGCGGCGTTCTTGATCGGCTGGGCGCTGGGTGGCGGGATTTTCGGTCGCATTGGCGATCGCATCGGCCGCAGCCGCGCCTTGATCCTGACCATCCTTACTTACGCGCTTTTCACCGGCCTGTCATTCTTCGCTACGACGTGGTGGCATCTCTTGATCTTTCGCTTCCTTGCGGCCTTGGGCATTGGTGGCGAATGGGCTGTCGGCGCATCGCTGATATCGGAGACGTGGCCCAAGCACTGGCGGGCCTGGCTCGCGGCGGTACTGCAGACCGGCGTCAACATCGGCGTGCTGCTGGCCACCGTGGTCGTGACCGTGACCGCGTTGATCTCGGACAAGGTGGGCGCGACGCACACCGAACGTTACGTGTTTCTGGCGGGCATTCTTCCGGCTTTGTTGACGCTCTGGATTCGACGTCACGTGCCCGAGCCTGAGGAGTGGCATGCCGCCAAGGCAAAGGCCCGGGAGAAGGAGCCGGGCATAGCGGATCTTTTTCGCGGCTCGGTGAGGCGAACTACCTGGCTGGTGCTCGCCACGTGCGCCGTGACGTTGACGGCGCACTGGGCCGTGATGTTTTGGTACGGCGTCCACCTGCGCAATCATCCGGATGTGGCCACCTGGTCGGATGCCGACAAGAACGTGCTCGCGAGCAAAGCGATGTTTATCATGATGGCAGCGTCCATCGGTGGCAATTTCCTCGCGGCGTGGCTCGCGCGGCTGATGTCTTACCCGAAGGCCATTGCGCTGCTGTGTGTTTGTTACACGGGCGCCATCGCGATCACGTACGGCGTCGACCGGCCGGTGAGTGAAATCTTATGGCTGCTTGTCTTGATCGGCGGCTGCCAGGGAATCTTCGGCTTGTTCACCATGTATCTTCCGCCGCTATTCCCAACCCTGCTGCGCACGACGGGCGCCGGGTTCTGCTACAACTTCGGTCGCATCGCCGCCGCCGGGGGCACGATCTTCTTCGGTCTCTTCACGAAGGTCGGCGACTATCGCCTCGCGATTTTTGGCGCCGGCTTCCTGTTTCTACCGGCGGTTGCCATCGCGTTGTGCCTGCCGCAACTGAAGGATGGCGAAGATCTGCCAGCAGCGGCACCGGCGGATTGAGCCAGTCGCAGTGCTCGTCGGTCAC
This sequence comes from bacterium, assembly GCA_031362805.1. Classification (GTDB taxonomy): domain Bacteria; phylum Verrucomicrobiota; class Verrucomicrobiia; order Limisphaerales; family RI-55; genus RI-55. The sequence continues at coordinate 36,475 of JANLTG010000108.1, forward strand.
TTGGTGCCACGAACTTCTACTTCAGCATCACTTCTCGAATCACGAGGTTGCGATACGCCACCGGGCCGTGATCCCCTTGCAGCATCAGCGGGCCGTGCGCGGCTTCGGTTTTCTCATCCAACGCTGAACGGGTGGGACCGGTCACGGCGACGTTCTCATGCACCAAAACTCCGTTGTGTTTCACGGAGACGAACTTTGCGTGCTCGGTCTTGGTGCCGAACTCGTTGAAACGGGGAGCACGGAACACCACGTCGAAACTCTGCCATTCACCGGGCGGCTTGCTTGCGTTGACCTTCGGCGCCTGTCCTTCGAACCCTTTGTCATCCTGCCAGCGCTCGTAGAGGCCGCCGCAATCCGAGTGCTTCGGCTTGGCGACCCCGAAACTGTCGAACACTTGGACTTCATAGCGGCCTTGGAAATACACACCCGAGTTCGAACCTTTCGGCACGCAGAACTCGATGTGCGCCTCGACGTCACCGTGTTCGAAGGTGCTGACTAGGTTGACCGTCGGTCCGCCGCGGCCATTGACCATCACTCCGTAGCCCGGCTCGAAGTTGAAGGCTTTGGCATTCTTCGCATCGATGGCCACCCCGCCCAGCACCTCCCAGGTCCCGGTCGGCTCGCGCCAGCCCTCGAGATTGTCGCCGTTGAACGCCACCCGCTTGACGGGATCTTGGGTGGAAGTCTTTGGATAAGATGTGCAGCCGGCTCCCAGCGCGACGACCACGAGGATGAGCGGCAGATAGTAGGTGGAATCTTTCATGGCAGATGGGTTGATGCAGCGACGATAGTGAAGTGGGAGCATTCCAGCCAATCGAAATTACAAGTCGCCAAACGGTGACGCACTGGCTCCGGACGGGCGCGATCGCGAGTTGCTCAAGGTTATCGCCAGACCCACCGCGATGCAGAGCGCCCCACCCAATTGGCTCACGCGGGGTTGCTCACCGACGAGCAGCAGCGCGAACACGACCCCGGCCAGCGGTTGCATAAAAACCGTGCTGGCCACGAGGTTGACGGGCGTTTCGCGCATGGCAAAAAACCACAAGGCATACCCGACGACCGTACAAACAACGACCAGATAGGCCAATGCCAGCCATTGCAGCAGCCCGAGGTTTGGAAGAGCGCGCCCCACGGAGGGGGCATTGATCGCCAGGTTCATCACGGTGCCCGCCACCAGGCTGCACGTCAGCACCTTGACGGGATCGGCGCGCTGGATGAGCGACTTACCGGCGATGGTGTAAGTCGATTCGCACGCGAACGAAGCGAGGATGAGCGCATTGGCGGCGAGGTTCGGCCATTGGAAATCTGATCGCCAGAACTCGGCGAGCACCGCCACCCCGGTCAGCCCGAGCAGCAAGCCGATCCAGCTCCGTCCACTCACGTGTTCGCGCAGGAAGATCGCGGCCGCAATCGCCACGAACACGGGATCGAAGGCCATGAGGATCGCGGCATCACCCGCCTTGCCCAGTTGCACGCCGGTTACCTGAAGTCGGGGTGCGACGCAAAACACCAGCAGCCCGATGAATATGGTCCTGATCAGATCCAGCCCGCGCGGTGCCACTCCGGACAACCAGGGCCACGCCGCCACCATGATCAAGGCGGCCAGGCCGAACCGCAACGTCGCCAGCGTGCCCGCATCCAGAACGGGGGCAAGCAGCTTGAACAATGAATACGCCGCCGCCCAGAGGACGTTCATCACGAGCAAGGAAATCAGCCAGCGGGGTTTCATGGGTGCGTTTGGCCGGGCATTCACAGCACATCGGTCGCAGCTCAAAGCCGTCGAAGACGAGGACGAGCGCGATGGAGTCGGTGAGTGAAAGCGAATGAGAAGCAAAGAGGCACAAGAGCCATTTTTCCCGCAAGCTGTCAGGCAACGGCGTGGTCGCTACTGCTCCCCTTCCACGCCCTCGACGCGCACCAACTCTCGAAGCGGCTCGATGTTCTTGGGCCCAATGCCGTTCACTCTCAGTAAATCATCCGTTTTGTGATAAGGGCGGTTTGCGATGATGAGTTCTGCCAGCTACGGCCCGATGCCCGGCAGCCGCTGCAATTCCTCGTAGGTCGCTTCATTCAGATCCATAATCTGATCACTCCCCTTGGTAACCTTCTCTTTCGGGACCGCAGCCGGAACCGGACTCAGCGCGCGCGGAAATTCCTCCTGGTTCCACATGCCCAGCCGTTCCTCCCGCGCCGTCACTTCGAGATTTTTCAACTTGTTGATGAAAGTCGCCGACCGTTCCCCGTCCGGCCAGTTGGCCTTCAGGCCGTAGATCCGGGCCCAGCCGTGCCGGACCAGCTCCTCGGCCAGGTTTTTGCCGTCCACCAGCACTATGCCGTAGAACCGAGCCAGCTTGCTTCGCCCCAGTGCATTCTGATAGCGCGTTACCACCGTAAAATCGCGCTCCGCCAGCTTTTGCTGGGCGAAAATTGCGGCGAGCTTGGCACCTTTTGGAATGTCGCTGGCCGCGAACCCGAAGTAGGCCGCTTGATCGGTTGCCCGATCGGTCAACGACACATCCGCTTCGGGCGCGTCCACGAAGTAGAGGCGGAAGATGTAATCGCGGCCTTGGTGCGTGACATGGAAGCTGTCGCCATCCGCGACCGAGTTGGTCGTGAGGCGGCACTTCACCAGCACCTCCCATTTTCCATGGGGGTGTTCCGCGTCTCGCTTTTGCTGCGCGACAGCGAGGATCGGTAGCACGAGCAGCCAGCCACTGAGAATCCAGCGCAGGCTTCCCGGGGGGCTCTTGAAGGCGCCTAGGCCATTAGCAATCATGTGGGGAAGCTGCCATTCGCCAAGGCGTAACGCACGCCTGATTTCGCACCCGACGACGAGGACGATTTGCAGACTGGGGGTTACTGCCCCTCCAGCCACACGTATTTGTAGGGGTGTATGTCGAGGAGGTTGGCGTCCCAGCCTTTCACGTTGGGCTGCCGCAGGTAGTTCCGCGTGTAGTAATAGACCGGGGCGACCGGCATCTCGGCCATCAGAATGGTCTCCGCCTGTTGCATCAGGGCGGCGCGTTTGAGCGCATCGCCTTCGCGGCCGGCGGCGGTCATCAGGCGATCATAGTGGGCGTTGCTCCAGCCGGTCTGGTTGTTGCCACTGGTCGTCATCATCATGTCGAGAAACGAACTCGGGTCGAGGTAGTCGCCGATCCACGCATAGCGCGCGATCTGGTAATCACCCGCCACCATCGACGCCTGGTAAACTTTCGCCTCCTGGTTCACGAGCGTGACTTCGATGCCGAGCTCGCGTTTCCACATCTGCTGCATGGCCTCGGCGAGCTGCTTGTTGGCGTCCGTGGTGTTGAAGAGAAACTCCAGCTTGGGAAAGCCTTCGCCCTTCGGGAAGCCCGCTTCAGCGATCAGCTTCCGCCCCAACTCGACGTCGTTGGTGAAGCCCGCCTTGCCCTGGTAGCCCGGCAGATTCGGCGGCACGAGACTGAACGCCGAGAGCTGCCCAGAACGCAGGACGGTCTTCACGATGCCCGACCGGTCGATGGTCAACGCCAGAGCGCGACGAACGCGGGCGTCGTCGAGCGGCTTGACCTTGGTGTTGAACCGCAGAAAGAAAGTGCCGAAGAACGGGTGGCTTTGATAAAGCGCCGACTTCGAATCGCGATAGCCATCGACCTTCCCTGTCGGCAGGGTCGACGTGACGTGCAACTGGCCGGAGCGAAAGGCGCGCTCTTCCGTGTCGGCGCTCTCGATTGGATAAAAATTGAGCTCCTTGAGCTTCACAGTGGCCTGATCCCAATAGGTCTCGCTCTTCACAACGCGGATGACCTGGTTGACCTTCCAGTCCTTCAGAGTGAACGGACCGTTGCCCACAAAGTTGCCGGGCCGCGTCCAGCCGGTGCCGCGTTTATCCGCGCCGCCAAACTTCTCGATCGTCGGCAGGTGCAACGGATACCACGAGTGATGGCTGAGCATGCCCGGAAAATAAGGCGCCGGGCCCACCAACGTCAGCCGCAGCGTGTGCTCGTCCACAGCTTCGTAGCCGACTTGGGCAAAGTCCTTCAGTTCACCTTTCACAAACGCGGCGGCGTTCTTGATCAAGTTCTCGTGCAGATAGCTGTACTCCGAGGCGACGCCGGGGCTGAGAATGCGGCGGTAGGTTTTGACGAAGTCATGCGCCGTGACGGGATCACTGTTGGACCACTTTGCCGTCTTGCGAAGGTGGAAGGTATAGACCGTGCCGTCTTCCGAAACGTCCCAGCGTTCCGCCAACGCGGGCTCCGGGCTCGCGTTCTTTGGGTTGTAGCCGGTCAACCCCTCGAACAACGCCGAGATGACGTAAAAATTCTGCATCGACGTGACCACGTGCGGGTCGAGGTCGGTCGGCTCGCTGAGATTGCCCAAGTGTAGAACTTGGTCGCGATTGCCCTGCGCGACGCGGGATTCGGGTTTGGAACAACCCACCAGGCACAATCCGGCAATGACCACTGAGACGCATGAATTGAAACGCATGAACTTCTTTAGCGAGCGCCCGTGGAAGCAACAAGTCGCGAGTTGTTCCAATCAGATTTTCCAGCCCTGCGTTGAACGCCGGTTGGCTCCGCAAATCGCTTTAGCACGATTTCCGCCTTCGTGATTGGCGACCCGATCGGAGGCCGCTACAGTCGACGGCGTCCACCGAATCACACCATGAAGTCGCGCCTGCTCATTGGCCTCGCCGTGTTGGTCGCCGTCATCGCGACCGATGCTGCCGAGGTTGGCGGCAAGGCTGATCCGCTCGACTGGTGGTCGCTCCGGCCGCTCGTCCAAGCAGGGCCACCGTCGCCCGAAAACATTCCCCCTGCGTGGGTGCAGAATCCGATCGACCGGTACGTCTTCGCCGAACTCAAGAGGAACGGGCTCGCCCCTTCCGCCGCCGCCGATCGCCGCACATTGATTCGACGCGCCACTTTCGACCTCACCGGTTTGCCGCCCAGCCCCGAGGAAGTCCGGCAGTTCGTCAACGATCCCGAGCCGGCCGCCTACGAGCAATTGATCGATCGCCTGCTCGCTTCGCCGCGCTACGGCGAACAATGGGGCCGGCACTGGCTCGATGTCATTCGCTTCGGCGAAAGCCGCGGCTTTGAGCGCAACGAGATCATCCGCAACGCCTGGCCGTTCCGCGATTACGTCATCAAATCGTTCAACGACGACAAGCCGTTCGATCGCTTAATACTTGAACAGCTCGCCGGTGACGTGATCGGGAAGGACGATCCGGCGGTTGAAGTCGGCACCGCCTTTCTTGTCGCCGGACCGTACGACGATGTCGGCAACCAGGATCCCGCCCAGGCCCGATTGATCCGCGCGAACACGATCGACGAAATCATCACCACGGCGGGCGGTGCGTTTCTGGGGCTGACGGTCAACTGCGCGCGTTGCCATGATCACAAGTTCGATCCTATCGCGCAGGCCGACTACTACCGGTTCGCCGCGATCTTCTCGGGGGTGAATCATGGCGAACGTGTGCTGGCGACCAAGGCCGAGCGGGAAGAGCGCGAAACGAAGCTGAAGCCGCTCGAAACTCAACGCGTCGCCGCGCAGAAGGCGCTCGGCGAGTTTGAGGAAGCCGTTTTGAAAAGGGCAACCGTGAATATCGCAGATCCCAAAGCTGCCTCCTCTCCCGCCCTGCGGCTCCCGGATGGGGGGGCCAACACCGGTATCGCGGCGACGGCGCTTCCCACCGTTCATCCGCATCTCACCGAGGATCGCTTCGAGCCCGTCAGTGCCAGGCAGGTGCGGTTGACAATCGAGTCGAACAATCGCAATCCCCGCCAAGGCGGAAACGTGCGGATCGATGAACTGGAAGTGTGGACGACGGGCGACTCCTCGCGAAACGTCGCGCTTGCGAGCAGCGGTGCGCAGGTTGCAGGACCGACCCGCCGCGCAGAAGATTTCGCCGACGCATATTCGCCGTCGCTGGTGATTGATGGCGCGTTCGGCGCGCGTTGGATCAGCCCCGGACCCGGCGCGTTGACGATCACCTTCGCCCACGAGGAACGGATTGAGCGCATCGCGTTTTCCGCCGACCGGCAGAAGGCCCTGCCGCCGGAGAGCGGTGAGATCGTGTTCGTCGGCGAATACACGATCGAAATTTCCCGCGACGGCAATTCGTGGACAAAAGTTGCAGACTCGCGCCAGCGGCCGCCGCTTAACGACGCCTTCATCCGCGAGCGCAGACTTCAAGCCGCGTTGACAGACGCGGATCGTCAGCAGCGCGACGAACTCCAGCGCGTCCTCGATCAAGCGCATGAGGCCATCCGCGCGGTGCCGGTCTTGCCGACGGTTTGGGCGGGACGCTTCGAACAGCCGAAGGACATCACGCGCCTCTTCAAAGGCGGTGATCCCGAACGCCCGACCGATGAGGTGAAGCCTGCCAGCCTATCAACACTCGCGCGGGTAACCGGCGCCTTCGATCTGCCGGTCGCTGCGCCGGAGAGCGAACGCCGGCTCGCGCTCGCGAAGTGGCTGGTGCAGCCCGGCAATCCGCTCACGCCGCGCGTGCTGGCGAATCGCATCTGGCATTACCACTTCGGTGTGGGGCTGGTGGACACGCCGAGTGACTTCGGCAAGTTGGGCGGATCGCCGTCGCATCCCGAGCTGCTCGACTGGCTCGCGCACCGACTGCACGAGCACGGCTGGAAACTCAAGCCGCTGCATCGCGAGATCATGTTGTCGCAGACGTATCGCCAATCAGGGGTCTGGAATGAGACGGCCGCCGAAGTGGATGCCGACTCACGATTGCTCTGGCGCTTCCCGCCGCGCCGGCTGGCCGCCGAGGAATTGCGCGATACGATGCTCACCGTGGCCGGCAAGTTAGACCTGCGGGCGGGCGGGCCCGGCTTCCAGCTCTATCGCTACTTGGAAGACAACGTCGCCACCTATCAAGCTCTCGATCGTCACGGGCCGGCGACGTATCGGCGCGCGGTCTATCATCACAACGCGCGGGCGATGGTCGCTGATCTGATGACCGAGTTCGATCTGCCGGACTGCGCGTTCACCGCTCCACGACGCGCCAGCACCACGTCGCCGTTGCAGGCGCTGACGCTGCTGAACCACAGCTTCACACTCGACATGGCCGATGCCTTCGCCAAACGCATCGAAGAACGCACCGCCAGCAGCGATTTGAAGGCGAAAGTTGAAGCGGCGTTTGAACTGGCCTTTGCCCGCCCGCCGACGGCCGCTGAACTCACGTCCGGCGAAAGGCTGGTGCAAGACCACGGACTGCCTGCGTTCTGCCGCGCGCTCTTGAACTCGAATGAACTTCTCTACCTGGAGTGAGCATGAAGCCGGATCATCCTTTCAACTATCGACCTTCAATAAAGTCGGCAATCAGGAGCGCCGAGCATCGCTCGGCATTGGGGAGTTCGGCAGCTCCGGCCGAGCAATGCTTGGCGCTCCGCCCGATGTCCCTGCGTTCGTTCTTCGGCAATGCGACGACGGCGATGACCGGCGTGGCGTTGTCGCGCTTGCTCGGCGGATTTGATCTGCGGGCAGCCAGCCCCTCGACCGCAGCGTCCCCTGCCCGGCCACACTTTGCCCCGAAGGCCAAACAGGTGTTGCACCTCTTCTGTCCGGGTGCGGCGTCGCACATCGATCTTTGGGAGCACAAACCCGAGCTTGAGAAACGCAGCGGCGAGCCGTTGCCCGGCGCTGAGAACTTTCTCAGCTTTCAAGGCAAGAACGGCAACTTGATGAAAAGCCCGTGGCCCTTCGTCCGCACGGGGCGCAGCGGCAAATTGCTCTCATCGCTGCTGCCGCACCTGTCGCGGCACGTGGACGACATCGCGTTCATCCATTCGATGACCTCGCGTACCAACACACACGGGCCGGGCTGCGTGTTCATGAACACCGGTTTCGTGCGCGAAGGCTTTCCCAGCGCGGGTGCGTGGGTCAGTCACGCCTTGGGCAGCGTGAACGACAACCTGCCGACCTTCGTCGCGATGCCGGACATCCGCGGCGAACCACCCAACGGCAAGGCGAACTGGAGCAACGGCTTTCTGCCCGCGCAATTGCAGGGCATTCCGCTCAGCGCGCAGCAACCCCTGAGAAACTTGACGCGGCCCGACGTCATCAGCCCTGAAACCGATCGTGCGACTCGCGCTTATCTCCGCGAGTTGAACGGCCAGCACGCGGCCGCGCATCCCGGCAACACCGATCTGCAAGCGCGCATCGCGGCTTATGAGCTTGCCGCCAAGATGCAACTCGCCGCGCCCGACGCCTCGGATCTCGGCCGCGAGCCGACGTCGATCCGCCAGCTCTACGGACTCGATGATGCGAACTCATTGAAGGCCGCCTACGCGCGGAATTGTCTGCTGGCCCGGCGCTATCTCGAACGCGGTGTGCGCTACGTTAGTCTTTACTGCGCCTCCCGGGCCTCGGGCGTGGATGGTTTGCTCAACTGGGACGCCCACAAGACGCTCAAATCAGATTACGAACGGCATTGCCCGGTGTTCGATCAACCGACGGCGGCGCTCCTCACCGACCTCAAGCAACGCGGCCTGCTCGATGACGTGCTCGTGCTTTGGACCACTGAGTTTGGCCGGATGCCGACGCATCAGGAAGGAACGTCCGGTCGCGATCACAATCCCGACGGCTTCACGTGCTGGATGATGGGCGCGGGCGTGCGTGGCGGGGTAAGCTACGGAGCCACCGATGCCTTCGGCCGGCGCGCGGAGCAGGACATCACCACCGTTTACGATTATTGGGCGACCGTGTTGCAACTGCTCGGCCTTGATCACGAACGGCTGACCTTCCGACACAACGGCGCCGACCGCCGGCTCACGGACGTGCATGGCCACGTGATCAATTCGGTGCTGGCATGATCGCAGGTCAGTGGACCAGATTTGGCCGCCAGAAAACTATGCCCCCATGAACTCCGCCTCCACCGACTTTGGAAAGCATCTCGGCCGGTTGCGTGAACGGCTCGCGCATCCGACCGACTACGAATTGGCGGTCACCTACTTTCTCGAAGAGTTCGCAGGCGACATGGAGTTCATCAGGTTGAGCGAAGCGGAGGCGGCGCCGGCGCTTGGAGCCATTCTCGGCCGGGTCGTGGCCCAGATGTTGCCCGGCAAATCGCGGCTCGATCAACCAGCGATGTTTCATCTCAAAGGCCACGCGTTCATTCATGGCAACGCGGTCGTTGACCAGCACGCGCTCGTGTTCCTTTACTTCCCCGAGATCAACACCGGCGTCGCGGCCCTCATTCCGGGAACGCGCGGAGCGATGGAAGTCGCGCGGTTCAAAACCCCCGGCGGCCTGCCGCGACCGGAGTTGAACTGAGCCGGAACCCTGCAGTTGGATTGGGGAGCGCACGCGTCTCGCGTGCCGCGGAGCCGTCCCGGCGACGCCGGCTGGCGGCCGCGTGTCGGCAAACCAAACGGTGCGGGTCTGTGGGGGTTTTCACCGGTGTTGGGCGCGACGCCGAACACGGCCCGCGAGACGCGCGCGCTCCCCAGGACTGAATGATTGGCTAAGGGAACTCACTTTACGGAACGCCCTGCCGGGGCTATCTCAAGGCCATGCCGATTTATGAATATGAGCTGTGCGAGGGCAACTGTGTGGCGTGCGGCGGGAAGTTCACGTTGCGCCGACCGCTGACCGCGCCGGAGTTGAAGCAATGCCCGGCCTGCAAGAAGCCGGTGCGGAAGATCATCTCCTCGTTCAGCTCGCCCATCAAACTCAAGCCGCTGTCGATCACCGACGCCAAGAAGGCCGGGTTCACCGTGCTCAAGCGGGTCAACAAGGGTGAATACGAGCGGCAGTGAGCATGGCGTGACGAACCCGAAGCAGCCGGGTCAGATACCCTGCAAGCGATGCCTGAATCGAGCTTGGGGCGCACAAATTTTCCCTCGCCAACCCCGACTGAATGAGCCAACTTGCCAACGTCATGAGTGGACTTCAACTGATTGATAAAGCGCTCGAACAAACTGCCAGTCGCCGCCGGCTGGAACGCGGGCTGAACGGCCTGTGGCGCGGCCTCTTCTGGGGCGCGGTCGTGTTCCTAGTCGCGCTCGCTGCCTTCAAACTTTTTCCAATTCCCGTGGTCAGCCTGGCCGTCGCCGGCATCGTTGCCGCCGCGTTGGTGCTGGGCGGTTTCATCGCCGGCTATTGGCGCAAGCCGTCCCGCCAAAACACGGCCCAATGGATTGATGAGCGACAGCATCTCAAGGAGCGGCTCTCGACGGCCCTCGAAGTGGGCAACGATGGCAAGGCCGGCAACTGGAGCCAGTTGATTTTGCAGGATGCGGTGAAACACGTCGATTCGCTCAAGCTCAAGGAATTACTGCCCTTGCACCTCACCCGGCTGGCGCGCTGGTCGGTCCTGATCCTGGTGCTGGCGGCCGGACTGGGTTTCGTTCCCGAATATCGTTCCAAGGAATATCTCGAAGCGAAGAACGACTCCGCCATCATCAAGGAAGCCGGCCGGGTGCTGGCTGAATTGACGAAACGCACACTGGATCAGAAGCCGCCGGTCTTGGAGCCGACCGAGAAAGCATTGCAAGCGGTCAACGAAACCGGCTTGGAGCTGAGCAAGGCTTCGTTGAAGAAAGATGAAGCGCTCAAGGAACTCGCCAGCATCACCGACAAGGTGACCGATCAGCTCAAGGAGATGGCCAAGAACCCGGCGCTGCGCAAGATGGACCAGGCCTTGCGCAAGCAGGACGCCAATTCCCCTGCCGCCAGCACGCCCGGCGAGATGCAGAAGAAGTTGGATGAACTTCAAAAGGCGCTGGGCGATGCCGCCAACGAGCAGGAGGCGATGGAGAAAATGCAGACCGCTCTCGAGGCCATGAAGCAGAAGGCGGCGCAGATGTCGAACGAGCCGGGCGGCATGTCCCAGCAGGCCAAGCAGGAGATGGCGCAGCAGCTCGCCGACATGGCCAAGCAAGCCCAGCAGTTGGGCGCCGACCTTCCCGGACTCGATGCTGCCATGGAAGCGTTGATGGCCAACCAAACCGACTTCTTCCTCAAGGACCTCGACATGGCGATGGCCGATCTCGAAAAGCTGAAGCAGATGGCCGAGGCGATGCAACAGCTCCAACAGGAGATGGCCAAGCTGGGCAAAGACCTCGCCGAGCAGCTGAAGTTCGGTCAGGCGAATGCCGCGGTTGATTCGCTCAAGAAGATGATGGAGCAATTGCAGAAGTCAGGCTTGAGCAAGGAACAGATGGCCAAGTTGATGGAGGAATTGTCCAAGTCACTCAAGCCGGCTCAGGATTACGGCAAGGTCTCTGACAAGCTCGCGAAAGCCCTCGGCCAATGCAAAGGCGGCGACCAATCCGGCGCTTCGGAATCGCTGGCCGCCGCCGCGAAGGAACTGGAAGATCTGATGGCGCAGATGGGCGACATGGAATCGTTGATGGCTTCGCTCCAGGCTCTCAAAGGAGCGCAGATGTGCATCGGCAACGGTATGTCTCTCAGCCAGTGCCGAGGAGGTGGCAAGGGTTGGAAGCCGGGCGGTAAGATGGGCAAGGGTGGCTTTGGAACCTGGGCTGACGAGAACGGCTGGACCTCGGTTCCCGAGATATCCGAGCTGTGGGAGAACGGCGAAGATAACCGCAACGTCGCCGGCAAAGGACTCACCGATCGCGGCGATGGCGAGTTAGTCGATGACCTCACGCCGACCAAGGTGCGCGGCCAGATGTCGCCCGGCGGCAACATGCCGAGCATCACGCTCAAGGGCGTCAGCATCAAAGGCCAGAGCAAGGTCGATTACCAGCAGGCAGTGGCCACGGCGCAGAGCGACGCGCAAAGCGCCCTGGCCGAAGACAAAGTGCCGCGGGCTTACCAGGGTGCCGTCCGCAACTACTTTGATGATTTGAAGTGACGTGGAAATCCAATCCTCGGAGGCATCCGATCAACTGGGTTTGGCCCAATGCTCTGTCACCCGCATCAAGCACAACATGAAGGCACCAGCCACTAAGGTCGTTGCTGCGGTCGTTCTGGCAATCGGTGTGTTTGCGGCGTTCCTTGGACGGTATCCCTTTTTCTTCTCACTTGGCTGGCCGAGTCTCGCATTGGCTCGTATTGGCGTTCCACATTCCTGGGTTGTTTCAGCAATTCTGCTTGTCGGTGGAGTTACCTGGCTCGGTTTCTGGTCGCGCAGGCGGGCGTGGATTCGAGTTGTCATCGCCAGCCTGGTTCTCTCTGCCAGCTACTGCGTGCTCGCATTCTTATTCGTTGCGCGTGCCCCAGTTCCTGTTCCCGTGTCGACGCCTTACGATTCGATGCCAGCCCAACGAGTGGCCTATCTTCAGGCATTCGAGAGCGGCTATCGCGAAGGCACAATCGGATTTTTGCGGAGCTACTGCTTTGCTCCGGAGGCCGAGACTCGAGGTTTCTACGACGGCGCGTATCAAGGCAACGTGGTTTGGTATCGGATGTTTGGGCGCACGATGCCCGGCCGAGCCAAGCGGCAATTCAAGTCGTCCGCCGCAATCGATGGAGTCAGCTTGGAGTTGAAATGATGAGGCTAGTGATGCGCTCCAGCGCCTTACCAACAGGCTGTCGTGTGGCCAAAGATGAAACTTTGCTTTGAAAACTGCGTTCACTGCTATCATGGAAGCCGCTCCCGAGGGTGGGTATTGGGCCACTTGCCCGGACGTGCCGGGCGCCAACGGGCAGGGCGAAACCATTCAAGACACAAAGCAGAATCTGATCGAGGCGATTGAACTCATTCTGGACGATAGCCGACTAAACACCTTTGAATAACAAGAACACCATGACTACCGAGGAAAGAATCAAACAATTCAAGGACACCTACCACCAGGTGAAGGCCGAGATCGGCAAGACGATCGTCGGCCACGAGGAGATCGTGGACGGCACGTTGATCGCCTTGTTCGCCGGCGGCCACGTGTTGCTCGAAGGCGTGCCCGGCCTCGGCAAGACGCTGCTGGTCCGCACCATTGGCGAAGTCCTCGACCTGTCGTTCAGCCGCATCCAGTTCACGCCCGACCTGATGCCCGCCGACATTCTCGGCACGAACCTCGTGATGGACCGCGAGGACGGCCGCCGCCAGTTCCAGTTCCAGAAGGGACCAATCTTCGCGCACCTAATTCTCGCGGATGAAGTCAATCGCGCGACGCCCAAGACCCAATCCGCCATGCTCGAGGCGATGCAAGAGAAGCAGGTGACCGCCGGTGGTGAAGTTCGCAAACTGCCGCCGCCCTACTTCGTCTTCGCGACGCAGAATCCCATCGACCAGGAGGGCACCTATCCCCTGCCCGAGGCGCAGCTCGACCGCTTCTTCTTCAAGCTGGTCGTCGGTTATCCCACACGAGAAGAGCTCACCGAAGTGCTCACGCGCACAACGGAAGGCACGCCGGCCACGATCAACAAGCTGCTGAACGCGGAGCGCATCCTCGAGTTGCAGAAGCTCGTTCGCGAAGTGCCCGTCGCGTCGCATGTGAAGGACTACGCGGTGCGGCTGGTCATGGGCACGCATCCGAAGACCGACACGGCGGTGCCGATTGCCAACCAGTTCCTGCGCTTCGGCAGCTCACCGCGCGGCGCGCAGACGCTGATGCTGGCGGGCAAGGTCCGGGCGCTGACGCAGGGCCGGTTCAACGTGGCGCTCGATGACATTGCAGCTGCGGCAAAGGCTACGTTGCGTCATCGGCTGATCCTGAACTTCGAAGCCGAGGCGGAAGGCATCACCACCGATCACATCATCGCCGAGATTTTGAAAGAAGTGCCGCGGCAGGTGGAAATGGCGACGGCATAGCTACCCAGTGGTAGCCGCCGACGTCAGGAGGCTCTGAACCCAATTGGAGCCTCGTCGCCTCGGCTGCTACGAGTCCGATTTCTTCGGGGCCGCCGCGCCCGTTGGAGCGGGTTTCTTTTCGCCCGCTTCCTTTTTCTTCCGCCACACGGCGATGAACATGCCGTTGCCGCCGGTGAGTTCCGGCAACAGGAATCCATTGCGCGTCCCCGGCGCCTCCAGGCGTTCGAAGCCCGGCACGTTCCGCTCGAAACGCGTCGCCACTTCGGTGGTTTCCTTCCGGGGCAAAGTGCAGACCGCATAGACCAGTTTGCCGCCAGGCTTGATCGAGGACGCCGCGTTCTTCAACAGCTTCAATTGCAGATCCGCCAATTCCGCCACGTCCTCGGGCAAGGATGTCCAGCGCGACTGCGGATTGCGCTGCCAGGTGCCGAACCCACTGCACGGCGCATCAACCAAGATGCCGTCGAACTTCGTCTTGGTCGGCGGCTTCACGCCTCCGTCCCAGATCACCGCCCGATAATTAAAGGCGCCCAGGCGACCGGCGCGTTGCTTCAGCTTCTTGAGCCGCCATTCAGCGCGGTCGCTCACCCAGATGAGACCCTTGTTCTTCATCAACGCGGAGAGAACCATCGTCTTGCCGCCTTCGCCAGCGCAGGCATCCCACCAGGTCTCGCCAGGCTGCGGATCGCAGATCAATCCCACCCGCTGGGAGTTGACGTCCTGAACTTCGAAGTCACCCGACTTGAAGCCGGCGGTATGAAAAAGATCCTTCGTTCCCCGGTAGATCAAGGAATCGGCCGGCTCGTCCGGGGCGTCACAATTCTCCAGCGCCTCGGCCACCAGCTCGCGCTTGCCCGGTTTGCAGCGCAGCCAGAGCTTGGGCGGACTTTGCAACGCGCGGAGCCAGGCGATCGTGATGCTCATCTCCGACCAGGCCCATTGCGGGACCGTGCGCGGCTGCAGATTCACATCTGAGATCGCGAGCGGATTGGCGTCAAACTCCTGTTGCAGCTTGGCGGCGTAGACGACGCGTTGCGCCAGCGGGTATTCGGGATTGAGCCAGCCCTGCCACCGGTAATAGGCCTGCACGGCCTCGGCGACTTCCCGGGCCTGCACCGGATCCACTTCACGATCACCACGCAGCACGCGTCGCAAAACGGCGTCGGCGGGGTTTTCACGGTTCGCCTGCCGGATGACGTCAATGACAAGCGAGCTGGTTCTTCGATTCATGCGCGGGAGGAAGTAACAGAATGCCGGCCGTAATGACAGCAATCGTTGATTGGCCAGCCGGACACTGAGCGGCCCGCTGGTTGGTCGTCATTTCGGAGGCTTGTCTTGGCGCGCCTTGCGCCCTAAACATGGCACCCGACATGAAGCCATCCGCTCAACTTTGGTCCACGGTCACCGCCGGCCTGCTGTTCGCCCCGTTGATTCCCACGCGCGCCGCCGAGATCGCCACGCTCGATACACCGCGCACCTTTCCCCAGATCGCCAACGCGATCGCCTGGGAAAACCGGACGTCCGAGATCCGCGCGCAGGTGCTCGCGAGCTGCGGCCTCTGGCCCATGCCAGAGCGGACGCCATTGAATGCGCAGATCACCGGCCGCATCGCGCATGCGGACTACAGCATTGAGAAAGTGGTGCTTGAAACGCATCCCGGGGTCTTCCTGGCGGGCAATCTCTTTCGCCCCGTGCGCCAGACGTCAGCCCGATATCCGGGCATACTGAACCCCCATGGACATTGGGAAGAAGGCCGGCTGGTGAATTCGGACCTGGGCAGCGTGGCCGGCCGCTGCATTCAGTTTGCGAAGATGGGCATGGTGGCCTTCGCCTACGACATGGTGGGCTACAATGACACGGCGCAGTTCTCGCCGCGCAAGGCGGATGGCTCGCCCGAGTTTCCGCGTTTCTACGACGGGCACGTCCGTTTTGCGCAGGAACCCGCGAGCCAGCTCTGGGGCATCAGCCTGATGGGCTTGCAAACCTGGAACAGCATTCGCGCGCTCGACTTCCTGGCTTCGCTGCCCGATGTGGACGCCACCCGGCTGGCTTGCACGGGCGAATCCGGCGGCGGGACGCAGACCTTCATGCTGGGTGCCATCGACTCACGGCTGGCCGCTCAGGCGCCGATCGTCATGGTGTCGCACTCGATGCAAGGCGGTTGCTGGTGTGAAAACGCTCCCGGCCTGCGGGTTCGCTTTTCGAACATGGAAATCGCCGCCGCCGCCGTGCCGCGTCCGCAGTTATTGGTGGCCGCAACCGGTGACTGGACGAAGACGACGATGGAAATCGAGGGACCGGCGATCGCGGGCATCTATCAATTATTCGGACCCGGCGGACAGTTTCGCTGCGAGCGACTGGATTTCCCGCACAACTACAACCAGTCCACGCGCGAGGTTGTTTACGCCTTCATGGCGGAGCACCTTCAGAATCGGGCGCAGGCCGCGAGTTTCCCCGAGCAGCCGTTCACACTGGAGCCGCCCAAGGCGTACCGGGTGTGGACCGATTCCCAAAAGCCGCCCGGCGCCAAATCGGCCGACGAATACAAAGCCTATTTGAAAAACCAGACCCGCGAGCAACTGGCCACCATATGGCCCAAGGATTCCGCCGATCTGAAGGCGTTCAAGGACGAACTGGGACCCATCTATCGGGCGGTGTTCCAGCTCGCGTCCGACCCGCAAGAGTTCGAGGTTAAGGTCGGTACGACCGCCAAGCTCGACAACGGTACGCGCCTCTCCCGCTTCGAAGTCACGTCCCCTACCTCGCCGCACAAGATCCCCGTGCGCGTGGCGGCACCGCGTCGCAATCGAACCAAGACTGCGGTGATCCTCGCGCATCCGCTCGGCATGAACAATAGCTTCGACCAGGCCGGCAAACCGATCGGGTTCGCCGAGCAACTGATTGCCGCCGGCCAGACCGTGATCGCCTTCGACGGCTTCTTGACCGGCAGCCAGGCGGACAACGCGGAGCGCACGCGCCGGGATCACAACAAGGCCTTCTTCAGCACTTACAATCGCACCGACCTGCAAGAGCACGTAGGTGATCTCGTGACGATCTGCGCCTTTGCCCGGGCACATTTCGAGGATTTCAAGATCGTCCTCAGCGGTCGCGAACAAGCCGGGCTCTGGGCGTTGCTCGCCGCCCCCGCAGCCGACGCGGTCATGGCCGACGCCGCACAATTCGACGCCGACAACGACGAGGTCTGGACGCAGCAGGACTGGCTGACTCCGTCGATCCGGCGCATCGGGACGTTTGATGGCCCCATACTGTTGGCGGCGCCGCATCCGGTGTTGGTGCATAATGCCGGCACGGGCTTTTCCACCAAGAATCTGATGAGTAGCTACCAACGCCTCGCCGCCGGTGCCAAGGCGAGCTTCCATCAGGAACGGCTCACGGATGCCGCCTTGCTCAACTGGCTCGCCGGTCTATAGTCCGCCCACTTGTTTCCCCGTCCGTGAACGTATCTCAAGTGGCATGGCCTGGTCATTGCCTGCCGGAGAACGTATGCCTCGTCGTGGTGGCGCGGACGCATACAACACTTCAGAGACATGAATTTGCCCAACACATCAATTGCCAGCCGTTTCATCATCAGGGTCGCCAGCCTGTGGCTCACGCTCCTTTCCTCGCCCGCCGCTGAGTCGCCCGCCTGGGAAACGGGTCCGGGAAACCGCAGCGCCGCGCTGACCGTGCCGACCACCGGGACCACCGGGTTCAAACTGCTCTCGCTCCCCGAGGCCGGCATCCGCTTCACCAACGCGCTCTCCCTCAAACGCGCCAGCCAGAATCAAAACCTGATGAGTGGCGCGGGGGTCGCCGTGGGTGACGTGGATGGCGACGGACGGCCCGACCTCTATTTCTGCAACGTCGAGGGCCGCAACGCGCTTTACCGAAATCTCGGCGACTTCAAGTTTGAGGACATCACGGATCAGGCCGGCGTCGCTTGCGAACACCTGGCGTCGGTGGGCGCCACCCTCGTGGATCTCAACGGCGACGGACACCTCGACCTTTACGTGACCTCGAATGGCGGCCCGAACGCCTACTTCGTGAATGATGGCAAAGGCAAGTTCACTGACCTCGTGCAGAGCGCCGGCCTGGTGCAACCCAAGCTCGGCGGCACCACCCCCGCCGCTGCGGACATCGATGGCGACGGCGATCTCGACCTGCTCGTCAGCAATTACGGCGAGTTCACGATCCTGCGCGGCGGTGCGGACATCGGCTTCACCACCGATCGCACCGGCAAGACGATCATCCGCGGCCGCTACGCCCGCCGGCTGGTCCTCGAGAACGGCATGCTGGCGGAACTCGGCGAAACCAACTTCGTCTTCCGCAACAACGGCAACAACACCTTCTCCGCGCTCAACTGGACGGATGGCACGTTTCGCGACGCCGACGGGCAGCCCCTGAAGAAGGCACCGCTCGACATGACGCTGACCGCGATGTTCCGCGACCTCGATCAGGACGGCGATCCCGACATCTACGAGTGCAACGATTTTCAAACGCCGGACCGCATCTGGATCAACGATGGCACCGGCCGGTTCCAAGAGCTCGGCAAGCTGGCGCTCCGTTCCACCAGCGTGTTCTCTATGGGCGTCTCCTTCGCCGACATCAACCACGACGGGCTCGATGACTTCCTTGTGTGCGACATGCTCAGCCGCTTTCACGAGCTGCGCATGCGGCAGATGGGCCTCACCAACACGCCGCCGCACATGCCCGGACTCATCGACGATCGGCCACAGATCCGGCGAAACATGTTTTACCTCAACCGCGGTGACGGCACGTACGCGGAGATTGCGAACTACGCCCGCCTCGACGCGTCGGACTGGACCTGGAATCCGCTGTTCCTCGACGTGGACCTCGACGGCTGGGAAGACATGTTGATCTCCAACGGCCACAACCGCGACACGCAGGATCATGATGCCATCGAAAATATGCGGGCCGCCGGCAAGCAATCCATCGAGGCCTCGCGAACCAACCTGCTGTTCTTCCCGTTGCTCCAGACCCCCAACATGGCCTTCCACAACCAGCGCGATCTGACCTTTGCCGAGGTGGGTGCGAATTGGGGTTTCAACTCGAGCAACGTCACGCACGGCATCGCGCAAGCGGACTTCGATGGCGATGGCGACCTCGACCTGGTCACGAGCTGCCTCAACGCACCGCCCCTGCTCTATCGCAACGAAACCGCTGCCGCGCGCGTGGCCATCCGACTCAAAGGCAAGCTGCCCAACAGCCAGGCCATCGGCGCCAAGGTAAAACTGCTGGGCGGCGCCGTGCCTTCCCAACAGCAGGAGGTTCAATCCGGCGGCCATTACCTCTCCGGCGCGGATACACTGCTTGCCTTTGGCGCAGGCGCGAGCCAGTCGATGTCGATTGAAGTCACGTGGCGCAATGGCACGCGCAGCGTGGTTGCCAGCGTTAAGCCAAACCGCCTCTACGAGATTGATGAGTCCGGTGCGCAACCTGCGCTCAAGCCCGAAGCCAAGCCCGTGGTTCAAACCATGTTCGCCGACGTGAGCGCTGCGTTAAAGCATTCGCACAGCGAAGAGAACTACGACGATATGGCCCGTCAACCGACGCTTTACAAGCAGCTCAGCCAGCCCGGCCCCGGCGTGGCGTGGGCGGATCTCGATGCGGATGGGGACGACGAACTCGTCATTGCCGCCGGCCAGAGCGGACACCTCGGCGTCTTCCGCAATGACGGCAAGGGCAGCTTCAGCAAATGGGAAGACGCCGCCTGGGCCGACGCAAGCATCCGCGATCAGACTGGCCTGGTGATGCTGCCGACGGCCAACGGCGCCGAGTTGGTCGCCGGCTGGTCCAACTACGAAGACGGCCTCGAAGTTGGACCCGGCGCGCGGGTCACACAATTCGCCGGCGGCAAGGTGATTGGCTCGTCGGACCTGCCGGCCACCTTGTCTAGCACAGGCCCGCTCGCGGTGGCTGATCTCGATGGCAAGGGTTCCTTCGTATTGTTCGTGGGCGGCCGCGTGATGCCCGGTCGGTATCCAGAAGCCGCGTCGTCGCGCATCTTCAAACGGGGCGCGGCCGGTTGGGAACTCGATGCCGCCTTGAGCACCGCCTTTGAAAAGGTCGGCTTGATCAACGGCGCGACCTTCAGCGACCTGACCGGCGATGGCAAACCCGAGTTGCTCCTCGCATGTGAGTGGGGGCCGGTCCGCGTCTTCAAGTTCGACAGCGGCGTAAAGGAGTTGACCAAGGAGCTCGGGCTCGATGGTCAGATCGGCTGGTGGAACTCCGTGACGACCGGCGACTTCGATGGCGATGGCCGGCTCGACATCGTCGCGGGCAACTTTGGGCTCAACAGCCCGTACCACCCGACGGACAAATCGCCCGTGCGCCTGTTCTCCGCCGATTTCGATGGCAACGGCACCGTGGAATTGCTCGAATCCTACGACGAACCGACGCTCGGCAACCGGGCCGCTCCGCGCCACGATCGCACCCTCCTCGACGATGCCATGCCCTTCCTCAAGGTGCGCTTTCCGGTTCATGCGGATTACGCCAAAGCCACCGTGCCGGACCTGCTCGGAACGGCTTTTGAGAAGGCCGGCAAACTTGCCGCCAATCAACTGGCCTCCGTCGTGTGGCTGAATCGCGGCGGCAAGTTTGAGATGAAGCCGTTGCCCATGGAGGCACAGTTCGCGCCCGTGTTCGGCAGCAACGTGGCCGACTTCGATGGCGATGGCGTCGAGGACCTGTTCCTCGCGCAGAACTTCTTTGCCACGTCGAAGGTGTTGCCGCGACTCGATGCCGGACGCGGCTTGCTGCTGCTCGGTGATGGCAAAGGCGGCTTCGCGCCGCAACTCGGACATCACAGCGGCGTGCTGATCTACGGCGAGCAACGCGGCTCGGCTGTGTCCGACTTCGATGGCGATGGCCGCGTCGATCTCGTCGTCTCGCAGAACGGCAACGCGACGAAACTCCTGCGCAATCAAACCGCCAAGCCGGGTGTCCGCGTGCGGCTCAAGGGACCGGCGAACAATCCGGCCGGCATCGGCGCCGTCGTCCGGCCGTTTATCGGCGACAAGGCCGGACCCGCGCGCGAGCTGCGTGCCGGCAGCGGTTACCTCTCGCAGGATTCGTTGGTGCAAGTCTTCGGCGGCGGCGTCACGAAGCTAGAAGTCCGCTGGCCGGGTGGGGCGAAGACGGAAAGCGCGGTGGCGGCGGGGGCAATAGAGCTGGAAATGTCCGCCGAAAACGGCGTGCGCGTCTTGAAGTAGCTCCTCCCGAACCGCTGCCATCGCTTTGCTCGGCGGCGGTGATGCCACGGCGGACCAGCAGGTCCGCCCTACCTCAGACTGGGTAGGGCGGCGTTGCCGCGCCGCCGTAATTTCAGCGAGATCACCACTCTGCACCCGGCCGTCCCGGCGGGCCGTCAACATTCGCGTGGCGCACGCTTCAAGTTCGACCACCCCACTCTTCCACCTTCGGCAGTCCACGATACAGCAACGCGTGATACGCCCGCCGGGGCAACCAGCGGCGGAGCAAGGCGAACAACCGCGCATCCAACGTCCCGGCCACTCGGAGCGGCGGATCTTTGTGGCGAATTGTTTTCCACACCACTTTCGCCACGGCATCGGGGCTGGCCGTCGCCCGCTCCATGCACTTCGCAATGAACCGGCTCATGTGCTGGTAGTGCGCGTAGTAAGGATTTTTCGCGTCTCGCGATGCCGGTTCGCTCAAGTCGGTGTAACGCGTCCGCTCGAAGGAACTCGATTTGATGAAGCCGGGTTGCACCAGGCTGACCTTGATGTTCCACGGTCGCACTTCGTACCAGAGCGATTCCGTCATGCCTTCCAGCGCGAATTTCGAGGCGCTGTAGATGCCCATCGTCGGCATCGCCATCATGCCGCCCACCGACGAGATGTTGAGGATGCGACCGTGCCGCTGGGCCCGCATGTGCGGCAGCACCAGCCGGATCAATTCCATCGGCGCGCGGAAGTTCACGTCGAGCTGGGCCCGGCGTTCGGCTTCGTTCACGTGTTCGACCACGGCGCGATAGGCAAGACCGGCGTTGTTGATCAGGATGTCCACGCCGCCCCATTGCCCATCCGCTTCGGCGATCACCTGCCGGCGTTCCGCTTCATGTGTGACATTCAACGGTCGCAGCCAGACCCGTTCATTCTCCTCAATCCCGGCGGTCGCAAACCGGGCCATCGACTCCGAGCGCGCGGTGAGAATGAGCCGAAGATCGGTATCAATCAGCAGCCGCGCGATGGCCAGACCGAGACCGGTGGAAGCGCCGGTCAGCAGCACGACTTCCGGCTGCTTTCGTGTCTCGCGACTGTTCCCTGCTGGCTTCATAGCAACTCGCTTCCCGATGCTGGTCGAAGTGTAGGCCCGTGGCTGAATGGGTCAATCGCGCGGTTGTAATCGTCGTCGTCGTCGGAAATCCGAAAACAGGAAAACATGAAAGCCTGAAAACAAGACACCTCCTCCGAGCAGCCAGCGCTCGTCACATCTTCACGTCTTCACGTTTTCGAGGACGACGACGATTACGAATGGCGCTCCGAAAACAACTCGCTCTGCACGGGCTTGAGCGGCGCGAAGCTGCGACGGTGGATCGGACACGGGCCATGTTTCGCGATGGCTTCAAGATGCTGCGGCGTGCCGTAGCCCTTGTGTTCGGCAAAGCCGTACTCGGGATACAGGCGATCCCACGCCAGCATCTGGCAGTCACGCGTCACCTTGGCCAGCACGCTCGCGGCGGCGATCGAGTAACTCAGCGAATCACCCTTCACCAATGCGGTATGCGCGATGGACAGGGTCTTGACCGCACGCCCATCCACGAGCGCATGGTCGGGCGAGACCTTGAGACCGGCGAGCGCGCGATTCATCGCCAGGTGAGTGGCTTGCAATATATTGATCGCATCAACCAACGCCGCATCGCACTCGGCAATCGCATACTGAACTTCGGGCAACGCCATCAAGCCTGCGGCGTATTCATTGCGTTGCGCCTCGGTGAGCTGCTTGGAGTCGTTGAGACCTTTCAGCGATTTCGGGATGCCCTCTTCAATCCACGCCACCGGAAAGATCACCGCCGCCGCGACGACCGGTCCGGCGAGCGGTCCACGGCCGACCTCATCGATGCCGGCAATGCACTTGATTCCCCGCGCGAGCAGCACGCGCTCGTGTAGGAAGCGGTCCAAGCGCCTACTGCGGTTGCGTGCTGGCATCGATCGGGAAGCTGGCGCCACCGTCCACCGTGGCCGTGCCTTGAATCTGCAGGAACACACCGGATGCTCGCGGTGCCGAGGCCCTCGCCGGAGCGGCCTGCGTTTGCGTGACCATCTGCCCGACGATTTGCACCGCCTGGCGCGTGGTGCGGTTGGTGCCGGTCAAGGTAAACTGCGCCGCCACCGGCACTCGCTGGACCAGCCCGCCCTGCTCGAACTTGTAGTAGGTTTCTTCGAAGGTCCGTGAACGAGCCGGCTTCGGCGCACTGGAGTTCCGGCCCTCAACCCGCTTCAGTCGCCCGTTGTATACGGAGTTGTCGGCGTCCATGATCGTGATCATTTCGTCCGTGATGCTAACGCGAAAAGCTTGCTGCAACGGCAGTGCCTTCAGCGTCGCGGCACTGGTCGCGCTCGGACGAGAGGCAGGGGACACCGCCTCACGACGGGAACGGTCGGCGGACGCCGCGCGGGTTTCAGCGGCCGCCTTTGTCACTGCCTCGGGAGGTCTGGACCCAGCGGCGACGGGTGCTGCGGCCTGCGTCGGACGGGCGGCAAACAGAAACTCCTGACGACGGTCAAGGGCTACGACTGGAGCAGCTGGACGATTCGTCAACAACGCGTCCTTGCCCAATGATTCAACCTTTGCTTGTGCCGCCGACATGTTGGCTGGCGATGGCGCAGGTTCAGGCGCCTCTGCGTTGACCGATTGGTCAGCGAGCGCGAGATCGCCCACTTTACTCTTGCTGCCTGACGGCAACCACATCACGGCGAAGAGAGTCATCACCGCGAGGGCGCCGCCCGCCAACGCCAGACGCGGCCACCACGAGTACCAGCCTGGGCGCCGTTCACCGGACCGCGCCTGTTTGCCAAACTCGCGCTCGACTTCGACCTGGAGGGCGTTCCGCGTAACCGGGTGCAAAGCAAAGGTATCCTTGCCCACGGCCGCACGGCGCCGTTCCGCCTGTTCGCGGAGCTGCTTCTCGATCGGTCTGTCGGATTCCGACGGCATGGTGGCTTAGACGGGCTTGGCGGTGTTTATCTCCCGGGAAAATACCCGGCGAGCAATTTCTTCGAGCTTGTCCAGGCACTTGCTCAGACGCGAACTGACGGTTTTGGGATTCAACTGGAGGGTCGCGGAGATTTCCTCGTAGCTCAAATCGCCGAAGTAACGGAGCTCGATGATCTCGCGGCACGGCTCACCAAGATGCTCGAGCGCCTCGTGCAGCAGCTCGCCCTGCTCTTGCGAAACCAACTGACCATCGGGGCCGGCGGCAGTTGACGGCGGATCCAGCGTCAGCCCAGTCGTGGGATCTTCCGCATTCAGCGACAGCGGCACAATCCCTCCACCGCGCTTGGCAGCCCGCACCTTCTCGCGATGATCCCGCGCCTTGTTCGCCGCAATGCGGAACAGCCAGGTGCGCAACTGGCAACCGCCCTTGAACGTCTTGAGATTGCGGATCGCCGCCAGGAATACGTCCTGACAGATCTCCTCCGCGTCGTCCTGGGAAATGTCCGGCGACAACTGGAAGATGAACCGCGAAGTCACGGCGTAGTGCGCGAAGAAGACCTCGTCCCATGCGCCCGCCTCGCCGCGCAGGCAGCGGGCGATCAGTTCGCGCTCTGAGGAATCGGTGGGCATCGGCGAATGCAGGCTTCCCAAATTGGAGCGAAGGCGGCGGGCCACGGTTCAAACTCCGGCATCAGCAAAGCCCCGCTCCAAAGGTCGAGTCAAGCCACGAACCATGGTAGCAGCCGACGTAAGGAGGCTCCAATCAAAGCGCAGGGTACAGTCTTCCCCAATTTGCAGAACTTTGAAATGAGCCTCGTCACCTCGACTGCTACAGGATTTGAGAGGAGAACACTCTGGCTTCCGCGCGGCACATCGCCTTAAATCCCGGCGCGCTCGCGCATGAAGAAATACCTCCACGTCGTCAACATCGGCATCCAGAACCTGCTGGTTTACCGCGTGAATTTCCTCTTCCGCGCCGCCTTTGGCCTGATCCCGCTCACAGCGACCTTGATGCTCTGGCGCGCGATCTACCAAGGCAAAGGTGCCGGCGAATCCATCGCCGGCTATGGACTGACGCAAATGATCTCCTACTACCTGATCATCACGATCGTCGATGCGCTGACGGCCGTGAACGAGGACGACTGGCAGATCGCCGCCGACATCAAGGACGGCAACATCAGCCAGTTCCTGCTCAAGCCGATCGATTACCTCACGTACCGGCTGTTTCTCTTTTTCACCGGCCGAGTCATCTATACGACCGTGGCCATTGTGCCCGTGGGCCTGTTCATCCTTTACCTGAACGATTACCTCGTGGCACCGGCCAGCGGCGCGGCCACCGCGGTGTTTGCCATTTCGATCGTGCTCACCGCCCTGCTCCAGTTCTTCATTTCCTACACGATGGCGTTGCTCGCCTTCTGGGTGCTGGAAGTGGCGACGCTGATCTTTGTGTTGTTCGCTTTCGAATACATTGCCGGGGGCCACCTGTTCCCGCTCGACATCCTGCCACCGGCCATTCAGCAGGTGCTGGCGTTCACGCCGTTTCCCTACCTGCTTTATTTTCCCGTCAGCGTTTATCTCGGCCGCGTGCAGGACGTCGCCATGTGGACCGGCCTGGCGATTCAAGCTGGCTGGGTGATTGGCACCTATTGCCTCGCGCGCTTCGTCTGGAGCCGCGGCATTAGGAAATACTCGGCCGTCGGGGGGTGAAATGAAAGACGTGAAACCACAGATGAACTCAGATACACACAGATGCCGAACGCATAGCGGATCGAGCGCCGGGCGGCTCGCCGACG
>JANLTG010000130.1:0-22660 GCA_031362805.1 bacterium
ACGACTTCAACAACATGCTGCAGGCGATCCTTGGCAACGCCGACCTCGCGCTGCATGAACTGCCGGCCGACAGCCCGGTGCGCGAGGACCTCCTGGAAATCCAGAAATCCGCCCTGCGCTCGGCCGAGCTCACGCGCCAACTCCTGGCCTTCGCCCGCAAACAAACAGCCAGCCCCCGGGTGCTCGATCTTAATGACACCGGCGCCGGCATGCTCAAGATGCTCCGTCGGTTGATCGGCGAAAACCTCGACCTGGCGTGGCTGCCGGGCGCCGCCCTGTGGCCGGTCCGGATCGACCCCAGCCAGCTCGATCAGATTCTAACCAACCTCTGCGTCAACGCCCGGGACGCGATCTCCGGCACGGGCAGAATCATCATCGAGACTGCCAACCACCGTCTCGACGACACGTACCGCAGCCTCCACCCCGAGGCGGTACCGGGCGATTACGTGCTCCTCGCCGTCAGCGACAACGGGCAAGGCATGGACGCGGAAGTGCGAAACCACCTTTTCGAGCCCTTCTTCACCACGAAAGGACTGGGCAAGGGCACCGGCCTCGGCCTGGCCACGGTCTTTGGTATCGTCAAACAAAACCTGGGGCTCATCAACGTTTACAGCGAGCCGGGCCGCGGCACGACCTTCAAAATCTATCTGCCGCGCGCGATCAGCGACACGCCGGCGGCAACCGCCGCGAGCCCGCCGCCGTCAACCGCCCGGGGCGCCGAAACCATCCTTCTGGTCGAAGACGAGGAACAGGTGCTCAGCCTGGGACGGCGCATTCTGCAAGGTAACGGCTACACCGTGCTCGCCGCCGCCGGACCGGAAGCCGCCATCGCGCTGGCGACGCAACATCCCGGCCCCATCGACCTGTTGATCACCGACGTGGTCATGCCCGGCATCAATGGCAAGGAACTCAACGCCCGGTTGCGCGCGCTTCGCCCCACCCTGCGCACGTTGTTCATGTCCGGCTACCCCGCCAACGTCATCGCCCATCACGGCATTCTCGAGGACCACCTGGCGTTGCTGCCGAAGCCATTCACCAACCAGTCCCTCCTCGACCGGGTGCGACAAATCCTCGCCCCCAACCCGGCCGATCCGAAGCCAGGGGAGTAACCCCGCTTTCGCCAGCGCCCCGGCCGTTACTTGCCGATGGTGATGTAGCGCTCGAGCCGCGCGACTTCTTTCTCGTTTACGTATTTGCCGATCTCCTTGCGGAACTGTTCCAGGTTCTTGTACGGCCGGTACTCCTTGAACTCATGGAGCATCTTCGGCCCGAGGCCGGGAATCGTCTTAAGATCCTCGTCACTCGCCTGGTTGAGATCGAGCGCAATGAAGACGAACTGTTCGAGGCGCGCGACCTCCGGCTCTTTCACGTACTTCCCGATCTCCTTGCGAAATTGCGCGACCGAGCGGTAGGGCCGGTACTCCTCGAACTCATGCGCCATCTTCGGTCCCAGTCCGGGAATGAGCAGCAACTCCTCGCGCGCGGCCACGTTGAGGTTGAGGTGCAGAAACAGCTTCCCGAAGACTTCGGTCAACTGCTCCTTGTTCAGCGTCTTGCCCAAGTGCTGGTTGAGCTGCGTCATGCTCAGGAACGGGCGCTGGGCGGCCAGGTCTTTCGCGAGCGTCGCGTTGAAGTGCGGCAGCGCGGTCAGTTGCTCTTCCGTCGCGGTGTTGGGATCGAGCAAGCCCTGCTGTTTGCCCAGTTGGGCGTGCGCGGTGACGGCGGCGCAGCCGAGGGCCAGCGCGAGCACGAACGAAAGGAGGGAGGTGGTTTTCATTTTCATCAAACTTCCGGTGTTGAGGGTGAATGGTTGCGGAACAGGAGAACGGGATGCCGGTACGCGTAGGCCAGTCCGAGCATGCCCAACATGACGAGCATGCCGGGCGCGAGCACGGGCGGCAACGAATGGCCGTGGAGACATTCCCAGACCAGCGCCCAGCCGGAGAGGGTCGGATCGATCTCCCGCTTGAACTCGGCCTTGCCATCAAAATGCAGGTAAACGCCGAGCAAACCGCAGGACGCAAGGGCGAACATGACGCCTTGAAAGACCCGGATCACCGCCGGTCGGCGAAAAAGCGACAGCACACCCAAGGTCGCCACGCTGGCGGCGAGCACCCATAACGGCAGTTGCTGCCAGATGCCTTCGACGTGTTCCATCAGGAACAACTCGACGCCCAGGCCAATCGCACCGACCAGATACGTCGCCAGCAACCAGCGCCGCAACGCCGGGGACGCCGCGGAGTCGGGTTGGTTTGCACCGGTCATGTCCATAAAGCGTGGGCCGGCATTGCCTCACCGGGCAAGGCATTCCAACCGGATACCCATGCGAAAAATCTCGCCGGTGTCCGCAAGAGTGTCACCAGACACCAGCAGGTCGGCCCTCGTGAAACCGCCGCCGCGGCGGGAGTGTCGGAGCGTTCACATTTCGTCATGCCACTGTTATTACCCGCGGCGGCGGAAGCGCGCCAACGGATCGTTGCCAAACTTTGTCGGACGCTTGTGCCGCGAAGCGCATTGAATGGTTTCCCCGCGCCGCGGTCTGAACTACGATTCGCCGCAGCCGAGCATGCCATGACACCGATCACCCAACCCGCCGTTCGCCGCGTCGCCCCGCGTCGGGGATTTTTGACGACGCTCCTGGTCCTGCTCGCACCGATCGCCGCGTCCGCGCAGCCGAAAGGCAAGTTTCCCAGAAGCGTCGCCCCGGAGGTGGTGCAACTCGCGGAACTGCCAAAGGACGATTTCAAGGAATGTTCCGGCCTTGTCACCAGCCGCCAGTTTCCGGGCGTGCTGTGGACGCACAACGACGGCCAGGACCGGCGGCTGTTCGCGATCAACCGCCAGGGGAAGAAGCTCGGCGAGTTCGAGGTGCAGGGCGTCTTCATCTGGGACTGGGAAGATCTCGCCGTGGACGACAAGAACCAGCTCTACGTCGCGGACATCGGCAACAATCTTAAGGTCCGCCCGAGCCTGAGCGTGCATCGCGTCGCCGAGCCCGATCCGGTCACCAGCGGGAAACCGCTCGCCGTCGAACGCAGTTGGCAACTGCGCTTTCCAGAGCAGGGATTCGACGCCGAAGGATTGTTCATCTGGAAAGACCACGGCTACCTGGTCGAGAAGGCCGGCAAGGACAAGAAGGCCGGGCTCTACCGCTGGTCGCTCGCTGCGGGTCCGGCGACAACGCTGGAGGAGATCGGCAAGCTTGAAGTGAAATCACCGGTGACCGCCGCCGATCTTTCGCCGGATGGAACGCAACTCGGCCTGACGACGGATGACGGCGTTTACGCCATCCAATTCAAGGGCGGCCCGGAGCAGGCGGTGAAGGAGAAGCCGTTTCGAGTGCCGTTCAAGCTCGGCCAGATCGAGGGTTGCAGTTTCGATCGGGACGGACTGCTGGTGATTTCGGAAGGCCGGGAACTCTTCCTATTCAAGGCAAAGCCGTTTCAACTGAGCGGCAAGGAGTGATCGCTGCTCGCCGCGTTCGACGATTCAAACCTGCTTCGGGGTCCAATCGTTCAGCGATCGCTCGCCGAAGTTTTCCGTCTTCGGGTCCGGATCGAGAAACTCCAAGGCTTCGCCGACCAGATAGAGCGAGCCGGTGATCAACGTCAGCGGTTCGCCCGCCGTCTGCTGCATCGCCTCGGCCAACGAGCTGCAAACGCGGGCGTCGAGCGTCGGGTGCAGCTTGGTCAACCGCCGCGCCAATTCTTCAGGTGCGGCCGACCGCGGGCTCGGCAGCGGAACCAACAGAACCCGGCTGGCGAGCACACCCAACTCGGCGAACAAGCCGGCAATGTCCTTGTCGGCCAAGGTGCCGAAGATGACCGCGCACGGGTGCCAGCCGGCACGCGCGATCAGCGTCTCACGCAAGGCGCGCAGGCCGGCGGGATTGTGCGCGCCATCAACGAGCAGGCGGCGGTCTTCGCGGGTGAACTCCTGCATCCGGCCCGGCCAATGGAACTGGCGCAGGCCCGCGAGTACCGCGTCCGTTGATACCGGCAGGTGTGATTGCAACTCCCGCACCACCGCCAGTGCGACAGCCGCATTGGAGCGCTGATAGCCGACGGGGAAGAGCTGTTCAGCCAGCGGTTCCAGAGTATCTGCAAGAATGCACTCCGCGTTGCGACTCGCCGCCACTTCGCGCATCACGCGCAAGACAGCGGGATTCTCCGCACCTGTGATCACGGGCACGCCCGGCTTGATGATGCCCGACTTCTCGGCGGCAATCTTGGTGACGGTGTCGCCGAGCACAGCGGCGTGTTCAACCGAGACGTTGGTGATTACGCTGGCAAGCGGCATAACGATGTTGGTCGCATCCAAGCGTCCGCCGAGCCCGGCTTCCCAGATCACCAGCTCGCAACCGCTCTCCGCGAAATGGATCAACGCCATGATGGTGACGATCTCGAAGAAAGTTGGATGCCCGAGCCCGGTGGTCGCCGCGCCCTCAGCGTCAGCCAGGTTCCACCAACCCCGCCCCGCACCTTCCGCCAAAATCGCCCGCACTCTCCCGACCAGCCGGACGAGGTCTGCTTCCGATGGGAGCTGGCGATTGATCTGCATGCGCTCACCGAAGTGAACCAAGTGCGGCGAGGTGAACAGGCCCGTCCGCAATCTCGCCGTGCGGTAGATGGAATCGAGCAGCGCGCAGACGGAGCCCTTGCCGTTGGTGCCAGTCACGTGAATGAACCGCAATCGCTGATGGGGGTTGCCGGCAAGTTCGGCCAGCCGCCGCGTGCGTTCGAGACCGAAGTTCGCGCCGAACATTTGCAGCCCGTAGAGAAACCGAATGGCTTCGGCGTAAGCCCCGTTGGGGTCGAAGGCCGATGGGTTAACCCGCATGACCCTTACCCTATTCCGATCAATTGCCGTTGGCTTTTGCACAGTTCTTCCGAAGTAGGAAGATCGCCGAACCTGATGTCAATTTCGCCCGTGCCAATGCCGATCCGATCGACGAATGCTGCGGCAACCTGCGGTGGGCGACCGTGGCCGCCACGTTGAGCGGCGCGGCGCAATTGACGCAGAGCTACGGCTACGACTCCGTCGGGCGGCTGCAAACGGCCAGCAGCGAAAGTTTCTCCGCCGAATACGTCCATCACGCCAACTCGTCGCTGGCCAGCACGGCGAGCCATCGCTATGTTGGGAACTACCGCATGGCGACGACGGAACAATATTCTAAGCTGTCAAAAGTCAGAATAGACCCATTTAAGGCCTGTCTGCCACTCTACGATTCATTCGTTGACCAAGTCCGATTGTTGAATCAACCATGAGCACTGAGTGCAATTGGACAAGGGGTTTCAAGGTCGCAGTTTTGGGTTCTACTGCGATTGCCTGTCTCATTTTTATTCGTTGGCGAAAGGTTGAGGAGCCTGTGCGAACCAATCTGGTTGAAGTTGAGCAGCCGCTTCAACAAGAAACCGGCGCACCGATTACGAACCAAAGCAAAGCACCTCAGGGGCTCTTGGAAAAAGTCAGCACTGCCATTGGTGTAGCCAAGCAATGGCAAACACCAATCGAATTCTTTGGACGTGCCGTTGATGAAAAGGGGCAGCCAGTTGAGAACGCTGTGGTGGAATTCGTCTGGACGGACACTTCCCGCGAGGGGACATCTACAAAGATTGCGTCTTCTGTGGCAGATGGAACCTTTTCGCTGTCCGGCGTGAAAGGCTATCATCTCATGGTCAACGTCACTCACCCCGGCTACCACAGTACTCTTTCAGCGAGACAGGGCTTTACCTTTGGCGGATTCGACACGCCGCATATCGCGCGTTCCGCCAGCCCGGTTGATTTCCAGTTGGTTATGAAGCATAAAGCCGAACCTTTGCTGACGTTACTCGATGGTAAAACGTCGCACCAATTCAGCGTTGAGCGTAACGGACCACCGGTAGAAATTTCGCTGAGAACGGGGAAAGTCACAAAAGAAGGACAGGGCGACTTGATCATCCGCAGATGGGTCGATCTCGAGTCTCGGATAGGAGTCAAACGCTATGACTGGAAGTACCAAGTATCGATCCGAGGTGGCGGCGTCATGGTTTCCTCAAACGCGTTCGATTTCATTGCTCCCGAGTCTGGATACCTCGATCAAGTAGAATATGGAAAGCGTGCCATTGAATCTGATTGGACGCGACAGGGAATGCTTCGCACTTTCATAAGGCTGAACAACGGCAATTACGGCCGATTGGAATTCAAATTCTTAGCACTTGGTCGGGGAATGGATGTAGTGCTCAACGCTTTTATCAACACCAACGGATCACGTAACCTAGAGTTTGATTATCATCTAGACAATCCAAGAATGCTCCGATGACACCCCGACCGGCAATCAGCACGGGCAGTTGACCCTGATTCGCTGAAGATCGCAGCGGCCGGATGGCGTCACTGTGTCGCCTGCAAGAATGCCACGAGATCGCGCAGGTCAGCCGGCTGCAGCGCTGCCTCCAGTCCCTCCGGCATCAGCG
Source organism: bacterium (assembly GCA_031362805.1). GTDB lineage: Bacteria > Verrucomicrobiota > Verrucomicrobiia > Limisphaerales > RI-55 > RI-55. Next base: position 6,453 of record JANLTG010000130.1, read on the forward strand.
AGGTGCCCGTGGATTCCTGACGACTGATCTGATCACGGCGCAGCGTGGTGCGGATCCCCTGCGCTTGCAGCAGCGTGATGGCGTCCGGCGTTTCGGCGGCAAGAATTCCCGTCATCAGTTCGCCGTCCTTTGTTTCGACGGAGACACTGAGATAGTTCGGGTTGATCGCCATATTGGGATCGAGAATGTTCGACACCAGATCTTCCACACTGCGGTGCGCTTGACCGGTCAAGTTCGGACCCACCTCCTGACCCAGCGTGCCGACACGATGGCACTGAGCACAGGCGAGCTCGAAGATTGCCCGGCCCTTCGCCGCGTCGCCCTGGGCCGGCAACTTCGCCAGCCATTCCTCGACCTTGGCCTGTCTGTTGCCGTATTCGCCGTCGCTGATCAACTTGCGCGCACGCGCTTGGATCGCGGGCGAGCTCCACGAAATCAGGCGGCGGCGATCCTCCAGATCCAGGCTCAGCTCGCCCAGCTTCACCTGCCCGCTCTCGATCGCATCAAGCAGGGGCGCGTGGTAATCGCGTTTGCCGAGGAGCAGCAAGGTGACGCTGCGTTTCAAGGAAGGGTGAATCTCGCGCCAACGATCCAGCAGGCCGCGCGCAAGGGCGACGTCGGTGGGCTGGCGCAAAACGTCGAGCGCCGCACGCTGCAAACTGGCCGGTGAAGTACTGTTGAACAGCGGCAAGAGCACGGGCACCACTTGTTCCGGTGTGCCGAGCGCGAGCAACTGAATGGCGGTCTCGCGGGCCGCGAGCGGCTTGCCGGAATCGACGGCGAGGCGGAGTCCGCCCGCGATAGCGCGGGTCTGCGACTCGGATGCGGGCAACCCCAACTGGCGTTCGACGGACCAAATTGATTTTTGCAGGCCCAGCGGCGCGTCCTTGATGCGCGCCTCGAGCACGGCGGCCAGCGTTTCCGGATGGGCCAGGGGAGCGCTGCGACGGGCAAGCCCTTCGCGCAAACCATCCACCGCCGACTGGGTCAGCGCGGAAGGTTGATTGGTCAATGCCAGCAGGGCGGCACGGAGATCTTCACCCGACGCGCGGGCTCCCAGCAGTGAACCCAAGTCACGGGCGGTCTCGTTGCGGCCCTCCGCTTTGGCGTCCGGCTTCTGCCATTGCTCAAGCAGGTCCGTGAGCACGAGCTGTTCGCCGCCGCGCAAGGAACTCAGCGCCGCCAGGCGTGACCAGCGGTGCTCACCATCCACCGCGAGGAGCTGCGAAACCGCGTCCGGGGAAAGTTCAACCTGTCGGGCGGCGACGAAGCGGATTCGTTCGCTGCCATGAGTGGTGGCGAGGCTCTGGATCTTCGACGTGACGGCCCCGCGCGCGGGGGTGAGACCGGCGCCGGCCTGAATGGCGTTCTCGACCACGCCAATTTCTGCGTCGCCCAGCGCGGTCAGCACCACGCTTTCACCGAGTTCGCCCAGGCCTTGCAACGTCCACAAGGCATGCACCCGGGCCAGGGCGTTGGTGTGCGTCTTCACGACTTCTTCCAACGGCGCGGTGGTGACGAGATGGTTGTTTTCCACGATCAGTCGCTGGGCCGTCATTCGTCGCCATTGGTTTGGGCTGGCAAGTTCCTCGACCAGTTCAGCGGGCATCATTGTGGCCAACGTTTTCTGATTCTGCTTCACGCCCCCTTTGGGCACGATGCGATAAATCCGTCCGCGATCATCGCCCGCACGGATGTTGAGCTTCGCGCGCATCTTCGCCGGAATGTAATCCGGGTGCTCGATCACATCGCGCTGCATGTCGAGGAGGTAAAGGGCGCCGTCGGGACCCAACTCCAACGCCGTCGGTCGAAAGGCCAAGTCGGCGCTCGCGATGAATTCTTTCGTCTGCTCGACCAGCGAACGGCTGGCCTTGAAGATCGGGCCGTCGGCGCTGAGGACATCGCGATGGACGAGGTTGCCCACCATATCTCCGACGGTGAAGCTCCCGGCGAGATCTGCTGGATAATCCTGATGTCCGATGAAGCCGACGCCGCCGCACGCCGAGAAATGTCCCGCTTGTTCCGGATGATTAGGTCGCGTCTGCGCCGCGCTGATGGCGTAAATGCGCGCCATCTCTTCATGATCCGAAATGCTGTGCGTGCCCTCGACCGGTGGCAGCCCGGGGTTTCGCGCCAGCAAACGTGCCGGCATGATCCGCATCTGCACGTGATTCACATTGTGCGGGGTGAAGCTTCGACCCCATTCGTCGAACACCAGTCCGAAGCCGCCGCCGGTCGAATAAGTTGTTTCGATCTCGCCACCATCTGGCCGCAGTCGGAAATCCAGGTCACCCAGGCGCAATGACTCACCGCGCTTGCGTGTCGAGACCACGTCGCCCCCGGGACCGCCGTTCACCCCATGCAGCCAGTTGTCCAAACCCCAGCGAAGGCCGCTCATGTTGCCGTCCGTCACGGCGCGTCGGAAACCGCGATAAAGCACTTCGCGCGCGTCAGCCTTGCCGTCGTGATCGGTGTCGCGCAGGAAAACAATCTCCGGCGGCGCGGTCACAATCACGCCGTCGCGGAACGGCGCGATCGAGGTGGGATAGCTCAGGTTGTCAGCAAACACCACGCTGCGATCCGCCCGGCCATCATGGTCGGTGTCTTCCAGCAAGCGCACCGTTCCACCGGGCTTGTTCTCCGGCGGAATCCCGTAGGGATAGTCGCGCATCTCGACCACGTACATCCGGCCCGCCGAATCGAAACACAACGCCACCGGATCGACCACGTCCGGCTCCCGCGCGAACAACGAGATCACCAACGCGGGATGCACTTCGATTGGTGAAGGAAGTTCGGCCGCCACCAGTTGGCCGCCGCCCATCGCCATCGCCAGTAACCGGACCACTTTGTTCACAGACATGCCGTAAGTGTGGCGGCTTGAATGTGTTTTGGCAACGGCCTCACCGCCGACGATGCGGATGCTCCCAAGGCCGGCCGTTGACACGTGCTGGGTGGTTTGTTTTGCTGCGCGCCAGCTCCACGCATAGATCATGAACACGCTGCAAATCCTCTCTCCGTCCGCCTTGCTTCTCGGCATTTTGCTGACGGCCCCGATCCGAATGCTGGGTCAGGACTCCGTGACCATTCCCAAGGCGGAGTATCAGGAATTGAAGCAACAAGCGGAACGGGCGAAGCAATTGAACGAGGAACTCGAGCGAACGCGAGCCGAGCTGACGCGGCTCAAACAGACATCGCGGAGCACCCCACCGAGCACGACCCCAACGGTGAGCAGCCCAACCGGCAAGGCGCCAGCGGTGGAAACTGGCCGCAGCGTTTCGCCGCCGACTGCACCCAGCCAGCCGACGGCGGCCCCTAAAAAAGCTGTTGAGCCGGGTGAACTGCCACCGAAGGAGCCGGGTGAAGTCGTGGATGTCACCGATGTCATCCAACACTTCGCACAGAATGCGCCGGCCGCGGCCAACCGTTACAAAGATCAGGCGGTGAAGCTGCAGGGGGTCATTGCCGCGTTCGACAAGCCGGGCTTTCGCCGGGACTTCGAGATCGTCTTTCGCACGCCTGCCGGCCAGCTCGTCTGTCGGGTGGGGCCGCCGGAGCGATTTGGGGCCGTCTTTACGACGCGCTCGGGCGCCGCTTTGACCGGTCGCACCGAGCGGGGCGCTGAGGTCGAGCTGCTGAAAGTTGGCGACGTGGCGGCGATCGAAGGGATCTGCCAGGGGATGAAGGACGGCTCGATTCTGGTCACGCGCTGCAAGGTGGCCGGGCTGAAGTGAGCCGGGGCTACTCCCAAAGAAACGACTGATGCTTGGCCACCAACTGGCCCCCTTGCCAGAGCGAAACCCGCCAGGCGACGATGGGACCAAACTGTTTGAACTCCTCCCCGGTCAGGCTTAGGGCAGTCCACTGTGATTTCGGGCGCTGAACAGAAACTTTGCCCGCGACGGTGCGCCGCTTGATCTGCCCTTTCTCGACGCGGCCGAGCAGCTCCAGCTTGAGCTCGAACTCGCCGGACTTCGCCGACCGCCAATGGATGTCGTAGCGAACGCCGGTCTGTTGCTCCGGATTTTCTTTCAGCCAGGATTGATAGGCATCGCGATCGAACAGGCTGGGGGAAACCGTGTGACGGCCGTCCTTGTCGAGCAGATGCGGCAAGACCTTGAGCACCTTCTGGTCGGCGGCGCGAGCCGGCCACGCGACGAGCAGCAGGACTATCAACAGTTGGCAAACAATGCGGCGCACGGAGGAAATGCTTACGGGATGCGGCCGGCGGTGGGAAGCGGATTCACCAGCGGCTAAAAATGGCTGAACTCGTTCACCTGCTGAAAATAGCCCGTCCAGAATTTGATGATCTGGAAACCAATGTAGCCGGCAATAAGCAGATATACGATCCGTGGTGCCCATGCGGCGATCTGCCGCAGCGTAGCGGTGCCCGATTCCTGATAGTAGACATGGATGCGGCCCAGGTGATCGTCCAACTTTCCGCTGACCTCACCGGTAGTGTATAAATTGGAAAACACAGTGGAAAACTGAGAGCTGTTGCGCAGCAGCTCGGAGGGGCGCACCCCGGCCTCAATCGGTTTGCGCCAGGAACTGACCTCGCGATCCAGCGCGGGCGAACCGCTGGCGCGGGCAGCCAATTCCCACCCATCGATGACATTGACGCCGGCATTGAGGAGCGACTCCAACGCCATGGCGAGCCGGGCCAGGGAAAGGTGACGTCGCGCCCGCCCGATCAAGGGAACCATGCCGAGCAGATTTTCCATGGCGATCCGGACACCGCGCTGCCGCGAGCCCTGCATCAGGTAGATCCCGGCAAAGACCAATCCGTAAAGAGGAACCAATACCCCGAAGGTGGTCAGCAGATAGTGTTGCCAGTTGCCCGTCAGGAAAAGCTGGGGGAAGCCCAAGATGAACAAAGCGGCGTGGAGGAGAAACGCCGGATAGGCCATCTCGCCGAAGACGGTACGCGCGAGCCGGGTGCGCTCGCTGTAGTAGTTCGCGAGCAGCTTCAGGCACGAATCTAGCCGGCCACTTTTCTCGCCCGCCTCCAGCAGGGCGACGTCGAACTCAGGCATCCACGCGCCGGTTTGGTGCAGCGCCTCGGCAAACGTGGCGCCGTCCTGGAGGTGGCCCAGCATTTCGGTCAGCGGCCGGCGGAAACCACGGGCCGGCGGATTGTCCCGCAGATGCTGGAGTGCGTGCGGCAACCCGTAACCCGCCGAGACGAGCGTCGCCGTCTGGTGATAAAAATCAGCCCGGTCATTGAATTGACCGGGCATGAAAATGAGGGCCATACGCCAGTGGCGCGGCAAACGGCGGCTAGGCCGCCGCCTTTGTCAGGGCGTCCTTGAGGTCGCGCTTGCTGCGGAGCCCGACGATTTGTTCAGTCACTTGGCCGCCCTTGAAGATCAGGAGGGTCGGGATCGATGTGATGCGAAACTGCGAGGCGAGTTCCTGATGCTCGTCGATGTTCACTTTGCCGATCTTGACCGTGGCGCCAAGCTCCGTCGCCAGCTCATCCAGAACCGGGGCGATCATTTTGCAGGGCCCACACCATTCGGCCCAGAAATCAACCAGCACGGGCACTTTGGAATTAAGCACCTCCGCCTGGAAATTATCCTTGGTCAGGGTGGCAATATTGGCTCCAGCCATAAAAACAGATTCAAAAGTTACGAATCAAACGCGACGCGAAGTCAGCCGCTATTGGCCCGGATTATCGACGAAAATTTGATACAGCAGGACTAGGCTGCCGACGGCCGCGAGGCTCACAATCATGGCGACAATGGCCAGCACTTTGTCGAGCACGCTGGTGGACGCGGAGGCCGAGGACGGCCGGCCGGAGGCCACCGGACGGGGAGCCGCTGCCGAAGGCGTCGGGGGCGTAACCTTCATGCTACTGCCTGCTTTGGGGGGCGTCGGGGGCGCGGGCGCTTTGGCAGCCGGGGCGGCCGCGACTGGGGCTGCGGGAGCGGCGGCGGGCGCAGCTTTGGCAGCCGCAGGGGCACCAGCCGGCATGGCGGGCAGCTTGATGGTTGGCGAGGCCGTGGGCTTCGGCGGGAGCGAAATCCGAACAGTCTCTTTCTTGGGTGCTACTTTGGGAGCCTCCGAAGGACGCGGCGGGACATTAGAATTCTCGTCAGCCATAGTGTTGTGGGTCGGACGCTAGAATTCGCGTCTGCGGGTGTCAAACTCTTAATCCTCAGTTGAAGTCTGCAGCGGCTTGCCGAGCACCTTGGGGCGCATCACCTGACATCTCGACCCTCGACCTTGAGCCTCAACCCATCAGCCGCCAAGAGCTGACAAACCCGGCACGATTCATCGGCTCGACCCAGTCGGCCCCTGATTCAGATACTCAGTTAACCGTGGCAACCAAATTGCATCCCCCGAGATCGAAGGGTGTGCGTGCGTTTGGATCGCCCTTCCTGTCCTTATCACGGCCAGATGTTGTCCACTTTTCGAAGCCTATGAAACCGCTACGCGTTTGGTTGCTCACGTTGCTCACGTTGGGATGGCTCGGCGTCGTGCCTACTCAAGCGGCGGCTGCCGCATCCTCGCGCGACGACGATGAGCGTCATTTTGAAGCGCTGAAGGTGGGTGAACTGGCATTCACCAACGTTTGGGTGCATCGCCAGACCAACTTCAATATTCTGATCCGCCACTCGGGGGGCATTCACACGATCAAATTGACGGATCTCCCGGCGAAGGAACTGGCGGAATTGAGAAGCCAGATCGGCGACCTCGCGGCGATGGAGAAGCCGGCCGGATACACACCCGCCGCCGGTCTACTTGAGAAAATCAAGGCGGCGTTCAAGAATGCCAGCCCGCAAACGCTGGCGATTGCGGGCGCGGCGGCGGTCTTGTTGATCGGCTTGATCTTCGTGATCCGCCGCCGGAACCAAGGCAGTCCACCTGCCTGATGCCATGAAACCTTTCCCGACCATGATTGAACCTAAAATCAAGAACGGTTGCGCCACCCTGCTGGCCGGTATTTGCTTGTCGTTGGCCACTACCACCGGCGAGTTAAACGCTGCCGAATCGAAGGCGGGTGACGACGCTGAGACGGTTGCCGCCGCCAGCGAGCCGGTCGCAAAAGTTTCGAGCACGGGTAAGCGTGACGTCGAACGACATTTCGAGACGTTGGCCATCGGGGCGCTGACCTACACCAACGTATGGTTACATCGCCAGACGAACTTCAACATCTTGATCCGTCATGCCGGCGGGATCGAGACCGTCAAATTGACCGACCTGCCGGAGGACGAACTGGCGGCGCTGCGACCCCAACTGGGGGATCTGGCGAACATCGCGGAGGCACGGGAGCCGCAGTTGGTTTCCCGCCTCAAAGAGATGGAGGGTTCGGAAGCCTCCGAGATCTACAAAGCGAAGCTTGAGGAACAAATTAAGAACCTAACTCCGCTTTTGCCGAGGCTGCTATTGCCGGTGTTGATCGGCATCGTAGTCCTCCACTTGATCAGCTCGTTCTTCATCTACGCCATCTGCAAGAAGACGAAGACCAAGACGGGCTTCGAAGTCTGGCTGCCCGTCGTGAACCAGACGGCACTGCTGCGCGCGGCCGGTATGCCGGGCGTGTGGGCCTTGGTGGGTTTCATGGCCCCACTAATTCCCGTGGCCGTCTTCACCCTCCAACTTCTGCCCGTTGCTTCCCTGTCCGGGCTGATCGTTGTGGGCATCAGCTGTCTGTTTTCAATCGCGACGGGGATCGTATGGATCGTCTGGTGTTTCAAGATTTGCATCGCCCGGGAAAAGAGCGGCTGGCTGGGCATCCTGCTCCTGATCCCCGGCGTCAATGTCCTGACCTTTACCTACCTCGCCTTCGCGGACTGACGATCCGGGGATGTGGGCAGAATCGGCACCGGCAGTATGACCTGCCGGTCTTTTCATTGGGAGGGACCAGCCTGTAAGCGCGGAAAGTAACACAGGGAAGGGAGAAGATGGTGGGCGCTGAGGGACTCGAACCCCCGACCAGCTGCGTGTAAGGCAGTCGCGCTAGCCACTGCGCCAAGCGCCCAACCACGGCGACCGTAGACCAACGAATGAAACGGGCGCAACCGGCAAATCCGCTTTTCACCTTCTCACATTCAGCCAGCTCCAGGCCGCCCTGAGCTTGGATTTGCGCGCGGCAACCCTCCTCCGGTCGCACTTGGTCAGCGTCCCAATTCTGAAACCGCTGATTCCCACTTCCGAAATTGCGGATTCGACGTACCGATTGCGCTTTGAATAGCAGACCTCGCTTTTGGGCGGAATTTGTTGAAACGGGTCCAAAACCGACGGCTGGCACTCCGCCTGCCAAGGGTTGGCAGAACAGTTTGTGAAACCCCCGACAGGTGCGACGTGTCCTTGAGATGAAAATGCTGCCGGCCGACCGACGGATCACAGTGACCCCATGAAATCTAAAAATTCAATTCTCCTCCTCGCGCTCCCCTTTGTGATCGCCAGCAACTTCGGGCGACCAGCAAAGGCGGCTCTTGCATCCGCGCGTTTGAGCTCGCAAATGAACAAGCGCCCGCGCGATGCCGTCCGAGTGCTCACTGATTGGCCCATGTAACTTCAACGCTGCCGATGCGTCTAACTCCCCGTGCGGGCAGACGTCAATGCAGGCAAAGCCAGTGCGACGTTTATGAAAATAGAATCGAAAACAAACCAGGATCACGGGTCGCAGACCGACAGCCGGAAAGCCACGGCGCGGCTGATCGCGACCTTTGCTGGTTCGCGAATTCTCCGGCATCGCGACGGGTCCCTTGACGTGTGCAGCACCTCGCTCACGGAGCGCAATGCCGCGCTGGCCTGGATCTGCGGCGTCAGCCCCGACCTCGCGCAGCGGGTGCGGCCCTGTCCCGAGCCCACGAACTGAGCACACAATTGACGTTCTCCGGATCATCCCCCAATCTCACCGCCTCTATGCCGATCTACAAAGGTATCGCCACGTTTGCCGTGGTCCTGACCATCCTCACTGGAACTGTCCGAGCAGCCGAGCAAAAGGTGCAGGATCTTTCTCTACAAGACTGCATCGAGCTGGCCCTGAAGCACAATTTGGATCTTCAGGTCGAGCGCCGGAATCCAATCCGCGCCGAGTACAACATCGATATCGCACGGGCAGGATATTATGAGCCGACTTTCGGGTTCACCGCAGCGGAGGACTACTCAAAGGCGGCCGCACAGTTTGATCCTTCAATCGGGCTGATCATACCCGGCCAGGAAACCACCACGGATTCGTTCAGTTCAAGCATTCGAGGCGCCCTGCCCTACACGGGCCTTCAGTATTCGCTAAACGCCAATGGCTCGGTGACCGAAGGGAACGGTGGCGCTCAAAACTCGCGCGGCGGCAGTTCAATCGTACTAACCCAACCGCTGCTCAGGAATCTTTGGACCGATTCCGGCCGGCTCGGGATCAACCAATCTCGAAACAACTTCCGCAGTACTGAGCTGGCCTTGAAGCGCCGCGTCATGGACACCATCACCCAGGTGGAGGTCGCCTACTACAACCTCATTTTCACCTATGAGAGCGTCAAGGTGCAGGAGATGGCGCGGCAGCTGGCCCAACGCTCGCTCGATGAAACCAAGAAACGCTTCGAGGTCGGCACGGTCGCCGAGTTGGAAACCAAACAGACGGAATCGCAGGTGGCCGCGCGCGAGGCCGACTTGTTGAGCGCCCGTCGAAATCTCGACATTCAGCAAAACGTCCTGAAACGGCTGATCAGCGACGACTACGGCGCCGTGCATCGGTTGGTGTTGAAGCCCAAGGAGTCCCTTTCCGCGCAACTGCAAGTGTTCGACGTTCAGTTGAGTTGGGACAAGGGTCTTTCGGATCGCCCCGACTTGGTCCAAAGCCGTATCGAGCTCGAAAACATGGGATTGCAACTCAAATTTGATCGCAATCAACTCTATCCCCAGTTGGACCTTTTTGGATCATACGGACAAAATGGAACGGGCGTGGATCTGGGAGAATCCTATGATGCGGTCGCCAACGGCGACCAACCCAACTACAGGATTGGCGCGACTCTGAGCATTCCTTTGGGTAACCGTGCCGCCCGCAGTCGCTATCGCTCCAACAAGGTCCGCGAAGAACAGTTGCTCCTGACGCTCAAAGGCCAGGAACAAGGCATCATGATCGAGATCGACAACGCGATCAAACAGGCGAGTTCAAGCTACGACCGCGTGCAAGCCACCCGTAAAGCCAGCGAGTACGCGCAGGCGGCGCTCGAGGCGGAGCAAAAGAAACTTGAGAACGGCAAGAGCACGAGCTTCGTCGTCCTCCAGTTGCAGAACGACCTGACTTCAGCTCGCTCTTCCGAGTTGCGCGCCGTGGCTGATTACAACAATGCGCTCGCCGAACTCTCCTTCCGCGACGCCACCACGCTGAATCGCCACAACATCGACTGGGAAGTGGCCAAGGAAATAAAGTAACCGCAGCGCGACAAGATCGGCTACTTCAGCGGAGCCATTGCAGCCCGAAGTGAACCGCGACCATCACCAGGTTCACGTAGATCGCGGCGAGTTGATCATCCATCACGACGCCCCAACCGCGCGGTAGATTCTGTGACTGCCGGACTGGCCAGGGCTTGGCGATGTCGAAGTAGCGGAACGCCAGGAAGACTCCCAAGGCGACGAACCAGGTGGTCGGCCCAAAGAAGTATTGGAGCGACGGAACGACGCCCAACTGAAGCCAGAGCAGCAGCGTCAAGCCCAGGAAGCACGTCGGCAGCGCCACGATTTCATCGAGCACGATGGAGCCGGGATCTTCCTCGCCAAGGATGATTTCCGCCGCTTCACAAGTCCAGACGGAGGCCAGCACACTTCCTAGAAAGATGACGCCGGCGGACACCGGACTCCACTGCGCGATCACCAGGAGGATGGCGAACCAGCCAAGCCCAAGCAGGGACCCGAAGGTGCCGGGTGCCCAGGGAATGCGCCCGACGCCGAAGCCTTGTGCCAGCCAGACGACCAAGCCAGGAACGAAGCCCCCGGCGGTCGTCGAAGGCTTGTACTTGGGTTCAGAGTCCATGCCTAACCACTGTTTCAAGTCTCGATCAGTATCTCTGGTTGCCCGTTTGAATTCGTCGATCCCTGTCCCAAGTCCTCGAAACAGCTCGGGCCACTTCCCCCTGCCGAAGAGGATCAGAACCACCACGATCATCATGATGATCTCCGGCCAGCCAAGAAACCCCAGCATCCCGAGTTGAGGGATTGAATCCATTGCGATCGAGACCGTTGAAGGTGTCCCCGCCCATCACTACACGTCTGTCAGGAAAACTTCCCGGTTGTTCCAGAGATACAGCCAGCCCGAAAGCGCGGTCAGCAGGATGGTCAACCACTTGGAAAACTCGGTGAACCAGATCACCCACGCCTTGCCAGCGAGCTCAAAGGAAAACAGTTTTCCCAGCACCGCCCAGTCAACGTAACTCTGCGAAACCAGGATCGCGAGGATCGTGATGATCTGCCAGATGGTCTTGTGTTTGCCCCAGCCTTCCGCCGCCAGCACGACAGTTTTCGACGCCGCCAGCAATCGCAGCCCGGTGATGGACAACTCCCGCGCGACAATCAACACCGCCATCCACGGCTCGATCCAGCCTTCGCCGACAAACGCGATGAAGGCCGAGCACGTGAGTATCTTGTCCGCCAGCGGATCCATCAACTTGCCGAAGTTGGTGATCAAGTTGTGCCGGCGGGCGTAGGACCCATCCACCCAGTCCGTGATGCCTGCCGCGCTAAAGAGCAACAGCGCCACCGTGGTGTTGAAGGGAAACTCAGTGAACAGGGCCACCAGAAAAAAGACGGTCAGGACGAAACGCGAGACGGTCAGTTTGTTGGGCAGGTTCATGCGGACGACAATCGGGCCGGCCGGTCACCGCCAACCCGCGCCGAGAGTCGGCATTCCCAGTGCGCGCGGTCAAATGTTCTTTGTCAGCGAGCGCAACAGTACAAAGCGGCCCAGCTCGGCAATCGCACGACCGATCGCGACCAGGTCAACGGCCCTTCTTCGTTGGCTTGGTTGCTTTCCCGGCGGCCGGGGCGTTGGTGGCTGCGGGCTTCGCGGCTTCGAGCTGCTTCTTTAGATCTTCAAACTGCTCCTTGATTTCGCGGTTGGCCTTTTGCAGTTCCATGACCTCGTCGCGCAACGTGCCCACCTCGGCGGCCGGCGGCTTGCGCTCGCGCAATTGCCGGATCGCCGCCTCGGCCGCGCCGCGCTGCGGCGAGCCCTTGCGCGCGGTGGCGAAAGTTTGCAGCGGGGCGATGGCCTGCACGTCACCCAGCGTGCCGAGCGCGCGGATGGCCGCCAGTTGCACGGTGCGTCGCGGATGATTCAACTTGCCGGCAATGAACTCGCGGAACGGCGTCTTGTTCTCTTCGTCCGCGGCCAGCACGGCCAGCGTGTTCAGGCCGTCGCCGAAACCGCCGGAGGTGAAATCTGCTTCCCGATGGCGCAACGTGGTCAGCAACGCGTCCAGATAGGCCGGGTTGCGCTGGGCGCGAATGGCGTCGATGGCGGCATCCGCCAGCACCTGCTGGTAGCTCGTCGAGTTGAGCTGCTTGAGCAACTCCGGCTTAACTTGATCCACCGGATACGCGGCGAGCGCCCGCACGGCGACCGCCTGCACGTCGGGATTCATTTCCATCGCGACGGCCTTGGCCAACGCTTCGGGGGTCTCGCTTCGGAAGAAACTGGCGATGCCGCCCACTACTTCCTGGCGAACGCGGGCGTCCGGCTGGGTGCTCGCAGCCAGCAAGGCCGCGCGGGCGTCGTCGTTGTGAATCTGCCGCAACGCTTTCGCCGCCTCCAGCCGCACGCCCCAGAACGAATCGTTGTTCAGCGCGCCCTGAAGTTTCTCGATGGTCGGCATGTCCGTGCGTTTGGCCAGGTGCTCGATGGCGAAGATCCGCCCAATCACGTCCGACGTATTAGCCAGTTGCGCCAGCAGCATTTCATTCGGAGGGTTGAACTCGATCTGCGCGAGCCAGGCGAAGTCCGGATCGACGCGCACAAGCTCCGGTTTGGCGGACAGCGCGAAGTAGAAGTCCTCGGTTTGTTTGGCCACGTTGGCGACGACGTCGGTGATATTCGCGCCCGACTTGAACCGCACTTTCAACGGCAGGTTAAACAACAGCACGGTCGGCCCGAGCTTGTGCGTTTGTTGGATCGAAACCTTCGCGAGTTTGCTTCGCTCGTCCCACGAGTAAGCCACGTTCAACTCCGGATGATGCGCGTGATAAACGTATTGGTCGAAGAATTGATCCCAGTCGCGCCCAGACAATTCCTCGATCACCCCGACGAGGTCTTCGGTGGTGACGCTGCCGAGCGCGTGGCGTTCGAGGTAAGTCTGAATGCAACGCCGATACAGATCTGCTCCGAGTTGGTTCCGCAACATGTGAAGAATCCAGCCGCCCTTCGGGTAGGCGCGAAAACCAAACTGCTCAACGGGATCGGCGTAGCCGCGATACACGATCGGGATGGTGTCGTTTTGCTGGCCAAGCACCTGCCGCGCGTTGCCGAGCAGGTCCCACAGAAATTCGTCGCGGCCATCGGCGTGTTCGCGGAAGAGCGCATCGTAGTACGTGGCGAATCCTTCGTTGAGCCAGATGTTCGCCCAGTCCTTGGTGGTCACATAATCACCGAACCATTGGTGAACCAGTTCGTGGGCGATCAATCCCTGACTGTTCCGCGTTTGGGCAAACTCGTCCGGAAACAGCGTGCTCGCGTTCAGCGTCGTTTGCGCGGTGTTCTCCATGCCGCCCCAGGTGAAGTCGTCCACCACCACCTGATCGTAGCGCGCCCACGGATACTTAACGCCGGTTTCCTGTTCGTAGAACGCGATCATCTCCTTCGTGCGCGAGAACGAGTGCTTCGCAAACGCGATCTGCGACGCCGGCGTCCAGTACGCCAGCGGGAGATCACCGTGGCGGTCCTCGAGCTTCGCGAAGTAGCCGGCGCACAGCGTCACCAGATAATTCACGTGCGGCTTGTCCTGCAACCAACGCCAGGCGACGAGCCCGGTGCCGGCGTCCTTCTCCTGCGAAACGAGCTTGCCGTTCGAAAGCGCCACCATGCCGTCTTTCACGCGGCAGATCATCTCGGTGGTGAACTTCTCGTTCGGATAATCGAAGCTGGGAAACCAATGCCGCGCTTCATGCATTTCGCCCTGCGTCCACAGGTGCGTGTCGCCCTCCTTGTAACCCATCGCCGGCGTGCGGAAGTACAAGCCCTTCTGCGGATCGGCGGCGGAGTAAGTGATCTTCACCCACGCAGCGGCTTCGGCGGGGATCGCATCCTTGAACGTGACGACAAGTTGCTCACCGGTGTTCTGCCAGCCCAGGATCGCGGCGGAGGATTCAACGGTCGCGATCGTCAGGTCCACCGCATCAAGCCGCAATTCACCGAAGGGTTTGGCGATGGGCTTGAACTCGATTCTGATTGTTCCCGCCACGCTGCGCCGCTCGAAATCCGGCGTGACGTCGAGCAACTGGTGGGTGATGTCGATCTCGCGGCTGGGCGCGTATTTGCGGCCGGCGGCGTCACCGCGCGCTTCGGCGTAGATCGCCGTCTTGTCGCAATAAGCCTGGTGGAAGTACACCTCCGCGCGCAGCGAATTGACCGGCATCGAACCGAGGCCAAGCACAGCAACCAAGGCAAAACGGGCGTTGAGCATGGGTGCGAGTTAACCAAAGTCCCGGCAAAGCTCAATGGAAAGGTGACTCCGCCTTCACCGCTCCGCCTGAAATCGCAACTCCCCACGCAGCCGTTCCACTTCCTGCATCAACTCGCGGATCATGCGGATGCCGGTCAGGTTGATGCCGTGGTGCTCGCGCAAGACCTCGATCCGGCGGATGGCGCGGATCAGTTCGTCGTCAAAGGTCCGCGTGGCCAGATCGTCGGGCGACAACGGGAGCACACCGCTTTCACAATAAGCGACCAGCACGGCGCGGCTGACACCGGTGAGTTGCACGACTTTTTCCAACGGGTAGCCCGCCTCGTTTGAGGCTCTTTTCGAGCGGCGAAGCTTGGTCATGGTGACTTCCTCGGATTGAAGGACGATCCCGCAGCGAGTTGTTCCCACAGTTTGCGCTCGTCCGCGCTGATCTCTTCCGGAGTCGCGACGCTGATGACGGCAAAGAGGTCGCCGCGCGCCCCGCCTTCGACGGGCAGGCCGCGCCCACGCACCCGCAATTGCTGGCCCGGCTGCGCGCCCGGCGCGATCTTGAGACTCACGCTGCCTTCCAGCGTCGGCACGCTCACCGTTGCGCCGAGCACGGCTTCCCACGGGGCAAGTTGCAGGTCGTGGTAGAGATCGGCACCTTTGACCCGAAAATCGGGATGCCGGGCCAGGCGCACGCGGAGAAAGAGGTCGCCAGGTTCACCGCCGTTGAATCCCTCGCCGCCTTTGCCCGGCACCCGAATCAACCGGCCCTCGGTCGCACCGGCCGGGATGCGCACGCGAAAGGTCTCGGCCGCTTCGCTGGTCGAGCCATCCTGCCGGCGCAATGAAATCTGCCGGACCGAACCGTGGAGCGCGTCGGGGAGCGTGACGAGAATATCGCTCTCGACATCGTGACCGCGTGCCGGCCCGGCGGACGCCGCGCGGAAGCTACCCCGCCGGGCGGAGCCGTCGAGATCGCGAAAGCCCTCGTGACCGCCAAAATACTGCTCGAAGAAATCGCTGAACCCCGTGCCGCCAAAATGAAACCCCTCATGTTCGGCTCCAGTCGCGCGTCCTCGCGACCGCCCTGCGCGCTGGTCCCAGCCCGGTGGTGGTGGCGCGCCCTGCTTCCAGTTTGCGCCCAGCGTGTCATACCTCTGGCGCTTCTCGGGATCGCTCAAAACCTCGTAGGCCTCGTTGATTTCCTTGAACTTCTCTTCCGCCGTCTTCTTGTCTTTCGCGACATCCGGGTGGAACTTCCGCGCCAGGTTACGGAAGGCCTTTTTGATTTCCTCGTCGGTCGCCGCTTTCGTGACGCCCAGCACTTTGTAGTAATCTCGAAACTCAACACCCATAGCCGTGCCCGATCTATGCCAGAGGTTGGCCCTCTTGGCAGGTCAAATTTTGCCGAAGTCTGGCTGCGGAGGGCAAATCGCCGAAGCACCAGCGGCTATTCAGTGAACTAGAGCGTTTCCATCAATAAGGTAGCGTATTGTGGGCAGCTGGGGTATGGCTTGGGTATGAAAGCCATCCCGCTTGCCGTCCGCGAGCGCATCATCGAACTCTATGACCAAGGCAGGGGCACGGCCGAGATTGCCGCCA
>JANLTG010000132.1:0-34656 GCA_031362805.1 bacterium
GACTTTTCCACCAGGGCATTCGATCAGTTGGAAAAGTCGGGAGCTACGCAGTCCCCAACAGCGTCACCAGCATCGGGAACGGGGCGTTCTCTGGCTGCACCAGCCTGACCAGCGTCACGATCGGCAACAGCGTCACCAGCATCCGGGATGCGGCGTTCCAGGGCTGCACCAGCCTAGCCAGCGTCGCGATCCCCGACAGCGTCATCATCATCGGGCACTCTGCGTTCTATTACTGCAGGAGCCTGACCAGCGTCACGATCGGCAACAGCGTCACCAGCATCGGGAACAATGCGTTCGATTACTGCTTCAGGCTGACCAGCGTTACGATCCCCAACAGCGTCATCAGCATCGGGAACGGGGCGTTCTACGACTGCCGCAGCCTGACCAGTATCACGATCCCCAACAGAGTCACCAGGATCGGGGACACTGCATTCTATTCCTGCACCAGCCTGAGCAGCGTCACGATCCCCGACAGTGTCACCAACATCGGGAACGGGGCATTCTCTGGCTGCTGGAGCCTGAGCAGCGTCACGATTTCCAACAGGGTCACTAGCATCGGGAACAATGCGTTCGCTTCCTGCTTCAGGCTGACCAGCGTCAGGATTCCCCACAGCGTCACCAGCATCGGGAACGAAGCGTTCGCTGACTGCACGAGCCTGGCCAGCGTCGCGATCGGCAACAGCGTCACCAGCATCGGGTACAGGGCATTCTATAACTGCAGCTACCTGACCAGCCTCACGATCGGCAATAGCGTCACCAGCATCGGGTACTTGGCATTCTCTGGCTGCACCAGCCTGACGAGCGTGACCATACCCGACAGTGTCACCAGCATCGGGGACTATGCATTCGCTTCCTGCAGCAGCCTGACGAGCGTGACCATCCCCGACAGTGTCACCAGCATCGGGAACGGGGCGTTCTCTGGCTGCACCAGCCTGAGCAGCGTCACGATCCCCAACAGCGTCACCAGCATCGGGGACTATGCGTTCTCTGGCTGCAGCCTGACCAGCGTCACGATCCCCGACAGCGTCACCAGCATCGGGGACAATGCGTTCGCTTCCTGCAGGAGCCTGACCAGCGTCACGATTCCCAACAGCGTCACCAGCATCGGGAGCGGGGCGTTCTCTGGCTGCACGAGCCTGACCAGTGTCACGATCCCGAACAGTGTCACCAGCATCGTGGACTTTGCGTTCGCTGACTGCACCAGCCTGACGGGCGTGATTATCCCCAACAGCGTCACCAGCATCGGGGACTATGTGTTCGCTTCCTGCATCAACCTGACCAGCGTCACGATTCCCAATAGCGTCACCAGCATCGGGGGCGGGGCGTTCTATTACTGCACCAGCCTGACGGGCGTGATCATCCCCAACAGTGTCATCAGTATCGGGGACTATGCGTTCGCTTCCTGCAGGAGCCTGACCAGTGTCGCGATCCCGAACAGCGTCACCAGCATCGGGAACGAAGCGTTCGCTTCCTGCACCAGCCTGACGCGAGTTTATTTCCAGGGCAACGCCCCTAGCGCTGGTTCAGGTGTTTTCGAGGGTGCCAACAATGCGATCATCTATTACCTGCCGGAAACCACGGGTTGGGCAGCATCATTCGCGGGTCGTCCGACAATACTATGGAATCCGACCGTGCCGATCAGCGATCCAAGCTTCGGCGTGCGGGCGGGTCAATTCGGCTTCACCATCACCGGAACCAGCGGCCTGGTCATCGTCGTGGAAGCCGCGACCGATTTGGCAAACCCTGCCTGGTCACCCGTCAGCACCAACACCCTCACCGGCGGCTCGTCCTATTTCAGCGATCCCAAGTGGACGAATCATCCCGCCCGTTTCTACCGCCTCCGCTCGCCCTAGAATGATCCTCTCCTGGCCGACGAATGCGGTGGTATCGTTCGATACCAAACCATGGCAACCATGGAAACGCTCATTACAATCATTCGCTCCGTGGTCGCACTAGTCGGCGTAGGTGGCCGCAATTCCCTGTCAGTCCGGGGAGCAAACTGACGGGCACGATTGTTCTGTTGGTTCAACTTCGTTCGGCGGCCGGAAGCTCGAGCTGAAAGTTGTGCTCCAGCCCGTCCACTTCATCCAGGTGCTCGCCGATCCGCTGAAAACCAAGGCGGCGGGCCAACGCAAGCGAAGGTTCAAGGAGCCGGCCACCGGCGGGAACGCCCATCGGGTGCCGGCTAGAACGTGATGTTCAATTGCGAACCGAGGGCATAAATCTGATGCGAAGCGGCCGTCAGTCGGATGGATTGCCAGACGAAGTAAGTATTCCAACCGACCCCCTTCGCCAGCCGGAAGCGCAGGCCCAGGGGTACAAGGCGGTTCTCGAAAATATCTGGGTGGGTGTAGTCGATGAAAACCTCGTCACTGGCATAGAGGGCGGTGAGCGGTTTCCAGAAGTGCAGCCCGTAGTTGGCGGTGAACCGGTGGCGGGAGCGAAATGAAGCGTCGGCGCCGTTCGTCAGCCAAAGTGTTTCGAGGCGATTGCGAAGCTCGAACGTGAGCCGCTCGTTGGCCCGCCAGTGCGGGTTGATTTCCAATTCCAGCCGGTGCCCATCAACGAGCCGGTCGTCCGGTAGTTTGGAAGAGATGTAAGTGTAGTTGGCCCCAAGGGTCAGGTTGGGGTGAACATCGTAGGCCGTGCGCTGGCTGATCAGGTATTGAAAAAGTTCGCTGGCTTGATCCCGGAACCGGACTTCCGCGTAAGTGCTGATGTCGAATTTTGAGCCATCGAATTCGGCCACTGAGAGGCCCTGCCAGTAACGAAAATCTTCCTCGGCGCGCAGGTCGGTCGTAAGCAGCAAGCCCCAAGCGATGAACGCCAGTGTGAAACTGGCAATTGGCGGAAAACGGAGCTTGTGGGCGCGAGGCAACGGCGCGACTTTTTACCAGCAACCGTTTGTGGTCAATCGCCGAGCGCGCCAGGGAACAGCCAGGCCCGGCGGGGCCAATTCACCGATCCAAGCGGAAGATGTGCTCCAGCCCGTCTATTTCATCCATTTGCTCGCCGATCCGCTGAAAGCCGAAGCGGCTGGCCAGTGCGAGCGACGGCACATTGTCCGGTCGGATACTGACGACGAAGCACGTGATACCGTGCTGATCGCGCGCCCAGTTCATCAAAGCCCCTGCGGCCTCGCGTGCATATCCCTGGCGTCGGAAGGGCTCCAGCACGGTGTAGCCGAACTCAATGCCGCCCGGTGCCAACTCGGCGAGGTAGGCCGGGTTTGGGCTGGTGTGAAAGCCGATGTGCCCGATCAGTTCGCGCGTTTCGCGGAGGATCATTCCGCGCAATAGCCACGGCTGAAGGGCCGGGTCGGACGCAAGTTGTTCGAGCCGTTGTTGGAAAGTGTCCCGGTATGTGGGCCAGGAATCGGGAAGTCTGGCGGCGAGGAGTCGGACAGCTCGATCGAGGTCCCCGGCCAGCGAGGCGCGCAAGAAGTCCGGAGTAAAGGGCGTGAGATCCAGTCGCGGGGTCGAGATCATCTCGGGCATCGGGCGATGCTACTTGCGCTTCCGGCCGAAGCCCCAGATCAGCCACCCCGCGAGCAGGATGATGAAGATCAACCACCAGAAGTAACGGAGCTCACGCGCCGCCATTTCGACGAAGCCGGCAGCCGGTTTGAAAAGGGTGACCAGCACTACTACGGCCACCAGGACGACGAGAATCTGGAGTGCGGCGCGCAGTCGGGGGTTCATGGCCCGGAAGAATCAATCCGGCCGGTTGGCAGAATGAGCTCGGAGCCGCTGACGCCAACGCCGCCGGGCACGACCAGCGGCGAGCGGCCGTTCCACTTCTCCACCATTTGGAGCCGGATGAAGCCAGGGTTCAGCTTGAGGGCTTCGCCGCGCACCTTGATCGCCTCGGCTTCGCCCTTGGCGCGGATCACGGCCGTCTGCGCTTCGATTTCGGTCTGTTGCTGCGTGAAGCGTGATTTCATGGAGTCCTGTTCGGCAACCATCTTGGCTTCGATGGCGCGCTCAAACTCCGTGGAGAGATCGATGTTCCGGATCACGATGTCCACGACCTCCACGATGTCGCCGATCTTTTGAATCTTCTGCCGCGCGGCGGCGATGGCGGACTGTTTGATGTCCTCGCGCTTTTTCACGATCTGTTCGGCTGATTGGGAGGCGGTGGTTTCCTTCAGCGCTTCCTGCACCAGCGGGGCGACGAGGGTGTCGAAAGGATCGCCGGAGTAGTTCTGATAGATCGCCACGACCGAGTCTTCGGGAATTTTGTAGAGGACGGACACCTCGACCGCCACCTGTTGCAGGTCGGCGGAGAAGCAATCGGCTTTGAGCGCGACGGTGCGTTGCTTGACGTTGACAAGCTGTACGCGGGTGATGAACGGCATCTTCCAGCCGAAGCCTTCGGGCACGACCTCGGCCGCCGGCTTGCCCATGGTTACCTCGATGCCGCGGGTGCCCGGCTCGATCACGTAGGAGGAAGCCGAGATCACCAGGGCCGCGGCGAACAGCAGGACTGCGCCGCCGATCAGCTTGGCGGCGCCGGGCGGGAGTTCGTTATTCATTGGGCCGGCGCGCCGCTGGTTGTAGGGAGTTTGTTGGGGCATTGCGTTTGCGTTGTTCGAGATCGCTGAGGGGCATCATGAGCCCTTCGCTGCGGCCGATGACGAGCGGGGGCACGCCATCCCAGCGATCGATGATTTGCAGTTCGACGTACGTGGGGTTTTCTTTCAGCGCCTGGCCGCGAATCTGAATCGACTCCGCTTCGCCGCGCGCCTTGATCACCGCGGTGTTCGCCTCGATCTGGGCGCGGTCCTTCACGAACTTCGAGCGCTGCGCCTCCTGGTCCTGCACCATCTTGGCTTCGATCGCGTGCTCGAGTTCCTTGGTGAGCTGGATGTTCTGGATGACGATGTCCTCGACCACCAGGATGGGGCCGATCTTTTCCTTGGCCAGCGCGAGCGCCCGCGCCTTGATCTCCTCCCGGTTTTTCACGATCTGCTCGGCGCTTTGGAGAGCGGTGACTTCTTTCAAGGCCTCGTGGATGCGGGGCAAGATCAAGGTTTCAAACGGAGCGCCTTCGTAGCCCCGGAAAAGCGTCACGACGGACGCTTCAGGAATTTTATAGAGCACGCGCAGCTCGATGTGAACCTGTTGCAGGTCGGAGGAATAGCAGTCCGCCTTGGCTTCCTCCGTCTGCTGGCGTACCGACACATGATAGATCGTCGTGACCAACGGCAGCTTGAGGCCAAAGCCCTCCTTCTTTGGGTCGCTGGTGACCTTGCCCATGATGACCTCGACGCCGCGATAACCGGGTTGAATGGCGTACGTTCCAGAGAATGCCATGAGGATGGCGACAAAGATGAGCAGGGCAACCCCTGTGATGCGTGCGGGATTCATGAAATGTTGGTTGTCGGGTCGGAGGAGGTGTTAATCGCGGGCGGCCCGGATGTCGCGCTTGCCCGTCAACACCCGGGCGCGGGGGCGTTCGCCGGAATACTTCGAGAGAAGGGAATGAGTTTTGAGCACTTCCAGCGCACGATCGAGCTGCGGATCTTCGACTTGCGTGGCCTTGGCGCGCTGCGATTCGATCAGGGAATCGACGCCGCGCGGTGAGCGCCGTATGTCCAGCAGGCGCTTGGCGTCGTCGTCGAGCGGCACCTCGATGTCCGGCGTGATGCCGCGTTCGTGAATCACCTTGTGGCTGGGCGTGTAATACTTGGCCGTGGTCAGGCGCAGCGCGGAGCCATTGCCCAGGGGCAGGATGCTCTGCACCGAGCCCTTGCCGAACGTCTGCTCGCCGATGATCACCGCGCGCTTGAGATCCTGCAGGCAGCCGGAAACGATCTCGGCCGCGCTGGCGCTGCCGCCATTGACCAGCACCACCATCGGCATCTCGCGAATCTTGCCGCGGCCCCGGGCGCGATACTCTTCCTTGCGCTCCGCTCCCCGGCCTTCGGTGCTCACCACCATCTGGCCACGGGGGAGAAATTTTTCCGCGACGTAAACCGCCTGATCCAGCAGGCCGCCGGGATTGTCGCGCAAATCGAGAATCAATCCGGTGCCGTTCTGGTGCTCGATTTTGGACAGGGCTTTCTCCAGATCCTCCGCGGTGTGATCGCCAAACTGGCCGATGCGAATGTAGCCGACGGATTCCGGCAGGAGTTTGTAGTCCGAGGCCCCTTCGAGATCGACCACGGAACTGACGGTGATCACTTCGCGGATGAGTTCGATCTCCTTGGTCTCGCCGGTGCTGGGCCGGAAAAAAGTCAGCTTCACCTTGGTGGCCGGCTTGCCGCGCAGTTGTTGCACCGCTTCCGAGAGATCGCGTCCCACGTCTTTGCCATCCACCTTGAGCAATTCATCCCCGGCCAGGACGCCGGCTTTTTCCCCGGGAGTGCCTTCCATTGGGGTGACCACCGTGATGCGGTCCGAGCGGATGGAGACCACGAGGCCCACGCCGCCGTACTCGCCTTCGGTATCCTTGCGAAGCTCGTCGTACTTGCGCGGTTCCATGTACTCGCTGTGCGGGTCCAGCGTGTTAAGCATGCCCTTCAGCGCGCCTTTGACCAGGTCATCGTAGGAAAGGTTCTCGCCCTCGACGTACTCCTGCCGGATGCGCTCCATGACCAGCGTGAATATGCGCAACGATTCATAGGGCTCGTCCGCCTCGGCGGCGGAAGCGGTGCTGAGATAAACCCGCGCGCCAATGAGGGCATTCACCACGAGCAGCGTGGTGACCAGTGCGTAGAGGAATTTGCGTTTCATCGTTACGACTTGTTCAGGAGCTGGAAAGTAGGACCCATTCCGGCCGGACGCAAGTATCGGGTCGCACGGGCTCGACAAACCTAGCGGCGCGGGAGCCCGCCGGCCGGAGAACTTATCGGAATCGTGCGGGCGTCACTTGACGGCCTGCTTCAGATAAAGTTCCACCAGCGGTAGATCATCCGGCGTGGTGACCTTGGGATTGGGGGAGCGGCTGGACACCAGTTGGACCGGCTGCCCGATCGCCTCACAGGCGGCGGTGTCATCCGTGAAGTTCTGGCCTTTCTCGCGCGCGGCCTCGATGGCCCGGCGAATCACTACCATCCGAAACGTCTGCGGCGTCTGCACGGCCCACAGCCGCGAGCGATCCAGATGCCGGCTGATAACAAGGCCATCGGTGGATTCCTTGATCGTATCGATCACGGGCGAAGCGGCGACGGCCGCCCCGTGGGCGCGCGCGGCGGTGATGGTGTCGGCGATCAACTCGTGGCTCGCGCAGGGACGGGCGGCATCCTGAATGGCGACAAGCTCGGTGTCGCGCGGGGCCGCCTCCAGTCCGTTCCAGACCGAGTCCTGCCGCTCCGCCCCGCCGACGGTGAACGTGTAGGGCTTAGTCAACGGCTGGCTTTTGGCCAGCGCTTCCAGCACTCGCTTCAAATCCGGGCGGATGACGAGCACGACGTGATCGATCGCCGGGCAGGAATCAAAACGCAGCCAAGTGTGAAGCACGACCGGCCGGCCGGCGAGTTCGAGGAAGAGCTTGTCCACGTTCGGACCCATGCGGGTGCCGCGTCCGGCGGCGACAATGACGGCGGTGACCATGTGGAAGATTGGAGAATTGTCCGGCGCGAGGTCGAGGGAATTTAACTTGGCCGCCAGTCGAGCACCTTGAGCTGCACGCGCGTCTGGCCGTTGTATTCGTTCAGCTCCGGTGTGAAGGCGAGGTCGAAGATGCCCACGGGCCAGCGTTGATCGCCGCCGTCCCACCAGACGGCTTCCCAGTCGGTGTGGCCCGCGCGAATCTGCATCTTAACATGCCGCCCTTGCTGCCCCATGCGGCGCGGTGCGCGGTTGAGCGTGGCGTTGCGCAGCACGAGTTTAACAGTTGGATTCGACTGACCCATTGGCGCCAGCCGGCCGAGTTCCACGATGTGTTCGGCGGTCAGGTCGGTGGCCTCAACTTCGGCATCGAGGAGCAGGGGCGGCTGCAATTGCTCCGGCGTCAGCGTCCGCTGGGCGAGCGCGTTCAGCCGTTCGCGCAAGCTGTCGACGCGATCGGGATGGATCGAGATGCCCGCCGCCATCGCGTGCCCACCGTGCCGGAGCAGCAAGTCGTCGCACTGGCGCAACGCCGCGGCGAGATCGAAGCCTTCGATGCTGCGGCCCGAGCCGCGCCATTCCGTGCCCTCGCCGCCGATGATGATCGTGGGCCGGTAGAATTCACGCAGCACGCGCGAGGCGACGATGCCCACCACGCCGATGTGCCAGTAGAGCCCGGCCTCGACGATGACGTGGTGCTGGGCGGAATCGAACTGCGCTTTGAGCCGGCCGATGACGTCGGCGCTGAGCTTGCGCTCGATCTGCTGGCGCTCGCGATTGCGGGAGTCGAGGCTCGCGGCGAGCGGCCGCGCGGCGTCGAGATCGGAGGCGAGGAGCAGTTCCAGCGCTTCGGCGGCGTTCTCCAGGCGGCCGGCGGCGTTGAGTCGCGGCCCGAGCAGGAAGCCGACGTCATGCGGTTTCACCGGCGAGCCGACCCGTGCCACTTCCTTGAGGGCGATCAGGCCGGGTCGGGTGGTTTGATCGAGCCGTTGCAAGCCGGCGCTGACGAGAATGCGATTCTCGTCCCGGAGCGGCACAACGTCGGCGATGGTGCCGAGCGCGACGAGATCAAGCAGCGGGCGGAGATCGAAGTCGGCGGTGCCGGGCAATTTGAGCTCGCGGCCGCGTTTGACTAGCGCGTGGGCCAGCTTGAACGCGAGACCGGCGGAGCAGAGTTCGCGGAAATAGGGTTGGCCGGGCGGCGCGAGTTGCGGATTCACCAACGCCACGGCCGCGGGCGGCGGGTCGGAGACCTGATGATGGTCCAACACGATGACATCAATCTGCCGCTCGCGCAGGTAGCCGATGGTGGCGACGGCGGTGGAGCCACAATCGACGGCGAGCAGCAGATCGATCTGGAAACGTTCGAGGCAATTGGCGACGCCGTCGCGGCTGAGACCGTAGCCTTCCTCGAAGCGATGCGGCAGGTAGTGGTTCACCTTCCAGCCGAGTTTTTGGAAAACTTCGAGGAGCAACGCCGTGGACGAGACGCCGTCCACGTCGTAGTCGCCAAAGATGACGATGGCTTCCTGGCGCTCGCGGGCGACGAGCAACCGCTCGACGGCGGCCGCCATGTTCGGAAGGAGAAACGGATCGCGCAGGGACTTGAGTCGGGGCTCGAGGAAAATACCGATGGCGGCGGGATCACTGTAGCCGCGATTGATCAGACACTGGGCGAGCAGGGGAGAGAGGGTGCAACCGCGTGCGAGGACTTGGGCCAACGCCGGCTGCGCCGGGGCGATCGACCACCGGAACTTCATAGCCAGGACTTCAGCCAGTTCATCACGGCCTCATACCAATCGCTCCAGTGGCGGATGATCATGCCGGCACCCGCGACGACGAAGCCGAAGTAGATCGCGTTGCCGATGATGCCGAGGTACGCGAGCCAGATCAGTGCGCCGTCTTCCTCCATCATGCTGACGCAGATCAAGACGAGCACAGCCCCGGGCACGACATTGGAAAAGACGACGAAGGGCGGCAGCGGCAGCGCCAGGAGAAAGGCGAGCACGGCGATCAACAAGCAATGCACCCAGCGCGAGGGCGCTGACGCCAGCCATTTGTCGCGGCGTGGCTTGACCCATTTCTCCATGCGTTTCAAAAAGCGCGAGCTGCCGGTCAGGACAGTCTCCTTGAATCGCTCGGGCAGCGGGCGGTCGCCAATTCGGGTGGGCAGACGCGGCGGCAGGCCGATGGCGTGCCGGATCGCGAGCAGCATGATCGTCAGGCCCAGCGGGGTGCTGAGACCGAAGAGCGGAATCGGCTGCAAGAACGGCAGGCACAGCAGGATCATGAACAGGTAGATGCCGCGGCCTTCGCTGCGAAACAGAAGGTGATTCAGCGTGAAGGCGGTGCCGGCGGGAGTCTGCGCCAGCAGGTCGGCGAGCAACTGCGAGAGGGGTTGGTGATGATGCGGCCCGGCGGCTGGAACGACGACTTCGGGTGGGGCGATCTTAATCACGCTTGATGGTATCCGCCTGCTTCTCCTGCCGAGTCCAACGGGCGGCTACGAGCGAGACGATAATCGACAGCGCGATGATGCCAACGACAATTCCCAACGAGACGTTGATGGGAACTTTCCAACCCCAGATCACGCCCAGCATTTTGGCGCCAATATAAATGAGCACCACTGAAAGGCCGACCTTGAGGAAGCGGAAATAGCCGATCATCCCGGCGAGCGCGAAGTAGAGTGAGCGGAGGCCGAGGATTGCAAATACGTTTGAGGTGAAGACGATGAAGGAATTCTGCGTGACCCCGAAGATGGCCGGGATCGAGTCGACGGCGAACACCAGATCCGTGGTCTCGACGACGATCAACACCAGTGCAAGCGGCGTGAGCATCAGCCGGCCATCCACGCGCGTGGTGAAATTCTGGCCGTCGAAATCCTTAGAGATCGGAAAGAACCGGCGCGCGAGCCGCACGACGGGGTTTTTCTCGGGATGCACTCCGTCGTCATCCGAGAACAGCATCTTGACACCGGTCAACAGGAGGAAGCCGCCGAAGACATAGAGGATCCAGCCGAACTGGTGAACGAGCGCGGCCCCGAGTCCGATCATCAGCCCGCGCATGACCAGTGCGCCGAGGATGCCCCAGAACAGCACGCGATGCTGATACTCCAGCCGGACCTGGAAGTAGCCGAAGATGAGCGCGATCACGAACACGTTGTCCATCGACAACGACAATTCGAGGATGTAGCCGGTGATGAACTCCGAGCGGGGACCGCTGATCCAGCCTTTGGCTGGATCATTGGGGACGATCAAAAAGGCGAAGAGCATCGCCAGCACGAACCAGACGGTGGTCCAGCCCATGGCCTCGCGGAAGCGCACCACATGGGCCTTGCGATGGAACACGCCCAGATCAAGCGCCAGAAAAAACAAGACGGCTCCAAGGAACCCGGTCCAATGGAGCCATGTGATTTCGGAGAGCTGGAACATTTAACCTCAGGCGCGGGCCGGGACCGCGGGGGTGGCCGCCGGTTCAGCCGGGGCGCTGGCCGCGAGCGTCGGCCGCTGGCCTTTGTGCCACCACAGCACGATCGCCGAGGCGATGTAGATCGTGGAATAAGTGCCGGAGATGATGCCGACCAACAGGGCGAAGGAGAAATCTCCCAACCCGCCACCGCCGAACAGATACAGCGCCAGCGTAGACAGGAAGACCGTGCCGGAGGTGATGATCGTGCGGCTCAGCGTCTGGTTCAGCGCGATGTTGATCAGATCCTTGAAGGAGCCGCGGACGCCCAGTTGCAGATCTTCGCGGATCCGATCGAAGATGACGATCGTGTCGTTGATCGAAAAGCCGATGATGGTCATCAGCGCGGCGATCATCGGTGAACTCAACTGGTAGCCCGCCAGAAAATAGATCCCCGTCGTCATCAGCACGTCGTGGATCACGGCGATCACGGCCCCCACGGCGAAGCTGAATTCATAGCGGAACGCCACGTAAACGAGGATGCCGAAGAGCGCGATGAGCACCGAGATCAAGGCGGACTGCTGCACCTCGGCCCCCACCGACGGACCGCTCAACTGGCGGTTGACCACCTTGAGTTCGGCGCTGGCATATTCCTTCGTCAGCGAATCCGCGACGAGCTTGGCAGTGCGCTCGATGAGTTCGGTCTCGGACGTGATGGCGGCATCCCTGAGCAACTCGCTCTTGACGACGAGGGTCTCGTTGCCCGCCGCGACGTTCCGTTGAAATTGCACGGAAGGTTCGCTGCCGATGGCCTGGCGCACGGTGGCGCTGACCTTGTCCTGATCGGGCTTGGCCTTGAAGCTGAAGGTCACCTCGACCCCGCCCTTGAACTCATGATTGACCGCCCGGCCCCCGGAATACACGCCGTAGCCAATACCGCTCAGAATGATGAGCCACGAAACGATGAACGCCGGCTTGGCCAGCTTCAGGAAGTCGAACTTGGTTTCATGAATGAGGCTCATCATGCGCAGGCGCTTGAGCTGGCCGCTGTTGAGCAGCGAATCAAAGATCAACCGGGTGAACACCAGCGAGGTGAACATGCTGACGGCGATGCCGATGGTCAGCGTGTAGCCGAAGCCCTTGATGGAACCGGTGCCGAGGGCGATCAACACGACCGAGGCGATCAAGGTGGTGAGGTTCGAGTCCAGGATCGTGACGAAGGCCCGGTCATAACCGGCGTTGATCGCGCCGCGGAGTGACTTGCCGGCGGCCAGTTCCTCCCGCATGCGCTCGAAGATCAGTACGTTGGCGTCCACCGCCATGCCCACGGTCAGCACGATGCCGGCGATGCCGGGCAGCGTCAGGGTGGCGCCGATCTGACTCATCACGGCCAGCAGGATGATCACGTTGAGGACCAGCGCGGCATTGGCGATGACGCCGCCCAGGAGGTAATAGACCAGCATGAAGACGCAGACGAAGATCAAGCCATACATGGCCGCCCGGATGCCGCTCGCGATGGTATCGGCGCCCAACGTGGGATCGACGAGATCTTCGCTCAACAGATGGAGCGGCGCCTGCAATGGATTTTCCAAAACGTTGGCCAGCTCAAACGCTTCCTTGTCGGTGTAGCTGCCGGAGATCCGGCATTGGCCACCCGTAATGGGCTCCTTGATGTTGGGTGCGGAAGCCAGCTTGCCGTCGAGGATGATGGCCAGGCGGCGGCCCACATTGTCCGTGGTGATCTGGCCGAACAATTGGGCACCAGCGGAATCGAGCTCAAAGCTGATTTCAGGCTGGCCGGTAAACTGACTGCGATCCACGCGGGCCGATTTGACATTTGAACCGGTGAGTTCGACGCGCTTGCCGTCGATGGTGCCGGCGGTGCGGCGTTTTGAAACCAGCATGTCGTTGAAGATCTTTTCGCCGGTCTTGCTGACGTTGACCTCGGTCATGCGCTCGTAACCGGGCTCGAGCAAACCTTCGCGGATCAATTCCGCACTGCGGTCGTGAACGAGGCGGAACTCGAGGAAGGCGGCTCGTTGCACCGTGGCTTTGGCACTTTCCATGGCGCTGGCGCTGAGTCCCGGCAACTGGACAATGATCTGATCATCACCCACCGGCTGGATCACCGGTTCGGCGACGCCCAGCGTGTCCACCCGCCGGCGCAGCACTTCCACCGCTTGCGACAAGGCCGCCTCGCGCTTGTAGGTGAGCTCCAGCGCATCGGTCGCCTGGGAATTGGTGCCGGCCACCTTATTCGTGGACTCCGGGGTCGTCCGCAGGCCGGACATGTCCATGCCCAGTCGCAACGACGTGCCGCCCTTCAGATCGATGCCCAACCGGATCTTGCCGGCGGCGGTCCGCTGAATCCGGGTCAGCACGTACTTGTTCGCGTTGACGTCCGGGTCGGGATTGTAGATCGGGAAATAGTTTGTCAACGGCGTGCTGCCGGCCGCCGCCAGGAGCAGATCGTAGGCGGAGGTTTGGCTGCCGGCGGCACCCTCGCGCGCCTGTTTCACAATGGCGGT
The DNA here is from genome assembly GCA_031362805.1 of bacterium. GTDB lineage: Bacteria > Verrucomicrobiota > Verrucomicrobiia > Limisphaerales > RI-55 > RI-55. The sequence continues at coordinate 13,487 of JANLTG010000132.1, forward strand.
AAAGCGCTCATCCTTGTTCAAGGCCGTCTGCTCGAAGACATCAATGAGCGGCTGGTCATTGGGCGGATTGAGTTCAAACAACGCCCACGCCAGGACGAAAACGACGATGACCCAACGCCAGGAATTATTGCGCTTCATGAATTGCTGATCTGAATTACTCGCTTGTTAAAGATGGGCCTATTTGTCGGCGGCGGCACCGCCGCCCGCGCGCTCCACGACTTCACCGATCGACGACTTCAGGACTTCGAGCTTGGAATCGGCGGAACGGATGGACACGAACTTTTCCTTCACCGAAATCACCGTGCCGAGGATGCCGCTGGTGGTGACCACCTTATCGCCGGACTTGATCGTGCCGAGCAATGTCGCGAGTTCCTTGGCCTTCCGCTGTTGCGGGCGAATCAGAACGAAATAGAACATGATGCCCATGATGGCCATCATGCCGATCATCTGGACCATCTGGCCGGTGGGATTCGGAGCAGTCCCATCCGGGGAGGCGGGTGGCGCGAACGCCAGCAGGTTGATTACGTGCGACAAAGTCATGTGTGCCGAAGTTAAAGGGCGGTAAATCTAGGCAGGGAGACCTGTTTGGCAAGGCTTATCGTTGCGGCGGTCGTGTTGATTTCAAAGACGGACAAAAGCGTGCGCGCAAAGGCCGCCAAGGCGGCCGGGCATGGTTCGCGACCGTTCACGGCGGCGAATTGATTCTGCCGGGCGGGCGATCGGCGCAAGCGCGATCTGGGGTTCGGAAGGCCCTTGCCGTCGCTCACTCGATCCCGGAAGCAAATAGCGGGAGCGTTCCAATATCAGTTCAACTCAAGAGGGTTCCGACCGGCAACGGATGCCCGCTCTGAAAGTCACGGGCTGACAGGCGGCGGGCGCCTTCCAGTTGGAGTTCCAGAATCTTGAGCGCACCGGAGCCGCAGGCGACCACAAACCCGTCACCTCCGGTTTCAATGACTTCGCCGGGTTTCCCGGTGCCTGATTCCATCACCTGCGCCCGCCAGATCTTGAGCAGGCCCTTGCTTCCGCCGCGGTCGAGGTTCGTGAACGCTCCCGGCCAGGGATTGAAACCGCGGACTTGATTGAAGATCGAGCGCGCGGTTCGCGACCAATCGATCCGGCCGTCCTCCTTGGAAATCTTGCGGGCGTAGGTGGAGCCTTCGCCGGGCTGGGGCACGGGCTGGACGCGGCCGGCGACAAAGTCCGGAATGGTCTTCACCAACAGCGCTGCTCCCAGCACCGCGAGCCGGTCGTGCAACTTTTGGGAATCGTCGTCGTCGGTGATCGGAGTGCGCGCCTCAGCCACGACCGGACCCGTGTCCAGCCCGGCGTCCATCTTCATGATGCTGACGCCGGTTTCAGCCTCGCCATCGACAATGGCCCATTGGATCGGCGCGGCGCCGCGATACTTCGGCAGAATGGAGGTGTGAACGTTGAGGCAGCCGTGGCGCGGAATATCGAGCAGCGCCTGGGGAAGAATCTGGCCGTAGGCAACTACCGTCATCAGGTCCGGGCTCAACGACGTGATCAATTCGATGAACTCCGGGTCGCGCGCGCGTCTGGGTTTGTGAAGGGGCAACCCGAGCTTCTCGGCCAGCACACCCACGGGCGTCGGGCTCAGCTTGAGGTCGCGGCCCTTGGGCTTGTCCGGCTGGGTGACGACGGCAACCAGTTCGATGAATTCCGGCTGGTGCAGCGCTTCGAGACTGCCGCACGCCAGTTCCGCGCTCCCCATGAAGATGACGCGCAGACGGTTCATGCCAGCAGTGGAGCGGAACCTGTCGGCTACTTGCCGGCGGTCACGATAAACTTGTGCTGATCGACGCCGTAACGCTTCAAAACCCGGGCGGTGGCGGGTGCCAGCGCGTCCGCTCCGAGCACGACTTTTCCGGGGGAATCACCGGGCGCGAATTCGAGGATGTGAAAGCCATTCTTCGGTTCCTTCAACGCCGCTTCCACGTCGGTCAGGCGAACGATTTTTTGGCCGTTGATCTTGCGCACGAGCAGACCGCGGATGTCCTGGTAACCGAGGTTATAGGGATCCGGGAGCACCAGCGAGATCACGACCACGGCTTCCTGCTTCTCCGTCGGGATGGCCTGTTTGAGGTAGGCGAGCCGGAAGGGCGCGCGGCGCTGCCAGTCGGCGCCCCAGCTTTCGAGATAAGGCACACTCAGCGGTTGGAAGACAAACCCGCCGGCGATCAAGTATTCGGGGGCTTGGTCAAAGACTTTGTCCGGAATCGTTTCGTCGGCAAACGAGCCCTTGGGGAGCTTGTAGTTGATCTTCATTTCCTGGCCGTCGCGCCAGATCGTCATGGGCACCTCGTCGCCGGCCCAGCGGCCCCGCGTGGCGAGGGCTTCGAGCATGATGCGGCCGTAGATCGGATCCTGGTAATCGCCTTCGGGCCCGATCTCGAAGCCGTCGATGTTGAGAATCACGTCCCGGGGTTTGAGCACCGAAGATTCGCCGAGCTTGGCCATCGGCTGGATGACGATGACGCCGTGGTCCGTGCTTTCCAGCTTGAGGGCGGTCAGCGTCTCGGGGTTCTCCGCTTTCTGCCAGAAGAAGTTGAAGAAGCCCAGGCCGGGGTAGGCATTCTTGGCGCGGGCATCGAGGATGGATTTGATGAACGGCGCGGGAATCGCCAGCCCGCCACCGCTCTCCTGGGATTCCATCAGGCCGATGATCTTGCCGCCGTCGATCACGGGTTCCGACCAGCCGACGCCTTGAACTTCACCATCGAGCTCCAGATGCAACAGGTCGATGAACGTGAGCCGGCCGGTTTCGATGCGGGCGCGGTTGATCTCCATCTTGCGTGCCTCAAGCTTGCCTTCGCGCCAGCGCAAAACGCGCGCTTCGCCGCTCAAGGGAATCTTGGGCATGAGCGCGGCCGGCTTGAGACCGGTCCACAGTTCGGACTCGTCGCTGGTGATGAGCGCGAGGTTGGCGTGGTAATCGATCCATTCCAGCTTCCCCGCGTACCACTTGCCGCGGCCGCCTTTCTGGATGCGCACCGAGATCAAATCGTTCAACTGCTCGGCCGTGGTGAGAATGGTCTTGGGCCCGAGGACGATCCCGGATTTTTGCGCGGACTGGCTGCGCCGGGACCACGGCTGGATGTAATTGTAGCCTTGGCGATCAATCTCGAGGGTGACGAGGCTGTGTTCCCAGCTCTTGAGATCGCCGCTGGCGGCGGGCAGTTCAAGGGACGGCGCGAGCAAGGCCGCGCAGAGCACGAAGCGAAGTAAAATCATAGGCGACGGTCGGAGGGGATGCCGAATTGCTTGAGGATTTCCGGGTTGGCCTGCTCGGCGAGCGCCCGGTCCAGGCCTTCCAGATGGTTCATGGGCGAGAACTCCAGCAGGTGTTGGGCGCCCGGGTTCGATTCAAACGCCCGGATCACGTCCTCGAGCCGGTCGATGCGGATGCCGTTGATCTTGTCCACCATGACCCGGCCCTTCACTTCGAAGTTGGCGTTGACCGGATGCGTCAGGACGTCCGCGAGCATGATTGGCTCGCTGCGCTTCTTCTCGGGCTCCATGTCGCGCCGGTAGAAAAGTTCCGCCATGATGTCCTGGCTGATGCTTTCCATCCACGTCCGGCCGAGGGTGTTGAGGTAGTCACGGCTCAGCGGTGTGAAGACCATGCCGCCGTAAACGAAGTAGCGGGGCAGGGTGTATTGGTTGCCGGTGGAAAGATCGTCCGTGAGCACGTAGGCCGGCAGCTCGATGTTCATTTCCTGGCCGTCGCGCCAGATGACCATGGGCACCTTTTCGCCGTGCTGATATTCGCCAACGGCCATCCCCATGTTCACGATGTTGCCGCGATACGTGATCGTGCCGTCGCTGGAGACGGGAAAGTCGCCCACTTTCAAAAGGACATCATCAACCTTCAGCAGTTCCTTCGTCGAGTCCGGCACGATCGCGTCGATGCGCGCGCCCCGGTCTTCGTCGGGCAGCTTCAAGCTCGCGCGCATGGCCGGGTTGAACGTCTCCGTCAGCTTGATGCCCGCCTGCGGAAAGCCGTGATACCGGCCATCCTCGATGTCCTTGAGGAAATGCTTCATGACGTTCGGCGGAATGAAGAAACCCGCGTTCTCGAGCCCCGGCTGTCCTTGGAAAGCGACGCCCACCACCTTGTCGTCCTGGATCACGGGGCCGCCGCTGTTGCCGGGGTTGATCGCCGCGTCAGTTTGCACCGCAAGCAGCGAGCGGTTGCCAATGTTCACGTAGGGCTGAAGCTCGACCCGCGATACCACGCCGCGCGTGTAGGAAATTTGTTCGCCGCCCGCCGGGTAACCGTAGGTCACCACCGTCGAGCGCACCTCGGGCAGATCGCCAATCTCCAGCGGCACGAGGCCTTCGTAGAAACGCTCGTCCTCGACTTCGAGCAGGGCGAGATCGCAGTCGGGGCCGACGAACGCGACCTTGGCGAGGTAGGGTCGCGGGTCGCCAAGGCGCTTGAGGAGAATCTGCTTGGCCCAGTTCGCCACGTGGGCGTTGGTCATGATCTTCTTGCCCTTGATCAGGAAACCGGTGCCGCTCCAGCGCTGCACGTTGCCGAATTGCCACGGCACATCCCAGCGGGGTTGCTGGCTGAAGACGGTGATTTGGATGACGGATCGTTCGACCTCGGCCGCTGTCGCCGTGACCGCGAACGCCAACAGTGAGAATATCAGGGCTTTCAAGTGCGGCGACAATGCGGGCAGACCTGAGTCGGGTCAAGTTTGGAGGCGGCACAGCAAATTAAAGCGCCACTCTGCTTAGCCCAAACGCATCTCCGGACCGGCATCTCCGGACCGCAGGTTTGCGGCCCGCAGCAGCTTCGCCAACGCGTTGACGGGCGGATGATTTCAGAGCCTCACTCCGCGCGGAAGTGCTGCGGCTCATAGCGCCGCGCCCCGTATGTGCCTCAATTCTTTCGCGGGTCGCTGGTTTCGCCCAGCGCGTGAATCGTATTGTGAATCGTGCGCGTGAACGCTTGACCAGCGGCACCTTTCAGCCGGCACTCGATCGACATGCTCCAGGTCGGCGCCACGTCCGGGATCACGAGCAGGACCGATTTGCCGTCCGGGCTGAGCCGCGCGTCGGTCACCTTCAAGGCGCGTTCACCGACGTGCTTCGAACCATAATTGGCGGTGCGATTGAGCGACCAGACTTTGACGGTGTAGTTGGCCGGATCGATCGCGGCCGTTGCTTCCAACGGATCGGTGAAGCCCAGCTCCATTCCTCCTTTGGCAGCGTGCAGTCCCGTCGGCAGATACGCCGGTTTGCCTGTGTAACGCATCCGATAGAAGCCGCCGTCGCCCGTTTTGTTGCCGGCCCACGCAAACAGCCCGCACGCGAAGAGATCGCCGGTCGTGGGATGGAACCTCCCGCGCATCACGCCGGTCGGGAAGTCCGCGATTGGCAGTTGCACTACGCCACCCTGCATCTTGCCGCCCACCGTTTCGTGAGGCACGAGGAAGACGCGGCCCGTGCCGTACGACAAGTTGAGCAGCGATCCCTTGAACGGGCCCCATTTGTCGCTGGTCACCCACACGAGCTCGCCGGGCGAGCGATCCATGTCGTTGGTGATCCAGACAAGCGGTTGCTCCATGTCCTCGTTGGCGGTGCTGGTTCGCTCGTGGAATCCAAACAGGTTGCCGTAGAAGCCGCCGGGCTGCACGCGGTTGATCCGGTTCTTCGGCGTCCAATGCCCTTCCTGGTCGGTGACGAAGAACGAGCCGTCGTCGTTGACGCAGACGCCGTTGGCCGCGCGAAAGCCATTCGCCACGATCTCCGTGCGCGCGCCGTCCTGGGTCACCTTGAGCAACGTCCCGTGATGCGGCACGACGGCAGGCAAGGCGTGGCGCGCGGACTTGGCGTAATAGAAATTCCCGTCGCGATCGGTCTGCAAACCCATGGCGAACTCGTGGAAATGCTCGGTGACCTGCTGGTCGTTATTGAAATTCTCGATGAAATCGATCTCGCCGTCGCCATTCAAATCGTGGAGCCGCGCAAGCTGATCGCGGCAGGTGACGTAAATGGTCTCGTTCACAATCTTGACGCCGAGCGGTTGGAAGAGTCCCGTGGCGACCCGTTGCCAGATCAGTTGCTGCAGATTGCCATCAATGCCGGACACGATCCAGACATCGCCGTTCCACGTGCAGATGGCGGCGCGCTTGCCGTCGGCGAAGAAGTCGAAACCGCCAAACCGCATCCAGGAATGCGAAGGCAGCTGCTCGCTGGAAGGGGGAACCAGTTCATCCACGGCAAAAGGTCCGTCATTTGTGCCCACCTTGCCTCGCGTGGCGACGGGTGGATTCCAGCGCGGCGGTCCGCCCTTCGTGAGCGTCGCCAGTTCAGCGGGTTGTCCTGCCGTGCGGAAGAGCTCCGCGAGCTGGGCTGGGCTGGCGTTGGTCGGCGCTGCGGCCACCACGATCTTTAAGTTGATGGGCGTCTCCGCCGCCTTCAGTCGCAACACATAGAAGCCGTCCTCCGGCTGAATCTTCCGCGCGCTCACGCCGACGACACTGGCCGCCGCGCTGGCCGGCGCGACGCGTAGCGCCAGATCGTGCGATGACTTGCCGATGTTCAACGTGCGCGTGAAGCCCGTCAGCTCGCCGGCGCGCTGGAGGCCCGGCAATTCAAGAATCGCCGCATCGCCGACTGAGTAGGCGATCACGACCTGGTTGCTGTTGATATAGGCACCTTTGAAATGCGCCCAGTCGCGGGGCAGGGGACCGTACGGCTTGTCGTCCCGGCCGTGAAAGCGCGGGTCCTCGAAACTGCCGGTCGCGGGATTCGCCCAGCCGGGCCCGACCGGATTCACAAACGCCTTCTCGCCGACGATGCTCGTGTGCGTGCCGTGTGACCCATCGAACGCGATGCCTTTCCAATCGACAAACTGATCGCCCGTCCATGCGGCGGCCACGCGCAGCGTGTCGTGATCGTAGAGCAGCCAGGCCTTGCCCTTGGAAACACCGCCGGGACCATCGTCGAGGCGCACCGCGATTCCCTTGTAGGCGATGTTGTTGGTCGCCACTTGCAGCGTCCAGAACAGCGCCGGCCCGAAGTCCATGCGCAGATACTTCGGCCCTTTCTCGAACTCCGCGATCTCCGCCGTCTGCCCGCCGCGGCTGGTGCCTTTGGGTAAACCGGCAAGATAGGCTGGTGTCACCGGCACATACGCACCGGGGTTGTGCGGCTTGAGAAACTCTTCCCGCACATAATGCGTCACCGCATAGCGCTGTTCGGGCGGGAGCATGGTCCAGGCGGGCATCTGGCCGAAGCCGCGGCTGAGCGTCTGGTAAATGTTGAAGGGATCGGCGCCATTCTTGAACGGTTCGCGCCAGAACGCGCGCGACGTGGGCAGGGAGCCCGCCTGTGTGAGGTTGCCATGGCAGGTGATGCAGACGGTGTTGTAGAGCTGCTCGCCTGCCTTGAAGGCTTCGTCATTCCAATCGCGAATGATGCCGGCGTGATCCAGGTTGACGCTCGCGGGATCAACCGCCTCGGGCTCGGCGGCGGCGGAAGGCAATCTGGCTAATGCGATCAGTACGGCGGCAAAAACCATCGAGAGGCGGAACGAAACTTCAGGCAGCGAAAGGCGCGCCCGACGGCCGTGTTGCAAGGAGATCATGCCGACGAGCTTAACGATTTCTGGCCGGACTGCGAGTGCGGAGTGCGAAGATGGTAGATCAACCTGCCCGCATGATTTGAATGCCGGGGCGGTAAACCCCGGTCACCCCCAACTGACCGCCATTTCTGTTCACACCTTCGGCGGGATGCCGCCTTGCTTTGGCGCGCGCGAATCTTACTCTGTTCGGGTCGTTTATGTACTCCTTATCTGCATCGTTACCCGTTGGGCTCCGGGCATGGATTCGTGGCGCAACTTGCGTGCTGCTCGCGTGGTTGTTCTGCGGCGACGGTTCGCTGCTCCAGGCTGCGCCGACGGCGGATGGCCTCTATGCGACGTTCGTCGTGAAGCGGGGCGCGGTCAGCGTCGGCGAATTTTCCTGCAAGCTGGAGTTCACGAAGGTGCCGCGCACGGTGGCGAACTTCGTCGGGCTGGCGGAAGGCTCGCGGCCGTTCGTCGATTTTCAAAGTGGTCATGCCGCGCGCCGGCCGTTCTACAACGGCATCACATTTCATCGCGTGGTGAAGCTGCCGACGCCGTTTGTCATCCAGGCTGGTTCGCCCAAGGGTGATGGCAGCGATGGGCCGGGTTACACGTTTCGCGATGAGTTCGATGTAACGCTGCGTCACAGCAAGGCGGGCATTCTCTCGATGGCGAACAGCGGGCTGAACTCGAACGGCAGCCAGTTCTTCGTCACCCTCGCGGCGACGGCCTGGCTTGACGATGTGCATTCCGTCTTCGGTGAAGTCGTGGAAGGCATGAGCGTGGTCAACAGTGTGCAACAAGGCGACGTGATCGAGAGCCTGGCCATCGTGCGCAACGGGGCGGCGGCGCAGGCGTTCGATGCGAGCGCACACGGCTTGCCGGTCATCGAAGAAGGGAATCCGACGCTGGCGAAGACGCTGACGGGCTTCGAGTTGAACTATGCCCAGCCGGCCAATGCAGAGTTCTTTGTATTTCATTCGGATGCGCTGGCGACTTGGAGCCGTTTGGCGGCCAAAGAGCTTGAAGGGGTGAATCCCGTGGTCGCGTCGCGGGATGTCTCGGCGGTCACGGCCGGCAAGGCGATGAAGTTCTTCAACGTCGCGCGCGTGCAGTATCCGGATGCGATCTTCACCCCGCCGTCGGTCGTGGGGAGGAGGTTGAGCCTGGCGAATGTTTCGAGTGCGGGCACGTATGCATTGGTGTTCTCTTTGGCGGGTGCAACGACCGGGACTTACTCGCTCACGCCCACCGGGCAAGCAGCGGTCAACGGGCCGGTGACTTCCTATACGTGGGATCAGGAGGCGTATCGGGGGCGACTTTTGGCGAGCTTCTCCGGGTTGGCGGCTGGAAACGACCCGATCACGCGGGCGAACATAAGTTACGTGTTTACATCGCCGGCCGGCGGCACTGCGGCGGGGAGTTTTACAACGCAGCGCGACCAGACGCTGCCGTTGAAGGGGACGTTCACCGTGAGCGACCTGCCGTAGTCGCCGGTTGGTCTGCTTGAGTTGGCTCGAACCATAAGTTCCGCCTCGCGGGCGCTTGATGGAAGTCACGGCGGAGCGGCAACGCCACCCTACCTTCGCGAGACAGGGCGGACGAGCTTGGCCGCAGTTGAATCCCTTTAGAACCTGGGTTGGCGAGCAGCGTTTCCCTGAACCCCAAGGACCGGGCAAAAGATTTTTCAAATTAGTTGGCCCTTTTCTCCCGCGAACGACGCTTATGTATATGTAAGCAATGATTCGTATGGTTGAGCTGGGGCGGATGCGACGGCTGATTCCGGGAGCGATCCCGCAAACAGCGGGTGTGCGGGGCGTAAATCCAGCCAACAGGCTCGACCCACCGGAGCACCGGAATGCATGCAACCATCATTCAAGATTTGGGAAACAGGGGAGATGCGGGAAACTTGCCCCGGGCGGCGCAGGTTCGAGCGAACCCGGCGCCGACCGGGGCAGAGTCCCGGCCGGAGATCCGCCTGCTGTTGGTCGAGGATGACCTGGCGTTTGTCAGCGTCTTGACGCGGTTTCTGATGACAGCCAGCCGGGCGAAGTTTCGGGTCAAGCACGCCGGGACGAAGGCGGCGGCGTTGGAACGGCTGGCGGCGCGCGAGTTTGACGTGGTGCTGCTCGACCTGACGCTGCCGGACAGTCCGAAGGAAGCGACTTTCGAAAGCATCCTCAGCCACGCGCCCAACCTGCCGATCGTGATCATGAGCGGCAGCGACGACGAGGAGCTGGCGATGCAGACCATGCAGGCGGGGGCCCAGGATTATCTCGTCAAGGGCGACATCAGCCTGTCGTTGCTCTTGCGGGTGATTCACCACGCCATCGAACGAAAACGGCTGGAGGGCGCCTTGATCGAGCGGGAGATGTTTTACCGGTTGATCACCGAGAATGCCCACGACCTCATCGCGGTGCTCGATCGCGACGGCCGGCGCGTCTATAACAGCCCGTCCTACCGGCGACTGCTCAGCGCGTCGTCGGAAATCCCCGGCTCCAACTCGCTGGAGAACGTGCATCCGGACGATGCCGCCCGCATTCGCCAGATCTTTCGCGAGACGGTCGAGACCGGGGTCGGGCAACGGACTGAGTATCGGTTCGTCTGCTCGGACGGATCGATCCGGCACATCGAGTCCCAAGGCAGTGTCGTCAAGGACGAGTTTGGCGAGGTGGCAAAAGTGTTGGTGGTGTCCCGTGATGTGACGCAGCGCAAACGCGCCGAGGATTCGCTGCGGGAAAGCGAGCAACGCTACAAACAACTGCTCGGCTCGGTGACGGACTATATCTACACCGTCGAGCTGGACGGGCAGGGGCGGGTGCTGGCCACGCGCCACAATCCGTCGTGTGTCGCGGTCACCGGCTATACCGCGGAGGAATTCGCCGCCACGCCCGGCCTGGGCATCGGGATGGTGCCGTTCGAGGACCGGCCGGCGGTCGAGGCGATGATTGCCGAGGCGCGCCGGGGCATGGAGACCGAGCCCATCGAACATCGCCTGCGCCACAAGGACGGTTCACTGCGCTGGGTGCGCGCCACGACGGTGCCGCGCAAGAACGCGGCCGGGACTGTGAACTCCTACGATGGGCTGGTTTCCGACATCACCGAGCGCCGGGAGGCGGACAACCGGCTGCGCCAGTCGGAGGCCCTGTATCAATCGCTGGTGGCCAACCTGCCGCAGTGCATCATGCGCAAGGATCGCGCCGGCCGCTTTATTTTCGTGAATCAACGGTTTGCCGAAATGCTGCACGCGAAACCAGCGGACGTGATCGGCCGGACGGACTTCGATTTCTACCCGCCGGCGATGGCGGAAAAGTTCACCGCCGACGATCGGCGGGTCATGGCGTCGGGTCGGATGTTCGATACGATCGAGGAAAATTTGACGGCGAACGGGGTGATGCACGACGTGCAGGTGCTGAAGATTCCGGTGCGGGATCAAAGCGGTGAAGTGAGCGGCGTGCAGTGCATATTCTGGGACGTGACGGCGAGCCGTCGAGCCCAGGGGGAGATCCAGCGCCGGGATGAATTGCTGCAGGCCATGATGGACAACACGCCGGCGGTCATTTACTTGAAGGACCTTGAGGGGCGGTATCTCTATATCAATCGCGAGTTTGAGAAGCTCTTCAAATTGAAGCGCGAGCAGACGGTGGCGAAGAACGATTTCGACATCTTCCCGCCGGACATTGCCCAGCGCTTTCAGGAGAACGACTCGGCAATCATTGAAGACGGTTGTCCGCGCACGCTGGATGAACAGGCCCCGCAGGCGGATGGTTTGCATGACTACTTGTCGGTCAAGTTCCCCGTGCGGGATGCCAATGGCCGGCCGTATGCGCTGTGCGGAATATCAACGGATATCACGGATCGCAAGCAGATCCAAACGCAGCTCCAGCAACGCAACCAGGAGCTGCGGCGCGCGCTGCGGGAATTGCAGGAGGCGAAGATGTACCTCGGGCAGAGCGAAAAGCTGCGGGCGGTGGGCACGCTGGCGGCGGGCGTCGCGCACGAGGTGAAGAATCCGTTGCAGGAGCTGTTGCTCAACGCCAGCGGCCTGGAGCTGTTGATTGGCGACCAAATCCCGGAGGCCCGGGAGCAGTTGGTCGACATGCGAGCTTCGATCAATCAGGCCAACACAATTGTGTGCGCCCTGCTCGACTACGCGCGTCCCGATCCTTTGCAGCTTAACCGGGAGGACATCAACCAGCTGATCCAGGAGGTGCTGTTGCTCAACAACTACTCGCTGCTGGATGCCCGGGTGGCGGTGGTGGTTCACTATGATCGAGGTGCGCCGCGGCTCATGCTGGACCGCCAGAAAATGAAGCAGGTCTTCATGAATCTGATCACCAATGCCGTGCACGCGATGGAGGGCATCCCGGAAAAGGGGCGGCGGATCGAGATTCTGGTCACCACGCAGACGCTCGCCACCAACGAGCGGCAGCCACGGGGATTGGGGGACACCACCTGCTGGATGCCGGGCGACGATCTGGTGGTGGTTGAATTGTCGGACACCGGCCCGGGGATTCCAGCTCGTCTGTTGACGCAGATTTTTGATCCGTTCTTTACCACCAAAGGGCCCGGTAAAGGCACGGGCTTGGGGCTGCACATCGTGCAAAACATCGTGGGTTTGCACGGCGGCACCATCGACATCAGCAACCGCCCGGAAGGCGGCGCGCGGGCCCGCATCACCCTGAACCCGAAGAAAGGTAGCAAGCACCATGAAAAAGAACCGCATCCTCGTAGTTGACGACAATATCAAGATCGCCCGGGCCCTTAAAATGCAGCTGGAATATACCGGCCGCTTTGAGGTCCTGGCGGAGACTTCCAGCCGGGCGGCGCTAAATGCCGTGCGCTCGTTCCACCCGGAAATGGCCATCCTCGATGTGATGATGCCGGATATGGACGGCGGCGAATTGAACTATCAGCTCCACCAGATCCCCGAGCTTCAGTTGATGCCCACCCTGTTTCTGACGGCGGCGAAGCTTCAGGGCGAGCGCAACGACAAGGAGCTTATTATCGCGAAGCCGGTGGAGATCGCGCAGATCATCAGTCTGATCGATCAACAGTTGAACCCTGCCGCCCAGCCCACAGCCTGAGGTGAGCGTGGTTCCGGCTCAGCCGGAACCCTGCGGCTGGATTGGGAGCGCACGCGAGACGCGTGTCGGCAAACCAAACAGCATGGGGCGGTGCGGGATCCAAACGGTGTTCGGCGCGACGCCGAACACGGCCCGCGCGACGCGCGCTCCCTTGAACAAAATGGTTCCGGCTCAATGCGTGGACCTGACAAGGCACCTGACGATCAGCCTGCGCCTGGTGGAGTGGTCCTCGTGGCGGATCGCGGAAGCCCGGCTTGCTATCCACAATTGGTTGGCCTTGGGTCCATGGCAGCGCAGCTGCCGGGCCCATGCCGCCTAATCAATTTCATTAAGCAAACCGAATAATCCGCCGACAGTCACAAGAAGACTTGCCGCGCTTCTGGTCGTCCGCTAATGATTTCGCCCCGTTGAGCAAGGCGCCTCACGAGTTGCGTATGTGAGGGCAGGTCTGGTTAATCGATGCATCGCTGGTTGAATTGGTTCGGCCGGCGATGGTGCCTTTAACACCCAAACGATTTTTTAATGTCAGACATTTTTCCCAAGTGGACCAACCGCCTGCCGGTTTATGTGATCGTGGGCGCGCTGCTCGCTGGGACGGCGGTGACGGCCGGCATCTGGTATTACTTTACACCGAAATATACCCGGGTGGGTTTCATGCCCAAGCAGCCGGTGGCTTTCTCGCACGCCATTCACGCCGGGCAGTTGGGACTCGATTGCCGGTATTGCCACAGCCAAGTGGAGAAGTCTTGGTACTCGAACGTGCCGGCCACGGCCACCTGCATCAATTGCCACGGCCCGAACAACGGCGGCATTCTTAAAGATGATCCCCGGCTGGCGCTGGTTCGGAAAAGCGCCGAGACGGGCGAGTCGATTCCGTGGAAGCAGGTGCACAAGGTGCCCGACTACGTCTTCTTCAATCACTCCGTCCACGTCAACCGCGGCGTCTCCTGCAAAGAGTGCCATGGCGATGTGCAGACCATGGACGAAGTCTGGCACGCCAAACCGCTCAGCATGGCCTTCTGTCTCGACTGCCACCGCAATCCTGAATCCCGCGTGCGGCCGTTGGAGGAGATCACCAATCTCGGGTGGAAATGGAGTGACGATCCGAAAATTGCCGCCGACAAACAGAAGGCCTTCGGCAAGGAATTCGTCGCGAACGCCAAGATCCACGCCTCCCAAAATTGTTCCGCCTGCCATCGATGAAGACCGCCCGACCCGCATGTCCGTATCCGGAGACCGGTGCCAAGTATTGGCGCGGCCCCGAAGAACTGGCTGACTCGCCGGAGTTCCGTTCGTGGGTCGAGCAGGAGTTCCCCGCCGGCGCCGAGGAGATGAAAGACGGCCCGAGCCGTCGTGAGTTCGTGAAGCTGATGTCCGCGTCCTTCATGCTCGCCGGGTTGGGCATGTTTGGGGTGGGTTGCCGACGTCCCGAGGAGGAGATTCTCCCGTTCGCCAAGCAGCCGGAAGGCTACGTTCACGGAGTTCCCCAATATTTTGCCACGGCCTTGCCGACCCGGACCGGCGCGATTCCGCTGGTCGCTCGTTCGAACGATGGTCGCCCGACCAAGGTGGAGGGCAATGCCCAGATTCCCGGCAGCAACGGCGGCACGGATGTTTACTCCCAAGCGACCGTCCTGGGCCTCTACGATCCCGATCGCGCCCGACGATTCGCGCGCAAGGGCAGTGCTGGTTCGTTGAACAAGGCGGAGCGAGCCGAAGCGCTTGATGCGCTGGCGGCGATTGGCAAACAGTTCGCCGGCAACGGCGGTCAGGGCCTGAGCTTTCTCACGGAGCGCACGCAATCGCCTTCCGAGCTGCGCGTGCGTGGTGAGCTGCAGAAGAAGTTTCCGCGAGCCACGTGGTTTGCGCATGAGCCGGTTGATTTTGACATCCGCCGCCGCTCGGCTTCGACCGCCTTCGGCAAGCCCGTGCAGGCGCGCTACCACCTCGACAAGGCGTCGGTCATCCTCTCGCTCGACTGTGATTTCCTCAGCACCGAAGCGGGGATGGAAATTTTCAGCCGGGATTTTGCGAAGACCCGCAAGGCTTCGAAGGATCATCCGGAGATGAGCCGGTTGTTCGCGGTCGAGGCGTTGATGACCTTGACCGGCGGCGCGGCCGACCATCGTTTGCGCGTGCCGGCGAGCCAGGTGATTCGCGTGGCCGCCCAGATTGCAGACTTCGTGCTCGCGGGCTCGGGCATTCCCGTCAGCCAGGCCGGCGAATTGCGCAATGCGCTCACCAATCTCGGTCGCGGACTTTCCTCGGAACTGGCGGGCAACGACTGGGTCAAGGGTTGCGCCACGGATCTGCTGGCCCACAAGGGAACGGCCGTGGTGCTCGCCGGTTACCAGCAACCGCTGGAAGTTCACCTCATCGCCCACGCGTTGAACGTGGCGCTGGGTGGCTTGGGCAAGACCTTTGATCTCGTGCCGGCTCCGGACGGCGGCGAAGGCTCGCTCGCTGAACTCGGCACGTCGTTGAACGGCGGGTCCGTCGACACGCTGGTGATCATTGGCGGCAATCCGGTTTACAACGCACCCGCTGATCTCAACTGGGCGGCGGCGCAAGCCAAGGCCAAGAACGTGGTCCGCATAGGTTACTACGAGGACGAGACCGCGGAACATTGTAACTGGCATTTCGCGCTCGCGCATTATCTTGAATCGTGGGGCGACGCACGAACCGCCGATGGTGTTTACCTTCCCGTTCAGCCGTTGATTCAGCCGCTTTTCGGCGGCATCACGGTGCTCGAATTTCTCGCACGGATCGGTGGGTTTGCGTCCGCCAATGCCTATGATCTCGTGCGCGACTCCTTCAGCTCGGTGGCAGGCAGCCCGTTGGTGGAGAATGCCTGGAAGAAGTTTTTGCATGACGGTTTCCTGGCGGGCTCCGGCCACAAATCAGTCGAAGCGTCGCTGAACTGGGCGGGAGTTGCGACCGTTGTTGCGGCGGCCAAAGCGGCGGCCGCACCGACTGGAAGCGAGATGGAAGTCGTGTTCGCCCGCGATGCGCGGGTGGATGATGGCCGCTACTCGAACAACGGCTGGTTGCAGGAGTTGCCCGACCCCGTCACCAAGGTGGCGTGGGAAAACGTGATCGCCATGAGCAAGGCGTCGGCGAAGGCGTTGGGAGTTTTTCCGAAGTACTGGGACGAGGGTGGTTGGTTGGCCAAATTCGACAATCTGGAAGCCAAGGGGCTCACCTACGCGTCGCTCGTCAAGTTGACCGTTGCCGGCAAACAGATCGAGGGTGCGCTTTGGATTCAACCGGGTTTGGCGGAAAACACGATCGTGCTGCAGCTCGGCTACGGCCGCACGAAAGCCGGGCGCATCGGCGATCTGGCGGGCTACAATGCCTATACTTTGCGGACGAGCGGTTCGCCGTGGATGGCCTCGGGTGCAACCGTTGAAGTCGTCCAGGATCGCTACGAGATCGCCTGCACGCAGACCCACTGGTCGATGGAAGGCCGGCCGATCGTGCGCGAGGCGAACCTCGATCAGTTCAAGAAGTTTCCATCCTTTGCCACGGCGATGAACGGGCATGAGATGCCGGGCGGCAATCATTCGCTCTATCCCAACCCGCTCGACGAGTTGCGGAAGAACCCGAACGTGCTTCATCAGTGGGGCATGGCGATCGATCTCGGCGCCTGCACCGGTTGTTCCGCGTGCGTCATCGCGTGCCAGAGCGAGAACAACATCCCGATCGTGGGCAAGATGCAGGTGTCGCGCAGCCGCGAGATGCACTGGATCCGCATCGATCGTTACTTTGCCGGCAGCTTCGAGAGTCCGCAGATGACTAATCAGCCGATGATGTGTCAGCACTGCGAGGCGGCTCCGTGCGAGAGCGTTTGCCCTGTCAACGCGACCGTTCACGACGAGGAAGGCCTGAACGTCATGGCCTACAATCGTTGTGTGGGCACCCGCTATTGCTCGAACAACTGCCCGTATAAGGTCCGGCGCTACAATTTCTTCGATTACAACAAGCGCTCGCTCAAGGATATCGCCGGTGAAAAAGTGCCGTTGCTGGGCACGGTGTATTCAACCCCCTTGCTGAGCAGCACGGACGGCGAATGGGATCTCCTCCGCTGGTGGAAGGATCCCGACAACAACACCAAGCGTTCGACCGACGAGTGGGAAATCCTCAAGCTCGTCAAGAACCCGCAGGTCAGCGTCCGCATGCGTGGTGTCATGGAGAAGTGTACGTTCTGTACCCAGCGCATCGAGGCCTCCAAGATTTCGCAGAAGGTGAAGGCCCGCGAGTCGGGCGATGTGGCGGTGCCGGACGGCGCCCTCAAGACCGCCTGCCAGCAGGCGTGCCCGGCGGAGGCGATCGTCTTTGGCAATTTGAACGACGAGCACAGCCAGGTCAGCCACTGGAAGGCGGACACGCGGAATTACTCGGTGCTCGATTATCTGCATACGAAGCCGCGGCTCACGTACCTGGCCCGGGTTCGCAATCCCAATTCAGCGATGCCGGGCTATACCGAACATCCCCTCAGCACCACGGACTATGCTGAGGTCAATAACGTGCATGGCAATCCGAATGAAGCGCATCACGGCGGTCACGACGAAAGCCACGGTCACGCGGAGCATGGTGTGCCTGCTCCGGCAGAGAAGGGGAGTCACTAATGGCTGACGCAACGGGCAATATGAAGGTCTTCGCGCCGCCGGCAGGATTGCAGCGGGTGCCGCTGGTTACCAATCATCGATCCATCGGCTGGATCTCCGACCGCATTGCGGGAGTGGCCGAAGGCAAGACTCCCATGTGGTGGTGGATCGCTTTTGGGATCAGCCTCACGCTGATGACGGTCTGCTTTGGTCTGATTGTTTACCTGATGTCGGCCGGACCTGGTGTCTGGGGTTTGAACCATCCCGTCATGTGGGGCTGGGCGATCATCAACTTCGTCTGGTGGATCGGTATCGGCCACGCCGGCACGCTGATCTCCGCCATCTTGTTCCTGCTGCGACAGAAATGGCGCACCGGGGTCAATCGCGCCGCCGAAGCGATGACGATCTTCGCCGTCATGTGCGCCGGTATTTATCCGTTGATTCACATCGGCCGCATCTGGCTCGGTTGGTGGCTGTTCCCGATCCCCAATGCCAACGGCATCTGGCCGCAGTTCCGCTCGCCGTTGATGTGGGACGTGTTCGCCGTCTCGACCTATTTCACGGTGTCGCTGCTGTTTTGGTATATCGGGCTCGTGCCGGATCTCGCGGTGATGCGGGACCGGGCGAAAACGAAAGTTCGCAAGTTCATCTACGGCGCATTCGCGATGGGTTGGACGGGTTCGAACCGGCATTGGAGCAATTACGAAAAGGCCTACTTGATCCTGGCCGGTCTCTCGACGCCGCTGGTGCTCTCGGTTCACTCGATCGTCTCCCTGGACTTCGCCGTGTCGCAGCTTCCGGGCTGGCACACGACGATCTTCCCGCCGTACTTCGTCGCGGGCGCCGTGTTCTCCGGATTCGGCATGGTGTTGACGCTGTTGATTCCCATCCGGCGCCTGTGCGGTCTCGAAGATCTGATCACCAAGCGGCACATCGATCTCATGTGCAAAGTCACGCTGGCGACCGGCTCGATCGTTGGTTACGCCTACCTGATGGAGTTGTTCATCGCGATGGCTTACAGCGGCAGTGTCTACGAGGCGTTCGCCTTCAAGAACCGCATGATGGGGCCCTACTGGTGGGGTTACTGGATCATGATGGCGTGCAACGTCGTCATCCCGCAGTTGTTCTGGTCCAAGAAAATTCGCGCCAACCTGATGGTCGTCTGGGTGCTATCGATCCTCGTGAACGTCGGCATGTGGTTCGAGCGCTTCGTGATCGTGGTGATCTCGCTGCACCGTGACTTCCTGCCGGCGAACTGGGGTTACTTCGCGCCGACCTGGGTGGACATCCTCCAATTCCTCGGCACGTTCGGATTATTCTTCACCATGTTCCTGTTGTTCCTGCGGTTCCTCCCGATCATCGCGATCGCTGAGGTCAAGGCCGTCACCCCGCAGGCTGACCCGCACCATCCCGAGGGTGGTGCCAAACCCGGTCATGGAGGGCAGCACTGATGTCGGACGCGAACAAATCTTACGGATTGATTGCCGAGTTTGTGAACCCGGCGGACACCATGCATGCTGCGGAAAAGATCCGCGACGCCGGCTTCACTCGCTGGGACGTCTTCACGCCCTTTCCCGTGCATGGCATGGACAAGGCCATGGGCATAAAAAACTCCAAGGTCGGCTGGTTCTCGTTCATCGGCGGCGTCACCGGTTACACGAGCGGCATGTTGATGATCTGGTTCCTCAATGCGGTCGATTACGCGATACCCGTGGGTGGCAAGCCGATGTTCAGTCCGTTCGGCGCGTTTCCGCCCTCGTATGAGCTGACCATTCTGCTGGGTGCGTTTGGCGCCATCGGCGGGATGCTCTTCTTGAACCGCCTGCCGCGGCTGCATCATCCGCTTTTGAAGAACCGCCGTTTCGCCCAGGCCACGCATGACAAATTCTACGTGGTGATCGAGTGCGAGGATCCGAAATACTCGGAAGCCGAAACCCGCAAGCTGCTGGAACATGCCGGCAGCAAGCACATCGAAATGGCGGAGGAATAGGCATGCGATACTTCATTATCCTGTTAATCCTCGCAGCCGTCGGCATCACCTACGTGGCGGGCTTTCGCTACGATCACGGTGGCAATCCGTCCCGCAAGCCGCCCATCGAGCTTTTCCCGGACATGGACCGCCAGCCCAAGCTCCGTCCGCAGACCGACTCCGCCTTTGTTGGCTGGGACGACGGGCTTAGCTCACGCAAGACCCTCGAAGGCACCGTGGCCCGCGGCTCGGACTACGAGATAAACGAGTTCACCACGGGCCGGATTCCGGGTTCGACCAACTTCGTCGAAGTGCTGCCGGTCAAGCTCACGCAATCGCTGCTCCAGCGCGGCAAGCACGAGTTCACCATCTACTGCACGCCCTGCCACGGCCAGCAAGGCGACGGCAAAGGCGTGACCAGCAAGCTGGGCATGGCGGCCGTGGCCAATCTGCACGACGCGCGGATCGTCGGGCTCGCCGACGGCGAGATCTTCAACACCATCACCGCCGGGAAAAACCTGATGGGCGCCTACGGGTCAAACATCGACATCTCGGATCGTTGGGCCGTCATTGCCTACGTCCGCGCCCTGCAACGCAGCCGCCTGGCAACCCTGGACGACGTGCCTGAGTTCGCCCGGCAGAATTTGAAATAACGCCATGAGTTCTCATCCCCCCACTCATAGCCAACCGACCTTTGATCTCCGCCGTTGGCGCAGCGTGCCGACGCTGGCGCTGATCGTGGGAGGCGTCCTGGCAATCGCCGGGCTCTTGCTCCATGGCCATAAGCAGTTCGCCTTTTCGCTGCTGACGGTCTTCGCCTTCTTCACCAGCCTCGTCGTCAGCTCAATGTTCTTCGTCATCGCGCATCACCTCTTCGATGCTTCCTGGTCCGTTCCGACGCGCCGTATCTGCGAGTCGATGGCCGTGCAGTCGAAATGGCTGATCCCGTTCTGGCTCGTCATCTTTTTTCTCCGGAAACAGATCTATCCGTGGTTCGGAATCGACCCGCAGGCCGATGCCTTGTTGGGTGCCAAGTCCTGGCTGTTCAATTGGTACATGTGGCCGATTGCCTCGCTGCTGATTCTCGGCACCTGGGTTTTCTTCTCGCACCGCCTTCGCTACTGGTCGCTCAAACAGGACGAGACCGGTTCAGCCGAGTGCACCTACAAGATGCGGATGCTCGCCTACACTGGCGTCGTGTTTGCCATCGCCATCGGCATCACCTTCGGTGCGATCCTCTGGTATAAGGGTATTTTCCATCAGTGGTTCTCCACGATGTATGGCGTGTGGTACTTCGCGGGCAGCAACTGGGTCACGGTCGCCACGGTGTATTGCATCGCGGCGGCGCTGCGGGCCACGGGCACCGTCAAGGACGTGATCACGGACAAGACGTTTTACTTCCTGGGCACGCTGTTCTTCGCGTTTACCGTTTTTCATGCCTACGTTAGCTTCTCCCA
Source organism: bacterium (assembly GCA_031362805.1). Lineage (GTDB taxonomy): Bacteria > Verrucomicrobiota > Verrucomicrobiia > Limisphaerales > RI-55 > RI-55. Next base: position 34,210 of record JANLTG010000132.1, read on the forward strand.
GTATTTCATCATCTGGAACGCCAACGTGCCGGAGGAAACCTTCTGGTATATCCTGCGCGAGAAGGGCTCCTGGTTCCAGTTGAGCCTGGTGATCATCTTCGGTCACTTCTTCGCGCCGTTCCTCGCGCTGCTGCGCATCGACGTGAAGCTGAGGCCGGCGTTCATCGTGCCGCTCGCTGCCTGGGCCTGGCTCATGCATTACTGCGACATGTATTTCAACATCATGCCGGGGCTGCACCGCGAAGGCGTGCGCTTCGCGTTCACCGACATCGGCCTGTTCCTGTTCATGGGCGGCTGGATGACCCGGCAGTTTATGGTGACGTATTTTAGTGCGCCGCTTTATCCCCAGCGCGATCCGCGCATGGCGGAGTGTTTGGAAATCTACGTGGCACCCGCTCCCGCCACCGGAGGTGCAAAATGAGTTACGAAGAACGCAAAGGCAGTTCC
>JANLTG010000190.1:0-23809 GCA_031362805.1 bacterium
AACCGGATTGGTGGTCACGCGGCGGAGTCCGATATATTGGGCAGTCGCGATCGCCGGCCCGGTGTTTTGGCTGTCGCCAAGATTGCGGTCCGTTGCGAGCAACATATTGGGGCGAGTGTCCTGCGCGTCGATGCCGATCGCATACGAGAGTTTATCGGACGAGAAGTCACCACCTTGATTGACTCCAGCCCAGTTCGTCGACGCCGTGCGGGTGTCAGAGGGGCACATAACCGTCTTCGGCACGCTCAACTCATTGGAGAGCACCTGAAAAATGCGGTAAAGGAGAACGCCGTCAGCACCGGGCCGCGGAACAACCGCATCCGCCGCACCGCCGAGGTTGGCCGGAACGGACATCGGATAAACGTCACCATTGTCGTTGGCGTAGATCCGGAAGGAGAGACCGATCTGCTTGAGGTTGTTGACACAGCTGATGCGGGCCGCCTTGGCCTTGGCTTTCGCCAGCGCGGGCAGGAGCAGACCCGCCAAGATCGCGATGATGGCGATTACGACTAGCAACTCAATGAGCGTGAAAGCCGCGTACTTATGGTTACGAAGATGTTTCATACGGTTTTTTTGGTTGATTGGGTTAACGGTTCGGACTGTAATAATTCGCGACAAACGATGTCAACTTGAATTACAGACATGTCCCACTTAGCAACACCAATACCACGTTGGATGCCTGCAAAATTCAGCCATTTTGAGATCATTTCAACCGCAGCGAAGCGGAAACGCTGCGGACTTCGCGCACGATGCGTGAAATACACGCATGATCGGTTCGTTGATGACCCCTCACCCGAACTCACGGAGCGGAGGGCCAATTTGTCGTCGCGCCTACCCACAAAGTGCCGGCGGCCACCCTTTCAGTTACCCAAACCAGATTTGTGTTGCGCCCGAATATCTCGCAGCATAAAAACCTCGCCTCTCGGTAGCCGTTTAGGTGATCGGGAGTCTTCTTGAAGCCCGCGTGGCGGAATTGGCAGACGCGCTAGATTCAGGTTCTAGTGAGTAACATCGTACAGGTTCAAGTCCTGTCGCGGGCACCGTTTCAACTCATTGGCATACCAATGGCTTAGTGCCGGTGAATGGTTACGCAGATTCCAGACTTGGCTCCGTCGTCCGTTGGGAGCACTTCGTTTGTGGTCCGTCAGGCTGGACCGCAAGATACGGCTGAATGGCTTGAGCTCGTCCGGGCAAACCTTGGTGACAGTTATCCGGCGCGGGAAGTCTACGATCCTTCCTGGGTTGCTTCGCAGCTTGATCCCCTTTCAGGTGAGGAGACTTGGGTGGCCGAAGCAGATGGCGTCATTTTGGCCAGTATTTCATTCCTTCGCCCGGCGGACGCGAATCACAATCCAGTGGCCAATCTCGGCCGTAACCTGAACCGCGAGGAAGGCTTTGCCACAGGCGCCATTGAAGCGTTGGTTTGTGAAGTCACGCAACAAACGCTTCGCTTGAACCAGATGGCGGTCGTGCGCGTTCCTGCAACCGACAGCCGCCAGCAACTGATTTATGAGGGCATGGGTTTTGTGTGTGTTGGCTATCAGCCGTGCAAACATATCCTTCGCTCCCGGCAGGGAATTCTCTTTTACGTCCGCCCAGCGGCCCCCGTATTGGGAACCCGCATGCCGCTTTCAGAGTCCCTGCCGCAAATCAGCGAGCTTGCGACGCGCGTCCTGGCCAACCTGAACGTGCCCAGCCCGCTGTCTGTCCGTGACGGCTCCACGGGTTATCCACTTCAGTCCGATCTCGACGTGCAGCAGGCGTCGGTTGACGACTTTGAAGTGTGGAAAGCGCAGGCGCACCTTTCAAATCCGCCGGCTGAAGTCTCGTCGGGTTTCAACCGGAACCTGGGGCTTTTGCGTATCGAGGATCAGGCCACGCCCGTGCAATGCCTGCTCGGACAGCTCAACGCGCAGGTGGTTTGTGGCATCTCCTACATCCTCGATCCCCATGACAAGTGCTTGCGCGTGCTGGATTGTTTCGCGACCAACGACTATTCACTCGGTCAACTGTTGAACCATTTGTCCCGGGTGGCCGCCAACAATCTTGGTGCCGCCTACGTCGAGATAGATGTGCTCATGACAGCGCCCCGGCTTCTAAAAACTGCGGAGCAACTAGGCTTCGTGCCCGTGGCGTATCTGCCGGCCTTCTTCCACCAGAACGACCATCATCATGACGTCGTCAAGATGGTGAAACTCAACCTCGTCTATAATCTTGAGAGCCGTGGCATGACCGCTGGCGCTGCGGCCATCATCAAGATCATCGATCAGAATCTGCAGGACCAGAAGGTTGGCATCGCGGTGATCAACCTGTTGCGATCGCTTTCGATCTTCAGTGGACTGGGCGATGGCGAGTTGCGCAAGGTGGCACGCCTGTTCAAGCAAAAGCTCTATCAGCCGGCGGAAGTGGTTTTCAAAAAGGGCGACGCCGGTGATGAAGCATACATTGTGATGCGCGGCCAGGTGGACATCTGTCTCGATGAATCTCCCCGCCCGATTGCCACGGTGACCAACGGCCAGATTTTTGGCGAACTGGCTTTTCTCGACGGCTCGCCGCGCGTTGCCCGGGCGATCTCCCGCCAGCCCACCATCATGCTGGTGATCGAGCGCTCGGCGTTCACCACGCTCGTGCAGCGCGAGCCCCACCTCGGGCTGGTGGTCATCCGGAACATTGCCGAGGACATCTCGGGCAAGCTCCGCCGCGCCAACGCCTCCTATGCCGGCGCGCGCTAGGCACCGCCCAACTGCCAGTCCACCGGCACGGCCAGCTTTTGGTTAAACCGATTCTTGTAGTATAGCCGGCGGTGCCGCGCGCCGTACTCATAGACCAGCTTGGTGATCTTCACGTCGTAGCAACAGTACTCGGCGATCTCCGCCAGCTTGCCCTCCCGGTACCAACGGATGGCTTGCAGCCCTTCGGCTGTTTTTTCCACACCCAGCGTCGCGTTAGCCACGGAGTCGAGTGAGATGCGATGATTCAATTTCTTCTGCAGCTCCACCATCATGTCCAGCGTCGGCACCTGTTGCGGGTCAAAGAAGGGATTGTGCCCCGTCAGCACTTCGTAATCGAATCGCTGGTGGTTGAAACCCACGACCAAGTCGGCCCGGCGCAGCTCCTCGATAAGGTCATTCACTTGCGTCTCACCGTAAATGAGGTAGTCCCCGCGGGTGGTGCTGTAGGTCACCCCGATGCTCATCCGCATGTCCCGGATATTGTTCCACCCACCGACCTCCTCGGCGGACTTTTGAGTTTCGAGATCAAAATAGACGATGTTCTTCATGGCAAAGCAGGTGATGCAGCGGCGGGTTCAGTATTTTTCCCAGAGCAGATGACGCGCAGGCCAGCGGGGTTGAAACGGAAGCGGTGCCCGCAATGGGCTAAGCGCCATCCCTTGGCGGTGCGATGCGATGTTCACGCGCGGCAAGCTAGCGACCGGGCGCGCGGCCCGCCAGCCGCAAAACTAATGGGCGCTTCACGAATGACCCGCCCCTGCCGATAACAGAACCGCCGGGGCGCACCCGCCGTCGGCGATCAATGACCACGACGGACGATTCACTTACCGACCTCGCAGATCGGGGCCGACAGACGGTGGCGCGAATTCGGGCTGCGCTGGACTCCGGCAAGTCGGCCAGCATCGCGCAAATCGTCGAGTTGATTCGCGAAGTCACCTGCAAGTTTGAAACGATCTCCGTGCAGGGCCTCGGCGAGGTGATTGGTCGCGATTTGCTGACGATGTCGCGCGTCATTAGCGTGGCCCACACGCTTGGTTACAATCCCGAAGGGGTCGAGATCAGCACGATCAACCAGGCCATCCACGTCATCGGCTTCAACAAGATCCGCAATCTCGCGCTGTCGTTGATGCTGATGCAAAACGCGGCCACGGAGGCCGCACTCGAAAAACGCAACGTCGCGGCCTTCGCGCTCGTGAGCGGATTGATTGCGCAAGCCGTCCGCCGGCACCAGCGCTCGGACGATGCCGAAGAAGCCTTTGTTTGTGCCGCCCTGCGAAACTATGGGCGGATCATGCTCGCGAACTTCCTGCCCGAAGAATACCGGCGGGCGGTGGCCGCCAGTTCCGGTGCGGGCGAGGCGGGCGCATTTCGCAGCGAGTTTGGCCTGACGCCGCTGGAGCTGAGCGCCGCCTTGCTCGAGCAATCGCACATGCCCCGCAATATCATGCTCGGCCTGCGCGACGTTTCCAGCAGCGAACGCTCGGCAACCGGCTTGTCGCCGGAGCTCGAGCTGCCCGTCATCGCCGATTTCGCCGAAGCCTTATGCCGGCTGGCCAACGAACCGGGGCTGGAGGCCGGCCAGTTCTCTGAACAAGCGATGCGCCTCGCCAGGACCTACGGGCCCAATGTCGCGCTCACCGAGGACGCACTGTTTGAAGTGCTGGAAGAGATCGCCGGGACGTTGAACATGTTCGGCGCATTGCAAGCAGGTCATGCCCTCAGCAGCGGCCTCCTGCAAAGGCTCAAGGCTTTGGCCTTGCGTGCGGATCCGACTCCGAGCCCCACCGACGCTATTGCAAATCGAGCGGCCGCGGCCCCGCCGTCGAGCACGGCTTCCACGGGTGGCCAGACCACGCGGCACTTCCGCGATTCGCTCGCGGCCGGCATCGCCACGTTGATGGAACTGGAAACGCGAGCCGGCACGCCAATCGACCAAGTGTATACCGAAGCCCTGCGCGCCATCCATACCGGCCTGGAACTCGATCACACTTTGCTGTTTCGGCGGGCCGACCTGGGCGCCAAGTACTATGCCTGGCTCGGCGAGGGGGATTTCTTCGCGATGGTCAAGGGCGAGGAACTGCTTGATGCAACAGTGCGCGATGTGTTCAGCGTTTGTCTCAAGCGGGGTGAAGACGTGCTCATCCAGAATCCCGGTAATCCGAAAATTCAGGCCTTCATTCCTGACTGGTTGCGACCGGGCGCCGGCACGCAGCCGCTGGTGCTGTTGCCGGTGCGTGACGCGCACGGCACCGTCGCGGTGTTCTGCGGCTTGCGGGGTGACTCCGCTCCGCTCGCGCTCACCCCCCGCCAGTCGCAACAATTGCGCGCCTTGCGGCAACGCCTGGCCGGCTTTGAAGATCGCCAGAAGGCAAATGCCCAAACTGCGGGTGCGCCCGCAACCGCTGCAGCGAGCCCTCCGTAAGGGGCGCCTGCCGGTACACCGGTTCGTGCAATGGCTCCGCACTCGTCGAGGCCAGTGCGCGCTTCAACCAGTCCCCTCCCAGCGGCTCGGCGATCAATCCCGCCGTGTTGCTCGCGATCGTGGTCTGATCCTTCTCACCGGTCGCGTGTCCGACGCCGACGAAGAACCCCGCCAGCAGCAAGGTGACTCGCAAAAGCGTGGACCGAGAATACGTCGGCAGCGCACAGGGTCGATCGGGACTCAGGTGGCAGAACAGCCCCTCAAACAGCGGCAGCGTCCACATGGCCGGATTGCGCGCGGGTGAATACGCGTCGAACAACACCGCATGCGGCGCCGGCAGGTCCAGCGGCGTGGGGCCAAGCATAAGCGAGGGGAAATCGCCCAACCGGACCTCCCAGTTTACGCGCCGTTCACCGTCCGCAAACTCGATCGCCTGCCGGGTCAGCAATTGCTCGACGTGGTTTTCATAACCCGCGAAGTAACCCAGCTCGCCGGCATGGCGGACGGCGAACTCGAGCGGCTCGAGCGTGTGGTCGAAGCTGACGATCCGCAGTCGCTTTCCGATGCCCCGGGTGCGATCAAGCACCGTGAGCACGTTGGCGCCGCCGCCCAGGCCGACGTCCCAGATCACGAATTCCCCGGCCTCCGCGTCCATTCTCTCCGCGAGCCGCAATTGCTTCACGTAGAGCCCTTCCGCCTCGGCCGCCGGTCCAATTACGGGATGAAACGTCTCCCCCTCTCGGAGCGAGCGGATGCTACGGACCCCGTTGATGAGGCGGACCAATTCGTAGTGGGACGTGCCAGACACGAGCGGAGCAAACCGCACCCGCTCGCGGGCGTCGAGCCGCAACCGAAACCTGGCGGATCGCGCGGCGAGACAGTATGCGATGCCCCCAGCCCTCACGCTTTTGTGTCCATGGCCGGCGCTCGCCGCGCCAACATTTGCTTCTCAAGCGAGGTGGGTTCGCCTAAATCCACCGCCGGCATGGAAACAGAAATCATTGTCGGCAACGTGGTGTTTCGGCGTTCACCGATTCACGGCCTGGGTGGATTTGCGCGTAAGACACTGCGCAAGGGTTCGCGCATCATCGAGTATATCGGCGAGAAGATGGACAAGCAGGAAGCCCGGCGCCGGTGCGAAGCCGGCAACGTCTACGTCTTCGAGGTGAACCAGGAATGGGATATCGACGGCAGCGTGGATTGGAATCCGGCGCGCTCGATCAATCAAAGCTGCGACGCCAACGCCGAGACGGACGTCCTCAAGGATCGCGTCTGGATCCTAGCCAAGCGGACGATTCGGGCCGGCGAGGAGATCACCTACAATTACAACTTCGATCTCAGCGAGTACGAAGATTACCCGTGCAACTGCGGGGCTTCACAATGTCCGGGCTTCATGGTCGCGGAGGAACACTGGGACGAAGTCCGCCGCCGGCATTCTTCAAAAGCAAAAGCCACCGCCGCTGCCGCATAGAGCGGAGTTCAACGGCCAGCCATGCCGGGGAGCTTTTGCCGGTACTCCGTCGGCGATTGACCGGCCAGCTTACGGAAGACGCGATTGAAGTGGGTCAACGACTGGAACCCAACTTCGTAGGCGATCTCGCTGATCCGCAGGTTCGGATTGAGCAGGAGGTTCTTGGCTTTCTCGATCCGGATGCGTGACAGGTAGTCGGTGAAATTGAGGCCGGTCGCCTTCTTGAACATCTTGCAGAAATAGAACGTGGAGGTGTTCACCGCCTTGGCGACATCCCCGAGGGAGATGTCTTCGCCCTGGTTGGATTTGATGAACTCCTTCGCCCGCGTGATCATCGGCGGCTCGGCGTTCTGTTGTTGCACCACGATCTGGTTGGCCACCATCGCGAGGTGCCCAGCAAAGATGGTGAGCAACTTGACCAGCGCGTCATATTGCTTGGGCTTGAGAACCTTGGTCTGGAAGTACGCCTCTTCCACCTTGCCGAGATCCACCTTCAAGCCCCAGGCGAGCAACTGCTGGGCGGCGCGGTCGAATTGCTTCTTCGTGGGCGCCTTGGTCATTACCTGGCCGGTTTGAAGAAAGCCGAACAGCTTGTCGCCCGAGCGCACCGGAATAGCGGTGTCGCAGAGTCCGGCAAAACAGGCCACCGTAGCCGGCACTTGCTGAGCCTGGTCGTTGAGCTTCTGCTGAACCTCGAGACAGGCGGCACAGGCGCGACTGCTCTCCGCCATCAGCATGCAAAAGGGATTCTGGGTCTTGCTACGGTGATGGGCCAGTTGCCACGTCTCCGTGGGTCGAAATGAAACCGGCAGGCCCGTCGCCGTGGAGAACGCGTCCTCGTAGTCCTGAAAAATCTGGGACGTATTGAGTTTATCGACGAGTAATTTGGCAGCCGAGTCAGGCATGACCCTTTTATAGATTGTCGCGCCGATAACGCAAGCGCGCTTACCGGCCGGGCCTCTGGGGAAGCGATTGACGTTGTCCGCCCGTTGCCCGTAGCGTGCGCCATGTGCATGAAGCGTTGCCTCACTTCACTCACACTCATTCTACTCGGTCTCCTGCGTTCGCACGCCAGCTTGCTGGTGAGCGATGCGTTCGGCTACCCCAACGGAAATCTCAGCGGCGCGGCCGGCTCGCCCTGGCTGGCGCATAGCAGCGCGGGCCTGGTCGCCGTGGCCGTCAACACCGGACGCGCCATCGTCGTTGGCGGTCCGGGCGCGCGCGAGGACGTCAGCCTGGTGATCCCCGGTCAGCCGTTCGCGCCCGGGGGCCCGACCGCCGCGCTTTACGCGAGCTTCGTGCTGAATTGCTCCGTCCTGCCGAACGAGGTCGGGACCTACTTCGCGCATTTCCAGCGCAGCACCAATTTGTTCCGCGCGCGAATTTGGGCCAGCACGTCCAATGCGGCCCCCGGTAAGTTCCGATTGAGCATCGGCAACTCTTCGTCCGCCACCGCCGTGAACGGGCAACTGGCCCAGGATTTACTGCCGAACACCAATTATCGCGTGGTGCTTCGTTACGACATCACCGCCGGCGCCAGCACGCTGTGGGTCAACCCGGCAAATGAGGGCAGCTCCGGGGCGACGGCGGATGATCTGCCCACGCCGACCAACATCGAGCGCTTTGGCTTACGGCAGGGTTTCTCGGGCACTGACGGTTCATCGGGCACGATGGCCGTGGACAGCCTCTTGATTGGCACCCAGTTCTCCGATGTGCAGGTGGCCGACGAGCCGCCGACCCTCTCGATCATTTCCAACCAACAGATCGTCGCGAACGGCACCACCGGTTCATTGAACTTCACGATCGGTGATGACCAGACCCCGCTGGCGAATCTCACGCTGACCAGAGATTCCGACAACCTCACGCTGGTGCCGCTGAACAACATCGTGTTCGGCGGCGCGGGCGCCAGCCGCACCGTCACCGTCACGCCGGCCGCCAATCTGACCGGCACCGCCACGATCACAGTCTCAGTCGGCGATGGCCTCAACGTGACGCCTGCCTCGTTTCTGCTGACGGTCATCGATGATCAACCACCGACGATCAGCGGCATTGCCAATCAACAGATTCTCGTGAACGCCAGCACCGGCCCGCTCGGATTCACCGTGGGTGACAACCTCGTGCCGGCGGCCAGCCTGACGCTTACGAAAAACTCCGGCAACCTGACGCTCGTGCCGGTGAACAACATTGTGTTCGGCGGCGCGGGCGCGAACCGGACGGTGACGGTCACCCCGGCCGCCGGGCAAGAAGGCACGACGACCATCACCGTTTCCGTCAGCGACGGCAGCAACGTCACGCCGATCTCTTTTCAGGTTACGGTGGTGAACAATCTGCCGCCGACGATCTCGACCATTGGGCCCCGGCAGATTCCGCTCAACACAGGCACGGGGCCGATCAACTTCACGATTGGCGACGACCTGACCGATCCCGCCGACCTGGCACTCACGAAAGGCTCCGACAACTTCGCCCTCGTGCCCCTGAATGGAATTGTGTTCGGCGGCGCGGGCGGCAATCGGACGGTTACGGTGACGCCGACCGCCAACCAGATCGGCATCGCCAACATCACCATTACCGTCAGCGATGGTGTGAACCCGACGCCGACCTCGTTTCAACTGACGGTCATTGACAATCAACCGCCCACGATCAGCACAATCGCGGACAAGCAGGTGGTGGTGAACGGCAACACTGGACCGCTCGCCTTTACCGTCGGCGATAATCTGGTGCCGGCGGCGAACCTGACGCTCACCAAGAACTCCGCCAACCTGACGCTGGTTCCGCTGAACAACATCGTGTTCGGCGGCTCGGGCGCCAACCGCACCGTCACGGTCACGCCTGTCGGTGGTCAGCCCGGCACCGCGAGCATCACCGTTTCCGTCAGCGACGGCAGCAACGTCACGCCCACGTCGTTTCAAGTCACGGTCGTGAATGATCTGCCGCCAACGATCACGGGTATAGGCAGCCAACCGATCTTCGTGAACGCCAGCACCGGGCCGCTCAATTTCACCATCGGCGATGACCTGACCGCTCTTGCCAACCTCACGCTCACGCCGGGTTCAGGCAATCTCACGCTTGTGCCGCTCAATGGGATCGTGTTTGGCGGCTCGGGCGCCAGCCGCACGGTGACGGTGACTCCCGCCGCCAACAAGGTGGGCACGGCCAACATCACGGTGAACGTCGGCGACGGTGTCAATACCACGCCCACTTCGTTTCAAGTGACGGTCACCGACAATCAGCCGCCCTCGATCTCGGCGATTGCCGACCAGACCCTCGCGGCAAACGGCACCACCGGACCGCTCAACTTCACGATCAGCGATGGCGTGATCGCGGCCGCCAGCCTGACGCTCGGCAAAAACTCGGACAACCTCGGGCTGGTGCCGCTGAACAACATTGTCTTCGGTGGCTCGGGTGCCAATCGCACGGTCACGGTCACGCCCGTCGCCGGACAACAGGGCAGCTCCGTCATCACCGTCACGGTGAGCGATGGGCCCAACTCGGCCCTGCGCACCTTCCGCGTGACGGTCGGCGTGCCGGCCATTGCGCCGGTGGTGAACCAGTTCACCGCCGCCAGCACCGCGCTCGGGCCCATGCCCATCACGGTCAGCCACGGCGCCTTGGATCCCGGCCTGTTGAACGTCACCGCGGCATCGTCCCTCACTGCTCTGGTTCCGCAAAACGGGCTGGTCATCGGCGGCTCGGGGCCGAATCGCACGTTGACCCTGACGCCGACCGCCGGCCAGACCGGTGTCACCACCATCACCGTGACGGCGAGCGACGGCATTCAATCCGTGCAACGCACGTTCACGCTGACCGTCCATCCCTACCTCGGCCTGCTGTTCAGTGATGACTTCAGCCGGCCCGAGGAAGGCTCCGTAGTGGACAACGCGCTCTGGTGGAATCACGGCGGCATCGCCGGGCAAACTCAGGTGTTGCTCGATCAGCTCCAGTTGTCGCAAACGCAATCGGAGGACTTTCACCGGCGTCTGCATTCAACGATCAATTTTGCGCCCGCCGCCGGCCATGTGCTTTACGCCTCGTTCAAGGTGAACTTCTCAGCGTTGCCCACGGGCAGCGGCAGTTTCTTCGCTCACTTCAACACGAATGGCTTTCGCTCGCGGATCTTTGTGCGGACCAATTTCGCGGCGGCCAGCCATTTCCGGCTCGGCATCGCCAACGCCACCGTGAACCCGCCCAACGAAGCCTTCCTGACCCGCGACCTCGCCCTGAATCAGAACCATTTGGTGGTCGTGCGCTACAGCGTGGCCACGGGCGAGAGCAGCCTGTGGGTGAGCCCGGCCAACGTCTTCGATGCCAGTATCGCGGCGACGGACACGCCCCAGCCTTCGACGCTTGATACGTTCGCGTTCCGGCAATCCGATCCCGGCAACCCGCTGGGCATGGGTGTGCTCACCGTGGACGATCTGAAAGTGGGCACCGCCTTTGGTGACGTGGTGGAGCCGCAACCGACGCTGGGCTTCAGCCGCAATGGCAATACGCTGCGCTTGAGCTGGCCGAACGGCGGCGGCTTCCTGCTGCGCCGGGCCGACAGCCTGCCGGCCGCCAGTTGGAACAATGTGCCCATCACGACCGGTGCGCCCAGTGACTCGGCCGACATTGACGTCAGCACCGGCAACGGCATTTTCCGGCTGGAGAAGTAAGTCAGGGCACGCGTCACGCCGTTTGCCGACAACCTGTTTGCCTTCACCCGGTCCTTCTGCCTGACTACGCCGCGTGCCGACGTTGTTGGAAAAGATTGAGCAGGACGCGGAGAAGCGGTTGCCGCTGCCTCCCGGCCGCAAACCCTCCGAGGAGCTCGCCCGCTACAAGAATTTTCTCAAGCTGGAAAACCACCGGCTCCGCATGTTGCACCGCAGCGGCGCGTCGGGTCGCGAGGTCTGCAAGGCCCGCGCCTCCGTTTACGACGTCCTGATCCGCTACATCCTCGAGGGTGTGCTCGCCAGCCATCCGGAGCTGCAACAGGTGCCGTCCGCGCCCTGGGCTTTGGTGGCCACCGGCGGCTACGGTCGCGCCGAGCTGAATCCGCTCAGCGACATCGACATCATGTTCCTGTTTCACGGGGAGCTCGTGAGCCGGGGCAAAACCAATCCGTATCTCTCTACGTTGAACGAGGGCTTGCTCCTCACGTTGTGGGACGTCGGCATCAAGGTGGGCCATTCCGTGCGCAGCATCTTCGATTGCGTGCAGGTGGCCAATCGGGACATGCAGTCGAAGACGTCGCTGATCGAGGCGCGGTTGATCACGGGCAATTCCGAGCTGTTCCGCATCTTCCAGCAAAACATCCGGGAGAAGTGCGTCGCCAGTCACGCCGATGAATACATCCAGGCGCGCACGGAGGATCAGGCCATCCGCCGCACCAAGTATGGCAACTCGGCGCTGATGCAGGAGCCTAACATCAAGAATGGCTGCGGCGGCCTGCGCGATTACCAGAACCTGCTCTGGATGGCGCTGTTCAAGCACGGCACCCGCTCGTTCACCGACCTGGTGAAGAAGGAATTTCTAAGCGCCGCCGAACGCCGGGCGCTACGGCAGGCGTACGACTTTCTCCTGCGCGTCCGCAACGAGATGCACCTGCATTTCGCGAAGGCCACGCCGGCGATGGATGTCCTCACGAAGAATCTGCAGCCGACCGTCGCCAGCGCGCTGGGCTATCCCGACCGTTCGCCGAGCGTGCGCCTGGAGAAGTTCATGCGCGATCTGTATGTCCACATGCGGCACATCTACCTGATCACCCGTACGCTGGAGCAACGGATGGCGATCAACGAAAACACCGGGCGCTTGCAGGCGTTGCGCAAGGTGCTGCGGCTGCCAGGGGGCAAACCCGCCGGCCAGACACACGACGGCTTCCGAATCCTGAATGGCGAGCTGCGGCAGTTGAACAATCGGGTCTTCCGCGAGCAGCCGCGCCGGCTCATGCGCGCCTTTCTTTACTCCCAGCAACGCGGCCTGCGTCTGCACCCCGATCTGAATCAGTTGATCCGCCAGTCGCTCGCGCTCGTGAACCGGGAGTTCCTCAAGGATCCGCATGTGCGGGAGACGTTCCTTGAGATTCTCAATCATCGCGGCAGCGTGGCGCCGATCGTCCGGGCGATGCACGAGGTGGATTTTCTCGGCAAGTACATCCCCGAGTTTGGCCGCCTCACGTGTCTGGTGCAGCACGAGTTCTTTCACATCTACGCCGCCGACGAGCATGTGCTGGTCTGCCTCGAACAGCTCGACCGGGTCTGGGAGGCGAAGGCTCCGCCGCACAGCCAGTACTCCGAGATGTTCCAGGAGCTGGACCGCCCATACATACTTTACCTCGCGCTACTGCTGCACGACGCCGGCAAGGGCATCGGCAAACAGGGGCAGCACTCCGAAGAAGGCGCGGTGATCGCGGACCGCGTCTCGCGGCGCCTCGGCCTGGATGTCGCCACAGCGCACCTGCTCCGCCTGCTCATCGAAAATCATCTGGTGATGGCGATGACCTCCCAGCGCCGCGACCTCGAAGACCGGACCGTGATCCGGAGCTTCGCGCAGATCGTGCAGAGCCCGCCCGCGCTGAGCATGCTCGCACTGCACACGTTGGCCGATGCCATGGGCACCAGCGAAAAGCTGTGGAACGGCTTCAAGGATTCGCTGCTGCGCACGCTCTACGACAAAACGCTGCGCGTGGTCACCGGCGGTACGACCTTCATTCGCAGCCGCGTCGAACAGCGCGATCGATTGTTGCGTGAGGTTCGGCGGCTGGTGCCGGCCACGGTGAGCGACGAGGAGCTCGCGGCGCATTTCGACACGCTGCCCCCGCGTTATTTCCGGGTACACGCGCCGGATGAAGTGGCGACCGATGTCCAACTGGCCAACCGCTTCCTGCGGCTCCAAGTTGTGGAGGTGGACCGCGGGCTCGAACCGGTCACGCACTGGCAGAGCGATCCCGACCGAGGCTACACGGCGCTCCGGGTCTGCACCTGGGACCGGCCGGGATTGTTCAGCCGCATCGCCGGCTCGCTCAGCGCCTCGGGCTTGAACATTCTCAGCGCGCAGGTTTTCAGCCGCGCGGACGGCCTGGCCTTGGACACGTTCTACGTGACACGCGTGACGGGGGAAACGCTCGTGGCGAAGGAGGATCGTGAAAGGTTCGAAACCTTGCTGAGCCGCGTGCTCAATGGTCAGGAGGTTGAATTCGGCGCGCGCATCGCCAAGGAGAGCAGGGCGCATCGCGCCCTCACCGCGCAGGATCAGGAAGCGGTGCCGACGCGCATCTATTTCGACAACGAGATTTCAGAGGAGTACACGGTGATCGATATCGAGGCGGTGGATCGGCTGGGTCTCCTGTTTGTCATCAGCCACACCTTTGCCGAGCTCGACCTCAACCTCGCACTCGCCAAGATCGTGACCGAGAAAGGCGCGGCGGTGGACAGCTTCTACGTGAATGAAGTGGCGGACGGCAAGGTGACGGGCGCCGAGCGGCAGCGGGAGATCGGCGATCAGCTGCTCCAGGCCATCAACGCGCTCGCGTGACGGGCGAAGAGCCGCCAGTCCGGATACCCTACTGCACGGCGGCGGTGCCGTCGGCTGGTGCTTTTTTGCCGGCGGTCACGTTGGCGTTGACCGCCAGGGTCGCGCCCTTGAGCAGCCGTGTGTAGTCGCCCAGCACGCGCAGTGTTTCCTTCAGGTGCGGATCCAAGTGGCTGAACTCGCCGTCGTCGTCGCCGTCAACGGGTTCATCCGCATCGTGCGCGGCCGCGCTGTCTTTGTTTTCGGCACTCGCGGCTTTGTCGTCTTTCTTGACCTCGTCTTTCTTAACCTTGAGCGACACCAGTTGCTTGGCGCTGTCGACGCCCTCGAGGTCGATCTCGAAAACGTTCTGGTCGTTGCTGCCGCGGCTGGTGACCTCTTTCTTGCGCGCGTCCTTGCGGCTTTCCTGTTCGGCTTTCTCCCCAAGGCGCTTGGCCAGATTCAAAGAGACCCGGCGATCCTCGAGTTGCTTTTTCAGAAGCCCGATGTCCTCGGCGATATATTTGAAGTCTTGATCGTCCGCGAGCCGGGCGTGGGAGGCGGCCGCCAGTTGTTCGAGATTCGGTTTCACCAGGTTCATGGAACGATACCGGGGAGCCCGCTCGATCGGTTTTACTTCCAGCGCGTTCGGCAGGTAGGTCTCACCCAGCTCCAGGTAATCGTAGGTGGACGGCAGCGCATAGTCCGGCGTCACGCCGTGCTTCTGCGTCGTTTCGCCGGAGACGCGGAAAAAAGTCTGCACCGTGAACTTGATCGAGCCCGGCTCGGCGACTTCATCGCGGCGGATCAATGGATCGAGGCTGACCAGTGTCTGCACGGTGCCCTTGCCGTGGGTATGCGAATCCCCGACGACCAACGCCCGGCCGTAGTCCTGCAGGGCAGCCGCGACGATCTCCGACGCGGAAGCACTGAGGTGGCTCACGAGGACGATGAGTGGGCCATCCCACACAACCCCGCGTTCGGCATCACTCAGGATGCCCTTGCGTCCGTCATAGGCCTGCACCTGCACCACCGGCCCTTGATCGATGAACAGGCCGGTCAACCGCGTGGCCTGCTCAAGGATGCCGCCGCCGTTGCGCCGCAAATCAAGCACCAGCCCGTCGATCTTCTCCTCCTTCAAACGGTTGATCAGCTTCGCCACGTCGTCCGCGGCGCGCTCATGGAATTGCGGCAGGTTGATCACTCCCAAACGTTGCGTCTCGGTGTTCGACACCGGGATCAGGTGTAGTTGCGCCTTCGGCAGGGCGTCTTTGATCTGGATCACATCGCGGACGAGCTTCACCACCTTGCGCGTCGAGCTGTCGCCCTTGGCCGGGATGATCTCCAGCCGCACCGGCGTCCCCACCGGGCCGCGGATGATCTCCACCACGTTGTTCAACTTCTCTTCGATCACGTCCACCCATTCACCGCTCTCGCCCTGGCCCACGGCCACGATACGGTCGTTCGGGCTGAGTTCCTTGCTCTTCTCGGCCGGACCGCCGGGCGTCAGGCTGCGAATTTTGCAATAGCCGTCCTCGGACTGGAGGAGCGCACCGATGCCGCTCAACTCGCTCTTGATGTTGTGAATCTCGAAGTTCCGCCGTTCCGGTGGCGGCTGATAATCAGAGTGGGGATCGAATGCGCTGCCCAGGGCATCGAGGTAGAGGTTCAATACTTCCTCGTGATCCAGCTCCGTCAAAAGCTTGGCGGAGCGCGTATACCGCTTGGTCACGATCTTGAGGGTCTCCTCGGGTTTGTCGTTGTTGACCTTGCCGACAAGCAAGTCGGCTTTCACCCGAAGCTGCCAGACGACTTCGGCCTCGGCGTCGTTCGCGGGCCACGGCCTTTTGTTGCGCTGCAAATCAAAATACTCGTCCGCGTCAAAGGCAAACTCCCGCTTCACCAGTTGATCGACGAAGGCTTGGCGCTCTTTCACGCGCTGCTTGAACCGCTCGTAGATCACAAACGCCGGGGTCGCGTCGGCGTTCAAGGTCGCTTCATCCAGCTTGGTGGCGAACTTCTCCGCGAACTCGTCCACGTCGGGTTGCAGGAAAAACACCCGGCCATAATCGAGGGCGTTCACATAGTTGGTGAAGTGCGTCCGCGAAATGGCATCGTTGATGGGTGTCTGCCGGTAGTGCGAGGTTTGCAGCATCATGCCGACGGCATAGGCGATCTTGCCGGCCTGAAACTCGGTCAGCTCGGCCTTGTTCAGCTTGGCGTAATTGGTGCCGTTCTCGGCGCCCGCAACCGCGCCGACCAGCCCCAAGCTCAAACCCACATTCATCAACGTCTGCTTCATATAGATGGTGCTTCACTGTGGCCGAACTCGCGGCGGAAGCAACTGTTATGACTCCGCCGCGCCGGTTTTGTTCGGATAACTCTGGGGAATTTTCGGCAACCGCGGGAAACAGCTTTACGTCAGCGCGCCATTTTCTTCAAATGACGACGCCTTCCTCCAACCCGATCAACTATGCGCCCGCGCTGGCCAGCCCTCGTCTTGATCGCCCTCACCGGGTGGCTGCTGCTCGCCTTTGGCCAGCGGCTCCGCCTCGCCGCACCTTCACCCAACTCGCTCCGCTTCGCGCACACGTTCACGACTGAATCCGAGCGCGCGATCATCGCCGCCGCAATCGCCGAGTTCGAGGCCGGCCATTCCGGCTTGCGCATTCAACAAACGATTCTCAACAGCGAGGTCTATCAAACTATCGGCTGGCGGCTCCAGTTTCGCGGCCGGCAACCGCCGGACATTTTCTTTCTCTGGGACGGCTACAAGGCGGGCTACGCGATCGAGCAGCAGTGGGCGCTGGATCTGAAGCCCCAGCTCACCCCCGGCTTCACGGATCAATTCGTGCCCGGCACGACCCGCCAGCAAGACGGCGGTGTGTGGTTTCTCCCGCAGTCGGTCGATGTGTCCAACCTGGTCTGGTTCAATCGCGACCTCTTCGCGCAGCACGGCTGGCAGCCGCCCGGCACCTTCGAGGAATGGCTCGACCTCTGTGCCAAAGTTCGCGCGTTAAACATTCTGCCGCTCGCCCAGGGCAATCGCGATCTCTGGCCGATGGGCAACTTCGGCGCCGAACTCGCCGGTCAAGCCATCGGACCCGAGCGCCTCAATAAACTCTTCGCGCGCTGGGTCGTTCCTTCAGCCGTCGATCTTGCCGGCTTGCAGGGGCTCGCCGCGTTGCGCGAGGAAGGCGCGCTCGATCTCCCGGGCGTGCTCGAACCCGGCGGCATCGGGACGCTGGGCGACATCGACGCCAAAGTCCTTTTCCTCTCCGGCAAGTCCGCCATGCACGTGCTCGGCAGTTGGTTTGTCGCCGACATCGAGGACGCCCGGGCGAAGGGCGAACTCCATTTCGAGGTCGGCGTCTTTCCCGTGCCGTCGGCCCAGGGCGAACGAAACGTGATGGCTGCGGTCACCACCGGTTACATGGTCAGCCGGCAGACCGCGAATCCGCAGGCTGCCGTCGCGTTCGTCGAACTGCTGCTCTCGCCCAAGTATCAGACCGAGTTCGCCAAGCTCGGCGGCATCTCGGCACGCACGGACGCCGATACCTTCACGACCAACCCGGTCACGCGTCGGCTGCACGAGTACCTGGCCGCCGCGCCGCTCAAGGTGCCGCCGCCCGACACGGCCTATCGACCTGAGCAAGCGCAGCTCTTCTACGAAATCTGCGCCGACGTCCTCACTGGAAAACTGGAACTCAAAGACGCCACCACGCGCTGGCGCGACGGCAAGCTCGCCCTCGCCGGGAAAGGATTGTGATGAAGACGAACCGGAGCGCCGAGCATCGCTCGGCAAAGCGAAACATCGTGGCCGCCAGCAAAGTCGACTCCTCGAAAAGTCGGTTGTCTCGTTCCCCCTCACTCCAGCCCTCTCCCCCAGCGAGAGGGACTGCAGTTCGACGGCTTTCCGACGACCTCGACGCACAGCTCGTCATGCGACGCACGATGGCCCTTCCCTCTCCTTGGGGAGAGGGATCG
Organism: bacterium; assembly: GCA_031362805.1. Taxonomy (GTDB): domain Bacteria; phylum Verrucomicrobiota; class Verrucomicrobiia; order Limisphaerales; family RI-55; genus RI-55. The sequence goes on from JANLTG010000190.1 coordinate 18,101, forward strand.
AGGGTGAGGGAGGCCACGCGCCTAGCCACCACACGGCCCACCCGTCACATGGCGCCGACTTCCTCGCGCCCGCGTCTTGGAGTGCGGTGCAGAGCGCAGCGGCAGCACCGCTTTCGAGCGCTACTGACGGTTCGGACGCCCCACATAGCGGCACTGGCGCTTCGCTGGTGCCGCACTCCAAGACCTGCCGGCAATCCAGCAACCACCCGGCGCAACCGACCCGCAACCAATTAGGTTCACCCCAGATGCCAGCCCCCAAATGACCAAGCGCGGCCAAATCCTGTTCTTCGTTCCCGCGCTCGCGCTGTTCCTGGTCTTCGTCCTCCTGCCGTCCACGCTCACCTTGCTCGAGTCCGTCTATCCGCAGCGCGACGGCGGACGCGAATGGGTCGGCGGCCTGTTCTATTCCTACGCGCTCACCGACCCGCAGTTCCGCCAATCACTCGGCAACAACCTCGTTTATCTCGCGCTTACGCTGATCTTCGAAGTCGGCGTCGGACTCGCCCTCGCCGTCGGGCTCCAGCGCGAAGGCCGGCTCAACAACTTCCTGCGCGTCGCCTTCTTTTCGCCGAACGTCCTGTCGCTCGTGATCGTCGGGCTGGTGTTTGGGTTCATGTTCAAGGACGGCGTCGGCGTCTGGCCCGGCTGGCTGCGCGAAGGCCGCGCGCTGCTCACCATCTCGGTCGTGAGCGGCTGGGCGTATTGCGGCTTTTACATGATCATCTTCCTCGGCGGCCTCGCCGGCATCCCGAAGGAAGTGCTCGAAGCCGCGCGCATCGACGGCGCGGACCCGTGGCAGACGTTCTGGCGGATCAAGCTGCCGCTCCTGCGCGACGTGCTCTGGGTGGCGCTGCTGATCTGTTTCACCGGCGCTTTCAAGGCCTTCGACCTGTTCTGGGTCATGCTGCCCAACCAGGATCACACCAGCATCGTCTCGACGTTGTTGGTGAAGGAATTCATCCGGTTCGACAACCCCGGCTACGGCGCGACGCTCGCCGTGCTGCTGACGCTGCTGGTCTTCGCGACCGCCGGCCTCGTCTTCGCGGCGAAGCAGCTCAACTTCGTGAGGCAACGGCGATGAAGCACACGTGGAGCGATTAGCCATGAACACCCGTCGACATACCACGCACCTTGCCTGGCTCCTCCTCGCCGCCGTGTGGTTGTTCCCGCTCGGGTGGACGATCCTCAGCAGCTTCAAGACATCGAATGTCGCGATCTTCGAGCGGCCGTTTGCGCTGCCGGACGGCATCACGTTCGCCAATTACCAACAAGCTATCCGTGCAGGCAACCTCGACGATTACTTCATCAACTCCATTCTGGTCACCGGCCTGAGCGTGGCGCTCGTGGTCAGTTGCGGGATGTGGGCCGGGCACGCGCTCGCGCGACACGGCTTTCCCGGCCGGCGCTTCTGGCTGGCGCTGTTCTTCGTCGGCATGATCTTGCCGGTGCAATCGTTCATCATCCCGCTCGGCGATCTGCTCCAGAGGCTCGGCGTTCACGACAGCTTGTGGGCGCTCATCCTGCCGTACGCCGCGCAGAGTTTGCCCGTCGCAATCCTGCTCTTCGCCGCCTATTTCCAAGGCCTGCCCGCCGAACTCACCGAGGCGGCGCGCATGGATGGCGTCTCGACACCGCGCTTTTATTTGCAAATCCTGCTGCCCGCCGCCCAGCCCGCCGTTGCCACGGTCGCGGTGCTGACGGTGCTGAACACATGGAACGAGTTTCTCATGGCGCTGCTGTTCATCGTCGATCCGGCGATGCGCACGCTGCCGGCAGGGATGATCGCCTTCGAGCAGGCGCACAACACGAACTACCCGGCGCTGCTCGCGGGCCTCTCGCTCATGGCGGTGCCGGCGCTGGTCGCCTACGCGATCTTCAATCGCCAGGTCATCGCGGGTGTCACGAGCGGTGCGGTGAAGTGAGATTCGGAGCTGGGAGTTGGCGGATGGGAGATGGGGCGGAGGAAGGTCAAAACCCGAAACCTGCTTTACAGAAGGCAACGGAGGAAACGAAGGGGACAAGCCGATCCGCTAGCCGAAGTGGCGGGGAGCTCGCGCCAGCGTCTTGGAGTGCGGTGCAGAGCGCAGCGGCAGCACCACTTTGGGGCGCTCCCGCCTCAGCGCACGCTCCACAAAGCGGCAGAGCACTGCCGCCGTCCAAGACGCTGGCGCGCAGTTGGGAACTATTCGGCAACTCACGATCGCGGTGCCTTGGAGGCCGCCGATGAATCCAGTTTTCTCCAGCGGTGTCGTCGAAGGTTTTTACGGCCGGCCGTGGACGTTCGCGCAACGCCGCAAGGTGGTAGGCTGGCTGAAGCAGTTCGGATTGAACACCTACCTGTTCGCTCCCAAGGACGATCTCAAGCATCGCGTGCTGTGGCGGGAGTTGCTCGATGAAGCGGAAGCTGCCGCGTTCAAGGAGTTGATCGCCACGTGCCGTGAGGCGGGCGTTCGTTTCATTTACGCCCTCGCGCCGGGTTGGGATGGGCACTTCGCCAAAGATGCAGTCGCGACACCCGAAACTTCTTTGGTGAAGGATCTTCAAAGGCGCTTCCAGCAGTTGCTCGAACTCGGTTGCGTCGACTTCGCGGTAATGTTCGATGACGTGCCGAACTTGCCGCCGTCCGAACTGGCCGACATAGCGCGCCGCCACGCTGGGTTGGCGAATGAGTTGGGGGAATGGCTCGAAACCGCAACCCGTAGCGGCCGACGTGCGGAAGCTCCATCTAAAGCCGAACCGCCCGAGGAAATCGGAGCTTCCTCACGTCGGCTGCTACCTGCTTCCAACGGGACCTCGCATTCCCTCGCGCTCTGCCCCGCGGTTTATTGCACGCGGATGGCCGGCCAAGCGCCGTCCGATTCCGCGTATCTCTGCGCACTCGGCGAGCAGCTGCATCCCGGCGTGGACATCTTCTGGACCGGCCCGGAAATAATTTCGCCGGCGATCAGCGCCGATCATCTGCGCGAAGTCACGGCGGTCCTCCGCCGACCGCCCTTCATCTGGGATAATCTCCACGCCAATGACTACGACAACGCCCGCGTCTTCCTTGGGCCATTCAGTGGACGAACTCACGAACTGCCTGGGCTCAGTCGCGGCGTGGTGCTCAATCCCAACGGAGCCTGCGAATTGAACTTCCTGCCGCTCGCTACGCTCGGCGAGTTTGTTCACGTGGGAGCGGAGTACTCGCCCGAGGGCGCAATCGCAAACGCGATCGAGGCTTGGTTGCCCGAATGGGCACGCGTCACTGGCGGTCGCTTCGACGCCGCGACCGTGCGTCTGCTGGTCGATTGCCTCTGGCTGCCGTTTGCACACGGACCGCAGGCGGAGCGCTTGCTGACCAGCGTTCGCGAAGTTCTGCACGCTTCGGCAGGAAGCATCGGGACTCAGCTGGCCGAGGTGAAGCGCGTTACCGATCAACTGGGCAAACTGTTCTTCGACCTCGGTGCGTTGCGGAATCGCGATTTGTTCGACGCGCTCTGGTCGCAGGTGTGGCGGCTCAAAGATGAACTGGGGTTGGTGGTGATCATCGACGAGCAACGATTGAAGGGAGCGCAACCGCCGTATCCCGCGCTGGACTATCCGGCGGGCGTTTTCCGTGGTGGCGTGCTCGGTGAATTGCGCGAATTGATTCAGCCGGTGAAGGGTGGATTCCGACCCCGGATATGAAAGAGGATCGCGGGCATATCGAGGCAACGGTTGGGTTTGGGCGCACCGGACCGCAAACGACGCTACGCTCGTCTGCGGGAGTCTACGGCGGACCGGCAGGTCCGCCCCACCGTACCTTGGTAGGGCGGTGCTGCCGCGCCGCAATTTTCATCCAGCGCCAGCGAGATGGCTCACGGTTTCCCCAATTCTCCCAGCTTGCACGATTTGATCGCCCATGAACTCAACTCTCCGCATCCGCCGTGCGCGACCCGAAGATCAAAGCGCCTTCTACGCAGTCTGCCTTCAGACCAGCGACAACGGCGCGGACGGCTCGCATCTCCACGAAGCTCCGGATGCGTTGGGTAACATTTACGTCGGCCCGTATCTCAGACTGGAGCCCGACTTAGCGCTCGCGCTGGAGGACGACGTGGGCGTCTGCGGCTACTGCCTCGGCACGCCGAATTCGGCGCGGTACTACGAACGCTTCCAACGCGAGTGGCTGCCGCACATTCAGGCCAAGCTTATTCAACCCGCAGGCGATCCGGCGCGATGGACGCTAACCGAACAATTGCACAACCAACTCCTACATCCGGAGGCGCTGGCGTACTTCCCGCCGTCGTTTGCCGCGTGGCCGGCGCACATGCACATTGATCTGTTGCCGCGCGCGCAAGGCCAGGGCTGGGGCCGCCGGATGCTGGAGCAACAGATGACGGCGCTTCGAGCCACGGGTGCGCCGGGCGTTCACCTCTGCGTCGCGCCGGGTAATGCTCGCGCGCTGGCGTTCTATCGCAAGCTGGGGTTCACCGATCTCCCGGCTGGACCCGACACGCCGCCGGATTCAGTCTTCTTGGGACGAACCCTTTGAATCCATGAGCCCCATCATCGATCGCTACTTCGAGGAATCCGACCGCCAGCTCCGCGCCGTTTACGAGACCCAGCGTGAGAAGCTCGACATCGCCGCGCGCTGGCTCGGTGAAGCGCTCGCCGGCGATCACTGGCTCTATGCCTTTGGCACCGGCCACTCGCACATGCTGGCGGAGGAGATCTTCTATCGCGCCGGCAACCTGGGTCGCGCCAACCCAATTCTCGACGACCGCTTGATGCTCCACAAGGACGCCATCGACGCGACCTATCTGGAGCGCGAGCAGGGCCTAGCCGGCAAAATCCTCGCGGACTATCCGGTCGAAGCGGGCGACGTGTTGATCGTGGCGTCGAACTCGGGGCGCAACGCCGTGCCCATCGAACTGGCGTTGCTCGGTCGCGAGTGCGGAATGAAAGTCATTGCCATCACGAACCTCGCGCAAAGCCTAGCGTGGCCTTCGCGGCATCCGAGCGGCAAGCGCTTGTGCGACGCGGCCGAATTGACGCTCGACAATTGCGGCATCAACGGTGACGCCGCCATCGAGTTGCGTGGCCTGCCGGGCAAGATCGGTCCGACCTCGACGATCACCGGCGCGATCATCGTGAACGCGATCATCGTGGGCGGCATCGAGCAAGCGCTGAAGCTGGGGCACAAGCCCGAGGTGTTCATCAGCAGCAACACCAACGGCGACGATCACAACGACCGGATCTTGCAGAAGTACAAGGGCCGGGTGCGGCACCTTTGATGGGTAGGAGCTGGCGTGAGGAGGCTCTCGCTTTCTGGTGGAGCACAGCAAACAGGACGGGCCATCCGCGGCGCTAGTTGTCAATAGTCAGCCCCTTCGCGACCCCTTCATGAGCATGGACGGCCGGTGCCGTTGACTGGACAACGTGTTCATCGAACGGCTCTGGCGCAGCTCAAATGCGAGGACATCTACCTGCGCGACTACGCCCAGCCGGTGGCGCTGGAACGGGGCGTGGGCCGCTGGTTCAGTGATTACAACCATCACCGCATTCATCAGGCGCTGGCCTACGCCCGCCCATTGGGAAGTCTACCGCCCAAAGAAGAAACTTGCCCACGCCGCTTGAAGCGATGAAAAAGAGCGCCCATGAAGGTTGCCCACAATCCACCGTCGGCTTGTGGGCGACTTTCAGCAACGGGCGCGAGTTAGCCCCCAAAACCAACCAGCCTAAACCCATGCC